>NZ_AP025171.1:2196873-2929165 GCF_003402535.2 Cupriavidus sp. P-10
GCGTGGCCTGCGCCGTCGCCTCGCCCACCGGGCCGCGGCGGCGGTCCCACAGCGGGATGGTCATCACCAGGCCGATCTGCGAGACGTTGTTGTCAGGCTGGCGGTCCGTGCTGGCGCGCACCGACACCTCCGGCCAGCGCAGCGAACGCTGGTAATCCACGCCCAGGCGCGCGCGCTCCAGTTCCGTGCGGCGCTGGACCAGCTCGGCGTTGCTCGCGGTCATGGTGTCGCGCAGCACCGGCAGCGGCGGCACATCCGGCGACTGTCCCAGCGTGCCGGCCAGCGAGAACTGGCCGCCCGGCATCGCGCCGCCGACCTGCTGGCGCAGCGCGGCCTTGGTCTGGTTGACGCGCAGCTCGGCGGTCTGCTGGTTCTTCTGCGAGGCCAGCAGTTCGGTCTCGGCCTTGATCAGTTCATAGCGCGGCGCTTCGCCCACCTCCACGCGCAGCCGTGCGCGCGAATGGATCTGGCGCATCATCGCCAGGTCTTCCTCGGCGGCATGCAACTCGCTCTCGCGGCGCAGCACGTCGTAGTAGGCGGTCTTGACGCGTGCGGACAGTTCGGAGCGGAAGCCCTGGCGCGCTGCCTGGGTCGACTCCAGCCCGCGCGTGGCCATGGCTTCGCGCAGGCTGCGCTGGTGCGGGTAGTCCAGCTTCTGCACCACGGCGTAGCTGGGTGCATTGCCGCTGGTCACGCCCGGCTGCTTGCCGGACAGGCGGCCGTACATCACCTCCACTTGCGGATTGGGATAGGCGCGCGCGCTGCTGATGGCGGCGCTGGCGGCATCGACATTGGCCTCGGCCGCGGCGACACCCTTGTTGGTCGACTGCGCCATGTCGAGCAGTTGCGGCAGCGTGAACGCGGGGCCAGCCGCGGCGCCGGCGGGGCGTGCGGATGCAGCCTTGGGCACGGCCGTGGCAGCCAGCAGTTCGGCGCCGGGAGTGGGCGCCGTGGCGGCGGCAATCTTCGGAGAAGGCTTGGAGAGCGGTGCGGCCGGGGCAGCGGGTACGGTGCCCGTTGCCCCCGCGGCCTTCGCCGGGGTGGCGCCCTGCTCACCGGCATGGGCCGGGGCAGCGGCGAACGCGAGCAGCGAAAGCGACGCGATCAGGGTCAGCTTGGTTGTTGTCATGAGTCCGGAATGCAAGCAATACGACGCCTGCGCCATGCCGCCGCGCGCCCCGGCGCACGAGTCACGGCGGGACGGACAACGGCAGCGGCTTACCCGCGCGCGGTAGCGGCGGGCAGGCTGGCGATATCAGGCAAGGGGGCGCGGCCCGCGGCACGGCAACTGCGGAGGCAGCGCGTGCGCGCGGGGGAGCGGCAAGGCGTGTGAACGCCCGGCGCTCAGGAGCGGGAAATTGGCGGCCGGAAAAAGGCCGAAGGCGGCGGCTCGGCCCGGCCGTGGGGATTTTGCGCCACATCCCCGGTGGGCAGCAGCAGCTTCACGGGGGGCAAGGCAATGAGGGCGCTGGATTCCTCGATCTCATCCAGCAGGTCCAGCGGATCCAGCAGGTCGGCCGACCAGATATTGCAGTACCCGGGCGGCGGGTCTTCGCAGATATCGTCGTCGGTCAGCCCATCGTCGCCGGGCGCGATGATGCGGCCCAGGTCGTCCACCGACTGCAGTGCGGCCAGTTCGGTGCTGGCCTGGACCTCCGGCTGCACGGACGCGCGCGCGTCCGCCACCGCTCCAAAGGAGAGCAGCGACAGGCACATGGCAGTCAGCAGCAGGAAAAACAATCGCATCGGTCGGGGGCTTGGGGCACGGGGCGAAAACGCCATTTTGGCAAGGCGCGCGCCGTGCTGCGGTACAGCATTGTAACGTAACGATTACGATTGACAGGGAATCGTTACGTTCGTTCCCCAGAGATGACGGTGGATGGAAGGTGGAAGATGGAAATTCAGCCCCTTCCCCGGCCGAGGGATGGCCTTCCGGGTTTACCCTCCGCACGCCATCTGGACGCGCCTGGCCAACCAGCGAACTGGCCCCTCCACTTACAAATCCAGCACCAACCGCCCACCGCACGCCCGCGACACGCACGGCGTCAGGAACGACTGCCGCTCCGTCTCGTCAAGGATGTAGTCCTGGTGGTCGACCTCACCGCTTACATAGCGAACCTTGCAGGTCCCGCACAGCCCGGACTGGCATGAGGTCTCCAGCGCGATGCCGGCGGACTGCAGCGCCTCCGCCAGGTTCTGTCCCGCGCCTACGGTGACTTCCTGTCCCGTGCTGGCGATCTGTGCGACATAGCCGCCGGTGGCAACCACAGCGCCGGTCGGCGCCACGGGCGCCTTGAAGTGCTCGCAGTGGACGGTGCCCGCGGGCCAGTGCCCCGAGGCTTCGCCGCAGGCTTTCATGAAGCCGCCGGGGCCACAGTAATACAGGTGCGTGCCCGCCGCGGGCTGCGCCAGCATGCCGGTAATGTCCAGTCCGTTGGCGGGATTGCCGCCGTCGAAGTGGTAGTGGACGTGGCCCCCGAGCCCTGACAGTTCCTCGGAGAACGCGGCGCAGTCCGGCGCCTTGGCGCAATAGTGGAGTTCGAAGCTGGCGCCGTCCGCCGCCAGGCTGTGCGCCATCGCCTTGAGCGGCGTCACGCCGATGCCGCCGGCCAGCAGCACGACCTTGCGCGCGCCGCCGGCCAGCGCAAAGTGGTTGCGCGGTGCGCTGACGGCAACGCGGTCGCGCACGCGGATGCGCTCATGCACCGCGCGCGAGCCGCCGCGACCGCCTTCGTCGCGCAGCACGGCAATGACATAGCGGTGGCGCTCGGCCGGGTCGTTGCACAGCGAGTACTGCCGCACCAGCCCGGACGCGACATGCACGTCGATATGCGCGCCGGCGGAAAACGGCGGCAGCGGCCGGCCATCGGGTTCGACCAGTTCATAGGCGTTGATACCGGCGGCTTCGGCGCGGATCTGCCGGACTAGCAGTTCGATCGGAGCGGATTCTGGGGTAGTGCTCATTTCGCTTTCCTTCACGGCTTGGGCTGTTGCGGGGGGCGGCGCGCACGCCAGGTGCGGCCGCCCGCCTGTTCACGCTGCGCGCATCAGGCGCGGAAGCTCTGCTCCAGGGCCTCGAAGCGGTCGCGCACGAACTTCGCCCGCTCCGCGCCCTTCAGGCTGTCGGACTCGTTCAGGATGGCCACCACCTCGCGTGCCAGCCGGCGGCGGTTGGCGACTTCCTGCTCGACGGTCCCGGCTTGGGGAATCGCGAACACATTGCCCGAGCAGAAGCTGTTGGGCTCGCCGCTGACCGCGCGCAGCCAGTCGGCAAACCCGCGCGCCTCGGATGAGACATTGGTGCCGCGCACCGCCTCGCGCAGCATCTTGCGGAAGGCAAACAGGCCGGCGTCGAACTTGGTCGGGTTTTCCAGCGCGTGCACGGCGATCGGGCGCTGGCTGATGATGGCCTCGTAGTCGCCAGGCGCGTATTGCGCGGCCTTGTAGTCGTGGCGCTCGCGGTGGTTGGGCGGGATCGGCGGCAGGTCTTCCAGCTTGTAGTTGCCGAACCGCTCCGGGCGGCGCATCGCCACCTGCCCTTCCAGGAAGTCGATGGTTTCATAGCCGACCATGCTCTTGTCGCCCACGCCGCGCGTGTCGATGCCGGGGCCCATCACGCGCCAGCCGATCATCTTGCTGTTCTCGTCGTCGACGGGCACGGTCCAGCGGATGATGTGGAAGCGGCTGAACAGCTTTTTCTCCGAGCCGTCCTCCGAGGTATAGGCGTGCAGGCTCAGGTTCGGCAGCACCTGGTGCTGCACGCGCAGGAACAGCTTGTCCTGGTCAACGCGGCGCGCGCCCGCGCAAGCCAGCCCGCGGCCCTGGTGCACCGGGATGAACTGCATGTCAGGCGCGACTTCCATCGACGCGGCCCCCACTTCATCGAAGGTCGTGCCCTGGTAGTTGCCGCCGACCACGTTCCTTGCCGCGTGCAGCGCGGTCGGGTGGAAGTTGTCGGCGGCATTGTCCTGGACCTGGAGCCAGTTGCAGTGCTGGAAGTTGCTGTACGGCACCAGTTCGTCACCCGGCAGCACCGTGAAGTCCGCCTCCCATTCGGGGAACGGCGGCTCCTCGTCGGGCGGGCCCATGTAGGCAAACACCAGCCCGTTGCGCTCGAACGCCTTGTACGCGCCCTGGCGGATCGAGCAGGCGTACTTCTCGGCCTCCTTCTCCTCGCCCTTGGGGAACGGCACATGCAGGCACGCGCCGTCCACGTCGAACACCATGCCGTGGTAGCAGCACTTGATGCCGTGCTCCTGGATCGCGCCGTATTCCAGCGACGCGCCGCGGTGCACGCAGTGCGCATGCAGCACGCCCACCCGGCCGCTGCCGTCGCGGAAGGCGACCAGTTCCTCGCCCAGGATCTTGAGGAAGCGCGGTGTGTCGGTCAGCTCCAGCGACATGCATACGGGGTGCCAGAAGCGGCGCATGTACTCGCCCATCGGCGTGCCGGCGCCGGTTTCGGTCAGTTCGGGGTCGTGGTCGGGAATGCGGTTGGCGTAGTAGCCGCCATAGGGAATCAGCTTCTTGGCAACGACATTGCCGCCGGCGGTGCGGGGCGTATCGAGCTTCTCGGACTTCTGGGTCATGACTTGTCTCCGTGAGGAATGAGGAATTCCGGTTTCGTTACCGGCTACCGAATTCTGAACTCTGTATACAGAGTTTAGGCGCGGACGGCGCCGATGCAAGTAAAGGTTTACCCCCGGGTGTTACGCCGGCCTGGTGGTTTGCCTCAGTTCCGGCTGCGGTCGACCAGCGCGCCTTTGCCGATCCACGGCATCATCGCCCGCAGCCGTGCGCCCACGGTTTCGATCGGATGCGCGGCGGTCAGGCGCCGGCGCGACTGCAGGGTCGGCGCGCCCGCCTGGCTTTCCAGGATGAACTGCCGCGCATACTCGCCGGACTGGATATCGTGCAGCACCCGCCGCATTGCGGCGCGGGTTTCGTCGGTGACGATGCGCGGACCGGTCAGGTACTCGCCAAACTCGGCGTTGTTGGAAATGCCGTAGTTCATCGTGCCGATGCCGCCCTCGTAGATCAGGTCGACGATCAGCTTGAGTTCGTGCAGGCATTCAAAGTACGCCATCTCCGGCGCGTAGCCGGCCTCCACCAGCGTGTCGTAGCCGGCCTTGATCAGTTCGACCGTGCCGCCGCACAGCACGGCCTGCTCGCCGAACAGGTCGGTCTCGGTCTCCTCGCGGAAATCCGTCTCGATCACGCCCGAACGGCCGCAGCCGATGGCCGAGGCGTAGGCCAGCGCGATATCCCGGGCGCTGCCGGAACGGTCCTGCGCCACCGCGATCAGCGCCGGCACGCCGCCGCCCTGGGTATAGGTCGAGCGCACCGTATGGCCCGGCGCCTTGGGTGCGACCATGACCACATCCAGGTCTTCACGAGGCACCACCTGCCCGTAGTGGATATTGAAGCCGTGGGCAAAGGCAAGCACCGTCCCCGGACGCATCGCCGGCGCCACCGATTCGCGATAGACCTGCGCGATGGTCTCGTCCGGGATCAGCAGCATGACGATATCCGCCCGTGCCGCGGCCTCCGCCACGGTCGCGACCGCCAGGCCCGCCGCGGCCGCCTTGCGCGATGAGGCGCCGGCTTCGCGCAGGCCCACCACCACCTCGACGCCGCTGTCGCGCAGGTTCAGCGCATGGGCGTGGCCTTGCGAGCCGTAGCCGATCACCGCCACCGTGCGCGCGCGCAACAGCGACAGGTCAGCATCCTTGTCGTAATACACATGCATGGTCATTCACTCCTGATTGAACTCCGTTGCCGGATTGACGGCGCGCGAGCGCGCCGTGTAGTCTGAATACAAAGTGCAGACTGCCCTACCATGACCGCCATCCTCCCCAAGATCCAGACCCGCCCCGACTATGTCGACGAGGTGTACAAGATGCTCCTCGACGCCATCAGCGATGGCACCCTGGCCCCGGGCACGCGCCTGACGCAGGAAGAGATCGCCGACCAGATGCAGGTGTCGCGCTCCCCGGTGCTGCAGGCGCTGCGGTTGCTGAAAAAGGACGGGCTGGTGCAGGACGCGCCCGGCCGCGGCGTGCTGGTAACCCCGCTCGACACGGCCGCGGTCGGCCACTATTACGAGGTCCGCGGCGCGCTTGACGCGCTGGCGGCGCGCCTGGCCGCCGCGCGGCGCTTCCGGGTCGACCCGGCGCTGATCGCGCACGGCCGCCGTGCCGCGCGCGGCAAGGACGTGAAGGCGATGATGGACGCCGACATGGCCTTCCACCACGCTATCTACGAGGCCGCCGGCAACCCGCTGCTGGCGCAGAGCGCCGAGATGTACTGGGTCCACCTGCGCCGCGCCATGGGTGCGGTGCTGCAGTCCTCGGCCCAGCGCGAGTCGATCTGGGACGAGCACGAAGCCATCGCCGAAGCCATTGCCGCCGGCGACGCGACCCGCGCCGCCGAGCTGACCGACCTGCACACTACCCGCGCCCGCGAGAACCTGACGCGCCGGCTTGGAGAGTTCCTGGGCGAGGCACGCCAGATCGCCTGAGCGCGCCCGCTCCTGCCCGGCACCTGTGTAGCGGCGGCCCATCATCAGTCCTTGCGCACGCCGCTGTTGACCAGCCGCGCCGGCACGGTGAACACCAGCATGCCGCCGATCACCAGGCTCGCCGCCAGCACCAGCACGCCGTTGCCGGTGGTGCCCGTGTTCGACTGCACCCAGCCGATCAGGTAAGGACTGATCACGCCCGAGATGCTGCCGACCGAGTTGGCCAGCGCAATGCCCGCCGCGGCGGCCGCACCACCCAAAATCGCCGGCGGCAGCGTCCAGAACTGCGAGATGGTGGTCATGATGCCCATGGTGCCGATGGTCAGCGCCAGCATCGCCAGCGCGGTATTGCCGGCATAGGCCACGCTCAGGCACAGGCCCAGCGCGCCCACTACGCCCGGCACGGCCAGGTGCCAGCGCCGCTCGCCACGCGCATCGGAACGCTGGCCGACCAGGATCATCGACACGGTCGCCGCCGCATACGGAATCGCCGAGAGCAGGCCGATATCGAGCGGATCCGACACGCCACTGGCCTTGACGATGGTCGGCAGCCAGAAGCTGACGCCGTACAGCCCCATGGTGAAGAAGAAATAGATCACGCTGAGCAGCAGGATGCGCGGGTTGGTCAGCCCGTCGCGCACGGAGTGCAGCGCATGGCCGCGGCTCTCGGCCGCGAGGTTGGTCTCGATCATGGCGCGCTGCTGTGCCGTCAGCCATTTCGCATCGGCCACCTTGTCATCCAGGTAGAAATACGCGATTACGCCCACCAGTACCGTCGGAATGCCTTCCAGCAGGAACAGCCACTGCCAGCCGGCCCAGCCGTGCGAGCCGTGCATGGCGCTCATGATCCAGCCCGACAGCGGCCCGCCGATCACGCCGGACATCGGGATACCCGTCAGGAACAGCGCGGTCACCTTGCTGCGGCGCGACGCCGGGAACCAGTACGTCAGGTACAGCAGGATCGCCGGGATAAAGCCGGCCTCGGCCACGCCCAGCAGGAAGCGCATGATGTAGAAGCTGGTGGGCGACTTCACGAACATCATTGCCGCGGAGATGATGCCCCACGTGACCATGATGCGCGCGATCCAGCGCCGCGCGCCGACGCGCAGCAGAATCAGGTTGCTGGGCACCTCGAACAGCAGGTAGCCGACGAAGAAGATGCCGGCGCCCAAACCATAGATGGCGTCGCTCAGGCCAAGGTCCTGCATCATCTGCAGCTTGGCGTAGCCGACGTTGATGCGGTCAAGGTAGGCGCACAGGTAGCACAGGAACAGGAACGGCAATAGCCGCCACATGACCCGGGTATAGGTTTCCGATTCGGTAGCGGCAAAGGGCGCCGCGGTTGCGCTGGGTGATTGCATGGTGTCTCCTGGGGGCGTCATCGCTGTGGTTGCGTGATCTGGCGGGGGAACTGCATCGGCGGCCGCCCGTGCCATGCGAGCACGCGGCGGCCGTGGCAAGCGGGCGTGCCCGCTCAGTCGAACATGTCGGGCTGGGTGGCGCAGAGGTGGTCCCAGATTGGCTGGAAGTGCAGCCAGCCGATGTAGTCGCTGCCGACGTGCTCGCGGCTGTAGCGCGCGCGATCCGGCGACACCAGGCGCGGCGTGATGCCGGTCGCCTCCACCATCAGTTGCTGCTTGCAGCAGCGCTCCAGCGCGATAAACCAGAACGCGGCCGACTCGATGCTGTGCCGGCTCGCGGTCAGCAGCCCGTGGTTCTGGTGGATCGCGGCCTTGACGCCCTTGAAGGCGTTGGCCACCTTGTGGCCGCCCTTGACCTCGACCGCGACCTTGCCGGCCTCGTCGCCGATCACCACGTGGTCTTCATAGAACGCGGCCGCGTCCTGCGTGATCGGCTCGATCGGCTTGCCCAGCGAGGCGAACGCGGTGCCGTATTCGGTGTGCGCGTGGCACATCGCCACGATGTCCTGGTGCATCTCATGCACGGCGGCATGCAGCACG
The DNA here is from genome assembly GCF_003402535.2 of Cupriavidus sp. P-10. NCBI lineage: Bacteria > Pseudomonadati > Pseudomonadota > Betaproteobacteria > Burkholderiales > Burkholderiaceae > Cupriavidus > Cupriavidus sp. P-10. The sequence continues at coordinate 2,205,355 of NZ_AP025171.1, forward strand.
AAGCCGGCGCGGTTGATGGCGTAGCCGCCTTCCACGACCTTGCCTTCATGGTCCGCGCAAATCAGGTTCGAGACCTTCACCTGCGCGAAGTGGATCGCCATCGGGTTGGTCCAGTACAGCTCCGGGTGCTCCGGGTCGCGCACCGTCAGGTGCCCGGCAAAGCCGTAGTCGTAGCCTTCCAGCGCAAAGGCGCGGCACGCCGCCACCAGCCGCTCCTTGCGGTACTGGCGCTCTTCGGCAAAGGAAGAGAACTCCGGGATCGACGGAAAGATCAGGCCGCGCTGTTCGGGCTGATAGATGGAAACGCGTTCTTCGTCGTTGAAGACCTGCGCGGTGCGTTCGAGGACTGCCGCCATGACTGCTCCTGTTGGGTTTCGAAGGGAACTGTTCTTGCGACGGCCCTGCCGGGTACACCGTCGCGCTGGAGGCATAGTCGCGCCGGGAGGATATGTTGACAAACGATGGGTGTTCATGAAAGCATGAACTGTATTCATGGATTCACGCGAGAGAAAACAGCCATGCGGCGGGTACCGAACTTCGTGCTATTGCGCGCCTTTGAGGCGGCAGCCCGGCTGGAGAGCTTTACGCTGGCGGCCAACGAGCTGCACCTGACGCAATCGGCAATCAGCCATCAGGTGCGCGAGCTGGAGGATTACTTCGGGCGCAAGCTGTTCGTGCGCCGCAACCGTCGGGTCGAGCCGACGCCCGAAGGCCGCCGCCTGCTGGAAAGCCTGTCGCGCGTGTTCGACGTGATCGAGGCCGCGTGCAACGAGGTCGCGCTGGCGCCGCAGGCGCAGGTGCTGGCGGTGTACAGCGCGCCCAGCTTCGCGGTGAAATGGCTGGGGCCGCGCCTGCCGGCGTTCATGCAGCAGCATCCCGACATCACCATCCGCCTTTCGTCCGGCGCCGAGCCCATCGACATGACGCTGGCGCGCGAAGTCGACCTGGCCATCACCTACGGCACCGCGCAGGCGCGCGCGGGCGTCATCGTCACGCCATTGGGCAAGGAGCGGATCCTGCCGCTGTGTTCGCCCCGGCTGCTCGACGATGGCTTGCCGGCGCGCGCGCAGATGCAGGCGCTGCCTTTGATCGATTCGCAGCTTAGCCGCGTGACCTGGCCCGACTGGTTCGATGCCAACGGCATGGTGTGCCCGACGCGGCCGCGCGCTTCATTCGACCGCGGCGCACTGGCGATCTCCGCTGCGGTCGATGGCATGGGCGTGGCGCTGGAAAGCATCCGCCTGGCCGAGCGCGAACTGGCGCGCGGTGACCTGGTGCCGGTCGGCGAAGGCGAGTTCCGGCCGGTGGCGCGTGAAACCCACTTCCTGTGCTACCGGCAGAATGAAGCGCACTTGCCGAAGATCGCAACCTTTGTCGCGTGGCTGTGCGCGGAGCTTGGCCTGGAACCAGGCCCGGGAGCGGGCGGCACGGGTACGCGCCGCCCGAAGTGAGGCTGCTCAGGCCACCCTGAAGCCGTGCGTGCCGTCGCGCTCCAGTTGCGCGATCAGCCCGAACTCCCAGTCCAGGTAGCCCTGCATCGCCTCGCGCGGGTTGTCGGTGCCTTCATACGGCCGGCGATAGCGGTCGGTGCGCTCTGACGCCAGGTGCGTCTCGCCGGACTCCAGCGGCAGCCCGGCCGCGATCCACGCCTGCGTGCCGCCGTCCAGCACCACCACCTCCGCATCGGTCAGCCGCTGCAGGTCGGCGGCGGCAAAGCGCGCGAGCAGGCTGGAGCCGCAAGTCAGCACGTAGCGCCGCGCCTGCGGGATACGTGTCAGCGCATCCGCCAGCTGTGCACGGATGACAAAGTACGCGCCCGGGATATGGCGCTTGACGTAGTTGGCGCTCGCGGTGAAGTCGAGCACGACGGTACTGCCCTCCGCGTCCTTGTCTAGCCACGCAGCCAGTCCGGCGGGCGCCACCGTCGGCACCGCCGGCGGCACAGGAACGCTGGCCGCCACCGCGCCGGTCTCGCCGCGCGCGGATGCATCGGCCGGCTCCACCACCCAGACGTCCCAACCCATCTGCGCCAGCCATGAGCCGGTCATGCTGGCGCGCACGTCGTCGTCATCGGCCAGCACGATGCGCGCGCCGCGCACCGGGGCGTTGTGGTCGGTTTCCTGCACCAGCTGCCCGCCCGGCGCATTGACGAAGCCGGGCAGGTGGCCATCGGCAAACTCCTCGGGCGTGCGCACGTCGAAGCGGTACACGGTGCGGCCCGGCTCCTGCAGCGATGGCAACGCGGCTAGCGCGATGCGGCGCACGCCGGCGCGGTCGGCGATCTCGCGCGCGCCGCGGCGGGCGCTGTCGCGGTTGCCGCTGCTCACCTCGGCAGGCGCGCGGCGGCTGGCGCCGTGGTCGAGCTGCTGGCCCGCCAGCGTCCAGCCGATGGTGCCGTTGCGCAGCGCCGCCACCGGGTTGGGAATGCCGGCGTTGACCAGCGACTGCGTGCCGATGATGCTGCGCGTGCGGCCAGCGCAATTGACGATCACCTGCGTGCGCGGGTCGGGCGCCAGCTCGCGCACGCGCAGCACCAGTTCGGCACCGGGCACGCTGGTGGCCGTGGGAATGCTCATGGTCTGGTACTCGTCGAAGCGGCGCGCATCGACGATCACCGCATCGGCCCTGGTGTCGATCAGCGCCTGCACTTCCTCGGCCGACAGGGACGGCGTATGGCGCTTTGCCTCGACCACTTCACCGAACGACTTGCTCGGCACGTTGACGTCGCGAAACACTTCGCCGCCGCCGGCAATCCAGCCCGTCAGCCCGCCTTCGAGCCGGTGCACGTTGGTATAGCCCAGCGCTTGCAGCACCGACGCAGCGCGCGGTGCCAGGTCTTCCCCGGCGTGTTCGCCGTAGACCACGATCAGCGTATCGCGGCGCGGGATGCGCGGCCACGCCTCCAGCTCAAGCTTCGACAGCGGGAAGTTGGCGGCCCACAGCGGATGCTCCTGCGCGAAGGGCTCCTCCTCGCGCACGTCGATCAGCGCGATCTCGGCGCCGGCCAGCAGGGCCTGGCGCACCTGCGCGCGGGTGAATGTCGGGAGTGCCGTAGCGGCGGCTTGCGTGGCGTGCTGGATGGTCATGACTTCGAGACTTCGCGGGAACGGTCCCACAGGTTGGGCAGGGTCGGGTTGGAATACCCGGAGATAAAGGGCTTGCGCGTGCCGTCCTCGGCGTAGACCGAGCGCCGGACCGCGCCGATATTGGCGCCATACACGTGGATGCTGACCGAGACGCGGTCGTCATGCGCGTTGTTGACGCGATGGATGTCGCCCACCGTGGGGGACACCGCTTCGACCTGCCCGGGCACCAGCCGCACCGGCTCGCCGTGCGGCACGGGGCGGCCGGCGTCGTCGAGCACGAAGGGCTGCGAGTCCTCCGCGCCGCGCAGCATGCCGATCAGCCCCCAGACGGTATGGTCGTGGATGGGCGTGCGCTGCCCCGGGCCCCAGACAAAGCTGACGATCGAGAAGCGCTCGGCGGAATCGCAATGCAGCAGGTGCTGCTGGTAGTACTCGGGGTGCGGCTCGGCCCACGCCTCGGGCAGCCAGTCGTCGCGCGCCACCAGCCGCGCCAGCAGCGCCCCGCCCTCGCGCAGGATGCGCGGCTCGTCGGGATGCTGGTCCAGCAGCGCGGCCAGGCCGGTGATGAAATCGCGCAGCGGTGCGAGCCCGCTGGCTTCGGTGGAACTGCTCATGAAATGCCTCCGGGGGTGGTTCTCTGTTCGGGCCCTCTGTGGGGCGCTGCCGCTGCAAACATAACACGGCGCGGCGGCCGCGTTCATGCCTGCGCTGCATGCCCCTACAGCCCCAGGTGGTGCTTGCCGGCGGCGACCAGGATCGAATCGTTCTGCGGCGTATGGATGCGGCTGCACAGCACGTCGCGGTAGTGCCGCTCGAGCGGGTTGTTGCGGCTCAGGCCATGGTTTCCGGCCAGTTGCAGCGCCAGTTCCACCACGCGGATCGCATTGCCGGTGACGGTGAACTTGAGCAGGCCGCTGTCGGCGGCGGCGGGGGGCGCATTGGCGTCGGTGCGCGCGGCGGCATCGTCGAGCAGCACCTGGTTGGTCCGCAGCAGCGCGGCGATCTCGCCGATGGTTTCCTGCACGCGCGGCAGTGTCGCCAGCGGCGCGCCCAGGCTGCCGGGTGCGCGCTCGCGCACGAAGCCGCGCACCCACGATTCGGCGGCGCGCGCCACGGCGTCATAGAGGCTGCCGAGCAGCACGATCATCCACGCCTGCTGGTCGGCATTGGCGTCGAGGTCGGCCTGGCTCGCACCCGCCGGCGCCCACGCGGCGGGCGGGCGGATATCGACGGCGTGGTCGGGCGGGATCCAGATATTGTCGAGCACGGTCTCGTGGCTGCCCGAGGCGCGCAAACCCAGGTGGTTCCAGTTCTCCACGATGCGCACGCCGGCCACGCCCGCGGCCGGCCCCGGCACCAGGAACACGCCCACACGCGGCTGCGGCTCGTCGGTGCGTGCCCATACCGCCAGCCAGCGCAGCGCCGGGATGCCGGTGCTGTACAGCTTGCGGCCGCTCAGGCGCCAGCCATCGCCAACCTGCGTGGCAATGGTGTTGGGCAAGCCGCCGCGCGCCGGCGAGCCGAGTTCCGGCTCCACCCGCAGCGCGTTGACCAGCGCGCCGTCCTGCACCGCGCTGGCAAAGACCTGCTCGCGCACCACGTGCGGCCAGTGCGAATCGGGGCGCGCGATGGCGCGATGCTGCAGGTAGGTCATGGTCAGCACCAGCGCCGTGGCCGGGTCGCCACCCGCGACCGCCGCGATGATGCGGCGCGCCTGCGCCAGCCCTGCCCCGCCGCCGCCGTAGTCGCGCGGCACCACCTGCGCGATCAGGCCTTGCGCGTGAAGCCGGGCGAAGTTGTCGTGCGGGAAGCTGGCCGCGGCGTCGTGCGCGGCGGCGCCGGCGGCAAAGCGCGCCGACAGCTCGGCCAGCACTTCGCCAAGGCGCGCGTCGCTGGCGGGCAGGCGGCGCAGGGAAGACGTCGAAGACATGGAACGGAGCTCCGGGAGGGATGGCTGGCAAGGCAGACCGCTGTGGAAGCAGTCGGGGCCGATCGCCACGAATGCCGCATAGCGTAGCGCTGCCGCCGCGTTCCGAAAACGACGCTTATTGAATATGGTCCGTCGTTTTTATTCGTTAGTCGCGGCGCGCCGCTGGCGTACTTTGTTCCCCAGTCCATACAAAGCCCGGGTGGCACGCCGCCGCCGTCACCGATTCAGGAGAGTACGCATGAGCGTCGATTTCATCGGCATGATCCAGAGCCAGAAGCAGTCCGAGATCCATCCGCCTTCGGGCCCCGTAATCGACCGCGACTACGTGCGCGCCTTTGCGCAGGCGCACGAGCAGGCCGGCTTCGACCGCATCCTGGTGCCGCACCATTCGACCGGGCCGTCGGCCACGCTGACCATCGCCTATGCCACGAGCGTGACCGAGCGCATCCATTTCATGCTGGCGCACCGGCCCGGCTTCACCGCGCCGACGCTGGCGGCGCGCCAGATCGCCACGCTCGACCAGTTCAGCGGTGGGCGCCTGGGCGTGCATTTCATCTCCGGCGGTTCCGACAGCGAACAGCAGCGCGACGGCGATTTCCTTGACCATGACCAGCGCTATGCGCGCACCGACGAGTACCTGGACATCCTGCGCCGCATCTGGACCGAGCCGCAGCCGTTCGACCATGCTGGCGAGTTTTACCGCTTCACGCAGGGCTTTTCCGAGGTCAAGCCGGCGCAGCAGCCGCATGTGCCGATCTATTTCGGCGGCGCGTCGGAAGCGGCGTTGAAGGTCGCCGGCAAGCATGCCGACGTCTATGCGCTGTGGGGCGAATCGCTCGAACAGGTGCGCGAGCTGACCACGCGCGTGCGCGCCGAAGCCGCGCAGCATGGCCGCACCGTGCGCTTCTCGGTCTCGTTCCGACCGGTGCTGGCCGAGACCGAAGAGAAAGCGTGGGCGCGCGCCGACAGCATCCTGGAACGCACCCGCGCGCTGCGCGTGCAGGCCGGCTACAGCCGTGGCGGCCCGCAGCAGAGCGAAGGCGCGCGCCGGCTGCTCGCCGCCGCCGACAAAGGCGACCGTGTCGACCAGCGCCTGTGGACCGCGATCGCGCGCGAGACCGGCGGGCGTTCCAACTCGACCGGCCTGGTCGGCACGCCCGGGCAGGTGGCGCAGGCACTGCTGGCCTACTATGAACTGGGCGTGACCACCTTCCTGATCCGCGGCTTCGACCCGCTCGAAGACGCCATCGACTATGGCCGCGAGCTGATCCCGCGCGTACGCGAACTGGTGGCGCAGCACGATGCCGCGCACCAGGCGGAACGCCGCGCCGCCTGATCACCGCAGCCGTACATCACAACAACACACCCACAACAAGAATCGGGGAGTATCGCCATGAGCCAGAAGCACAATGACACCGACCCGCGCCGCCGCGGCGTGCTGCGCCTTGCCGGCGCCGCCGCCATCGCGGCGCCGGCGCTGATCCTCGGCCGCCAGGCGTGGTCCGCGCCGCGCAAGCTGACCTTCGCCTGGAACCAGAATTCGTTCTGCCTGACGCCGATCGTGGTGGCGCAGGAGAAAGGCTTCTTCGAGAAAAACGGGCTGCAGGTCGACCTGATCAACTACAGCGGCTCGACCGACCAGCTGCTGGAATCGATCGCCACCGGCAAGGCCGATGCCGCGGTCGGCATGATCCACCGCTGGCTCAAGCCGCTGGAAGCGGGCTTTGACGTCAAGATCATCGGCAGCTCGCACGGCGGCTGCGTGCGCCTGGTGGGATCGAAGGCAGCGGGCGTGACCAGCCTGCAGCACCTGAAGGGCAAGACCGTGGGCGTCAGCGACCTGGCCGCGCCGGGCAAGCACTTCTTCACCATCCTGCTGGCCAAGAACGGCATCGACCCGGACAAGGACATCACATGGCGCCAGTATCCGGCCGACCTGCTCGGCGTGGCGGTCGACAAGGGCGAGATCCAGGCCATCGCCGACGGCGATCCCAACCTCTATCTGCTCGAGAAACGCACCAACGGCGCCTACGTGGAGCTGGCCACCAACCTGACCGGCGAATATGCGCGCAAGGTTTGCTGCGTGGTCGGCGCGCGCGGCGAACTGGTGCGCAATGACCGCCCCGCCGCCGCGTCGCTGGCGCGCGCCATCGTGCAGGCCACCGACTACGTCAACGAGAACCCCAACGAGGCCGCCAAGGTCTTCGCCAGGTACTCGCCCAAGATCAACCCGGAAGACCTGCGCAAGCTGTACGCGACGCTGACCTACAACCACCATCCGACCGGCGCCGACCTGCGCGAAGAGATCGCGTTCTACGCTGACGATTTCCGCCGCATCGGCGTGCTGAAGAAGAGCACCGATGCCAAACGCCTGGCGCAGCATGTCTACGCCGATGTCCTGGGGTAAGCGATGACGACAAGCCAACCTGCACTCGATGCGCGGCTGGCGCGCCAGCCGGCCGCCGCGGCTTCCGACGTACCCGCGCAGGATGCCGCCACGGCACGCGTGTGGCCCGTGGGCCTGCTGGCCGCGCTGGCGTGGGCCGCGTTCGGCGCGCTGACGTGGCGCTGGCCCAACCATGTGGTGGGCTTCAGCGACTGGGCCTATACCGAGGAACTGGGCCTGGCCGCGCTGTCGGCCGCCGCGCTGCTGGCGCTGCTTGCAGTGGCCGGCCAGCACGTGCGCGCGCTGCAACGGCCGCTGGCCGCGCTGCGCACCGCAGGCCCGTGGCTGGTGGCGGTGCCGGCGGTGCTGTCCGCATGGGAGATCCTGACCGCCAAGACCGCAACCCTGCCGACGCCTTTCTTCGCGCCGCCGCAGGCGCTGATCGAGGTCTATGCCGATGACTGGCGCCGGCTTGGCGACAGCGTGCTCAACACGCTCAAGCTGCTGGGGCTGGGCGTGGCGTATGGCGGGCTGGCCGGCTTCCTGGTGGGCGTTTCCATCGGCTGGTCGCGGCGCATCGGCTACTGGGTGCATCCGGTGCTGCGGGTGCTGGGGCCGCTGCCATCGACCGCGCTGCTGCCGCTGACCTTCTACTTCTTTCCGTCGAGCTATTCGGCGGCGGTGTTCCTGATCGCGCTGGCGACGGCATTTCCGGTGGCCGTGCTGACCTGGTCGGGCGTTGCCGGCGTCAACAAGAGCTATTACGACGTGGCGCGCACGCTGGGGGCATCCGGCTGGTTCCTGGTGTTGCGCGTGGCGATTCCCGCGGCGCTGCCGCAGGTGTTTGTCGGGCTGTTCATGGGGCTGGGGGCGTCGTTCTCGGTGCTGGTGACGGCGGAGATGATGGGCGTGAAATCGGGGCTGGGGTGGTACCTGACCTGGGCGCAGGGGTGGGCCTCGTACGTGAATATGTATGCGGCGCTGATCGTGATGGCGCTGCTGTTTTCCGGGGTGATTACGTTGCTGTTCGTGGCGCGGGACCGGGTGTTGTCGTGGCAGAAGGGGACGGTGAAATGGTGAGCGTGGTCGAGCGGTTGAAAGCCTCCAGGACTTACGGGCGCGCGCAGAAGGCTCCCCTCTCCCGCGCAGTGGGAGAGGGGTCGGGGGAGAGGGCAGGCGGTGGACCGGGTCCGGACCCTGGTAGTGCTGCATACGCCAGCCCTCTCCCCCAGCCCCTCTCCCGCGAGCGGGAGAGGGAGAGGGAGAGGGGAGTCAGCGCGGCGGCAAGTGTTGATTCGGGAGTACTGACCGGCGCCCGTATCGACATCCACGGTGTCAGCCACTGGTTTGGCCATGGCAACGAGCGGCTGCAGGTGCTCGACGACGTCGACCTCAACGTCGCGCCGGGCGAATTCGTTGCCCTGCTCGGCCCCAGCGGCTGCGGCAAGTCCACGCTGCTGCGCCTGGTCGCAGGCCTGGACCAGCCCACGTCGGGCGAGATCCTGCAGGACGGCACGCCCATCACGGAGCCGGATCCGTCGCGCATCGTGGTGTTCCAGGATCCCACGCTGTACCCGTGGCGCCGCGTCTGGGACAACGTCGCGCTCGGACTGCAGGCGCAGGGCATCCTCGCGCAGCAGCGCCATCGCGTGGACGACGCGCTGCGCCGGGTCGGGCTGGAATCGTTCGCGCGCGCCTTCCCGCACCAGCTCTCAGGCGGCATGGCGCAGCGCGTGGCGCTGGCGCGAGCGCTGGTCAACGATCCGCGCCTGCTGGTGCTGGACGAACCGCTGGGCAAGCTCGATTCGCTGACGCGGCTGGCCATGCAGAGCGACCTGGTCGAGCTGTGGCAGCGCTCGCGCTTTTCGGCGCTGCTGGTCACGCACGACGTGGAAGAGGCGCTGTTCCTGGCGCAGCGCGTGATCGTGTTCAGCCAGCGGCCCGCGCGCATCACGGCGGAAATCAAGGTAGACCTGCCCTACCCGCGCCATCGCGGCGACCCGCGCCTGACCGAACTGCGGCACGAAGCGCTGCGCCACCTGGGACTGGACGCGAGCTGGTAATGCACCATTGCAACACCTGGCGGGCCGCGTCATGAGCGGCCCGCCGCCCCAGGCGTGGCTGAACGCACTGCTTGTCCTGATCGAGAACTGCCAGCTTGGCCTGCTGTGGCTGTGGCATGTGCTGGGCCTGACCGGCACCAGCCATGGCCAGCCGGCCTGGCCATGGGCGCAGCGCATTGCCGGCGAAACGCTGCTGATCGACCTTGCCCTGGCACGCCAGGTCGGCTTCAGCCTGTGCGCGTTCGCCGTCGCCGTGCTGGCGGTCGCCGTCGCCATTGCCTGGCGCCGGGGCCGCCCGGTACTGCTGGCGTCTGCGGTGCTGGCCCTGCTGCTGGCGCCGTGGCCACGGGTGTCGCTGCTGCTCAGTCCCGCCAGCCCCACCAGCTTCCATACCAGCCCTACCCGCTTTGCCGTCGACGCCATCGTGCTGGGGCAGCGCGTCTACGCGCAGCATTGCGCCGCGTGCCACGGCAATGATGGCCGCGGCGAAGGACCGCTGGCCGCCAGCCTGCCCCAGTGGCCGCCGACGCTGGCCAGCCCCCTGCTCGCGCGCCGCGCCGATGGCGAGCTGTTCTGGCACGTGCTGTCCGGCATGCGCGACCGCCGCGGCCAGCCGACCATGCCGGCATTCCGCGGCCAGCTTGCCGATCGCGAGGCCTGGGCCGTGATCGACTACATGAAAGCGTTGTCGGCCGCCAACAGTGCCGAAGGCAACTGGCCGGTGCCGCTGCGGTTACCGGAGATGGCGATCCGCTGCGGCGACGCGTCCCCGGTGGCGCTGTCGCACTGGCGCGGCGAGCAGCGCGTGCGGCTGGTGGCGGTGGACGCAGCCGCCACTTCCCTGCCCTATGAAGACCCGCGCTTCCTGACCGTGCTCGTCACACCGGACGGCAGCGTGCCGGCGCAGGTACCGCGCTTCCGCGCCGGCTGCACGGCGACGTCGGCCCAGGCCTGGCAAGCCGTGGCGGCGATTGCCGGGTTGCCGCCGGCACAGCTGGCGGGCACCCAGCTGCTCGCCGACCGGGCGGGATGGCTGCGCGCGCGCGGCACGCCGGGCAGCGCATGGTCCGATGCCGACCTCGTCTGCGTGTCCGGGCCGGCGGCCGCGACGCCGGCCATGTCCGCCGCGATCGATGGCCTGACGGCACTGTTGCTGCGCATGGATGCCGAGCCGGTACGCTTCGTCAAAGGCGGCTTTATCCATTAAGGATGGATTGTTCGCTGGCAGCGAATTCTGACTTTCCAGCCGCCGCCGCCATCGACCTCGCGCGGGACAGTACCCTCGGCTTCATGAAGGACCAGCCTGGACGCTGACATGTTGCGGTTAAGGATGGCGCCATGAGCGCCATGGGAAGTTCGCGGCCCCTGCAGGGCATCGCGCTGATGGTTGCCGCGGTGGCATGCTTTGCCGCGCTCGATACGATGACCAAGATCACCGGCGCCGCCGTCCCGGTGGTGATGGCACTGTGGGTCCGCTATCTCGCGCAGGCGGCACTGACCGGCGCGGTGCTGCTGCCGGCGCGCGGCCGCATCCTGCTGCGCACGCGCCGGCCGTGGCTGCAGGCCGTGCGCGCGGTGACGATGCTGCTGTCCAGCGCCTGTGCGTTCTTCAGCCTGCAGGTGCTGCCGGTGGGCGAGTTCACCGCGGTGGTCAGCCTGACGCCGCTGGCGATCGCGCTGGCGGCGGCGACGCTGTTCGGCGAGCGCATGTCTGCGCTGCGCTGGCTCTGCCTGCTGGCCGGATTTGCCGGCGCGCTGGTGGTGATCCGACCCGGCGCCGACCTGGAACCGGCCATGCTGCTGCCGCTCGCGGCGGTTTGCCTTAACGCCGCCTACCAGTTGCTGACCAGCGTGCTGACCCGGATCGACGGCGCCGGCACCACGCATTTCTATACAGGCTGCATTGCCGCGGTGCTGCTGTCGGCGGCGCTGCCGCTGGCGTGGACCTGGCACGTCGACGCGCTGCACTGGTGGCTGCTGGCGGGCATGGCGCTGGCCGGCTGCGCCGGCCATATGTTCCTGGTGCTGGCCTATGCCCGCGCGCCGGTTAGCGTGCTGACGCCCTATCTCTACCTGCAGATCGCCTTTGCCATGCTGGGCGGCTGGCTGGTATTCGGCTGGCTGCCCGATGCCTGGTCGCTGCTGGGCGTGGCGATGATCGCCGCCAGCGGCGTGGCCGGCACCGCGGTGGCAGCCCGCGAGCGTGCCTTGCCGGCACGGCCCGCGGCGCGGCAAGCGAGCGCGGTCTAGCGCTCTACCGTGCCGCGTGCGCAGCGCCGCCGGCGCGCGCTGCGGCCACGGGCGCGCCGTTGGTGACTGCCTCCAGCCATTCCAGCGAGCGCAGCCCATCCTGCGCAACCGGCAACGGGGGCGCCACACGGAAGGCATCGTTGAACACCTCCAGCGACAGCGGTCCGCAATAGCCCGCCCGGAGCACGGCACGCGTGAAGCCGACGACAGGCAGGTCGCCTTGGCCGGGGAAATTGCGGTGGTGGCGGCTCCAGGTGCGCACGTCCAGCGACATGCGTGGTGCGTCGGCAAGCTGCACGAAGAAAATCCGTTCGGCCGGCACGGCGTCTAGGCCGTGCAGCGTATCCCCCAGCGCGAGCGTATGGAAGCTGTCCAGCATCAGCCCCAGCGCGGGATGCCCGGCGCGCTGCACGATGTCCCACGCCTGCCGCCAGCGGCGCACATGGCGGCCCCAGGCCAGCGCCTCGTAGCCCAGGCGCAGGCCACGGCGGGCCGCGGCTTCGGCCAGCGCATGCAGGTCGGCGGCGGCGCGCGCGGGATCGTCGAGCGCCGCGTCCTGCACGTTGCTGCAGACCAGTGCCAGGTCCACCCCGAGTTGCTCCATCGCATCGAACTTCCGCTCGGCACGCGCCAGCTCGGCGGCGGACAGGCCGCCCGGCATGGCCTCGAAATCGCGCAGCGGCTGGTAGAGCAGGATCTGCAGGCCCAGGTCGGCGGCCATGCGGCGGACCTCGGCGGGCGTGCCGGGGAATTGCAGCAGGTCGTCCTCGAAGATTTCCACGCCGTCGAAACCGGCATCGGCAGCGGCTTGCAGCTTCTCCGGCAACGATCCCGACAAGGTGACGGTAGCGATCGATTTGCGCAGCGGGGCAGGAAAGAGAGTCATGGCGGTCAGTCGAGGTAGCGGCTTGGATTTCCCAAGGTTATGAGCCATCATTGCCCTCAACAACCGTCATTCGCGCGCGTGCGTGCGACAATCGCTCCAATGCGATCATCTATCGCGCGAAGCAAGGGTTAACCATGGAAAACGAACAGCTGAACCGGCGCGACTGGATCGCCGGGCTGGAGAAGGGCCTGGCCATCCTGGAGGCCTTCGACAACGACCACCCGCGCCTGACGCCCACGCAGGCGGCCGAGCGCACCGGCCTGACGCGCACCGCCGCGCGCCGCTACCTGCTGACGCTGGAGCACCTGGGCTACACCACCAGCGACGGCACGCTGTTCAGCCTGACGCCGCGCGTGCTCAAGGTGGGCTGGTCGTATTTCGATTCGGCGCGGCTGCCGCGCACGGTGCAGCCCTTCCTGCAGCAGATCACCGCGCAGCTGGGCGAGGCCGCCTACCTGAGCGTGCTCGATGGCTGGGAGCTGGTGTTCATCGCCCGCACCAGCACCAACCGCGTCATGAGCACGGGCTTTGTGCTGGGCGCGCGGGTGCCGGCTCCGCTGGGATCGGCGGGCGTGATGATGCTGGCGTCGCAGCCGGAGGAACAGGTCAGGGCATGGCTGGAGAGTGTGGTGCTGGCGCCCTACACGCCCTACACCATCCTGCAGCACGACCGGCTGCTGGAAGAGATCCGCAAGGCCGGCGCGCAGGGCTATGCGATGCTGGAGCAGCAACTGCAGACCGGCGTGCGCGGCGTGGCGGTGCCGCTGCGCGATCGCCACGGCAAGGTGATCGCCGCGCTGTCGGTCAACATGCCGATCGGCGACGAAACCCCGCAGCAGGCGCTGGACCGCGTGCTGCAGGTGTTGCAGGACACGGCGCTGCTGATCATGCGCGTGCTGTAGCGGCCTACCCTTCCAGCGAAGTCGCCAGCGCGTGCGGCCCCTGTGTCAGCTGCGCCTTCAGGAAGGCCAGGCACACGCGCATGCGCGCAGAGGCCGACGCGCGCGCGCTGGTCACGGCCCAGATGTCGGACGGATGCTGCCAGCCGGGCAGCACGCGCACCAGTTCGCCCGCGCGCACGGCGGCAGCCACGTCCCAGACCGACGCCATGATGATGCCGTAGCCCTCCAGGGCCCACTCGTGCGTCACGTCGGCAACATTCGATGCCATCGGGCCGGTGACTTTCGTGGTTTCCCAGCCGCCACCCTCCCCCTGCAGCCGCCACACGCCAAAGGCCTGGTCGCGCTCGCGCAACAGCAGGCAGTCATGGCGCGGCAGGTCGGACGGATGCTCCGGCATGCCGCGCCGCGCCAGGTAGGCCGGCGCCGCGCATAGCACGCGGCTGCCGGTGGCGATGCGGCTGGCGATCAGGTGCGGCTCCTGCACCTCGCCCACCCGGATATCGAGGTCGAACTGCTCGCCGATCAGGTCGACGCGGCGGTCGAGCAGTTCCAGCCACACCTCCAGCCCCGGATGCTGCTGCCGCAGCCGCGACAGCACCGGCGCCACGTGCCGCCGCCCCAACCGCAGGCTGGTGGCGATGCGCAACTGCCCGCGCGCTTCGCCACCGGCACCGCCGACCGCCTCAAGCATGCCGTCCACGTCCTCCAGGATCTTCTGCGCCCACGCAAACGCGCTCTCGCCTTCGGCCGTAACGCTGACGCGGCGCGTGGTGCGGTGGAACAGCTTTGCGCCAAGCATGGCCTCCAGCATGGCGATGCGCTTGCTCACATGGGCCGGCGAGATGCCTGTCTCGTTGGCCGCGGCAATAAAGCTGGCGCGTCGCGCCACCGTGCAGAACAGCCGCAGGTCGCGCAGGAACGGGTCATTGTTCGCGCTGGGCGCATGCTGAGTTTCCATGGCAGTGGATGATGGGACAAGGGCTAAACGATAGGCTATCGGCCGTGGCCGCGCCAGCATCGGGGCCGATTACAGGGAACATGAAGGAGACATGATGAAGACAGTACTGGTGCTCAACGGGCCCAACCTCAACCTGCTCGGCACGCGCGAGCCGGCCGTCTATGGCAGCGAGACGCTGGCCGACGTGGAGCGCATCTGCCAGCAGGCCGCGCAGCGGCTCGGGCTGCGGGCCGAGTGCCGGCAGAGCAACCATGAAGGGCAGCTGATCGACTGGATCCACGAGGCGGGCAAGCTGTGCGCGAGCGGCGAAATGGCCGGCGTGGTGCTGAACGCAGGGGCGCTCACGCATACCTCGATCGCGCTGCACGATGCGATCAAGGGCGCGGCGGTGCCGGTGATCGAGTACCACGTCTCCAACGTGCATGCGCGCGAGGCGTTCCGGCACAAGTCGTGGATTTCGCCGGTGGCGGTGGCGGTGATGGCGGGGCTGGGGGTGAAGGGGTATGGCTTGGCGGTGGCGGCACTGGCGCAGGTGACGGGGGCGCAAACTGAGTCGCAGCTCGCTTAACGCAATCAGCAATGCGTGTTGCGATGCGCCGGCAATTCCCGCAGGCCGGCTCCCTCTCCCGCGAGCGGGAGAGGGGAGAAAACCAGCGCGGATGGAAGGCTGTGAGCGCTCAGAACTTATGCCTGACCCCCGCCATCACTCCCACCCGCGTCTTGTTCCCATACGTATTCCCGCTGTTCACAAACGCCGCGCCGCTATTGAGCGCGATCCACTGCCCCTGCAGGTGGGTGTAGTCCACCTCCACATACACGTCGGTACGCTTGCTGAAGTTGTAATCCAGCATGCCCGCCGTGGTCAGCCGCTTGCCGCCCTGCCCCGCGTGCCGCAGCCAGTCATACTGGAACGTGCCGATAAACGCCAGCGCATCCGTCAGGTTGAAGCGCGTGCCGACATAGCCCACGTTGTTGCGGTAGTCCGCCACGTCGAGCCGGTTGTTGGTATAGCCCAGGTAGTATTGCGAGCGCGCCGCCTTCCACGTCCCGCCCACGCCCCACACCGTCTGCTTGCTCGCCTGCGCCGCCGGCACCGCGCCGAAAAAGGCCGAGGTGACGTTCTGCGTCTGCTGGTAGACCGCGCCGATCTCCAGCGGCCCCGAGCTGTAGACCAGCGACCCGGCCGCGGCCGAACTGGTCTTCATGCTGCCCGGCACCTCGCCGAAGGTGTAGGCCGCGGCCACCTGCAGGCCGCCAAAGCTCTTGATGTACTTGAGCGTGTTGTCGTAGCGCAGCCCCGTGTAGTTGCCGCCCTGGTAGCCGACGATCGAGTTGTTGGCAAAGGCCATCGCCTCGTACGACGACAGCACTTCATGCGCCAGCGTGTATTGGCGGCCGAGTGCGAGCTTGCCGTAAGGACCGTCGAAGCCGACCACGGCGGTACGCCCGAACAGCCGCCCGCCCTGCTGGCTGGTTCCGGTGTCGGGCGAGAAGCCCGACTCCAGGATGAACCACGCCTTGTTGCCGCCGCCGATATCCTCGGCGCCGCGGATGCCCCAGCGGCTGCCGGTCAGCACGCCGTCGGTCATCTGCGTGCGGCCGTGGCCGGCCGCGTCTTCGTTGGTGCTGTAGCGGATGGTGGTATCGAGCAGGCCGTAGAGCGTGACGCCACCGGAAGTCTGGGCGACAGCGGGCATGCTGCCCGCGCCCAGCGCGAGCAGCGCAATGAATCGTTTGTGCATCGGAGTGTTGTCCCGGTCTTTGTTGTCGTCTCGCGGCACAAGCCGTGCCGGCGAGGGATTGTTGTCAGACAGCGTCAGGCACCTTGCGCGGGGCGAGGAAGAACAGCCACGTCAGCGCGATGAAGTAAGCGCACGGGATCATCGTGAACAGCACCGCGTAGTTGTTGTTGGTCACGGTCAGCACGTAGCCCACCAGCTGCGTCATGAACATGCCGCCGATCGCGCCGATCATCCCGCCGAAGCCGAACACCGAGCTGACCACGTGCTTGGGCGTGTAGTCCATCACCATGCTCCAGATATTGGCGGTCCACGCCTGGTGCGCGCCGATCGCCACCGAGATCGCCGCCACGGCCATCCACAGGCTGCTGGCGCCGGCGGCCATCACCACCGAGACGATGCACACGGCAAAGACCAGCATCGACAGCAGGCGCGCCCGCACCGCGGGCATGCCGCGCGCGATCAGCCACGACGACAGCGCGCCGCCGCCCACGCTGCCTACGTCGGCGCACAGGTAAATCACGATCAGCGGAATGCCCATCTGCGTCACGCTGATGCCGAGCTGGTATTGCTGGTTGAGGAACGGCGGCAGCCAGTACAGGTAGAACCAGAACACCGGCGCGGTAATGGCGTAGGCCAGTGCAAAGGCCCAGGTGCCGCGCATGCGCAGGATCTGCGTGTAGCGGATGCGCTGGGCCGGCGGATCGATGTCGCGGGTAACGTGCGCCAGTTCCGCGTCAGTAACGGTCGGGTGCTGCTCCGGGTTGTGGTAGCGCGCGAACCAAAACGCCAGCCAGATCGCGCCCAGCGAGGCGATCACCAGGAACGCGGCCTGCCAGCCCCAGGCCTGCAGGATCAGCGGCAGCATGATCGGCGTCAGCATCGCGCCGACGTTGGTGCCGGCATTGAAGATGCCGGTGGCGATGGCGCGCTCGCTGGCCGGGAACCAGATGCGCGTGGTCTTGACGCACGCCGGGTAGTTGGCGGCCTCCGACAAGCCGAGGAAGAAGCGGCAGATCATGAAGCCGACCGCCGACGCCGCGAACGCATGCGCGCCGCAGGCAATGCTCCACAGCAGCACCGCCAGCGCGAAGGCGCGCTTGACGCCCACCAGGTCGATAAAGCGGCCCTGCAGCGCAAAGCCAATGGCATAGCCCACCTGGAACCAGAAGTTGATATTGGCGTAGTCCTGCGCGGTCCAGGCCATGGCCTTGGCCAGCACCGGCTGCAGCACGCCCAGCGCGGCGCGGTCGACGTAGTTCAGCGTGGTCGCGAAGAACACCAGCGCCAGCATGCCCCAGCGCACCTTGCCGAAGGCAAAGGCGGCGCGCACCTTGTCGCCGATCGAGTTGCCGAATGACGCGGCCGCCGGCAGCTCCTTGTGAGTCGTTGTCATGTTGTCTGTCTCCACCAATGGATAGGAAGTCTTCTTTGCCGGCGTGCCTTTTTGTGGTGGCCCGCGCGCGGCTTGAGGCAAGGGCTTGCGCCCCTGCCCGTCAATGCGTCAGTACCGGATCTGCGCCACCTCGCGCAGGGCGTCGGGCGTGGCCGTGCCGTACCCGAAAAACTCCAGGTAGGCAGGGATCATCTCGAACAGCATGTCCGTGCCCACCTGCACCTTGCAGCCGCGGGCCAGCGCGGCCTGCAGCAGCGGCGTGTATTCCTGCTTCATCACCACCTCGCCGACCATGGCGCCGGGGGCGATGCGCGCCACGTCGAACGGCAGCGGGTCGCCGGGCTGCATGCCCAGCGGCGTGGCATTGACCACCACGTCGAAGCCATCCGGGTCCGCGGAGCCGGTGCTGACGCGCAGCGCCGGGTAGTGCGCGGCAAGGCGCTCCGCCAGGGCGCGCGCGGCTGCCTCGCGGGCATCGAACAGCGCCAGCTCGGCTACGCCGGCCGCCGCCAGCGAGGCGGCGATCGCGCTGCCCACCCCGCCGCTGCCCGACACGATGGCGCGCGCGCCTTCGAGGCCGCAGCCCTTGCGCCGGATGCCACGCACGAAGCCCTCGCCGTCAAATTGGTCGCCGACCAGCGTGCCGTCGTCGCGCCGCAGCACGGCGTTGCAGGCGCCGGCGATGCGCGCGGCGGGCGTGAGTTCGTCCACCAGCTCCACGGTGGCGACCTTGTGCGGCATGGTCACCAGCGCGCCGCGGATATTGGTCATGCGGAACAGCGCGGGGAACACCGTGGCGTAGTCGTCCGGCTTGATCCCCATCGGGATCACGGCGGCGTCGATGCCCTGCCGGTCGAACCAGGGGTTGTAGATCATCGGCGCCTTGAACGATTCCGTCGGATAGCCGATGTGGGGGATTAGCATGGTCTTGCCGTGGATCATGATGTGCCTGGGTTCCGGTAATTCGCGCTTCCCGGACTCCGGCATGCGTGGCCGCTGGGTGGGCCTGGCAGAGAGACGGGGGCGCGTCGTTGACCGGAGATTAGTGGTCGCCCGGCACTCAGCCAACGGTCTTATCTATCACTTTGCGCGATTAGTGAACGCATATGCGCGATCAAGGCGCCGAATGCGGGTTTCTACGAGTCCGTTGCGAAGGGGCCAACGCGCGGGGAGGCGCGGCGCCGTTGCTACTATCGGTCGTCGCCGCAAGGCCCGCACCGCCCCCGCAATGCCCAGACAGGAGCCATGACCATGAGCGCCGCACACGACACTTCCCCGCGCGCAGAGGATGCCCAACCGTGGGACAACCCGCTCGGCATCCGAGGCTATGAGTTCATCGAGTTCGCGTCGCCCGACCCGGCCGCGCTGGGCCGGACGCTGGAACGGCTCGGCTTCGCCGCCATCGCACGGCATCGGCACAAGGCGGTGAAGCTGTACCGGCAGGGCGAGATGAATTTCATTGTCGACGCCGAGCCGGACTCGTTCGCCACGCGCTATGCGGCGCGTTATGGCTTGTCGATCTGTGCGATCGGGATTCGTGTCGACGATGCGGCGGTGGCGTTCGCGCGGGCGCTGGAGGCTGGCGCATGGCCGTTCGAGGGTGGCACGGTGGGGCCGATGGAACTGAATATTCCCGCCGTCCAGGGGATCGGACAGTCGGTCCTGTACTTCATCGACCGCTGGCGAGGGAAAGAGGGGCGGCCGGGCGATGTGGGGGATATCTCGATCTACGACGTGGATTTCCGGCCGCTGCCGCCCGCCGGCGACATGTCCGACGCCGGCCTTCTCCGCGTCGACCACCTGACCCAGGCAGTCGATCCCGGCCACCTCGAAGAATGGCTGGAGTTCTACCGCAAGGTGCTGGGGTTCCGGGAACTGCGCAGCGGCGGCGCGTCACACGCGCTGGTATCGCCATGCGGCAGCATCCGTATCCCGCTGTACGAAAAGGGAACGCCGCGGCACGACCAGATGCGGCATTACCTGTCAGATCAGCACGGCGAAGGCATTCAGCACATTGCACTGGCCAGTGAGGACATCCTTGCCAGCGCCGCGGCACTGGCCGGCCGTGGCGTGCAGTTCGTGCAGCCGCCGACGGCTTACTACGATTCCGTGCCAGTGCGCGTGCCAGGCCACGGGCTGGACCTTGCCGCCCTGCAACGCTACGGCATCCTGGTCGACGGCACCGGCCCTCGCGAGCGCTTCCAGCAAGCCTTCCTGAAACGCGAGGCGGGCGAGTTTTTCTTCGAGGTCGTCCAGCGTGACGGTCACCAGGGTTTCGGCGAGGGCAACCTGCCGGTACTGGAAGCGCTGTCGACACGCTGACACCCTGCGCCGCCGCCTAGGCGCGGCCCCCTCCTTCCTGCTTTCCCTCTGCGCCGGCCCTGTGCCGGCGTTGTCTTTTCCTCCCTCCCTTGCCGCTGCCAACGCCACTAGTGCCTCACAAGGCGCTTAGCATCGCATTTCGTCTCATTTTTTTGCTCAATTCATTCCGTAAACCAAAACTTCTTATTGACGTCGGCCGATCTTCCGCCTACATTTCGACCAACGCATCAATTTTCCGGAACGGACTGTTCCACTTTATAAGACCCCAACCAGGAGACACCCGCCATGCGCGACCTCGAAACCACCAAGCAGCCCGCCGTTTCCGGTGGCTCGGCCGCAGCGAAAGACAGCCAGGTTCCGGCTGGCCCGCAGACCATGACCCCGTCCGAAGCCTTCGTCGAGACGATGGCCGCCAACGGCGTGACCGACATGTTCGGCATCATGGGCTCGGCCTTCATGGACGCGATGGACATCTTCGCCCCGGCCGGCATCCGCCTGATCCCGGTGGTGCACGAGCAAGGCGCCGGCCATATGGCCGACGGCTATGCCCGTGTGTCGGGCCGCCATGGCGTGGTGATCGGCCAGAACGGCCCCGGCATCTCCAACTGCGTGACCTCGATCGCCGCTGCCTACTGGGCCCACAGCCCGGTGGTGATCGTCACCCCCGAAGCCGGCACCATGGGCATCGGCCTGGGCGGCTTCCAGGAAGCCAATCAGCTGCCGATGTTCCAGGAGTTCACCAAGTACCAGGGGCACGTCACCAACCCGGCGCGCATGGCCGAATTCACCGCGCGCTGCTTCGACCGCGCCATGTCGGAAATGGGCCCGACCCAGCTGAACATCCCGCGCGACCACTTCTACGGCAAGATCACTGCCGAGATCCCGCAACCGCGCCGCCTCGACCGCGGCCCCGGCGGCGATGAAAGCCTGAACGAGGCCGCCGAACTGCTGGCCAACGCCAAGTTCCCGGTGATCATCTCGGGCGGTGGCGTGGTCATGGCCGATGCGATCGAGGAATGCAAGGCACTGGCCGAGCGCCTGGGCGCGCCGGTGGTCAACAGCTACCTGCACAACGACTCGTTCCCGGCCAGCCACCCGCTGTGGTGCGGCCCGCTGGGCTACCAGGGCTCGAAGGCCGCGATGAAGCTGATCTCGCGCGCCGACGTGGTGATCGCGCTGGGCTCGCGCCTGGGGCCGTTCGGCACGCTGCCGCAGCACGGCATGGACTACTGGCCCAAGAACGCCAAGATCATCCAGATCGATGCCGACCACAAGATGCTGGGCCTGGTGAAGAAGATCTCGGTGGGCATCTGCGGCGACGCCAAGGCTGCCGCCATCGCGCTGACCCAGCGCCTGGCCGGCCGCACGCTGGCCTGCGACGCCACCCGCGACGCACGCGCCACCGACATCAGCAATGAAAAGGCCGCGTGGGAGAAGGAGCTGGACGACTGGACGCACGAGCGCGACCCGTACAGCCTGGACATGATCGAAGAGCAGAAGCAGGAGCGCACGCCCCACGGCGGCCACTACCTGCACCCGCGCCAGGTGCTGCGCGAGCTGGAAAAGGCCATGCCGGAAGACGTGATGGTGTCCACCGACATCGGCAACATCAACTCGGTGGCAAACAGCTACCTGCGCTTCGAAAAGCCGCGCAGCTTCTTCGCGGCGATGAGCTGGGGCAACTGCGGCTACGCCTTCCCGACCATCATCGGCGCCAAGGTCGCGGCGCCGCACCGCCCGGCCGTGTCGTACGCCGGTGACGGCGCCTGGGGCATGAGCCTGATGGAAACCATGACCTGCGTGCGCCACAACATCCCGGTGACCGCGGTGGTGTTCCACAACCGCCAGTGGGGCGCGGAGAAGAAGAACCAGGTCGACTTCTACAACCGCCGCTTCGTCGCGGGCGAGCTCGACAACCAGAGCTTCGCCGAGATCGCCAAGGCGATGGGCGCGGAAGGCATCGTGGTGGACCGCCTGGAAGACGTGGGCCCGGCACTGAAGCGCGCCATCGACCTGCAGATGAACCACGGCAAGACCACGATCATCGAGATCATGTGCACGCGTGAACTGGGCGACCCGTTCCGCCGCGATGCGCTGTCGAAGCCGGTGCGTCACCTGGACAAGTACAAGGACTACGTCTGATCGCCGCGTGCTCCCTCTCCCGCACGCGGGAGAGGGCTGGGGAGAGGGCCGGTGCTGCCACGAAGTGAAGCGCTTCAGCATAGCGACGGCCCGCCCTCTCGCCCTGCCCCTCTCCCGCACGCGGGAGAGGGGAGAACACCAAGGGCATAGCGCGAGTCGCTGGCCCTTTTTTCAGTTTTACCGAGCCAACCACCATGAAACCCATCCTCCGCATCATCGACCGCGCCCGCGCCGCACCCCGCCGCATCGTGCTGTGCGAGGCCGAAGACCCGCGCATCCTGCAGGCGGCGCAGCGTGCCACGCAGGAAGGCATCGCCCGCATCGTGCTGGTCGGCAATCCGCGCCAGATCAACGCGGCCGCGGCCATCCACGGCATCGCGCTGGACGGCATCACGCTGGTCGATCCCGCCACCTCCGCGCTGACACCCTCGTTCGCGCAGCAGCTCTACGCGTTGCGCCAGAAGAAGGGCATGACGCTGGACGAAGCCAGGCGCGCGGTGCTTGACCCGCTGTGCTTTGCCAACCTGATGGTGCGCCTCGGCCATGCGGACGGCTCGGTCGCGGGGGCGGAACACACCACCGCCGACGTGGTGCGCAACGCGATCCAGCTGATCGGGCTGGCGCCCGGCTTCCGGCTGGTGTCGAGCTTTTTCCTGATGATGCTGTGCGAGCCCTTCCATACGCTCAAGGGCGGGCTGATCTTCTCTGACTGCGGGCTGGTGGTGAATCCCGATGCGGACGAGCTGTCGGAGATCGCCATGGCCGCCGCCGACAGCGCCCGTGCGCTGCTGAACGACGAGCCGCGCGTGGCGATGCTGTCGTTCTCGACCAGCGGCAGCGCGCACCACGCCGCCGTGGACAAGGTGGTGGCCGCGACCGAGCGCGTGCGCGCGCAGCGCCCCGGCCTGGCCATCGATGGCGACGTGCAGCTCGATGCCGCCATCGTCGCCGAGATCGCCGCGCGCAAGGTCGCGCATTCGCAGGTCAACGGCCGCGCCAATGTGCTGGTGTTTCCCAACCTGGAGTCCGGCAATATCGGCTACAAGCTGGCCGAGCGCGTCGGCGGCGCCAAGGCCATCGGGCCGATGCTGCAAGGGCTGAGCAAGCCCGCCAACGACCTGTCCCGCGGTTGCAGCGCGGACGATGTGTTCCATGTCATCGCCGTCACCGTGGTCCAGGCGCAAGCCACCGCGGAACAGGGCACCAAAGGCGAGCAGGCGGCGGCATGAAAGCAGAATTGTTGTTGCCGCTGCTGGGGCTGCAGGCCCTGCTCGGCGCCGGTACCTACTTCCAGACGGTGACCGGCTTTGGCCTCGGCATGATCGTGATGGGGGCCACCAGCGGGCTGGGGCTCGCGCCAGTGGCCACCGTTGCGGCCGTGGTCAGCCTGGTGACGCTGGCCAACAGCGCCTGCGCGCTGCCCGGCAAGCTGGAGCATATCGACTGGCGCGCCGTGGGCGCGGCCGCCATCGGCATCCTGCCGTCGGTGCTGGTCGGCGTGCTGGTGCTGGAGTACCTGAGTTCCAGCGCCGCCACGCTGCTGCAGTTGCTGCTGGGCGCGGTGATACTGTATGGCGGACTCAGCGCGGCCTTCCGGCCGGAACCGCTGCCAAGGCGCTCCGGCGATGGCAGCTTCTTCATGAGCGGCGTGTTCGGCGGGCTGCTGAGCGGCATGTTCGGCGTGTCCGGGCCGCCGCTGATCTTCCAGTTCTACCGGCAGCCGATGAAGCCGGTGGAGATCCGCTGCGCGCTGATCCTGGTGTTCACCGTCACGTCCAGCGTGCGCACGTTGTTCTCGGCGTGGCAGGGCCAGCTCGATGCCGCGATCTGGCTGCAGGCCGCACTCGGCGTGCCGGTGGTGGTGATCGCCACGCTGCTGGGCCGGCGCTTTCCGCCGCCGTTCTCGCCGACCACGACGCGGCGCGTCGCGTTCGGCGTGCTGATCGGCATCGGCGTCAGCCTGATGCTGCCGGCGATCTCGGCATGGGTGCGCTAAGTTCGGAAAGTGCGGTAAGTGCGGCAAGGGCGCCGGCAGTGCCCTCCCCACTCGTTCAGGCGACCGTACCCGCCGGTTGCGCCAGCGGTGCGGTCTCTTCCTTCTCCCCGCTGCCCCCGGCCTGCCCCAGGTCCATGCCCGTGGTCTCCGGCAGCAATACCGCGGCAACCACGACCATGGCATAGCCGACTCCGGCCACGATGGCGATCGCGGTCGGCAGCGAAGTGTGCCCCGTACTCAGCCACCCGACCGACAGCGGGAACAGCGAGCCGATCACACGGCCGGCGTTGTACGAGACGCCATACCCCGTCGCGCGGATATCGTTGGGATACGACTCGGAGATGGTGGCGCCGATGCCGGCGAACACGCCCTGCATCAGCACCCCCAGCGGGAATCCCAGGAACAGCATCGACGTGTTCGACACCGGGATCACCATGTAGACCAGCGCGGCCACGAATGCCCCCGCCGCGAATACGATGTAGGTCAGCCGCCGGCCCCAGCGGTCAGTGGCGTAGGCCCCCGCCACGTAGCCGATCAATGAGCCGATGATGGTGACCGCCAGGTAGGAACTGGTGCCAAATACGGACAGGCCACGCTCGGTCTTGAGGAAGGTCGGCAGCCACGTGGCGATGGCGTAGTACGCCCCCAGCATGCCGCCGGAAAGCAGGCTGCACAGCAGCGTCTTCGCCAGCAGCGGCCCGCGGAACAGGCGGCCGAGCCCGGACAGCGCCGAGCCCTGCCTGCCCGCCGCGCGGCTCTTCAGGAAAATCTCCGGCTCCTCCAGGTTGCGGCGCAGGTAGATCACCACCAGCGCCGGCAGGATGCCGAGGAAGAAGCAGACGCGCCATGCCGTCTCCGCCGGCAGCACGCTGAACGTGATCGCGTACACGATCGCCGCCGCGCCCCAGCCGAAGGAATAGCTGCTGGCGGTAAAGCCCGAGTATTTGCCGCGGTGCGCCGGGTTGCGGATCATCTCCGTCACCAGCACCATGCACAGCGACGACTCGCCGCCAAACCCCAGCCCCTGGATCATGCGGAACAGCATCAGCTGCTCCGGCGACTGCGCCAGCCCGCACAGGAAGCAGGCGCCGGCGAACACGATGATGGTCCAGCGCAGCACGCGCACACGGCCGTAGCGGTCGGCCAGGATACCCGCGCCGATCGCGCCGACCAGCGACGACACTAGCGTCCACGTGACGATCGCGCCCGCCGTGGATTTGCTCATGCCCCACTGCCCCAGCAGCGTGGAAATGAGGAAGGAATAGATCATGAAGTCGAACACGTCGACGGCATGCCCCAGGAACGCGCCATAGAAACCCTTGCGCTCCATGCGCGACAAATCACGGAACCAATCGAACATGATCCCTCCCCTGTGGTGTGTGATGTGATTGTTGTGGTGTGGTTAGTCGTGGTGGTCCGCTGGCCGGGCGGCAGGCCGCGGCGGCGGCCGGCAGGCATGGCCCGCTTCCTCCAGCAGGCCGGCAAAACGCAAGGCAGTGAGATCCTGGTAGCGGCCGGCGACGATCTGCACGCCGACCGGCAGGCCGCTGGTGCCCGGCCCGATCGGCGCGACCGCCGAAGGCAGGCCGCACACGCCGGAATGGCCGGCCCAGAACAGCTGCGTGGTCATAGGCTGCGGGCGGCCGTTGACGGTGATGGTGCGCTGCCAGGGCTCGCCCGCCTCGTTCAGCGGAAATGCCGTGGTGGCGGCGGCCGGGCATAGCAGCACGTCGTAGCCGGTGAAGAAGCTGCGCCAGGCGGCGGCAAAGCGTTCGCGCGCAACCTGCAGGCGCAACCAGTCGCGATGGCTCAGCGTCGCGCCGGTGTACTGCAGGGTCGCATAGTCATCGTCGCCAGCCGCGGCGGTGGCGCTGCGGGCCAGCGCATCGGCGAAGGCGGCGTCGTCCATGTGCACCGAGGTGGTGGCGCGCAGCAGCGTCACGTAGACGTGCCATAGCTCGCCGGCGTCGAAGTCCGGCCGCACGTGCCAGTCGACGCGGGCGCCCTTGCCGGCCAGCCAGTGCCCAAGCTGTTCGATCTGCACGGCGACCTCGCCGTCGGCTTCCGCCTGGGCGTGGGTGGGCAGCACGGCGACACGGAAATCGGAAAGCTGGCGATGCGGGCATTCCGGCAACTGCAGCCGGTATGGGAACGCCTCGTCACCGGCCGGGCCCGCGATCGTGCGCAGCACCAGTTCCAGGTCCCGTGCGCTACGGGCCAGCGGGCCGGCGACATTGATGTCCTGTTCCCCGAAGCGCGCCGCGCCGGTGCCATGGCCCGCCAGCGGCACCAGCCCGTGGCTGGGCTTGAGCGAGAAGATGCCGCAGTAATGCGCCGGATTGCGCAGCGAGGAACCGATGTCGGAGCCCACGTCGAAGAACGACAGGCCCGCGCAGACCGCCGCGGCGCTGCCGCCGGACGAGCCGCCCGGCGTGCGGGACGGATCGTGCGGGTTGCGGGTCGTGCCGTAGATGGCGTTGTAGCTCTGCCAGTCGCGCAGGCCGAGCGGCACGTTGGTCTTGCCGAGCAGGATCGCGCCGGCATCGCGCAGCCGTTGCACCACCACGGCATCGCGCTGGGCTGCGTGCCCGCGCAAGGCGGGATTGCCGCAGGTGGTCGGCCAGCCGGCGACGTCGAACGATTCCTTGACCGAGAACGGCACGCCGTCCAGGACGCCGCGTGCCTGCCCGGCGCGACGGCGCCGGTCGCTGTCGCGGGCCGCGGCGCGCGCGGCGCTGAAATCCGACAGCACCAATGCATTGATGATCCCGTGCCATGCCTGCCAGGCCGCCTCGCAGGCGTCCACCAGGTCCACCGAGGAAACCGCGCCGCTGCCGAGCCGTTGTGCCATCTCCCACAGCGGCGGAAAGCCGCCAGTCGTCCAGTCGGGCAGGTTCACATCGGCTCCTTGTCGTTATCCGCGCGGTTCAGGCACGGTGGGGGCGTATGAGGGGCTCAGGAGGTACTGCGGTTGCGTTGGTATACTATATTCCGTTTCACGCGCAGTGCAAGACTAATGTGCGTGCGGGCACCGCGCTGGCAGCGCAAGACCGATCGATTATGCGGGAGAGGCGGCTCGCAGGACGCGTGCCACGGGGATGGAAAGAGCGGCGCGATGCGCCGCCCGGTCATTCAGGTGGGATCAGCAGTGGCCACGGCGCGGCGCATGGCCGCCCAGCGCCTGGATGAAACGGCCGATATCGCGCAGGCGCAGCGGCATCAGGGGCGAGGCGTGGCGCACGGCGTCACGCGTTGCAAAGTGGCGCAGCAGCTGCTGGCCGACGGGTTGCGAAAGATAGCGTTGCTCGGGCGACAGCATGGTAAATCCCAATTGACCTTGAATGCCTACAGTATACACATTCTTGGTGCGGTGCGTCATCCGAGGGCACGCAATGCCCTGTTGCCGGGCATGCAATGGCAACGCGGGATTCGGGAAATATCGGCGGGAAATCTCAGCCGGCCACGGGCATGGGGCGGCGGGTCGCCGCCTTCGCTCAGGCCGCCTGCGCCGTGCCGTGCCCGTCCACCGGCAGGTCGGCCGCCTTGGCGGCGCTGTAGACATGGCGCGCGGCCAGCAGCGCGGCAAGGTCGGCGTCGCCGGCGATCACGGCTTGCAGGATCTGGGCGTGCTCGTCCCAGTTCTGGCGCGCCCGCACCACGTTGGCCGGGCCGAACAGCACCGCGGTGCGCTCGCGCAGCGAGCGCATCATTTCCTGCAGCACGCTGTTGGCGGCGATGGTGCCGAGCACCTCATGGAAGCGGGTATTGAGCGCGAGCAGCTCATCCGCGCGGCCCTGTGCGGCGGCCTCCATGCCCTGGCGCAGCACGGTTTCCAGTTCCGCCACCAGCGCCGGATCGCGCCGCTGCGCGGCGAGCTTGGCGTTGAGGCCTTCCAGCGTGGCGCGCACCTCCACCATCTCGCGCGCGATCACCGGCGACAGGCTCGCCACCGTCGCGCCGCGGCGCGGCTCGATCAGCACCAGCCCTTCGCTGGCCAGCGCGCGCAGCGCCTCGCGCACCGGGATGCGCGACACGCCCAGTTCCGCCGACAGCTTGTTTTCCACCAGCCGCTCGCCTGGCGCGTACTTGCCGTTCAGGATGCCCTCGCGCACCTTGTCGGTGACAAGGGCGAACAGCGGCGAGTGGCTGGCACCGAGGCTCAGCGGCTCGGCGGGCGCGGCAGGAGGCGGAGTGAAGGACATGGGTCGGCAGAGGCGTAGGCGGAAAGGCTGGCGTCATTGTATACCAGCCATCCCTGCATCCTGCCATGTCTTAACAAAGGTGCTGGAAGGTAAAGCTGTCCGCGTAGATGTGGTCCGCACTGGCGCCGCGCGCCAGGAAAGCGGCACGGGCGTCACGGATCATGTCGGGCGAGCCGCACAGGTAGATCGCGTGCTCGCTCAGGTCGCCCACGTCGCCCAGGTCGGCCAGCGCCGCGTCATGCACATAGCCGCGCCTGCCCTGCCAGTCAGCCCCGGCGCGCGACAGCACCGGGACGTACCGGAAGTCATAGAGCCGTTCGCCCCATGCCGGGATATCGCCGTGCAGGTACAGGTCTTGCGCCTGCCGCATGCCCCAGTACAGCGACACCGGCGGGCAGTCGGGATCGCCCATCAGCGATTCCAGGATCGCCTTGATCGGCGCCAGCCCGGTGCCGGTGGCCACCATCAGCAGCGGCCGGTAATCCCGGGCGCGATAGAAGAAGTTGCCGAGCGGCAGTTCCACGTCGATCGCATCGCCGGCCTTCATGCGCGGCAGGATGCCATCGGTAAAGGCGCCGCCCGGAATGCGCCGCACGTGCAGGTCGACGCGCCCGTCCCGCGGCACCGATGCCATCGAGAAGCTGCGCGCGAGCCCGTCGGCACTCAACAGCTTCAGGTACTGGCCGGGGCGATAGTCCAGCGCGCCCGCGTCTGGCACCTCCAGCTCGACGTGCATGACGTCCGCCGACAGAGCGCGCACCGCCTGCACCACCGCGCGGTGCCGCGCGGGCCCGGCGCAGGCCTCGTCCTCGCGCGCGGTGCTGATGACGAGGTCTGCCAGCGGCTGCGCCTGGCAAGCCAGGGCGTAGCCGGCGGCGGCCTCGTCCGGCGCCAGGCCGAACGGCTCCTCGTCGTAGCGCACCTGCCCGTCGAGCAGGCGGATGCGGCAGGTGCCGCAGCCGCCCAGCTGGCAATCGTGCGGCAAGGCGATGCTGGCCCGCCCGGCGGCCTGCAACAGGGTCTCGCCGCGTTCGACGAAAAAGACCTGCTGCGTCTCGGCGATCTGGATGCGGTACGACATGGAACCTCCTACTTCTTGATATCGGCCTGCACCAGCACCTTCAGGTCCTGCGGCGCCAGCAGTTCGGCCAGCGCCTGCAGCGCCGCCAGCCCGGCCTGCGTGTCCTGCTCGCCGTTGCCACCGGACAGGCCGATGCCGCCGATCACCTCGTCGTTGACCACGATCGGGAAGCCGCCGACGAACGCGGCGAACTTGCCCTCGAAGCTCCACTGGATGCCAAAGGCCTCGTTGCCCGGCAGCGCCGGCCCGTTGGGCGGCGTGGTGAACAGGTGGGTGGAGCGCTTGTGGCCCGCGGCAGTGAAGGCCTTGTTCCATGCGATCTGCGGCCCGGTAATGCGGGCGCCGTCCATGCGTTCGAGCGCGAGCGGGTAGCCGCCCTCGTCGACCACGCAGATCGACTCCAGCACGCCGATTTCCTCCGAGCGCCGGATCGCGGCGGCAACCATGTGGCGCGCTTCGCGCAGTTCCAGCTTGATGGCTTTCTTCATGTCTGTGACTCCTTGCGACGGCCGGGCTCAGGCGCCCCGGTAGACCGTCTTGACCTGCGTATAGAACTCCAGCCCGGTGCGGCCCGACTCGCGGAAGGTCGAGGTGCTCGACCGCTTGACCCCGCCGAACGGCGCGTTGACCAGGTTGCCGGTGGTGGTGCGGTTGATCTTGACCGTGCCCGCCTCGATGTCCGTGGCGAAGTGGTGGATGTAGCGCGGGTTGCTGGTGACAATGGCCGCGGCCAGTCCATACTCGGTGTCGTTGGCCTTGGCGATGGCATCGGCGTAGCCGGTGAAGCCGATGATGGCGATCACCGGGCCGAAGATCTCCTCGCGCGCGATCCGCATGGGTTGCGTCACGTCGGTGAATACCGTCGGTGCAACGTAGTAGCCCTTGTCATAGTCGCCGCCGGTCAGGCGCGCGCCGCCGCACAGCAGCGTTGCCTCGGACTTGCCGATGTCGATGTAGCGCAGCACCGTTTCCAGCTGCTTGTGCGAGGCCAGCGGCCCGAGATCCATGCCCGGCGTCATGCCGCTGCCGATCTTGAGCGTGGCGACCTTCGCCAGCAGGCGCTCGGTGTATGCCGCCTTGACGGATTCGGCCACCAGCACGCGGCTGGTGCCGGTGCACGCCTGCCCCGACAGCGAGAAGCCACCCTTGATGGTCAGGTCGACGGCGCGATCGAGGTCGGCGTCTTCCATCACGATCAGCGGGTTCTTGCCGCCCAGTTCCATCTGCGTGCGCGTGGTCAGCGGCGCCGCGCGGTGGATCTGCTCGCCGGCGCGCGACGAGCCGGTGAACGAGATCGCGCGCACGGCCGGCGCCTCGGTGATGGTGGCGCCAATCTCCGCGGCGCTGCCAGTGATGAAGTTCAGCACGCCCTTGGGCAGGCCGGCCCTGATCAATGCCTCGGCCAGCCGATAGCCCGACAGCGGCGCCTCGGACGACGGCTTGAACACCACCGTGTTGCCGGTCACCAGCGCCGGCGCGATCTTGCGCGCGGGGATCGATACCGGGAAATTCCACGGCGCGATCACCGTCACCACGCCCAGCGGCTCGCGCTGGCTGTAGACGAGCTGGTCGGGATCGTCGTTGGGAAACACCTCGCCGGTGAAGGTCTGC
This sequence comes from Cupriavidus sp. P-10, assembly GCF_003402535.2. Lineage (NCBI taxonomy): Bacteria > Pseudomonadati > Pseudomonadota > Betaproteobacteria > Burkholderiales > Burkholderiaceae > Cupriavidus > Cupriavidus sp. P-10. The sequence goes on from NZ_AP025171.1 coordinate 2,236,305, forward strand.
CCTTCCACGGCGTAGAAGCGCAGCGTCTGGGCCGAGCGCAGCACCTCGTCGCGCGCCAGCGCCAGCGCCTTGCCTTCCTCGCGGGTCAGCTCGGCGGCAATGCTGTCGGCGTTGGCTTCCAGGTGCTCCGCCGCGCGGTTGAGGATGGCGGCGCGCTTGCCGACCGGGGTCTTTCTCCAGCCGGCAAATGCCGCCGCCGCGGCAGCCACGGCCGCCTGCGCGTCCACCGCGGACGACGCCTGGAAGCGGCCCACGATGTCGGCGGTGTCGGCCGGGTTGACGTTGTCGAAGGTGCGGCCCGACTGGCAGGCCGCCCATTCGCCGTCGATATGGTTCAGGAATAGGGTCATCGTCGTTGTGGATGCGCGGCGCCGCTCAGGCGGCCATGTCCAGTTCGGGCAGCGGCAGCTCTTTCTCGACGTAGTCGTGGTAGAGCGCGGTCGTGTACAGCAGCCGCATCTGCGCGCCGATCTCGCAGATCTTCAGGCAGCGCTGCTGCAGCTCCGGCGTGTTGGCGTGCTCCAGCACGATCTGGTAGCCGCGCTCGCCATGGATCTCGTCCGAGACGATATGCAGGTCGAAGAACTCGACCTCCTCGTCGGTGAACTGGTACTTGTCGCGCAGCGTCGGCGTCTGCTTGCGGTAAATCGACGGCACCTGCGACTCCAGCCCGACCACCAGTCCGGCCACTGCCACGATCGGGTCTTCGCGCATGGCCACCGCATAGCACCAGCTCTGCAGGCCGCGCGTGGTGGGCGACATGTTGTCCGGGTCGATCACGCGCTCGCGCGTGGTGCCGCAGGCTTCGGCAAAGCGGATCAGCAGGTCGGTGTGGCGGTCGCCGCCGATCTCTTCCTCGTACATGTTGGCCAGCAGGAAATCCTTGGCTTCGGTATAGCGGTCCGGCGTACGGGCGTAGATGTAGCCCAGGTAATCCGCGAACGGGCCGACGTAGTGATAGTGGTTCTCGGCCCAGCGTGCGAGATGGGCGCGGGTCAGCTTGCCGCTGGCCCAGGCCACGCTGAACGGCGCCTTGTTGGCACTCTTGCCTTTGATGGATTCTTCGAGGGCGGCACGGAAATCTTCGCGGTTCATCAGTTCGGCCATGACGGGGGCTCCTGGTTGGCGATGTGGGGCGATTCGGTGGGTTGGATGCCGGGGCCGGCTTGCAGACAGAATCGGCCTCGGCATGGTTGTATACTATATACAGTCAGTCAGTGACGACAAGTGCCTTGTTGACTAATCACGTCGGTGTTTACCCGGCGCTGAAGCGAGCGGCGGCGTTCAGGCGGCGCAACGCTCCGCCGAGCCGGCCCCGCCCGCCATGCGCGACCAGGCGAAGCCGGCCAGCGCCACGTCTTCCAGCCCCACGCCGACCGACTTGTAGATCACGATGTCGTCGTCGCGCTGCCTTGCCGACACCTTGCCGAGCACGACCTCAGCCAGTTCCACGATCTTCCCTGCCGGCAGCGCCTGCGGATCGGCCAGCACGATATCGCCGGCCTCGCGGGTGGATTGCTGCCGCCACTCCACCACCACCGCGGCGGCGCGGCGCAGCGCGGCGTCGTCCAGTTCGCGCGTGTGCGGCAGGCTGGAGCCGATGGCTGCCACGAAGGCGCCCGGGCGGATCGACGTGCCGGCGAACAGCGGCGTGGTCGCACGCGAGGCCGTGACGATAATGTCGGCCTCGGCCACCGCGGCATCGGGCTCGGCCAGCGCCACCGGGATGCCGCACTGCGCCGACAGCCGCGCGGGCATGCCGGCGTCCGCATGCGGGTCGGACACCAGGATGCGTTCCAGCCCCAGCGTGGCGCTGAGCTGGCGCGCGTGCTGCACGCCCTGCGTGCCGGCGCCAAACAAAGCCAGCGTGCGCGCGCCGGGACGGGCCAGCCGCTGCGCCGCCAGCGTGGTGCAGGCCGCCGTGCGCAGGCGCGTGATGGCGCCGGCGTCAAAGGAAGCCAGCGGCCGGCCGTCGTCGGCCGAGAAGATCAGGATGACAAAGGAGAACTGGCCATTGATGGTGGTGTAGACCTTGGCCCCGGCCACGCCCTGCTGCGGGATGACCGCCCCCAGCGTGGACAGCTTGACGCCGCCGGCCTCGGTGCGGATGCGCTCCTGCATCGCGGCATCGCCACGCCCGAAGCTGGAAAACGCCGCCTCCATGACCTGCCGGGCATCTTCCGGGGTGACGTGGGCATCGATCATCGCGTCTGTGATGTGCTGCATGGGAACTCCGCTGGTTGGGTTGACCTGGAAAGCGAAAAAATCAGAAGCGACGCGGGCACGGCGGCATCAGGCAAAGGCCGCGCGGCCGAGCACGCCCAGCGCGCCGGCCGCGCACAAGCCCAGCAGCAAGCGGCGCACCGCGGTGGGAGAAACGCGCCCGCGCAGCCGGTTCGAGAGCACGAAGCCGGCCAGCAGGAACGGTGCAAGCACCAGTGCCAGCATCAGTTGCGGCAAGCCAAAGCGCCCCGCCAGCGCCAGCATGGAGAGCGACAGCACGGCGCCGCCGGACAGGATGGTGCCCATGGTGGCGCGCATCGGCGCGGGCGCCATATGCTGCATGACCAGCGCGAACGGCGGCGCGCCGGCCGAGGTGATGGTCCCCATGAAGCCGGACAAAGTGCCGGCAACGACCACGTTGCGCGAACTGGGCAGCAGGCGCCAGCCCAGCAGGCTCAACGCCACGGCGGCCAGGATCGACAACGAGAACAGCACCGCCAGCGGTCCCGGCGCCAGCCACGCGATGGTCAGCACCGCGGCGGCCCCGCCGAGGGCGCGGCCGGCCAGCGCAAAGCCGGCGATGTTCCAGACGATGGCCTCGCGCTCGCGCAAGGCGCCCATCAGTGACAGGCAGCAGCCCATCGCCAGCAGCGGCCCGGGCACCAGGTCGGGGAAGAAGATCGCGCCCAGCGGCGCCGACAGCATCGCAAAGCCGATCCCGCCCACCCCCTGCAGGCAGGCGCCCGCCAGGATGAGCGCCCCCATCGACAGGTAGTCCGGGACGGACAGGCCGGCGGGCAGCAGCGAGAGCAACGTGTCGGGCATGGCGGAAGGCAAGGTGGCAAGAAGGCAAGTGGCGGACGGCCGGGGGCGGCTCAGCGGCCGGAAACCCGGGCACGCGGGCACGCGTCCTGCTCATCTTGCGCGCTTGTCCGTCTGAAATCGATATAAAACGGTATACAGTCTACATATCGATGTGAAGCCAGGCAACCGGATTGGGTGTTTCATGCACCATCGGAAGGACTGCGGATCGCTTCATTTCCCAATAAATGTGCGGCCTGAAGTGACTTTGCCCCGCACTCGCCTAGGCGTAATTCCCGATGAGAAAACGCTTGGCGCGAGGATGCACTGGAATATAGTATACCGAAACGGATGCGGCGCAGCCGATGCATCCTCCCCACAAAACCCTCCGCCCCCAGGGAGTCTTCATGTCACAACAAGTCGTGATCGGTGCCGCGCACTGGATCTATCTGTCAGGGGTAGCAGTCATCGTGCTGACGATGATCCTGCGCGCCAATGTTGTCGTCCCGTCGATCGTCGGCACCGCCCTGGTCGTCTTTGCGCTCACCGGCAGCCCGGTGTCGGCACTGGGCGGGGTGTTTTCCGCGAGCCTGGTTGCCGCCAAGGAGCTGTTCAATATCTTCCTGGTGATCGCCTTCATGACGGCGCTGCTCAATGCGCTCAAGACACTGCGCTCCGACATCCGCATGGTCGAGCCCTTCCGCGTGGTGATGAAGAACGGGCATTCGGCATTCTTCATCCTGGCAGGCATCACCTACGTCATTTCGCTGTTCTTCTGGCCGACACCGGCCGTGCCGCTGGTCTCGGCCATCCTGCTGCCGGCTGCCATCGCGGCGGGGCTGCCGCCGCTGGCGGGCGCGATGGCGATTGCCATTGCCGGGCAAGGCATGGCGTTATCGTCGGACTACGTGATCGGCGTGGCGCCGGGCATCAGCGCCAAGGCCGCCGGTGCGGCGGTCAGCGCCGCGGTGGTGGCCGACCGAGCGCTGGCGCTGTCGATCATCACCGGCAGCATTGCCCTGTGCCTGGCCTACCTGTCGATGCGCAAGCACATCGTGCCGGCCTGCGGCACCCTGCTCGACCGCTGGCAGGCGCAAGCCGGCGGCACCGCCGAGGCAATCGACGGCGGCATCACCTTCGACAAGGCCGAGATTGCCAAGGGCACCGCCCACGCCGAACCGCTCGCCACCGACAGCAATATCGAGGCAAGCCTGTCGATGGTCGCCAGGCGCCGGGTGAAGTGGTCGAAGTGCTTCGCCATCGTGACCCCCATTGCCTTCCTCGCGGTGGTCGCCGTGATGGTGCTGCCCAAGCTCGGCACCGGCGTGCAGGACCTCAAGGGCGGCGACGCGGCCGCCCTTGTCGGCGGCGTCGCGGCGGTGCTGATGATGCTGGCGACGCTGGCCGCCGAAGGCCCGCGCCGCATGCTCGACGTGTGCCCGGAGCACATCACCGATGGCTTTGTCTTTGCCTTCAAGGCGATGGGCTCGGTATTGCCGATTGCCGGCTTCTTCTTTGTCGGCGCCGGCGAGACCGCCGCGCAGATCCTCGGCCTGCCGCCGGGCAAGGCGCCGAGCCTGCTGTTCGAGCTGATCCAGGCCTACCAGCACATGATCCCGGACAACCACGTGCTGGTCGCCTTTGGCGTGCTGCTGGTCGGCATGATCACCGGCATCGACGGCTCCGGTTTCGCGGGCCTGCCGCTGACCGGCACGCTGGCGGGCGCGCTCGGCCCGGTGGTCGGCTTCGACCCGGCCACGCTGGCGGCCGTGGGCCAGATGGGCGCGGTCTGGACCGGCGGCGGCACGCTGATCGCATGGTCGTCGCTGATCGCGGTGGCCGGCTTCGCCCGGGTGCCGGTGCTGGAAGCGGTGCGCGCGCTGCTGATCCCGGTACTGATCGGGCTGGCGTGCTCCACCGTGGCGGCGATGGTGTTGTGGTCGTAGCCGTCGCAAGCACTGCTGCTGCAGCCAGATTTCCCTGACTTTCCCCCAAGACCGAACGATGCCCAAAGTCACCTTCCACAAGCTCGGCGAGACCTTTGTCGACGAGGTCAAGCCCCAGACCAACCTGGTCGTCCGCGCCGGCATCCGGCAGTTCCCCTACCCCAACCTGCGCTACGAGTGCGGCATGGGCAAATGCTCCAAGTGCGCCTGCCGTGTGCTGACTGGTGCCGAGCACCTGCCGCCGCCGAACTGGAAGGAGAAGAAGCAACTCGGCGAGCGGCTGGAACAGGGTTACCGGCTGGCGTGCCAGCTCTGGATCGAGCATGACATCGAGCTGGCCCAGGACGACCTGCCTGCCGCCACATCAGCCACGTCAGCCACCCTGGCCACGGCCGGCGCCGGAGCCTGACATGTTCGTGCTGCTCACCAGCCGTCCCGGCCAGTTCCGCACCGAGCCCACCGCCGGCATGACCGCGGTCGAGGCCTACGACTACGTGTTCTACGGCAAACGTACGGCGCGCTTCATCATCGCCGAGCTGGCGGCCGGTACCACCGATACCAAGGTGCGGGTGCAAGAGGAAACCCCGCCCGGCATCGTCAACCTGGTCTCGACCAAGTTCCTCGACAAGTACGCCACGCTGGAAGCCGCCCGCGCCGCGCTGCGCGAGCTGGCCAGCTTCGGCAGCATGGACATCGCCCTCGTGCCCACGCCGGTCGCCGTGGGCGGCCAGTCCTGAAGCCCCACGCCCGCAAACTACGCCCGCACGTCACGCATTCATCGCCATGATCCAGATCACCTTCCTCACCAACCACGGCAAGACGGTCAGCGCGCCGGTCAACAGCAACCTGCTGCGCGTGTCGCTGCGCGAACAGGGCGGCATCCCCTTCAAGTGCGGCGGCGGCCTGTGCGGCACCTGCAAGTGCCGCATCGACAAGGGCCGGGAGCATACCGACGCGGTCAAGCCAAAGGAAAAGAAACTGCTGACGGAAGAAGAGCTCGCAGGGGGCTTCCGGCTGGCGTGCCAGACGTTCATCGATGGCGATATCGCGGTGTCGTGGCAGCCCCGGGAGACAGTGCGCGCCTGAACTCAGCGCCGCCGCGCGGCGATCAGGCCCGCCACCTCATCCAGCGTCGCCATATCCACCGGCTGCGACAGGTCCAGCGCCAGCGTATGCCGGTAATACGGGCTAAGGTCCAGCCCGACGCCCAGCCCCAGCACCTCCACGTCACGCAACGCCTCATGCCGCGCCACCACGGCCTTGAGGTGGTTGTCCAGATAGCAGGCGTCGTTGGCCAGCCCGGTGGCGGTATCCATCGGGCTGCCGTCTGACACCACCAGCAGGATGCGCCGCGCCTTGCCGGTGGCGTGCAGCCGGGCGCAGGCCCACTCGACCCCCTCGCCGTCCACGCCTTCGCGGAACAGGTCGGCCTTGAGCAGCGCGGTGATGTCGGTACGGGCGCGCCGCCAGCTGCGGCTGGCGTCCTTGAACACCATGTGACAGGTTTCGTTGAGCCGGCCCGGGTGCGCCGGGCGGCCGCGCGCAAGCCAGTCGGCGCGCGCGCGGCCGCCGTTCCAGGCATTGGTGGTGAAGCCGAGGATTTCGGTGGCCACGCCGGCCTGGTCCAGCGCGCGCGCCACCAGGTCAAGCAGCAGCGTCAGCGGCTCTGCGTAGGCCTTCATCGATCCCGAGCAGTCCACCAGCAAACCCACCACGCAATCGGCATGCGCCTTGTACGCTTCGCGGCGGAACAGGCGCCGTTCGGCGGGCGAGCTGACCAGTTGCGCCAGCCGGCGGCCGTCGATGCGGCCGCTTTCCTCGCCGAAGGACCAGCCATCGATGCGCGGCTGCGCCAGCGCGGCGCGCAGCTTGCGGGCCAGCCGCGCCACGTTGACGCCGGCGCGGGCGATGCGGGCGTCGAGGCGCGTACGGTATTCATCGAGCAAGGCGCGCCGTACCAGCGTGGCGGCGCGCACCTCGCGGTCGTAGCGCGTGGTGAAGATGCGGTAGCCGCCGGTGGCGTCGGCCAGCACGCGGCTGTGGCCGCTGTCGGCAAGCGCGAAGGCTTCGGCCGGCGTTTCGTCGAAATCGAGCCACAGCGCAAAACCCGCGCGCGCGGCGGAAACGGCTTTGTCGTCATCCTCGCCAGCACGTGGCGCTTCGCTGTGGACCATGTCCGCGACGGCACGTGCCAGCGCCAGCGCATGCACGGCAAACGCGGCCTGGTCGTGGCGATGTGCGCGCAAGCCGGCCAGCGATATGCCCAGCACGGGGACGATGGCGGCGCGCGTGGTCTCGATCAAATCTTCGGTGTCTTCGAGCACCGGCTCGCCGCTCAGGCGCGACCACGCCACCTGCGCCACGGTATAGAGCAGGATGCCGAGATGGCCCTCGGTCAGGCCCGAGCGATGGAACGCGCGCGACCACGCCATGAAGCGGTGCCGCAGGTTGGCAGCCACGCCGGCCATGCCGCGTGGCAGGTGGGTTTCGCAGCGCAGTTGTTCGAGCAGTTCGAAAACCAGGCGCTCGACCGGATCGGTGGGACAGAGGCTGCGGTGCAGCGCTGCGTCGGAATGCGCCTGCCGCAGCGCGGCGCCGTCGGCGGCGCCGCGCAGGCAGGCCGCCGTGTCAGTGTCCGGATCGGTACGCAGGTGCGGCGCATGCTGCGGCACGGGCCGCATCGCGCGCCATAGCTGGCCGTCGCGGAAATGCAGCGCCGCGTCGCCGGTCAGCGCGCGCACGGTGGCGCCGGAGAGTTCGTCCTGCCGCTGGCGCCGGCGCAGCTGCTGCGCTGCCGACGCCGCGGTCATCGCGCGGACTCCGACGCGGCTGCAACCGCGGCGGTGTCGCCGGGCAGTTGTCCGAAGCAACGCTGGTAATACTCCGCCACCACCGGCCGCTCGGCCTCGTCGCACTTGTTCAGGAAGGTCAGCCGGAACGCCAGGCCCGGATCGCGGAAGATCTGGCAGTTCTCGGCCCAGCTGATCACGGTGCGCGGCGACATCAGCGCCGACAGGTCGCCTGCCGCAAACCCGCGCCGCGTCAGTCCCGCCATGGCCACCATTGCGTCGACCAGCGCGCGGCCGGCTTCGTGGTCCAGCTCGGGCACGCGCGCGAGCACGATGCCCGCCTCTTCCTCGTGCGGCAGGTAGTCCAGCGTGGCGACCACGTTCCAGCGGTCGATCTGCGCGTGGTTGAGCAACTGGGTGCCGTGATAGAGCCCGTTGACGTTGCCGAGCCCCACGGTATTGGACGTGGCAAACAACCGGAACGACGGATGCGGCCGGATCACCCGGTTCTGGTCGAGCAGCGTGAACTTGCCGTCGCGTTCCAGGATGCGCTGGATCACGAACATCACGTCGGGCCGGCCCGCGTCGTATTCATCGAAGATCAGCGCCACCGGCCGCTGCAGCGCCCACGGCACGATGCCTTCCTGGAACTCGGTCACCTGGCGCCCGTCGCGCACGACGATGGCGTCCTTGCCGACCAGGTCGAGCCGGCTGATATGTCCATCGAGGTTGACGCGCACGCACGGCCAGTTGAGGCGCGCCGCCACCTGCTCGATATGGGTCGACTTGCCGCTGCCATGCAGCCCCTGCACCATCACGCGCCGGTCACGCATGAAGCCGGACAGGATCGCCAGCGTCACCTCCGGCTGGAAGCGGTAGGCCGGGTCGATCTCCGGTACGTGGTCGTCGCGCTCGCTGAAGGCCGGCACCATCAGGCCGGAATCGATGCCGAACACCTCGCGGACCGGAATCATCCGGTCCGGCTTGCCATACTGCTCTTGCGTCACCTCATGCTCCTCGTTGGTCGCCATGCCTGCTTTCACCCCGGCACCGCGACCAGCGGAGCAAACCGCGTGACGCCGTGCGCGCTATTCGTCCTCGTCGGCGCTTTCCGCACCTTCCGCGCCGCCTTGCCAGCTGCTGGCGCTTTCGGCCTCGATCGCCGCCAGCGCGCTGGCCGCGCGCTGCAGCGCGGGCAGCAACTGCACCACCTTGTCGCGCGCCACGCGCATGACCGGGGCCTGCAGCGCCAGCCCCAGGTTGGACTTGCCGCCGTCCACGGCCGGCACCAGCACGCCGATGCAGACCAGCCCGGGCAGGAATTCCTCGTCGTCCAGTGCGTAACCGTCGCGCTTCACGCGCTCCAGTTCCGCTTCCAGCTGCGCGTGGTCCGTCAGCGTGTTCTGCGTGTACCGCTCCAGCTCCGCATGCGCCAGCAGCCGCTGCCGCTGCGCCGGCGCCAGCTGCGCCAGGAACAGCTTGCCGGTGGCCGAGCAGTGCGCCGGCACGCGCGAGCCCGGATGCAGGTAGAAGCGCAGCGGCGCCGCGGTTTCCACGCGGTCCAGGTACAGCACCTCGCCGCCCGAGAACGCGGTCAGGTTGCAGCTCTCGCCCACCTCTTCCACCAGCCGCCGCAGCGCCATATGGCGCGCGCCGTGCGAGGTGCTGTTGAGCAACAGGTTCTCCGCCAGCCGGCGCAGCCGCAGGCCGGTGCCGTATTGCCGCCCGTCGCCGTTGCGCTGGATCAGCCCCGCCGCCTCGAGCTGCTGCAGCATGCGGTGCAGCGTTGGCTTGGGCAGGCCGGTTTCTTCCACCAGCGCCTGCAGGTTGAAGGACTGGTCCTTCTCCGCGATGACTTCGAGCAGGCCGAACAAACGCAGTGCCGGCGTGTCTCCGTCGGGCTTGGCGTCACTTTTGGCGAGGCGCATATCGTTCATGCCTGGCTCCATCATAGGTAAGTTTCATTTTCAGAGTCAAATCATATCAATTATCGAAACTTCTGGTTGACCTTCCGCCGGGGAGGGCCTACATTCCGGTGAAACAATAATTTTTCGGAACATCTGGTTCCGGATTTTTAAGCAGACACCGGAGACTAGTCGACATGGACGGATAAGCATCCCGCACCCGGGATTGCAAACACTGAACCGACCACGGCCGCGGCTGGCGTTTCCCGCGCCGCCACCTATACAGAAGAGAAGCCGTGGCGCCTGCCAAAAACGCTGGTCTGGCTGCAAGTAGTACCGGCAGCACGCGCAGCACAGGAGACACACCATGATCCAACAACCCGAGTCCGGCAACGGACTATCCCACGGCCTCAAGCAACGCCACATGACCATGATCGCCCTTGGCGGCGTGATCGGCGCTGGCCTGTTCGTCGGCAGCGGCGTCGTCATCAAGTCGGCCGGCCCCGGCGCGGTCCTTTCCTTCCTGATCACCGGCCTGCTGGTCGTGCTGGTCATGCGCATGCTGGGCGAGATGGCGTGCGCGCTGCCCGGCACCGGCGGCTTCTACGAGTATGCCCGCGAAGCCTGGCGCGATCGCCCCGCGGTGGGCAACCTCGCCGGCTTCCTGACCGGCTGGATGTACTGGTATTTCTGGGTCATCGTGGTGGCGCTCGAAGCCGTCGCCGGCGCCGACCTGGTGCGCTACTGGCTGCCCGACGTACCCAACTGGATCATCAGCCTGGTGCTGCTGGTGATGCTGACGCTGACGAACCTGGTGTCGGTCAAGTCGTTCGGCGAGTTCGAGTTCTGGTTCGCCTCGATCAAGGTCGCGGCGATCATCGTGTTCCTGTTCGTCGCCGGCGTGTACGTGCTGGGCCTCGCTCCCGGCGCACAGGGCATGCAAGTGGCGAACCTGACCGTCAACGGCGGCTTCCTGCCGAACGGGATCGTGCCGGTGCTGACCGGCGCGGTCGCGGCCACCGGGTTCTACTTCGGCGCCGAGATCGTCACCATCGCCGCCGCCGAGACCGCCGAGCCGCAGAAGGCAGTGGCCAAGGCCACCAGCTCGGTGATCACCCGCGTGCTGGTGTTCTATGTCGGCTCGATCCTGCTGGTGGTATGCCTGGTGCCGTGGAACTCCAACAGCATCTCCACGCCGTACGTCAGCGCGCTGAACGTGATGGGCGTTCCCGCCGCCGCGCAGATCATGAACGCGATCGTGCTGACCGCGGTGCTGTCGGCGCTCAACTCCGGCCTGTACGCTTCGTCGCGCATGCTGTTCGCGCTGACCCGCCGCGGCGACGCGCCGCAGTCGCTGGCCCGCGTCAGCCGCAACGGCGTGCCGGTCCGCGCCATCCTGGTGGCCACGCTGTTCGGCTACGGCGCGGTGGTCATGTCCTATGTCTCGCCCGATACGGTGTTCGCCTTCCTGGTCAACTCGTACGGCACCGTCGCCATCTTCGTCTACATCCTGATCGCGATCTCGCAGCTGCGCCTGCGCTCGCGGCTGGAACGCGAAGCGCCGGGCCTGCTGCGCGTGCGCATGTGGTGCTTCCCGTATCTCACCTATGTCGCGATCCTGGGCATGCTGGGCATCGTGATCGCCATGGCCTTTATCCCCGACCAGCGCACACCGCTTGCGCTGGGGGTGGTCAGCCTGCTGATCCTGCTGATTGCCTACGGCGCGCGGCAACTGTTTCGCCGTGGCGCGGAGCCGGTAGTACCGCTGGCAGAGATGCCAGGGCCAGACCTCCACAAGTATTGATGTGCCACGCGGCGCGCCAGTGCAGTAAGCTGGCGCGCTGTGTCGTTTAGCCGCCGCAACATGAGCCTCAAGTCCCCCGCCACCATGTGGTTCCAGCTGTTCCAGCAGCACGCCCTGTCCGGCCTGAGCCTGCAGGGCAAGATCCGCCAGATGCTGGTGTCCGCGATCCTTGACCAGCAACTGCCGCAGGGCGAACCGCTGCCAAGCAGCCGCGAGTTGTCCGCGCAGCTGCGCGTGGCGCGCAACACCGTGGTGCTGGCGTACCAGCAACTGGTCGATGAAGGCTACCTGGTGGCACGCGAGCGCAGCGGCTATTTCGTCAACCCCGAGATCCTGGGCACGCGCGTCAGCGGCGTGGCGTCGCTGCGCGGCGAGCCCGTGCCCGCGCGCGGCGGCGAGCCCGACTGGGAACGGCGCTTCGTGTTCCGCCCCACGCAGCAGCGCAATATCGTCAAGCGCGCCAACTGGCGCGACTACCAATATCCCTTTATCTACGGCCAGTACGACCCCACGCTGTTCCCCACCGCCGACTGGCGCGAATGCTGCCTGAAGGCGCTGAGCGTGCTCGACATCCACGACTGGGCCCAGGACATGATCCTGCGCGACGACGAGTCCCTGGTGCAGCAGATCCGCACCCGCGTGCTGCCGCGCCGCGGCGTCTGGGCCGGCGCCGACGAGATCGTGGTCACCGTGGGCGCGCAGCAGGCGCTGTACCTGCTGGCCGACCTGCTGGTCAGCCCCGATACGCCGGTCGGCATCGAAGACCCCGGCTATCCGGATGCGCGCAATATCTTCGGCTCGCATACGTCGCACCTGGTGCCGCTGCCGGTCGATGGCGACGGCCTGGTGCTGTCCGACGCGCAGCGCGCATGCGACTACGTCTACGTCACGCCCAGCCACCAGTGCCCCACCACGGTCACTATGCCGCTGGCACGCCGGCAGGCCCTGCTGCGCCAGGCCGAGGAAGCTGACTTCGTGCTGATCGAGGACGACTACGAAAGCGAGAGCCGCTTCGAAGGCGATCCCACGCCCACGCTCAAGAGCCTGGACCGCAGCAACCGCGTGATCTACGTCGGCAGCCTGTCCAAGAGCCTGGCGCCAGGGCTGCGCATCGGCTATATCGTCGGGCCGGCGCCACTGATTGCCGAGCTGCGCGCGGCGCGGCGGCTGATGCTGCGCCACCCGTCGGCGTATATCCAGCGCGCGTTCTCGCTGTTCCTGTCATTGGGCCACTATGACGCGCACCTGCGGCGCCTGTCGGCCGCGCACCGCGAGCGCGCCGAGGCAGTGCTGGCCGCAATGGCCACCCATATGCCCGACTTCCGCCCGGTGCCGATCGCCGGCGGCGCTTCATGCTGGATCGAAGGGCCGTCCTGGCTCGACGCCAACGCGCTGACGCGGCTGGCCGAGCTGCAGGGCGTGCTGATCGAGCCCGGCAGCGTCTTCTTCATGGCCGAGCCGGCGCCGCGCAACGTGTTCCGGCTGGGCTATTCGTCGATCTCGCTGGACCGCATCGAGCCCGGCATCCGCGTGCTGGCGGCCGTCGCGCGTGAACTGCAGGCCACCGCCGGCGCGCCAGGCGCGGCTGCAGCGGACGCCGCCGTCACTTCCCGCACCCGCCCCGCGGCCTGAACGGGCCCGCGACCAGCTGGCCCCGTGCTGGCCCCAAGCTGGCCCAAACGATTGTCCCGAACTGGCGCTACATCGCCGCGCCCGCCTTCCCTATCCTCGAGTCATGGCCGGTACCGCAGCGCGTTGCGCGGGCCGGTGGACAACACTCAGGAGACCAAGCCATGTCCGATCGCAACACCGCCGCCGGTATCGAACTGCTGCAAGCCTTCAACGACGCCTGGAACCGCCACGACCTCGAAGCCCTGATGGGCTTCATGGCCGATGACTGCGCCTTCCACGGCGTTGCCGGCAGCGAACTGCTCGGCCGCAGCTTCATCGGCCGCGACGCCGTGCGCGAAGGCTTCCAGCTCGCGTGGCAGACCTTCCCCGACGCGCAATGGGTCGATGGCGAGCATTTCGTCGTGGGCGACCGCGGCGTCAGCGAATCCACCTTCAAGGGCACCCGTGCCGACGGCGCCCGCATCGAGGCGCGCATGGTTGACGTCTTCACCTTCCGCGACGGCAAGATCGCGGTGAAGAATGCCTACCGCAAGGACCGCCCGCCCGTGGTGGCGCCCGTGGTGGCGCCCGTAGTGGCCGCGCAAGCCTGAACGCAGGAGACGCGCCATGGAAGCCGTAGTCCCCCGCAGTGCCCTGGGCGGCGAACACACGACCGCGCCGTCGCGTCCGTACGACCCCGCCTACGACCCGCTGCATACCCCCACCCCCGGCCAGGGCCGCGAGTACGCCCCCACCTACTGGATCGGCACCGCCGGCACGCCGCCCGCCGACGACGGCCCCATCACGCATGACATCGATGTCGACGTGGCCATCATCGGCTCGGGCTTCACCGGCCTGACCTGCGCGATCTTCCTGGCGGAGCAGTACGGCATCAAGGCCACCGTGCTCGAAGCCAACCGCGTCAGCTGGGGCTGCAGCACGCGCAACGGCGGCCAGGCGCAATGCGCGTCAGGGCGGCTCAAGCGCTCGCAGTGGATCCAGCGCTACGGGCTGGATACCGCGCTGCGCCTGCACGAAGAAGTCTGCGACGGCATGGAGACCTTCAAGGGGCTGATCAAGAACATCGACTGCGACCCGCAGCCGGGCGGCCACCTGTATATCGCGCACCGCGACAAGGTGATGCCCACGCTGGAGAAGGAAGCGAAGGTCCTGCGCGAAGTCTTCAACTACGACGCGCGCATCCTCGATGCCGCCACCGTGCGGCGCGAATACGTCGACGACAAGGAAGCCGCCGGGGCGATGCACGAGCCCGAAGGCATCGGCATCCACGCGGGCAAGCTGGCCTTCGGCTACCTGCGCCGCGCGCGCGAGCTGGGCGCCAAGGTGCATCCGTCCAGCCCCGTAACGGGCTGGGAAACGCGCAACGGCGTCCATTACCTCCGCACCCCCGGCGGCATCGTGCGCGCCCGCGCCGTGGGCGTGGCCACCGGCGGCTACACCTCGCAATCGCTGCACCGCGATCTCAAGAACCGGTTGTTCCCGATCCTGTCGAACTCGATCGTCACGCGCCCGCTCACCGCCGATGAACTGGCGGCGTGCAACTTCCGCACCACGCAGGTCATCACCGACACGCGCATCCTGCGCCACTACTACCGGCTGATGCCCGACGGCCGCCTGCAGATCGGCAGCCGCAGCGCCATCACCGGCAACGACGCGCCGCAGGACCAGTACAAGCAGAAGCTCATCGCCGACATGTACCGCAAGTTCCCGGCGCTGCGCGGCATCCAGATCGACTATTCATGGTGGGGCTGGGTCGACGTCAGCCACGACATGATGCCGCGCATCACGCAGCCGGACCCGTCGCAATCGATCTACTACGCGCTGGGCTACGGCGGCAACGGCGTGATGTACTCCGCGCAGGCGGGCAAGCGGCTGGCGGCCCTGATCGCCGGCAAGGAATCGTCGCTGCCGCAGCTGCCGATCTTCCGCTCGCCGCTGCCGTTCCCGAATGTGCGCGAGATGGTGGAGGCGCAGATGTTCGCGCCGTTCCGCCGGATGGGGCAGCGGGTGCTGTATCACTGGTATCACTGGAAGGATGATGTGTTTTGAGGGTGCGGCCGCCTTTCTCCCCTCTCCCGCTTTCGTCGCTTGCGGAAGAGGGGCGCAAACCGACCGCCAGCCCTACGGCTTGTCGGACCACCACCGACACCCAAACCGGATTCCACCGTCTCCACGGCACCCGAAGCGCCGCAGTATGATGCCCAAGTCTCCCGCCCCGGGAGCATCGCGACCGCATGCCGGCCGCAGTGCATCAGGAGGCACGCTTGGACCACCCCCGGCCGTTCCCGTCCGAACCCGCGCGCCCCGGCGACCTGGTCGTCGCCCGGCCTGAAGGGTTGTATTGCCCGCCCGGCGACTTCTATATCGACCCGTGGCGCCCGGTCGAGCGCGCGGTCATTACCCACGCCCACTCCGACCATGCCCGCTTCGGCCATGCGCACTACCTGTGTTCAGCGCCCGGCCGCGGCGTGCTGCTGGCACGACTGCCAGGCATCCACCTCAACACCCTGCCATACGGCGAACGCATCACCCATCACGGCGTCACGCTGAGCCTGCACCCGGCGGGGCACGTGCTTGGCTCCTCGCAGGTGCGGCTGGAATACGGCGGCCAGGTCTGGGTGGCCTCCGGCGACTACAAACTGGAGGCCGACGGCACCTGCGACCCGTTCGAGCCGGTGCCGTGCGACACCTTCATCACCGAAAGCACCTTCGGCCTGCCGATCTACCGCTGGCCATCACAGCCAACGCTGATGGCGGAGATCTTCCACTGGTGGCAGGCCAATGCGCGGGCCGGCCGCGCCAGCGTGGTCTACGCCTACAGCTTCGGCAAGGCACAGCGCATCCTGCATGGGCTGCTGCACCATGCCGGCGTCGATGGCCTGCCCGGTCCGGTGATCGTCCACGGCGCGCTGACCACGCTGAACGCCGCGTACGCCGACGCCGGCGTGGCGCTGCCGCCGATGGCGCTTGCATCCGAGCTGCCGCCGCGCAGCCCGCTGCTGCGCCAGGCGCTGGTGGTGGCGCCACCGTCGGCACAACGCTCGGCCTGGCTGCGGCGCTTCGGCGATGCGTCCGATGCCTTTGCCAGCGGCTGGATGCAGCTGCGCGGCACGCGCCGGCGCCGCGGCGTCGATCGCGGCTTTGCGCTGTCCGACCACGCCGACTGGCCGGGGCTGCTGCAGGCGATCGGCGCCACCGGCGCCGGCCGCATCATCGTGACCCACGGCAACGTGCCGGTGATGGTGCGCTACCTGAACGAACGCGGCTGGCAGGCGCAGGCTTTCGAGACCGAGTACGGCGATGACGACGAATCGGCGCGCGCCGAGGCGCAGGCGGCTGAATCGGGCAGCGAAGCCGCCAACGAAGAGCCCGCCCCATGAAGGCCTTCGCCGACCTCTACGCCGCGCTCGACGGCACCACCTCGACCAAGGCCCGGCTGGCAGCGCTGGTCGACTACCTGCGCGTCGCGCCGCCGCAGGACGCGGCCTGGGCCGTGTACTTTCTGGCCGGCGGCAAGCCGCGGCAAATCGTGCCGGTGTCGGTGCTGCGCGAACTCGCGCGCGAGGCCGCCGGCCTGCCCGACTGGCTGTTCGAAGAAAGCTACCAGGCCGTCGGCGACCTCGCCGAGACCATTGCCCTGCTGCTGCCCGAACCCATGGACGCCGACCACGCTGGCCTGGCCGAATGGGTCGAGCAGCGCCTGCTGCCGCTGCGCGGCCTGCCGCCGGAAGCACTGATGCCGCGCCTCGATGCGCTTTGGCGCCCGCTCGACGCCCATGGCCGGCTGGTGCTGTTCAAGCTGATCACCGGCGCCTTCCGCGTCGGCGTGTCGCGCCTGCTGGTCACGCGCGCGCTGGGCGAGGTAGCGGGCATCGATCCCAAGCGCGTGGCCGAGCGCATGGTTGGCTATACCGACCTGTCAGCACGGCCCGATGCCGCGCGCTTCCTGGCCCTGCTCGCGCCGGAAAGCGACGACGACCGCCAGCTTCGCGCCGGCGGCCAGCCCTACCCATTCTTCCTCGCGCATCCGCTGCAGGCACCCGTCGCGCAGTTCGGCGAGGTACTTGGCGCCCCCGGGCGCTGGCTGGTCGAATGGAAATGGGACGGCATCCGCGCGCAGCTGGTGTGTCGAGGCGGGCAAACCTGGCTGTGGTCGCGCGGCGAGGAGCTGATCACCGAGCGCTTCCCCGAGATCGTCGACGCGGCCGCGGCACTGCCGGATGGCACCGTGCTCGACGGCGAGATCGTGATCTGGCAGGACGGCCGCGTGCAGCCGTTTGCGCTGCTGCAGCAGCGCATCGGCCGCAAGACGCTGAGCGCAAAGCTGCTGCGCGATGCACCGGCGATCCTGATGTCGTACGACCTGCTCGAATGGCAGGGCGAGGACTGGCGCGTCCGGCCGCAGGCGGCGCGCCGCGCGCGGCTGGAGCATGTGGTTGCCGGGCACGTCCATCCCTCGCTGGAGCTGAGCCCGCTGGTCGAGGCCGACAGCTGGGAGCACTACGCGCGGCTGCGCGATGCCTCGCGCGATCTTGGCGTGGAAGGCTTCATGCTGAAGGCCGCGGATGCAGCCTACGGCGCCGGCCGCACCAAGGACGTCGGCGTCTGGTGGAAATGGAAGATCGATCCGTATTCGGTCGATGCGGTGCTGATCTATGCGCAGCGTGGCCACGGCCGCCGCGCCAGCCTCTATACGGACTTCACTTTCGCGGTGTGGAACGCGCCGCAGGGCACCCCGGACCGCGCGCTGGTGCCGTTCGCCAAGGCGTACTCCGGGCTGACCGACCAGGAAATGCGCGCGGTCGACGCCATCATCCGCCGCACCACCGTCGAGAAATTCGGCCCGGTGCGCAGCGTGGAGCCGACGCAGGTGTTCGAACTGGGCTTCGAAGGCATTGCGCGCAGCGGCCGCCACAAGAGCGGCATCGCGGTGCGCTTCCCCCGCATGCTGCGCTGGCGCACCGACAAGCCCATTGAAGAAGCCGACACGCTGGCCACGCTGGAAGCCATGCTGCCCGGTGCCGCCACACCGCGGGAGGACGCCGCATGACCCCGCCGCGTGCCGCACGCAAGCCGGCGGAGGACGCCGCCGCCGAGCCGCTCACTGTCGCGCAGGGACTGCAGGCGCTGTTCGATGCGCGCGGCTGGCAGCCGTTCGCGTTCCAGCGCGAAGCCTGGGCCGCCATCGCTCGCGGCCAGAGCGGCCTGCTGCATGCCACCACCGGCACCGGCAAGACCTATGCGGCATGGCTGGGCGCGCTGATGGCATTCGGCACGCCGCGCGCCGCGCCGTCGCACGACAAGCCAGCGCCGCCACTGACGGTCCTGTGGCTCACGCCGATGCGAGCGCTCGCCGCCGACACCACGCGCGCGCTGCAGGCGCCGCTGGCGGAACTCGATCTCGACTGGACCGTGGCGCTGCGCACCGGCGACACCGGCAGCGCCGAACGCGCCGCGCAGCAGCGCCGCCTGCCGACCGCGCTGGTGACCACGCCGGAAAGCCTGACGCTGATGCTGACCCGCGCCGACGCGCAGGAAACGCTGCGGCGCGTGCGCATGGTGGTGGTCGACGAATGGCACGAGCTGATCGGCAACAAGCGCGGCGTGCAGGCGCAGCTGGCGCTGGCGCGGCTGAGGGAATGGCAGCCGGCGCTGATGGTGTGGGGGCTGTCGGCCACCCTGGGCAACCTGCCGCACGCGGCCGACGTGCTGCTGTCTGGCGTGCCGGAGGACCAGCGCGTGCTGGTGCACGGCCACACGCCCAAGACGCTGCTGATCGACACGCTGCTGCCGGGCAATGCCAGCCGCTTCCCGTTTGCCGGCCACCTGGGGCTGTCGATGCTGCCTCACGTGGTGGAGGAGCTTGAGCACAGCGGCACCACGCTGGTCTTCCTCAACACGCGCTCGCAGGCCGAGCTGTGGTACCAGGCGCTGCTCGATGCGCGTCCCGACTGGGCCGGCCAGATCGCGTTGCACCACGGCTCGCTCGACCGCGCGGTGCGCGAGTGGGTGGAGTTGAGCCTGAAGAACGGCGAGCTGCGCGCGGTGGTCTGCACCTCCAGCCTGGATCTCGGCGTCGACTTCCTGCCGGTTGAGCGCGTGCTGCAGGTCGGCTCGCCCAAGGGCGTGGCGCGCCTGCTGCAGCGCGCCGGCCGTTCGGGCCATGCACCGGGCCGCGCCTCGCGCGTGACGGTGGTGCCCACGCACAGCCTGGAGCTGGTGGAAGCGGTGGCCGCGCGGCACGCGGTGCAGGCGGGGCGGATCGAGGCGCGCGAGTCGCCCGACAAGCCGCTCGACGTGCTGGTGCAGCACCTGGTGACGGTGGCGCTTGGCGGCGGCTTCCGCGCCGAAGCGCTGCTGGCCGAGGTGCGCACCGCCTGGGCCTACCGCGGCCTGACCGACGCCGAATGGCAATGGTGCCTGGACTTCGTGCGCCAGGGCGGCGCCACGCTGTCGGCCTATCCGGACTTCCGCCGCGCCGTGCCGGACGAGGAAGGCGTCTGGCGCGTGCCCGATGTCGGGCTGGGCCGGCGCCACCGCATGAGCATCGGCACCATCGTCAGCGACGCCACCATGCAGGTGCGCTACTGGAGCCGCGCCGGCAGCGGCGGCGCCTCGCTGGGATCGGTCGAGGAAGGCTTTATCGCGCGGCTGGCGCCGGGCGACTGCTTCCTGTTCGGCGGCCGCCTGCTGGAGCTGGTACGGGTGCAGGAGATGACCGCCTACGTGCGCCGCGCCACCGGCAAGCGCCCGGTGGTGCCGCGCTGGAATGGCGGCAAGATGCCGATGTCGACCGAGCTGGCCGAAGCGGTGATCGACACGCTCGAGGCCGCCGCCGCGGGCCGGCTCGATCCGCGCACCACGCCCGAACTGCCGCTGATCCAGCCGCTGGTGGACCTCCAGGCGCAGTGGTCGGCGCTGCCGACGCGCCAGACCCTCCTGGCCGAGGCGCTGCACTCGCGCGAGGGCTGGCACCTGTTCCTCTACCCCTTCGCCGGCCGCTCGGTCCACCTCGGGCTGGGCAGCCTGCTGGCATGGCGGCTGGGGCAGAAAGTGCCGGCGACGTTCTCGGTCGCCGTCAACGACTACGGGCTGGAACTGCTGGCCTCCGCGCCGCTGGACTGGGGCCACTGGCTGCCGCAGGTGCTGGCCGAGGAGCGCCGGCGCGACCTGGCCGCCGACGTGCTCGGCAGCCTCAATGCGGGCGAGCTGTCGCTGCGGCGCTTCCGCGAGATCGCGCGCGTGGCTGGGCTGATTTTCCAGGGCTATCCGGGCGCGCCCAAGAGCGCGCGCCAGCTGCAGGCGTCGTCGAGCCTGTTCTACGAGGTGTTCCGCAAGCACGATCCCGGCAACCTGCTGCTCGGCCAGGCCGAGCGCGAGGTGCTGATGCAGGAACTGGACGCGCACCGGCTCGCCGAAACCCTCGAGCGGCTGGCCGCGCTCAGGCTAGACCTGCACGAGCTGAAGCGGCCCACGCCGCTGTCGTTCCCGCTGGTGGTGGAATTTCTGCGCGAGAAGCTCAGCACCGAGAAGCTGGCCGACCGCATCGCGCGCATGCTGGCCGAGCTGGAACTGGCGGCGGGTCCCGAGCCGGGCGAAGCCGACGGCATGCAGGCCGCAGCGGTGGCCGATGCGGTGGCCGATGCGGCGCGCTTCGGCATGGCCGACCACGCCGGCCCGTCCGGCCGCACACCGCGCAAGCCACGCCGCCCGCGCAAACCCTCCAGACCCTTGCCGCTGCTATGACACCAGACGCCGGCACCCTGCGGGCCCACGGCGCCTGCGCCGTCTCGGCGGCGGGAGAAACGCTGTGGCTGCTGCCAGAACATGCGGTGTGGTGGCCCGCGGCGGGCATGCTGATGGTGGCCGACGTGCATTTCGGCAAGGCCGCGGCGTTTCGCGCGCTCGGGCAGCCGGTGCCGCACGGCACCACCGGCGACAACCTGGGCCTGCTGACGCAGCTGACGCGGCAGTTGCCGGTGGAGGAACTGGTCTTCCTTGGCGACTTCCTGCACGCGCGTGCGGCGCGCACGCCGGCGGTGCTGGCGGCGCTGGACGGCTGGCGCCGCAGCCTGCCGCCGCAGGTGCGCTGCACCCTGGTGCGCGGCAACCACGATGCGCGCGCCGGCGACCCACCCGATTCGCTGCAGATCCGCGTGGTGACGGAGCCCGCCGTGGCGAGTCCCTTGGCGCTGTGCCATCTGCCCGGTGCTTCGCCGCTGGGCTACGTGCTGGCGGGCCACCTGCACCCGGCCTGCCGGCTGCGCGGCGCCGGCGCCGACAGCCTGCGCCTGCCCTGCTTCCTGTTCGGCCCGCGCGGCGCCATCCTGCCCGCCTTCGGCGCCTTCACCGGCCACGCCACGGTGCGGCCGCAAGCGGATGAACGCGTCTACGTGGCCGGTGGCGGCCGCGTCTGGCCGGTGGGCCGCGCGCCTCAGAGCAGCCCTCAGAACAGCGTGTAGCCGCCGTCGATGACGAAGGTGTCGCCGGTGTGGTAGGCCGACGCCGGGCTCATCAGGTAGACCGCAATGCCGGCAAAGTCGCTGCCTTCGCCCCAGCGGCGCATCGGCACGCGCTTGTGCACCATCTCCTGGAAGGCATCGTTGGCCTGCGCGGCGCCGGTCATCTCGGTCTTGATCCAGCCCGGCAGGATCGAATGCGCGCGGATGCCCTTGCGCGCATATTCGACGGCCAGGCCGCGCATCATCGAGATCACGCCGCCCTTGGTGGCGGCATAGTGCTCGGTCCGCGGCGCGCCTTCGATGGCCGCGACCGAAGCGGTGCTGCACAGCACACCGCCCTCGCCCTGCACCAGCATCTGCCGCACCGCGGCGCGCAGCGTGAAAAAGGCGCCATCCAGGTTGACGCGCATGGTCTTGCGCCAGACCTCCGCCGTCAACGTATCGAACGGGCCCTTGTTGCCGCCGATACCCGCGTTGGCAAAGCAGCCGTCGATCCGGCCCAGCGCCGCCACCGTGCGCTGCATCGCAGCATCGACCGCCTGCTCGTCGCCCACGTCGCACACCTCGGTGTGCACCCGGCGGCCGTGCTGCGCCAGCCGGTCGGCGGCGGCGGCGTTCTTGTCCGCGTTGGTGCCCCAGATGGCGATGTCCGCGCCCGCCGCGGCCAGGCCCTCGGCAATGCCCAGCCCGATGCCGCCGTTACCGCCGGTCACCAGGGCCACTTTTCCTGTCAGGTCGAAAGGGTGCTTGCTCATGTCTGTCTCCTCGGATGGTGGGGTCGCTGCCTCGACCGGACATTGTTGACCCGTCACGGCACAAAGCTCGTCGTCGGAACCGATGAGTTTGGATGCGCGCCGGCGCACTTCCGGGCGGCTAAGGATTTCCATGATTGACGCTTGCCCGGGCCACCGCTCCGCCCGTCCTGTCGCCATCTGCGGCCCTGCGCCGCGGCTGGCCCCAGCGAATCCGGCCAACTGGCCCTACAGGGCCGGATCGGCGCTCACCTATAAAGCCGTGACCTTCAACCCTTTCCTTTCGAGGAGCAGAACCATGCGGTGGATCAAGCGACTTGCGACGTATTTCGCCCTGGCGGCAGCACTGGCGCCAGCCGCCCACGCGCAAAGCAAGGATGTAGTGATTGCTTACCAGGACATGGTGGTGCCCTGGCGTTATGCGCAAGACATGAAGGAGCTGGAAAAGCAGACCGGCTACAAGGTGTCGTTCCGCCAGTTCGGCGGCGGCGGCGACGTAATCCGCGCCATGGCGTCGGGCCAGATCGCCATCGGCGAGGCGGGCACTTCGCCGATCGCCTCGGCGCTGTCGCAAGGACTGGACGTGGAGCTGTTCTGGATCCTCGACGACATCAACGCGGCCGAGGCCATGGTCGCGCGCAACGGCAGCAAGATCGCCAGCATCACCGACCTGAAGGGCAAGCGCGTGGGCGTGCCGTTCGTGTCGACCACGCACTACCACACGCTGGTCGCGCTGGAGCGTGCCAAGGTCAGTCCGAAAGACGTGCGCATCGTCAACATGCGCCCGCCCGAGGTCGCGGCCGCGTGGGAGCGGGGCGACATCGACGCGACCTTTATCTGGGACCCGGTGCTGGCCAAGCTCAAGCAGTCGGGCACGGTACTGACGACCTCCGGCCAGATCGCCGCCGATACCGGCAAGGCGACCTTCGACGGGATGATCGCCAACAAGAAGTTCGCGCGCGAAAACCCGGAGTTCATGGTCAAGCTGGTGCGCGTGCTGGCCGCCGCGGACGACAACTACCGCAAGAACAAGGCGTCATGGACCGCCGATTCGCCGATGGTCAAGGCGGTGGCCAAGGTCTCCGGCGCCAAGGCCGAGACGGTGCCGGCCAGCATGGCGCTGTATGCCTTCCCGACGCTGGAAGAACAGGTCTCGGAGCGCTGGCTCGGCGGCGGCGCGGCGCGCGCGCTGCAGTCGGCGGCACAGTTCCTGAAGGAGCAGGGGACCATCCAGACGGTGTTGCCGGACTACGGCCAGGGCGTCAATGCGGAATGGGCCAAACGTGCGCTGCGGTAACGCGCGCGGTGTGTGGAACGGCAAGAGCAGCGGAAATCGTCATGAACAAACTTGAAATCGATAACCTCAGCGTGAACTACGGCGCCGCCGGCGGCGCCCGCACGCTGGCCCTGTCGCAGGTCAATCTCACCATGGAGCGCGGCGATTTCGTCGTCGCGCTGGGCGCCTCGGGCTGCGGCAAGACCACGCTGCTGTCGTGCATCGCCGGCTTCATGGAGCCGTCGGAAGGCGAGATCCGGCTCAACGGCAAGGCAGTGCGCGGACCCGGTGCCGAGCGCGGCGTGGTGTTCCAGAAGCATGCGCTGATGCCGTGGCTGAGCGTGGCCGACAACGTGGCGCTGGGCCTGCGCCTGCGCGGCGTGCCGCGCGCGGAACGCCTGCGTATTGCGCGCGAGAAGCTGGCCGCGGTGGGGCTGGAAGCGGCGGCTGCCAAGCCCGTCTACCAGCTTTCCGGCGGCATGCAGCAGCGCGTGGGGATTGCGCGCGCGCTGGCCTGCGATCCGGCGGTGATGCTGATGGACGAACCGCTGGGCGCGCTCGACGCGCTGACCCGCGAGTCGATCCAGGCGCTGATCCTCAGGCTCTGGGCGAAGGAGCAGAAGATCGTGTTCTTCATCACCCACAGCGTGGAAGAGGCGCTATTCCTGGCGACGCGGCTGATCGTGATGACGCCGTCGCCGGGCCGCATCGCGCATACCTATGAACTGCCCTTCGCGCGCCGCTTCATCGAGTGCGGCGATGCCCGCCAGGTCAAGTCCGACCCGGAGTTCATCCGCTACCGCGAAGAGATCGTCGACCTGATCCATGCTACCGCCTGAGGAATTCAAGATGCCCGCTTCCGCTCAACGCATCGAACCCGCGCCGCGCGCCGCGCCTGCCGCCGCGCCAAGCTCCGCCCCTTCCAGCAAGCCGATGAAAGCCGTCTCGGGCTACCGCCTCCCCGGCGAGGGATCGAGCTCGAGCATCTCCACCATTACCGTGGTGAGCCTGCTGGCGCTGTGGTGGATCGCCAGCCACCTGCGCTGGCTGCCGCCGCTGTTCCTGCCCACGCCGGAGTCGATCGTCACCGCCTTCATCGATGCCTGGCAGGGCAACCTGCAAGGCGGCCAGCCGCTGACCGAGCACTTCACCGCGAGCATGGTGCGCGTGTTCGGCGCGTTCGGGCTGGCGGTGGCCACGGCGGTGCCGATCGGTGTGCTGATGGGCGTGTCGCGCATCGCGCGCGGCATCTTCGATCCGCCCATCGAGTTCTACCGCCCGCTGCCGCCGCTGGCCTACCTGCCGCTGATCGTGATCTGGTTCGGCATCGACGAGACCTCGAAGGTGCTGCTGATCTTCCTGGCGTGCTTTGCACCGCTGGCGATGTCGGCGCAGGCGGGCGTGCGCTCGGTCACGATCGAGCAGATCAACGCGGCCTATTCGATGGGCGCCACGCCGTGGCAGGTGGTGCGGCACGTGGTGCTGCCCGCCGCGCTGCCCGACATCCTGACCGGCATGCGCATCGCCATCGGCTTTGGCTGGACCACGCTGGTCGCCGCGGAGATGGTGGCCGCGACCGCCGGGCTGGGGCAGATGGTGCTGAACGCTTCCAACTTCCTGCGTACCGACGTGGTGATCATGGGGATCGTGCTGATCGGGTTGATCGCGTATGTGTTTGATCTGCTGATGCGCAAGATGGCGAAGTGGCTGGTGCCCTGGAAGGGGAGGATGTAAGGTGTTTTCCCCCCGCTCTCCCGCAAGCGGGAGAGGGGAGAGAGCCTTTCACTGGCACTCCAGAATCACGTCGATCAAGCGCTTGCCAAAATGCAGCGCGCCCTGTTCCGCCGCGGCGCGCGTGAAATAGTCCTGCTCGTCGACGTCGAGGCCGTACTGCATGTCGGTCGTCGGCGTCTTCGAGCGCCCGACACCGAGCAGGTAGCCCCACTTCGGTCCGGGTGTGTCCCGGACGGTCGCAATATCCGCCACCTCGAAGGCCATCACGTGAGCATACATGCCGCGATAGCTTTCGGTGATCCATCTCAAGGGTTCTGCCATGGTCTCCTCGCCTGTCGCAGGTACTCCCTGGTAAGCCCCTAATGCTACGCAACGCAGACCGGTCCCGTCACTTGTACGAAATTCCCGCCTTTTCAAACCAGCGAGGCGGTTCGGCACTATCATCGGCACATTACCAACCGCCAGTTGCCAGTCATGGACAAGGCCCGCGTGCTGACCCTCTTCATCGGCGTGGTGCGCGCCGGCAGTTTCCAACGCGCCGCGGTGGAAGCCGGCGTGACCCCGCAAGCCGTTAGCAAGGCGGTGCGCACGCTGGAAGACGACCTCGGCGTACGCCTGCTGCACCGGACCACGCGCAAGCTCAGCCTCACCACCGAAGGCGCGCGCCTGTTTGAACTGGCCGCACCGGGCATGCGCCAGCTGGATGAGGCGCTGGACCAGGTGCGCAGCAGCAAGAGCGATGACGACGGCCTGATCCGCCTGACCGCGCCGCCGTCGATCGGCAGCCGTGTGCTGGTGCCCTTGGTGCGCGCCTTCCGCGAACTGCATCCGGGCATCACCTTCGATGTGGTGCTGAGCGACCTTTTCACCGACCTGGTCGAGTCCCGGATCGATATCGGCTTCCGCGCCGGCACCAGCCCAGGCCAGAACCTGGTGGCGCGCCGGCTGTGCGACCTGCCGCTGGTCATCTGCGCCGCGCCCGACTACCTGGCGCGGCACGGCGAGCCGGCCACGCTGGACGAACTGCTGCAGCACCAGTGCACCGGCTTCCGCCGCCCGGCGACCGGGCGCATGGTGCCGTGGGAGCTGCAGGTCGACGGCGCGCTGGTCTACCAGGAGGTGCCCGCCGTCGCCAGCTTCAACGACGTGGAGACCGAGGTGGAAGCGGTGCGCGCCGGCATGGGCATCGGCCAGCTCTCCGCCTACATGATCCACGCCGACCTCGTCAGCGGCCGGCTCAGGGCGATCCTGACCGGATTCAGCAGCAGCAACGTCGGCCTGTACATGTACTACCCGCACCGCAGCCAGATGCCGGTGCGGGTCCGGCGCTTTATCGACTTCGTGGTGGAAGCCGGGCGCGGCGCGGAACAGTCCCTGTCGCGGCTAGCAGGGCTCGTGCGCTGATCCTTCCGGCACAAGGCAGGCGACCCGACCCCACCCACACTTCCCGCCAGCACGCTTCTCCCGAGCCCTGCTCCGGCCCTTTCGTTTGATTTTTTCTCAAGCGAAGACGCCGGAAATGTCGTTTGTCGCGCGCGCCGCCAGCGACAACCATTACGCCAAGGCCCACCAAACAGGAGACTGCCGTGTCAGACCAAGCCTATCCGCTCTGGAGTGCGGACCCCCTTCCCCACCTGATCGCCTCGCGCCACCGCGCCACCGGCGAATGGATCTTCCCGGCAGTGCCGGCCGGTTCGCCGCTCGCCGCCGAGCATGACCCGGTCGCCATCCGCGGCTCCGGCGTGGTCTACAGCTTCACCGTGATCCATCCCGCGCCCAAGACCGGCCAGCCGCCGTACGCGCTGGGCTATGTCGACTTCGTCGGCCCGGTGCGCATCTTCGGGCGCCTGCAGGGCAAGGCGCGCCCGGTGATCGGCGACCGCTATGAAGCCCGCCCCGACGCCGAGTTCGGCTATGTCTTCGAGGCCGTCACGGCCTGATGGATCGAGAAAAGGAAAGGAAAAGCAACATGCAGGACATCTACATCCACGGCGGCGCGATGACGCCGTTCGGCCGCCACGCCGGCGTGCTGGCGCCCGAACTGGCGCAACAGGCCATCCTCAAGGCACTGGCCGACGCCGACGTGCCGGCCAGCCGCATCCAGGCGGTGTATTGCGCCAATGTGCTGGGCGGCATGATCCTGGGCCAGCTGATCGTGCGCGACCTGGGCCTGAAGGGCATTCCGGTCTACAACGTCGAGAACGCCTGCGCCAGCGGCGCCACCGGCGTGCACCTGGCGCGGCATGCGCTGCTGGCCGGGCAATACGACACGGTGCTGGTGTTCGGCATCGAGCAGCTCACCGCGCTCGGCGGCGGCACCATCCCGCTGCAGCGCAACGACCACAAGACAGAGCTATATGCCAAGGCCGGCATGGTGCTGCCCGCGGTCTATGCGATGCGCGGCACGCGCTTCCTGCACGAGCGCGACGCGTCGCCCGCCGACCTGGCGGAAGTGGCGGTCAAGAACCGCTACAACGGCTCGCTTAACCCGTATGCGCAGCAGCGCAAGGCCACCACGGTGGAGGAAGTGCTCGGCTCGCGCATGATCGCCGACCCGCTGACGCTGCTGCAGTGCTGCCCGTCGCAGGTCGACGGCGCCGCCGCCGTGGTGCTGAGCACGCGCCGCCCGGCGCAGGCGCGCCCGGTCAAGGTGCTGTCCTCAGTGGTGGTGTCCGGCCTGCGCGAGGAGGCCGACGACGACATCCTCGATGCCGAGATCACCGCGCGTGCCGCACGCCAGGCGTATGAACAGGCCGGGCTGGGGCCGCAGGACGTCGATGTGGTCGAGCTGCATGACGCCTTCACCATCGCCGAACTGCTTTATTACGAAGCGCTGGGCCTGGCCGGGCCAGGCGAAGCAGTGTCGCTGCTGAAGTCCGGCGCAACCCGGCTGGGCGGCCGCGTGCCGGTCAACCCCAGCGGCGGCCTGCTGGCCAAGGGCCATCCGCTCGGCGCGACGGGCGTAGCGCAGATGGTCGAAATCCTGTGGCACCTGCAAGGGCGCGCCGGCGAGCGCCAGGTCGACAACGCCCGCGTCGGCCTGACGCAATGCACCGGCGGCGGCATTGCTGGTGTCGACCACGCCGCGTCTTCCGTCCACCTGCTGGGAGTCTGAGATGAGTACGCAACGATTCGATCCCACCCACGTGGCCGTGGTGACGGGCGCCGCGCGCGGCATCGGCCTGGGCATCGCCACGCAGCTGGCGCGGCAAGGGCTGACCGTGGCGCTGCTCGACCGCGATGGCGGGGCGCTCGACGAGGCCGTCGGCACGCTGGCCGCCGAAGGGCTGAATGCCTTCGGCGCCACCGCCGACCTGACCGATTCCACCGCGGTCAACGACGCCTTCGCGCAAGTATCGGCACGCGCCGGCCGCGTCGACTGCCTGGTCAACAACGCAGGCGCCGTGCGCGACATGCGCTTCCTGAAGATGACCGACGAGGACTGGGACCTGGTCATCGATACCAACCTGCGCTCGCAGTTCCTGTGCTGCCGCGCGGCGCTGCCCGGCATGGTCGAGCGCGGCTACGGGCGCGTGGTGAATATCTCGTCGCGGGCCTGGCTGGGGGGCTTCGGGCAGGCCAACTACTCCGCGGCCAAGGGTGGCGTAGTCAGCCTGACGCGCTCGCTGGCGATCGAGTTCGCGGGCAAGGGCATCACCGTCAACGCGGTCGCACCCGGCATCGTCGATACCCCGCTGTTCCGCGGCTTTGCGCCGGAGGTGCAGGCGCGGCTGCAGAAGTCGGTGCCGGTGCAGCGCATCGGCACGGCCGACGATATCGCCAATGCGGTCAGCTTCTTCCTCGATCCGCAGTCGTCGTACGTGACTGGCCAGACGCTGTATGTCTGCGGCGGGCGCAGCCTGTCGTCGCCCAGCGTGTAAGGAGGCCCCCATGACCATCCAACGCCACATCGAAGGCGCGGTCGCGGTGCTGACCATCGACCGGCCCGACGCGCTCAATGCGCTCGACGTGACCACGCTGCGCGAACTGCGCGCACACCTGGCCGAGGTGCGCGACCGCGACGACCTGCGCGTCGCGGTGCTGACCGGCGCCGGCACGCGCGCCTTCTGCGCCGGGGCGGATCTGAAAGGCACGCACACTTCAGCCGCCACCTACCCCGAGGCGCTGTTCCGCGCGCCTGAGCAGGCCGCGGACCTCGGGCTCTATATCCGGCTGATGGACCTGACCGACCTCGGCCTCGGCAAGCCGCTGGTGGCGGCGGTCAACGGGCACTGCCTGGGCGCCGGGCTGGAGATCGCGCTGCAGTGCGACTTGCGGATTGCGTCGACGCAGGCCACCTTCGGCCTGCCCGAAGTGGCGGTCGGCTCGATCCCGGCGGTGTCCGGCCTGCACCGCCTGCTCAAGGCCGTGCCCGCGGCGCATGCGATGCAAATGGTGCTGACCGGCGAGCGGATCGACGCCGCGCACGCTGCGCGCATCGGCCTTGTCACCGAGACGATGGCGCCCGACGCCTTGCGCGACCGCGCGCTGGCGCTGGCCGCCCGCATCGCCGCCAATGCACCGCTGGCGGTGCAGGCGGTCAGGAAGCTGTCGCGCCAGACCAGCCACCTCAGCGAGGCCGACGCGCAGCAACTGACCGAACTCTACTGGGGCGTGCTGCGCGATACCGCAGACCGCATGGAAGGGCGACAGGCCTTCGCCGACAAGCGGCAGCCCCGCTATACGGGCCGTTGAGCGGCCAGACAAGAATCACGCAGGAGACAACCATGGCAGGTATTTCCCGAATCATGCGCGCGGCAATGGCCGGCGTGCTGGCAGCCACGGCACTAAGTGCGGCGGCGCAGGCGCCCTACCCCGCGCAGAAACCGATCACGCTGGTGGTGCCGTTCGCCCCCGGCGGCGGCAACGACATCCTCGCGCGCGCCATCGCGCCCAAGATGGGCCAGTTGCTGGGCCAGACCATCGTGATCGAGAACAAGCCCGGCGCCGGCGGCAACCTCGGCGCCGACTACGTCGCGCATGCCGCGCCGGACGGCTATACCCTGGTGATCGCGTCGAGCCAGATCACGATGAACCCGTTTCTCGGCATGAAGGTCCCGTTCCAGGTCGAGCGCGACTTCGAACCGGTCGGGCGCATCGCGTCGGTGCCGATCATGCTGGTCGCCAATCCCGAGCAGCCATTCCGCACGCTGCAGGAGTTCATCCAGTACACCCGCGCCAATCCGGGCAAGCTCAGCTACAGCAGCCCCGGGCCCGGCACGCCGCAGCACCTGGCGGGCGAGGTCTTCGCCAAGCTGAACAAGACCGAACTGCTGCACGTACCCTACCGCGGCACCGGCCCGTCGATCGCCGACCTGATGGGCGGCCAGGTGCAGATCTCGTTCGCCACCTTTGCCTCGTCGATCCAGTTCGTGCGCGCCGGCAAGCTGCGCGCGCTCGGCATCGCCGGCAAGAAACGCAGCGCGCTGATGCCTGACCTGCCGACCTTTGCCGAAGCCGGCATCGCCGGCTACGACGCGGAGCTCTGGTACAGCCTGCTGGCGCCGGCGCGCACGCCCAAGGCCGTGGTCGACAAGGTCAACGCCGCGCTGGTGGCGGCGCTGAAGTCGCCCGACGTTGCCGGGCAACTGGCAAAGCAGGGCTTCGAACCGCAAGCTTCCACGCCGGATGAACTGAAGGCGTACATCGGCAAGGAAATGTCGCGCTGGCAGCGCGTGATCCAGGACAACAACATCAAGGTGGCGCTGTGAACGCGCCGGCCGCTCTCTTCGATCCCGCCATGCTGCCGCCCACCGACAACCCGCTGCTGGACTACCTGGGCATCCGCCTGGCCAGCGTCGGCGACGGCCGCTGCACCTTCGAACTCGACATCGAGCCGCGCCACCTGAACCGGCAGGGCAGCGTGCAGGGCGGCGTGATCGCCACGCTGCTCGACGCCGCCTGCGGCTATGCCGGCCTGCCGACGGGCCCCGACGGCGCCCTCGGCCACGCGGTGACGGTGATGCTGGCCATCAGCTACCTCAGCAAGGCCAGCGCCGGGCGGCTGCGCGCCAACGCCACGGTGAGCCGTGCCGGCAGGAGCCTGTACTTTGCCTCGGCCGAACTGGCCACCGAAGCCGGCGTGCTGGTCGCCACCGCGCAAGGCACGTTCAAACGATCCCACGTATCTCCGGAGACCTGACATGCTGCGCGACGCACTGAACGGCCTGACCGTCATCGATTTCACCCAGATCGGCGCCGGGCCGACCTGCACCATGCTGCTGGCCGACATGGGCGCCAGGGTCATCAAGGTAGAGCCGCCCGGCGGCGAACTGGGCCGCGGGCTTGGGCCCGGCTGGCTGGGCGACGACAGCGCGCTGTTCCACGGTTTCAACCGCAACAAGCTGGGCGTGGCGCTGGACCTGAAATCCCCCGAGGGGCTCGCGGTGGCGCGCCGGATGGTGACGGAAGCCGACATCGTGGTGGAAAGCATGCGCCCGGGCGTGATGGAGCGCCTGGGGCTTGGCTATGCCGAACTGTCGGCGCTGAACCCATCGCTGGTCTACTGCTCGATCTCCGCTTATGGCCAGCACGGGCCCTATGCAGGCCGCGCCGGCGTCGACGGCATCATCCAGGCCGACGCCGGGTTGATGAGCCTGATCGGCCTGCCCGACGGCGAACCGTGCAAGGTGCAGGCGCCGGTGGTCGATGTAATGACCGGCTACGTGGCCTGCGTGGGCATTCTCGGCAAGCTGGCGCAACGTGCACGCGACGGCCAGGGCGGGCATCTCGACGTCAGCCTGCTCAACGCCGCGCTGGCGCTGCAGCAATCGTCGATCACCAGCTATTGCGCCGACGGGAAGCTGCCGGAACGCGCGGGTAGCGCCGCGCCGTACTCCGCCCCCAACCAGGCCTTCCGCACCGCTGACGGCTGGATCATGGTCGCCGCCTACATGCCCGAACGCTGGCGCCGGCTGTGCGACGTGCTGGGCCTGCCGGCGCTTGCCGACGATCCGAGCTTTGCCACTTCGCCGCTGCGCGTGGCCAACCGTGCGGCAATGGTGGAGACACTGACCAGCGTGTTCGTGACCCGTCCGACCGACGCGTGGCTGGCGCTGTTGCAGGACGCCGACATCCTGTGCGCACGCGTGGCCACGTATGAAGACCTGATGGCGCACCCGCAGGTAGCGGCCAACCGCATGATGCAGCGTATCCCGCACGAGACGCTGGGCGAGATCCGCATGCCCGGCTTCCCGATCAACAGTGCGCAGGAAAACGCGCTGCCGGTGCACCCGGCGCCGGCGTGCGGTCAGCACACGCAAGCGGTGCTCGCGGAACTTGGCTTCAGCGCGGCACAGGTCGCGGCCCTGCAGGCCCGGGGCGCGGTCCACTGTGCCGGTGGTGTCGAGGCGCCGCTCGCGGCAACGGCATCATGAACCGCGCCGACATCATCGCCGCGCTCTACCTGCATGCGGTGATGATGGCGGCGCTGGGACATGGCCTGGAAACCTGCGCGCAGCAGGCGTTCGCGCGCTACCACCAGGTCATCAGCGCGCAGCTTGCCATTCCCGACCGCTTCGCCGGCTGGTGACCGGCGCGCGCCCGGCCGAGTCCACTAAGCCTGCGTCTCGCACTGCGCCAGCAGCCACTCGCGGAACACCGCCATGCTGGCGCTTTCCTTGCGGTCGGCGGGCGTCAGCAGGTAGTAGGTGAAATCGCCCATGTCGACCGTCTGGCGGAACGGCGCAACCAGCCGCCCGGCCTCCAGGTCGGCCGCGACCAGGAAGCGCTGGGCGATGGCAAAGCCCTGCCCTTCCACTGCCGCGGCATACGCCATGGCGGAACTCTGGAACGTCATGCCGCTGCGCGCATCCACCTGCGCGTCGGCGCGTGCCGCCTTCAGCCAGTGCGCCCAGTCGTCCGGACGCGCAATCGAATGCAGCAGTGTCTGGTGCTGCAGGTCGGCAGCCTTCTTCACCTTCGGGCTGCCCGCCGCAACGCCGGGGCTGCAGACCGGCACCAGGATGTTGGACACCAGGCGGTAGGTATTCACGCCGCTCCACTTGCCGTCGCCGAGCCGGATCGCACCGTCGATGTCTTCCTTGCGGAAATCGACCGGGTCCAGCGACGCGGTCAGCAGCACCTCGATGCCGGGGTTGGCCGCGTGGAAGGTCGACAGCCGCGGGATCAGCCAGCGCATGGCGAAGGTGGTGTAGGCGCGCACCTTGAGTTGCTTGCGCCTGGCCCGCTTGCCGAGCCGCCGCGTGGCTTCGCGGAGGTCGTCCATCGCCCGGGTCACCGCGCGGTAATAGTCCTCGCCGGCGCGGGTCAGCGAGATCTGCCGGTGGCCGCGATGCAGCAGCTGCACGCCCAGGCCCTCTTCCAGCGCGCGGATCTGCCGGCTGACGGCGCCCGGCGTCACATGCAGCTCGTCGGCCGCGGTGGTGATGCTCAGGTGCCGCGCCGCCGCTTCAAAGGCGCGCAGGGCATTCAGGGGAGGCAGTTTGTCCATGCCGGCGAGTCTGCCATACGGTTGAGGATTTCTCAATCGAAGCCGGCCACGTTTATTGACAACTGCTGGTTGCCTTTGAAACACGATTGCACCGCCTAGTGTTGCGGACATTGCGCGCCTAAATTTGTCTCCGTGGCCCCCGCCATCAGACAACGCAGTCAAACCGAGCACCATCCCCAAGGAGATCCACATGTCCGCCAACACCACCAACACCACGAACATCGCCGCCAACGCCAACACCGCCGGCAAGGTCTGGTTCATCACCGGCGCCTCGCGCGGCTTCGGCATGGAGCTGACCCGCGCCGCGCTGGCCCGCGGCGACCGTGTCGTCGCCACCGCACGCCGCCCCGAAGCGATCACCGATGCCGTGGGCGCGCACGACAACCTGCTGCCGGTGGCCCTCGACGTCACCAGCGAAGCGCAGGCAATCGCTGCCGCCGAAGCTGCCGTGGCCCGCTTTGGCCGCATCGACGTGCTGGTCAACAACGCCGGCTACGGCCTGCTGGGCGCGGTGGAGGAAGCGTCGGCGCGGGAGGTCGAACAGCAGTTCGCGACCAACGTCTTCGGCGTGCTGAACGTGACGCGCGCGGTGCTGCCGCAGATGCGCCGCCAGCGCAGCGGGCACGTCGTCAATATCTCGTCGATCGGCGGCTATGCAGCCTATCCCGGCTGGGGCGTCTACGGCGCCACCAAGTTCGCGGTGGAAGGCCTGACCGAAGCGCTCGATGCAGAACTCTCGCCGCTGGGCATCCGCGCCACCGTGGTCGAGCCGGGCTTCTTCCGCACCGACTTCCTCGACGCCAGCTCGCTGGTCCGCGTCGGCACCGAGATCGCCGAATACGCCGAGACCGTCGGCGCCATGCGCGGCCACATGGCATCTGCCAACCACCAGCAGCCTGGCGATCCCGCCAGGCTGGCCGTGGCACTGCTCGCCCTTGCCGACAGCGACAACCCGCCGGTGCGCCTGCCGCTCGGCTCGGATACGGTGGCTCGCATCGCGGAAAAGAACCGCAAGGTGGAAGGCGAGTTGGCGGCGTGGCATGCGGTGGCCGTATCGACCGACCACGTGGACGCAAACGCCTGACCTGTTGCAGCGCAGCAGTACGCCTTTTGCTGCGCTGCAGCCAGGCGTGAAGTGAAGTTGTCGGCCGGCCAAGCGCCGGCCGCACCACTTTGCACCCCGCGCGCATCAGGCTTTGTCCCAATGCCGACACTGGCATATGTCGTTTCCGGCGAATTTCGCCAATAATGCCCTGACAGCCATTGCCGGACGAGAGAGCCACCATGCACGACAGTCCCGATGCCATCCGCACCGTTGCCCTGCTCGGGCATGCAGGTTGCGGCAAGACCTCGCTGGTCGAAGCGCTGCTGCACAAGGGGGGTGCGATCCACACCCCGGGCAGCGTGGAGCGCGGCTCCACGGTCAGCGACAACGATCCGCTGGAGCGCAAGTACAAGCGCTCGCTGAGTTCCGCCATCACCCACGTCGACTTCCGCGACACCCGTATCTACCTGCTGGACACACCGGGCTACCCTGATTTTTCCGGGCTTGCGATCAGCGCGCTGGCAGCGGTGGAGACCGCCGCCATCGTCATCAATGCGCAGAACGGCATAGAGATGACCACGCGCCGTGCCATGGCGTGGGCGCAGTCCCGGCAGCTATGCCGGATGATCATCATCAACGGCATCGACGGCGAGAAGGTCGACCTGCCGGCGCTGCTGGCCGATATCCAGGAGGCATTCGGCAAAGAGTGCTTGCCCATCAACCTGCCGGCGGGCAACGGCGGCAAGATAGTAGACTGCTTCTTCAATCCGGCCGGCGAGTCGGATTTTTTATCGGTGGCGTCGGCGCATGAAGCGCTGATCGATCAGGTCATCGAGATCGACCCGCAACTGATGGAGTTGTACCTGGAGCAAGGCGAGGCCATCACGCCCGAGCAATTGCACGCGCCGTTCGAGCGCGCGCTGCGCGAGGGCCACCTGGTGCCGATCTGCTTTACCTCGGCCGCCACCGGCGCCGGCATCGAGGAACTGCTCGACGTGTTCGTGCGGCTGCTGCCCAATCCCACCGAAGGCAACCCGCCGCTGTTCTACCGCTCCACCGACCAGGATGCCGAAGGCACCGAAAAGCGCAAGGCGGTGCGCGCCGAGCCGGTGCCGGACAAGCACGTGCTGGCGCATGTGTTCAAGGTGGTGATCGACCCCTATGTCGGCAAGCTGGCGGTGTTCCGCATCCACCAGGGCACGGTCACGCGCGACAGCCAGCTTTATATCGGCGAAGGCCGCCAGCCGTTCAAGGTGGCGCACCTGCTGTTGCTGCAGGGCAAGGAGACGCAGGAAGTCCAGCGCGCCGGGCCCGGGAATATCTGCGCGGTGGCCAAGGTCGATGAACTTGGCTTCGACGCCGTGCTGCACGACGCTACCGAGGACGGCGACATCCACCTGACGCCGCTGGAATTCCCCACGCCGATCTATGGCCTGGCGATCGAGCCGGCGCGGCGCGGCAACGAGCAGCGGCTGGCCGAGGTGCTGCACAAGCTCAGCGCCGAAGACCCCTGCCTGCGCGTCGAGCATCCCGCCGGCACCAACGAGACCGTCGTGTTCGGCCTTGGCGAGTTCCACCTGCGCTGCGCGCTGGAGCGTCTGACCGAGCAGTACAAGCTGGAAGTCGCCACGCGGCCGCCGAAGATCGCGTATCGCGAGACCATCGCCGGCAAGGCCGAGGGCCATCACCGCCACAAGAAGCAGACCGGCGGCGCCGGCCAGTTCGGTGAAGTGATGCTGCGCGTGGAACCGCTGCCGCGCGGCGAGGGCTTCGAGTTCATCGATGCGGTCAAGGGCGGTGCCATTCCCGGCCAGTTCATTCCCGCGGTGGAGAAAGGCATCCGCCAGGTGCTGGAAAGCGGGCCGCTGGCCGGCTTTGCGATGCAGGACGTGCGCGTGACCGTGTACGACGGCAAGAGCCATCCGGTCGATTCCAAGGAAGTCGCGTTCGCGGCCGCGGGGCGCAAGGCCTTTGTCGACGCGGTGATGAAGGCGCGCCCCAGCGTGCTGGAGCCGATCGTCGATATCGAGGTCACGGTGCCGGGCACGTCCATGGGCGACGTCATCGGCGATCTCTCGGCCAAGCGCGGACAGGTGCATGGCACCCGCACCGCGGCCGGCAACGCAGTGATCGTTGCCGGACAGGTACCGCTGTCGGAGCTGAACGACTACCAGTCACGCCTGAACAGCATGACCGGCGGGCACGGCAGCTACACCATCCAGTTCAGCCACTACGACAACGTGCCGCCGGGGCAGCAAGAGAAGATGGCATCCCGCCACAAGGCGCAGCAGGACACCGACTGAGCGCGCGGCTGGCTCAGTGTTGGCTAAATGCTGGCTCAGTGCTGGCTGGCGCCAGCCGCGCCGATGCCGGTCATGGCGCGCACGAACTGCGCGCCGTAGCGCTGGCGTTCGGCGCTTGCCTGTGCCGAGCGGTCCAGCACCGACACCAGCCAGGCGCTGGCGAAGGCCAGCGTCATCGAGAACAACGCCGGGTTGGCATACGGGAAGATCGCCTGCTGGTGCTTGAGGATTCCCACCCACACGGTCGGGCCCAGCACCAGCAGCACCACCGCCGACACCAGCCCCGCCAGGCTGCCCGCCACCGCACCGCGCGTGGTCAGCCCCTTCCAGAACATCGACAGGAACAGCACCGGGAAATTGACCGACGCGGCGATCGCCAGCACCAGCCCGGACAGGAACGCGATGTTCTGCTTCTCGAACATCACGCCCAGCACCATCGCCAGCAGGCCGATCACCAGCGTGGCGATCTTCGACACGCGGATCTCATCCTTCTCGCTGGCCTGTCCGCGGCGGAACACGTTGGCGTAGAGGTCATGCGACACCGCCGACGCGCCCGACAGCGCCAGCCCCGCCACTACCGCCAGGATGGTCGCGAACGCCACCGCCGAGATAAAGCCGAGGAACAGGTCGCCGCCGATCACGTGGGACAGGTGCACGGCCACCATATTGCTGCCGCCGATCAGCTTGCCCGCCGCGTCGCGATAGGCCGGGTCCGCGCCCACCATCACGATCGCGCCGAAGCCCACCACCAGGATCAGCACGTAGAAGTAGCCGATAAAACCGGTGGCGTAGAGCACGGACTTGCGCGCCTCCCTGGCATCCGCGACTGTGAAGAAGCGCATCAGGATGTGCGGCAGGCCGGCGGTGCCGAACATCATGCCGACGCCCAGCGAGATCGCATCGATCGGATTGGACACCAGCCCGCCCGGCGACAGGATCGCGGCACCCTTGTCATGCACCTTGGCCGCGCTGGCGAACATGGCTTCCGGGCTGAAGCCGAAGTGGGCCAGCACCATCACTGCCATGAACGTCACGCCGCCGAGCAGCAGCAACGCCTTGATGATCTGCACCCACGTCGTCGCCAGCATGCCGCCGAACATCACGTACAGCACCATCAGCGCGCCGACGATGACCACAGCCGATTCATAGCTGGTGCCGAACAACATTTCGATCAGCTTGCCCGCGCCGACCATCTGCGCGACCAGGTACATGATGACCACCGTCAGCGTGCCGCACGCGGCGGTGATGCGCACCGGCTTTTGCGCCAGCCGGTACGAGACCACGTCGGCAAAGGTGTAGCGGCCGAGGTTGCGCAGGCGTTCGGCGACGATGAACAGGATGATCGGCCATCCGGCCACCACGCCGAGCGCGTAGATCAGCCCGTCATAGCCCTTGTCGAACATCATGGCCGAGATGCCGAGGAACGACGCGGCCGACACCATGTCGCCGGCGATCGCCAGGCCGTTCTGGAAGCCGGTGAGACCGCCGCCGGCCGCATAGAAGTCCGAGGCCGAGCGCGTACGCCGCGCGGCCCAGCGGGTGATGCCGAGCGTGAACAGGACGAACAGCATGAACATCACGATGGCGCTCCAGTTCAGCGGCCGCTGCGCGGCTTCGCCCTGGATCGCGGGGGCCGCGGTGGCGGTGGTGGCGGCGATACTGGCGAGCCCGCACAGGGCCGCGCCGAGGAAACGGTGTACCGACTTCATGCTTCGCACTCCTTGCGCACGCGTTCGTTGAGCGGGTCCAGGTCGCGGTTGGCGCGGTGGACGTAGATGGCGGTCAGCAGCACGGCGGCGAAGATCACCGCCACGCCGACAGGAATGCCGACGGTCATGACGCCTGCGCCGATCGGCGTACCAAGCGTGGCGGGCGAGAAGGCCAGCAACAGGATGAAGCCGAAGTAGATCGCCAGCATGAGCAGCGTCAGCGACCAGCCCAGGCGCGTGCGGCCGTGGATCAGGCGGATGAAGTCGGGGTGGTTCTGGATGGTTTCCAGTTGTCGCGCGTCCATGGTGTCTCCTTTGGCGCAGGGGGGCGTGGCGGCTCTGGGAGGCTGCCATCGGTCGGGTTCGTGGATGAGGTGTCGATATGCCGACGGTTTGCTCCCCTCTCCCGCGCGCGGGAGAGGGGAGCCTATGCTGAGGGTGGTGGTGGAAACTAGCGTTTCAGATCGCGCCGACCGGCTGTTCGTGCGTGACCTTCGGCCGCATATCCACCACGCGCCGTGCCTTGCCAACCGTGGTGCGCTCGATCCCGTCGGCCGCCACCACCTGCACGCGCGTGGTCACGCCGACATAGGTCTTGATCTGGTCTTTCAGGTCACGCTCCAGCGCCGCCCGGTCGTCCGCCGACAGCGACGCGGACCGCTCCGGCCGCGCCTCGACCCGCACCTCCAGCTTGTCCAGGTGCCCGTCACGCGTCACCACCAGCTGGTACTGCGGCGCCAGCGCCGGCGCCTTCAGGATCAGTTCTTCGATCTGCGACGGGAACACGTTGACGCCGCGGATAATCAGCATGTCGTCCGAGCGCCCGGTGATCTTGCCGATCCGCCGCATCGACCGCGAAGTCGGCGGCAGCAACCGCGTCAGGTCGCGCGTGCGGTAGCGGATCACCGGCAGCGCTTCCTTGGTCAGGGAGGTGAACACCAGCTCGCCCTCGGAGCCGTCCGGCAACACCTCGCCGGTCACCGGGTCGATGATCTCGGCGTAGAAATGGTCTTCCCAGATCACGGGGCCATCCTTGCTCTCGATGCATTCGCACGCCACGCCCGGCCCCATCACTTCGGACAGGCCGTAGATGTCCACCGCGTCGATGCCAGCACGCGCCTCGATCTCCGCGCGCATCGCGTCGGTCCACGGCTCCGCGCCGAAGATGCCGACCTTCAGCGAGCTTTCGGACGGGTCCATGCCCTGGCGCTCCATCTCCTCGATCAGGTTCAGCATGTACGACGGCGTCACCATGATGATGTTGGGCTGGAACTCGCGGATCAGCTGTACCTGCTTCTCGGTCTGTCCGCCCGACATCGGGATCACCGTGCAGCCCGCCTTCTCGGCCCCGTAGTGTGCGCCCAGCCCGCCGGTGAACAGCCCGTAGCCATAGCTGACATGCACAAGGTCCCCGGCGCGGCCCCCGGCGGCGCGGATCGACCGCGCCACCACGCTGGCCCAGGTATCGATGTCCTTCGCGGTATAGCCGACCACGGTCGGCTTGCCGGTGGTGCCGCTCGACGCATGCACGCGGGCCACCTGCTCGCGCGGCACCGCGAACATGCCGAAGGGGTAGTTGTCGCGCAGGTCCTGCTTGGTCAGGAACGGGAATTTCGACAGGTCCGACAGCGACTTCAGGTCGTCCGGATGCACCCCCGCTGCCTGGAACGCCTTGCGGTAATGCGGCACGTTGTCATAGGCATGGCGCACGCTCCATTTGAGCCGTTGCAGCTGCAGCGCCTGCAGTTCGTCGCGGCTGGCGCGCTCGATCGGCTCCAGCTCATTGGGGTTGGGGTTGCGTTGCACCATTGTCTACTCCATCTCGTTATGATGGCGCCGCATGCGAAGGGGGCCGGCGCCGGGGTACTGCAAGCCTTGCGA
This sequence comes from Cupriavidus sp. P-10, assembly GCF_003402535.2. NCBI lineage: Bacteria > Pseudomonadati > Pseudomonadota > Betaproteobacteria > Burkholderiales > Burkholderiaceae > Cupriavidus > Cupriavidus sp. P-10. Next base: position 2,277,018 of record NZ_AP025171.1, read on the forward strand.
TCAGATATGCGAGCGGCTCTGGACCACGCGGAAGCGGTTGGCGACGAAGGCGGCGTCCGACAGCGAAGCATTCGCGGCAGGGTTGGCGCCCGTGGCATGGAAATCGCTGAACGCGGCCGACTGGTTGACGAACACGCCGCCGGTCAGGTTGAGCGACAGCGCCACGCCGGCGTCTTCCGCGGCATCGCGGATGCTTTCACTCACGCCGGCATCGGTGGTATAGGCCGACAGCGTCAGCGCGCCGTGCGTCTTCGCGCCGCGGTGGGCCAGCTCGATGCTGTGCGCGGTGCTGTCGGTCGCCACGACGAAGGAGATCGGGCCGAACAGTTCCTGCATGATCTTCGCCTCGTCGCAGGCATCGACCTTCAGCACCAGCGGCGTGCGGATGCGCGCCCCCGGAAACTCGGGATGCTCCAGCACGCGGCTGTCGGCAACGATTTCGCCCAGCGCGCGCGACGCTTCGATCCGTTCCACCACACCCTCGTTCTGGATCGCGCCGATCAGTTCCACCGCCTTGGCCGGATCCGCGGTCAGCTTGCTGACGGCCTCGCCGATCGCTGCGGCAACCTGGTCGAAGCTGACGCGCCCTTCCGGCGTATCGATGCCGTCCTTCGGCACGTAGATGTTCTGCGGCGCCGTGCACATCTGGCCCGAGTACAGCGACAGCGAGAAGGCGATATTGCGCACCATGCCCTTGAAGTCGGCGGTGGAGTCGATGACGATCTGGTTGACGCCAGCCTTCTCGGTGTACACCTGCGCCTGGTGCGCGTTGCGCTCCAGCCAGTCGCCATTGGCGGTGCTGCCGGTGAAGTCGATCAGGCGCACTTCCGGGCGCAGCGCCAGCTTCGACGCCATGCGTTCGCTCGGGTCGTTGGCCACCAGCGTGACGATATTCGGGTCGAAGCCGGCTTCTTCCAGCACTTCGCGTGCCACCTCGACGGTGATCGCCAGCGGCAGGATCGCGCCCGGGTGCGGCTTGACCACCACCGCATTGCCGGTCGCCAGGCTGGCGAACAGGCCGGGATAGCCGTTCCAGGTCGGGAAGGTGCAGCAGCCGATCACCAGGCCCACGCCGCGCGGCACCACGCTGTAGCGCTTTTCCATGCGCAGCGGTTCGTTCTTGCCTTGCGGCTTTTCCCACGTGGCTTGCTTCGGGATGCGGCGCAGTTCGTCCCAGGCATAGGCCACGGCTTCCAGGCCACGGTCCTGTGCGTGCGGGCCGCCGGCCTGGAAGGCCATCATGAAGGCCTGGCCGGTGGTGTGCATGACGGCGTAGGCGATCTCGAAGCTGCGGCGGTTCAGGCGCTGCAGGATCTCCAGCGATACACCGACCCAAGCTTCCGGGCCTGCCTTGCGCCAGGCAGGCATGCCCCTGGCAACGCCGGCAAAGAGCTGGTCAAGGTCGGGCCTGGGGTACGTAACACCCAGCTCCGGGCCGTAAGGCGAGACTTCCTTGCCCGCCTGGCCGACGGTGCCCGGCTGCGACAGCGCGAAGGGTTGGTTCAGGCGGGCTTCGAAGGCGGCCTTGCCGTCGGTGTTGGCGGTTTCGCCATAGACCCTGGGGCTCGGCATTTCAGTGAACGGGCTCCAGTAGCCGCGCGTGGCGATGGCTTGGGTGGCTTGTTCCAGCAGCGCCTGGTGGCGTTCGAAAAACGGATGGGACACGGCTTGCTCCGGGGGCGAAATTAAATCTGGGTATTGGGGATGGCAGGAAACGATGGCAGGAAACGCTTCAGGTGCTTCAGGTTTCCTGGTCGAAGTCGATCACCAGCTTGTCGCTGACGGCGTAGCTCTGGCAGCTGAGGATGAAGCCGCGCGCGACTTCGTAGTCTTCCAGCGCGAAATTGACGTCCATGTCGACCTCGCCTTCGATTCGCTTGCAGCGGCAGGTCGAGCAGACCCCGCCCTTGCACGAGTACGGCAGCTCGATGCCCTGCGCCAGCGCGGCGTCGAGCACGGTTTCCTTGTTCTTTTCCAGCGTGAAGGAGCGGGTGCGGCCGTCCTGGATCACGGTCACTTCGCACTGCTGCTGGCCCACCTGCTTGTGCGCATGCGCGGCGGGCCGCGCCGACGGGATGCTGGTGGCAAACAGCTCGCGCTTGATGCGGGTCTTGTCGACGCCGTTGTCGAGCAGCGCCTGCGAGACTTCTTCCATCATCGAGTGCGGGCCGCAGATAAAGGCAACGTCGATATCCTGCGGCTTGACCCAGTGCTTGAGCAGCGCGTTGACCTTGTCGCCGTCGATGCGGCCGTTGAACAGGTCGATGTCGAGCTGCTCGCGGCTAAGCACGAACACCAGGTTGAAGCGCTGCAGGTAGGTGTCCTTCAGGTCTTCCAGCTCTTCCTTGAACAGCACCGACGACGACGCGCGGTTGCCGTAGAACAGCGTGAAGCGGCTGTCCGGCTCCGCCTGCAACGTGGTCTTGATGATCGACAGCATCGGCGTGATGCCGCTGCCGGCGGCGAACGCGACGTAGTGCTTCGCATGCGTGGCGGACAGCGGCACGTGGAAATGGCCCGACGGCGCCATCACTTCCAGTTTCATGCCGGGCTGCAGCTGCTCGTTGGCCCAGTTGGAGAACAGCCCGCCGTCGACGCGCTTGATCGCCACGCGCAGCTGTTCGTCCTGCACTGCCGAGCAGATCGAATACGAGCGGCGCACGTCCTCGCCATCGATGCCGGTGCGCAGCGTCAGGTGCTGGCCCTGCACGTAGCGGTAGGTGTCGGACAGTTCGTCCGGGACGGTGAAGGTCACGGCCACCGCGTCGCGGGTTTCGCGCGTGACCGAGGCCACCGTCAGTTCATGGAATTTGCTCATCTCCCCACCTTTCCTTCTCAGTGAGCCTTGAAGTAGTCGAACGGCTCTTTGCAGTCGCCGCAGCGGTACAGTGCCTTGCACGCGGTCGACCCGAACTGGCTGACCAGCCGCGTATGGCGCGAGCCGCAGTGCGGGCAGGCCACCACCAGAGCAGGCGATGCCTTCCGGCTGATGCCGCTGATGTCGATCACCTGCTGCGCCGGAGGCGCAATGCCGTAGCCGCTCAGGCTGGCCTTGCCGCGCGGCGTCATCCAGTCGGTCGTCCAGGCTGGCGCCAGACGGGTCTGCACGCGCACGTTGTTCACGCCGCGTGCGGCCAGCGCATTTTCGATGCCGGTACGGATCATCGTCATGGCCGGGCAGCCGGAATAGGTCGGCGTGATGGTGACGACACAGGTGCCATCCAGCCAGGCCACGTCGCGCACGATGCCGAGATCGACCACGGAAATCACCGGAATTTCAGGATCGGGAACGGTATCGAGCCACGACCAGACCTGTTCGAGTGCGGGGCGTGACAGCGCTTGCGCGGTCATGATGCTCACCACTGCGCGCCGGGATAGGCGCGCTGCAGGAACTGCATTTCGGCCAGAAGGTAGCCGAGGTGTTCGGTATGACGGCCGTGGCGGCCGCCGCTCTGCGCCCACTGGCCGGCGGGCATACGCAGCCTGGCTTCTTCCAGGACCTCGCCGACATGGCGCTGCCATGGCTCAGCCAGCTTCGCAGGATCGGGGATCACGCCTTCGCGCACCAGTGCGGCCTCGGCCGCATCGGCCTCGAACAATTCGCCGGTGAACATCCACAGGTCGTCGAAGGCATCCTGCATGCGGCGATGGCTTTCCTCGGTGCCATCGCCCAGGCGCACCACCAGGTCGGCGCTGCGGCGCACGTGGTAGGTGACTTCCTTGAGCGACTTGGCGGCGATCTCTGCGATGCGCGCATCGGTCGAACGCTGCAGCGCTTCGAGCTGGAAGTAGTGCCACGTATCGAACAGGAACTGGCGCGCCAGCGTATCGGCATAGCTGCCGTTGGGCTGCTCCACCAGCAGCAGGTTGCGGAACTGGTGCGCGTCGCGCAGGTAGGCGAGCTGGTCGGCGGTGCGGCCGGCGCCCTCCACTTCGGCGGCATAGCCCAGCCACAGGCGGGTCTGGCCGACCAGGTCGAGCGCGACGTTGGTCAGCGCGATGTCCTCTTCCAGCGCGGGGCCATGGCCGCACCATTCCGACAGGCGCTGGCCAAGCACCAGCGTGGAATCGCCAAGGCGCAGCAAAAATTCGAGCTTGTTGTCCATGGTCCGGGCCGTATCAGATGTGCTTGACCGCTTCCGGCATCGGGAAGAACGTCGGGTGGCGGTAGACCTTGCTGTTGGCGGGTTCGAACAGCGGGCCCTTGTCGCCGGGGCTGCTGGCCATCACGTCGCCGGCCTTCACCACCCAGACGCTGACGCCTTCATTGCGGCGCGTGTAGACGTCGCGGGCGTTGTTGATCGCCATTTCGCCGTCCGGCGCGTGCAGGCTGCCCACGTGCTTGTGGGCCAGGCCGTGCTGGCTGCGGATAAAGATCTCCCAAAGCGGCCACTCTTTCATGGCAACCTCCTGTGTAAAGCGAATCGATGTAGGGGCGGCGCGCTGCGCCGCGGGGATCAGGCTGCGGCTTGCTGCGCCTGCGGGGCCTGCTTTTGGGCGTGGGCCACCAGCGCGTCGCGGAACCATGCGCCGTCGTCCCAGGCCTTGACGCGGGTGCGCAGGCGGTCGCGGTTGCACGGGCCGTTGCCCTGGATCACGTTGTAGAACTCGGACCAGTCGATCTCGCCGAAGTCATGGTGGCCGCGTTCCGCGTTCCACTTCAATTCGGGATCGGGAATGGTCAGGCCGAGGTATTCGGCCTGCGGCACGGTCTGGTCGACCATCTTCTGGCGCAGCTCGTCGTTGGAGAACAGCTTGATGCGCCATTGCATCGATTGCGCGCTGTTGGGCGAATCGCCGTCGGACGGGCCGAACATCATCAGCGCGGGCCACCACCAGCGATTGAGCGCGTCCTGCGCCATCTGCTTCTGCTCGGGCGTGCCGTTGCACAGCTTCAGCAGGATGTCGTAGCCCTGGCGCTGGTGGAACGACTCTTCCTTGCACACGCGCACCATGGCGCGCGCATACGGGCCGTACGAGCAGCGACACAGCGGCACCTGGTTGATGATGGCCGAGCCATCGACCAGCCAGCCGATCATGCCGATATCGGCCCAGGACAGCGTGGGGTAATTGAAGATGCTGGAATACTTGGCCTTGCCCGAATGCAGATCGCCCAGCATCTGGTCGCGCGACACGCCCAGCGTTTCCGCCGCGCTGTACAGATAGAGGCCGTGGCCGGCTTCGTCCTGGATCTTGGCCAGCAGCACGGCCTTGCGCTCCAGCGTGGGCGCACGGGTAACCCAGTTTCCTTCCGGCAGCTGGCCGACGATTTCAGAATGCGCGTGCTGCGAGATCTGGCGGACCAGGGTCTTGCGGTAAGCCTCGGGCATCCAGTCCTTGGCCTCGATCTTGATCCCTTCGTCCACACGTGCCTGGAACGCGCGTTCCTGCGGGTCCATCTCTTCCATCGCGCGGAGCCTTGTTGCTCCCGTCTCCACCAGCTGTGCGTACATGCCTGCTCCGCTTTTGTAGGGGTCCCGCTCGGGGTCTTGATTTGCGTCAATTGCGTCAGTTGCAATGCATGGTAGTGATACAATTTGATTCAAGCAATCGACGAATGTGTATCACTTTCAGGACCCGCGATGGCGACCTCCCCTGACGCAGAACAGCCCTCCCCGCGCATCGCCCGGCTGGCGCGCGGCCTCAAGCTGGGCGCCAACTCCCTGCTGGTGACGCTGTACGGCGACCTGGTGGCGCCGCGGCCGCAGGCGGTGTGGCTGGGGAGCCTGATCCGCCTCGCGGCGCCATTCGGCATCAATGACCGGCTGGTGCGCACGGCCACTTTCCGCCTGACTGCAGACGACTGGCTGGCCGCCACCAGGATCGGGCGGCGCAGCTACTACGGACTGTCGGAAGCCGGCCTGCAACGCGTGTTGCACGCCGGCAAGCGCATCTATGCGGGCGAAGCGCAGGAGTGGGATGGCCGCTGGACGCTGGTGATGGTGCGCGGTGACGTTCGCGCCACTGTGCGGCAGAAGCTGAAGCGGGAATTGCTGTGGGAGGGCTTTGGCGCGATCGCGCCGGGGGTGATGGCGCATCCCAATGCGGACCTTGGGTCGCTGCGCGAGATCATCCAGTCAGCGCGTGCGCAGGACTATGTGGCGGTGATGGAGGCGAGCAGCCTGGAGGCGTTCTCGCTGCGGCCGCTGCAGGCGCTGATGCACCAGACGTTCAAGCTGGGCGACGTGGCCGACGCGTGGCAGGCCTTGTTGAGACGCTTTTCACCGCTGGCCGATGAAGCGGCGGAGTTGGCGCCAGTGGATGCCTTCTTCGTGCGGACGCTGCTGGTGCATGAATACCGGCGCGTGCTGCTGCGCGATCCCAACCTGCCGGAGGCGCTGCTGCCGCAGGATTGGCCGGGGCGGACGGCGCGGGGGATGTGCAGTGGGATGTATGGGGCGTTATTGGAGGGAAGCGAGGAATACCTGCACGGGGTGGTGGAGGTGGCGGATGGAGGGCTGGCCGATGCGTCGAATAAATTGCGCAGGCGGTTCAAGCACGCCTGACACCCCCACGCAGCCCCGCGGTTTGCTCCCCTCTCCAGCGCGCGGGAGAGGGGCGCGTTTGCGAGGGGTGGTGGTACTAGCGCAGGCCTCCGCTTCAGTACGTCTCCAGATGCAGCCGCCCGTCCCGCCTCAGCCCTTCAGCGAGCGATTCCCAATGCAATCCCGCCTGCTGCGCCACGTCCCGCAGCGCCAGCACCACGCCCTCCTCCATGCTCTTCAGCCCGCAGACATAGAAGTACGTATCCGGTGAAGCCAGCAGCGCCGCGAGATCCGCCGCGCGCTCGCGCATCAGGTCCTGCACATAGCGCTTGGGGCTCCCCGGCGTGCGCGAGAACGCCAGGTTGATGTCGATGAAATCCTTGGGCAAGTTCTGCAGCGGCCCGAAGTACGGCAACTCTTCCTTGCTGCGCGCGCCAAAGAACAGCATCAGCTTGCCGCCATCGAACCTGCCGGCCTTGCGCAAGCGGCGACGCCATTCCGTCATCGCCCGCATCGGCGCGCTGCCGGTGCCCGTGCAGATCATCACGATATTCGAGCGCGGGTGGTTGGGCATCAGGAAGCTGGCGCCGAACGGTCCGATCACTTCCACCTTTTCGCCCACCTTCAGGTCGCACATGTAGTTCGATCCGACGCCGCGCACGGGATTGCCGTGGTGGTCCTGCAGCACGCGCTTGATGGTCAGCGACAGGTTGTTGTAGCCCGGCCGCTCGCCGTTGCGCGCGCTGGCGATGGAGTACTGGCGCGCGTGGTGCGGCCGGCCGCTGGCGTCGGTGCCCGGCGGCACGATGCCGATCGACTGGCCCTCAAGCACCGGGAACGGCGTCGCGCCGAAGTCCAGCACGATGTGGTGCGTGTCGTATTCACGGCCGACATCGGTCACGCGCACATTGCCGGTCACCGTGGCGGTAATGGTCTTGTTCGCGGACTTGGCGCCATAGACATTGGTGTAGGCATGGGCGGCGGACCACGGCGGTACGGTGGCGCCGTAGCGCGCGCTGTTAAAGGCATCTTCGCCGGTGCCGGCAAGCGGCGACGTGGCGGGAATCTCCGGCGCCGCGGTCTGCGTCCCGGCGCCGGGTGCCAGGTCGGCCAGCTGCTCGGGCGAGAGCTCTGCGGGCAGCGTGTCCCAGGTCAGCTGCTCTTCGATGCTGTAGACGCGCAGCTTCGGCATGTCGCGCCAGTTGTCGATCGAGCCGGTCGGACACGGGGAAATGCAGGCCATGCACAGGTTGCACTTGTCGGCATCGACCACGTAGTTGCGCGAATCGTGCGTGATCGCGCCCACCGGGCAGGTGGCTTCGCAGGTGTTGCAGCGGATGCAGATCTCGGGATCGATCAGGTGCTGCTTGATGACTTGAATTTCTGCCATGTCCATGGCGGTCTCCGCAGGATGAGTGGCGCTCGGGGTAAGGGTCGTTGATGCGGCCGCACTCGATCGAGACGCCTGCCCTCTCCCCGGCCCCTCTCCCGCAAGCGGGAGAGGGGAGCAAACAGGGAGCGATTGTCAGACCGTGGCTCAGTTAAAGCGCACGTACTCGAAATCCACCGGCTGGCGGTTGATGCCCATGACCGGCGGCGCGATCCAGTTGGCGAACTTGCCCGGCTCGACCACGCGGCCCATCAGGCTGGCGACAAAGGCGCGGTCGCCTTCGGTGGGCAGCCACTGGTCGCGGAAGTCGCGCCATTCGGCGTCGGAGACCACGCGGCCATCCGGCGACACTTTCACGCCTGCGAGCGCGCCGATATTGCGGTGGAAGGCCTTGTGCGGCACCTTCAGGCGGAACGGGATGCCGGCCTTCTCGATGACCTTGTTCCAGCGCTCGACGCCGCCCATGCTGTCCTTGATGTAGTCGTCGCGCAGCACTTCGTTGAGCGCGTTGAGCATCGGCACTTCCTTCTCCGTCAGCTGGCCGTTCTGCGCCTGCAGGATGCGGTAGGTCTGGCCCTTGAGCACGTGGTCGTCCATGCGCTTGCCTTCTTCGTAGCGGCCCTTGAGGCCCGTGCTGTAGAAGGTAGCGGCGTTGCTCGACTCATCGGCGCCGAACAGGTCGATGGTGACGCTGTAGTGGAAGTTCAGGTAGCGCTGCAGGGTCGGCAGGTCGATCACGCCGGCCGCGCGCAGCCTGGCGGGATCGTCGGTCTTCAGTTCGTTCATCACCTGGCAGGTGCGCTGGATCACGCGCGACACGCCGGACTCGCCCACGAACATATGGTGCGCCTCCTCGGTCAGCATGAACCGGGTGGTGCGTGCCAGCGGGTCGAAGGCGCTTTCCGCGAGCGCGCACAGCTGGAACTTGCCGTCGCGGTCGGTGAAGTAGGTGAACATGAAGAACGACAGCCAGTCAGGCGTCTGCTCGTTGAACGCCTGCAGGATGCGCGGGTTGTCCTCCTGGCCGCTGCGGCGCTCCAGCAGCGCTTCGCCCTCTTCACGGCCGTCGCGGCCGAAGTACTTGTGCAGCAGGTAGACCATGGCCCACAGGTGGCGGCCCTCTTCCACGTTGACCTGGAACAGGTTGCGCAGGTCGTACATGCTGGGCGCGGTCAGGCCCAGGTGGCGCTGCTGCTCGACCGATGCCGGCTCGGTATCGCCCTGCGTGACGATGATGCGGCGCAGGTTGGCGCGGTATTCGCCCGGCACGTCCTGCCACGCGTCCTCGCCCTTGTGGTCGCCGAAATGGATCTTGCGGTTGGCCTCGGCCGGGTTCAGGAAAATGCCCCAGCGGTAGTCCGGCATCTTGACGTGGCCGAAGTGGGCCCAGCCCTGCGGATCGACGCTGATCGCGGTGCGCAGGTAGATGTCATGGCTGTGCGAACCTTCCGGGCCCATGTCGTTCCACCAGCTCAGGTAGTTGGGCTGCCACTGCTCGAGCGCGCGCTGCAGGGTGCGGTCTTCGCTCAGGTTGACGTTGTTGGGGATCTTGTCGCTGTAGTTGATGCCGGACATGCTGGTCTCCGTTCTGCGGGCGATTTGGGACGGTTCGGTTGTCGTTCGTACGAGGTGAGTGCGGGATCAGACGCGGTTCCAGTCGAAGGCGGCCTTGTCGCCCTTGCCATAGACCTTGAGCGCACCCTTGTCCCCGACGGCGTTGGGGCGCTGGAAGATCCAGTTCTGCCACGCGGTCAGGCGGCCGAAGATGCGGGTGAACATGTTCTCCTGGCCGTTGAAGCGCAGGTTGGCTTCCATGCCGGTGAGCGCGTCGGGCGACATCGCCACGCGCTCTTCCAGCGCGATGCGCACTTCGTCGGTCCAGTCGATATCGTCGGGGTTGGCGGTGACCAGGCCCAGCGCCCAGGCGGCATCGGCATCGAGCGGCTGGCCGGCCCTGGCGCGCACGGCATCCAGTGCGGGCTGCTCGTCGTAGAAGCGCCGTCCCAGTCGGCTCTGGCCGGTGACCATCGGGTACAGGCCGAAGTTGACTTCCGCGACAGTGATCTTCGGCGCGCGCGCCTCGTCGTCCGGCAGCGCCAGGTGGTAGCTGCGGTCGCACGCCAGCGCCAGTTCCAGGAAGGTGCCGGCAAAGCAGGAATCCGGCTCGATCAGCGCGAACAGGCTGCGCGACGACACATCCAGGCGGCTCAGCGTGCGGCGCAGCAGGCCGATGGTCTCGCGCACCAGCCAATGGCCCTTGTGCGCCAGCAGCGTGGCGTCGGTGGCCAGCACCGCGGCGGCGTCGCCGGCGGTCTTGATCAGCCAGGTGCCGATATCCAGCTCGTTGGTGCGCATCGACAGGATTGCGTCTTCCAGCTCGCGCGCCAGTTGCAGCGGGTACCAGTTGGCGCCGGCTTGCACGATGTCATCGATGTGCCGCGGCTGCGTGCCCGTCGGCGCCTTCACCGTGAAGGTTGCGGTGCGGCCGGCGCGGTCGATTTCCACGGTCACATGCGTATAGCGCAGCGCATCGGCTTCGGTGGCGCGCTCGATCGGCGCGAGCGCCACGCCCTGCGCATCGGCCGGACGGTCGCTCTGCGCGGCCAGCGCCAGCGCGCGCTCCTGCACCTTCTGCGCGAACACCGCCGGCTTGGCGATATCGTCGACCAGGCGCCAGTCCTTGGCGCGCTGGCCGCGCACGCCCTCGGTGGTGGTGCAGAAGATATCGGCCAGGTCATGGCGCACGTGGCGCTTGTCGGTCACGCGGGTCAGGCCGCCGGTGCCCGGCAGCACGCCCAGCAGCGGCACTTCGGGCAGGCTGACGGCCGACGAGCGGTCATCCACCAGCAGGATTTCGTCGCAGGCCAGCGCCAGTTCATAGCCGCCGCCGGCGCAGGCACCGTTGACCGCGGCCAGGAACTTCAGGCCGCTGTGCTGCGACGAGTCCTCGATGCCGTTGCGGGTCTCGTTGGTGAACTTGCAAAAGTTGACCTTCCACGCGTGGCTGCTGACGCCAAGCATGAAGATGTTGGCGCCCGAACAGAAGACCTTGTCCTTGCCGCTGGTGACGACCACGGTACGCACTTCCGGGTGCTCGAAGCGGATGCGGTTGAGCGCATCGTTCAGCTCGATATCGACGCCGAGGTCGTAGCTGTTCAGCTTGAGCTTGTAGCCCGGGCGCAGGCCCGCGTTCTCATCGATATCCACCGCCAGCGTGGCGAGAGGGCCTTCGAACTTCAGCTTCAGGTGCTTGTACTGGGCGGGGGTGGTCTGGTATTCGACGCGGGGGGCGGTGGTCACGGCGGTGTCTCCTCGGTGGAACTGCACCATAGTGCATGAGCAGGAATCTGTTGAGAAGAAATATAATTCATTAACCGGATTTCTTGCAAGCACTATTGTGCAGATTATTGCGAGTATGGCGGTCGCGCCACCTACCCGCCCTGGCGGTGCCGCTGGCGCCATCCCGCAAACAAGAACGGCGGCACCGAAGTGCCGCCGCCAGGGGAATCCCACCATCCAATGCGAAGTCAGCCCGGCATTTCCAGCGCCTTGCGCACCATGTCGCGCAACGCCGCGAAAGTTGGCTCCAGCGGTTGCGCGCTGGTATCCAGCGAGAACTCCGCCTTCGAATAGAACGCCGCGCGGCCGGCCAGGATATGGCGCAGGTCTTCCATCGCTTCCTTGCTGGCCGCCATCGGACGGAAGTCGCCCTGCGCGCGGACCCGCTCCATATGGTCTTCAGCGTCGGCCTGCAGCCAGACCGTGGTGCAATGGGCCAGCAGCAAGTTGAAGGTGGCCGGGTCGGACACCAGGCCGCCAGGCGTGGCGATGACGGCTTCGGGATAGATCTGGATGGCCTCTTCCACCGCCCGGCGCTCGTAGCGGCGGTAGGCGTTCATGCCATACAGCCCCTGGATCTCGGCGATGCTGCAGCCGGCGAACTTCTCGATTTCGCGGCTCAGCTCCACGAATGGGAACTCCAAGTCTTCGGCCAGCATGCCGCCCAGCGTGGTCTTGCCGGCGCCGCGCAGGCCGATCAGCGCCACGCGCGGGCTGCGCGCCGCCTGCACGGCATTCTCGCCGCCGGTACCGAGCATCTCGCCCACGGCGATGCGTACGCGCCGCAGCGTGGCCTCGTCGCGGTGCTCCAGCAATTCGCGCAGCAGGATCCACTCTGGCGAGGACGTGGTCACGTCGCCCAGCAGCCCGGCCAGCGAACACTGCAGCGCATCGGCAATGTGCTGCAGCACCAGGATCGACGCGTTGCCGCTGCCGTATTCCAGATTGGCAAGGTGCCGCTCCGACACCCCGGCGGCCTGCGCCGCGGCCTTGCGAGTCAGGCCACGGCGCGCGCGCAGGTCGCGCACGCGCTCGCCCAGCGCCACCAGGAAGGGGTTCTTTTCCGCGCCGCTGGCAGCGGCTACGCCTGAATCATTTTGCAGGCAGCCATCCCGGGTTAACCCAGATTCATGCAATATAGTGCTTGACATGATTTCTCGGTGGTCCTATTTTTCATACATGCACAATAATGCATGAAGCCTTCGATAGCAATGGCTGAATCAGACGGAGCCCCCTGGATGTCCCTCAACCTCTCCTCAACGCTGTCCCCAACGCAATTCCGCGAGCAGATTGCGCAACTTACCGCGCAACTTGCCGGCCGGCCGCTCGATGCCGGACTGGACGCCTGGCTCAATGCGGAGCATGGCGCCGGTAGCGCCACCTACCAACAGCTGAAGGCAAGCTGCCAGGCCGGCGTGGCCGAAGGCTGGCTGTGCGACCGCGAAGGCGGCGGCATCCGCTATGGCCGCATCTTCAAACCCGCCGACGACCTGAACGGCTTTTCGGTCGACGTGGTGGACATGCAGGACATTGCCGGTCCGCACCATGCGCATCCCAACGGCGAGATCGACCTGATCATGCCCCTCGACGGCGACGCGCAGTTTGATGGCCGGCCGGCTGGGTGGCTGGTGTGTCCGCCGGGCAGCGCGCACCGCCCCACTGTCAGCAACGGCCGCGCGCTGGTGCTCTACCTGCTGCCGGAAGGCCGCATCGACTTCACCCGCTGAGGACTGCCATGACCGAACTGCTTTCCAACTGCCTTGGCGGCAAATGGCAGGCCGGCACCGGCGCGGGCACGCCGCTGATTGATCCCGTGCTGGGCGACGAGCTGGTGCGGGTGGATGCCACCGGCCTGGACCTTGCCGCCGGCTTTGCCTTCGCGCGCGAACTGGGCGGCGCCGCGCTGCGCGCGCTGACCTACCGCCAGCGTGCCGCGCTGCTGGCTGACATCGTCAAGGTGCTGCAGGCCAACCGCGATTCCTATTACGAGATTGCCACCGCGAACAGCGGCACCGTGAAGAACGATTCCGCCGTCGACATCGATGGCGGCATCTTCACGCTGGGCACATATGCGAAGCTGGGCGATACGCTTGGCGATCGCCAATACCTGCTCGACGGCGAGGCCGCGCGGCTGGGCAAGGATCCGCTGTTCCAGTCGCAGCACGTGCTGGTGCCAACGCGCGGTGTCGCGCTGTTTATCAATGCCTTCAACTTCCCGAGCTGGGGCCTGTGGGAGAAGGCCGCCCCGGCGCTGCTGGCCGGTGTGCCCGTGATCGTCAAACCCGCTACCGCCACTGCCTGGCTGACGCAGCGCATGGTGCGCGACGTGGTTGAGGCCGGTGTGCTGCCGGCGGGCGCGCTGTCGGTGGTCTGCGGCAGCTCGGCAGGTTTGCTCGACCAGTTGCAGCCCTTCGACGTGGTGTCGTTCACCGGCTCGGCCGATACCGCTGCGGTGATCCGTTCGCATCCGGCGATTTCGCAACGCTCGGTGCGCGTGAATATCGAGGCGGACAGCATCAACAGCGCGGTGCTGTTGCCGCAGGCGGGGCCGGACACCGCCGCGTTCGACCTGCTGGTGAAGGAAGTGGTGCGCGAGATGACGGTCAAGTCCGGGCAGAAATGCACCGCGATCCGTCGCGTGTTCGTGCCCGAGGCGCTCTACGGGCAAGCCGCCGAAGCCATTGGCGCGCGGCTGGCAAAGGTCGTCGTCGGTAATCCGCGCAACGACTCGGTGCGCATGGGCGCGCTGGTCAGCCGCGCGCAGTTCGATGCACTGACCGAAGGGCTGGCGGCGCTGCGCCAGCACGCGCAGGTGCTGCATGACGGCACGCGGCAGCCGCTGGTCGATGCCGATCCGGCCGTGGCCTGCTGCGTCGGGCCGACGCTGCTCGGCGTCACCGATGCCGATGCGGCGGCGGCAGTGCATGACACCGAAGTTTTTGGCCCGGTCGCCACGCTGCTGCCCTATCGCGATACCCCGCATGCGCTCGCGCTGGTACGCCGTGGCCAGGGTTCGCTGGTGGCTTCGCTCTACGCCAGCGATGCCGCCGCGCTCGGCGCCGCCGCGGTTGAACTGGCCGACAGCCACGGCCGCGTGCATGTGATCTCTCCCGATGTCGCGCAGCTGCACACCGGCCACGGCAACGTGATGCCGCAATCGCTGCATGGCGGCCCGGGCCGTGCCGGCGGCGGCGAGGAGCTGGGCGGCCTGCGCGCGCTGCATTTCTACCATCGGCGCAGCGCGATCCAGGCCAGCACCGAGGTACTCGGCACGCTGGCCTGAGGGCCGGTCCACACGCCTTCACAGCGCCTTCACAGCGCCTTCACCGCTCCTTCACCGCTCCTTCACCGCGCCGCCCTCGCATGGCGGCGCGCAGCACACCGTACACCAGTAACGGGGAGACAAGCATGACCGCCACCACCGCAGACGTCCCGGTGCAACCGCCGGGCGCGTCCTTCAACTTTGCCGCGTACCTGCTGGCGTGCAATGACGGGCGCCCGGACAAGACCGCATATATCGATGACGATGGCCGGCTGACCTACGGCGAGCTGGCACTGCAGGCGCGGCGCGTGGCCGCCGCGCTGCTCAGCGCCGGCGTGCGCCGCGAGGAACGCGTGCTGCTGCTGATGCACGACTGCACCGACTGGCCGGTCAGCTTCCTCGGCGCGATGTACGCCGGCATCGTGCCGGTGGCGGTCAATACGCTGCTGACCGCCGACGACTACGTCTATATGCTGCAGCACAGCCGCGCGCAGGCGGTGCTGGTGTCGGCGGCGCTGCTGCCGGTGCTGCAGGAAGCGCTGGCGCAGCCCGGGCATGAAGTCGGCAAGGTGTTCGTATCGCGCGCGCAAGCCAGCCTGCCTGAAGGCATGGTGTCCCTCGACACGGTGCTCGCTGCGCAAACGCCGCTGCCGGCACCCGCCGCCACCCGTTGCGACGATCCCGGCTTCTGGCTCTACTCGTCCGGATCGACCGGACAGCCCAAGGGCGTGGTGCACAGCCACCGCAACCCATACTGGACCGCCGAACTGTACGCGGGCCCGGTGCTGGGCCTGCGCGAGGACGACATCTGCTTCTCCGCGGCCAAGCTGTATTTCGCCTACGGTCTCGGCAATGGCCTGAGCTTCCCGCTGAGCGTTGGCGCGACGGTGGTGCTGATGGCAGAGCGGCCCACGCCCGAGGCCACGTTCTGCCGCTGGCTGGAGCACAAACCCACGGTATTCTTCGGCGCGCCCACGGGGTACGCCGGCATGCTCGCCAGTCCTTCACTGCCGGGGCGTGCCGACGTGGCATTGCGGCTGTGCTCGTCGGCCGGCGAAGCATTGCCCGCCGAGATCGGCCATCGCTTCACCGCGCATTTCGGCTGCGAGATCATCGACGGCATCGGCTCCACCGAGATGCTGCATATCTTCCTGTCCAACCGCCCCGGCCAGGTGCGCTACGGCACCACCGGCTGGCCGGTGCCGGGCTACACCATCGAGCTGCGCGACGAGTCCGGTCAGCCCGTGCCCGACGGCGAGATCGGCGACCTGTATATCCAGGGCCCCAGCGCCGCGATGTTGTACTGGGCCAACCTCGAGAAATCGCGCGAGACCTTCCGCGGCGGCTGGACCAAGAGCGGCGACAAGTATGTGCGCAACCCGGACGGCACCTACAGCTACGCCGGGCGCAGCGATGACATGCTCAAGGTCAGCGGCATCTACGTCTCGCCATTCGAGGTCGAGGCCACGCTGGTGCAGCACCCCGCGGTGCTGGAGGCCGCGGTGGTCGGCGTGCCCGACCACGAAGGCCTGGTCAAGACCAAGGCCTTCGTGGTGCTGAAGGCGGGTGCGCAACTGGGCGACGCCGAGCTGAAGGCCTTCGTCAAGGAGCGGCTGGCCGCCTACAAGTACCCGCGTGCGATCGAGTTCGTCGACACGCTGCCCAAGACCGCCACGGGCAAGATCCAGCGCTTCGTGCTGCGCGAGCGCGAGCTGAAGGCCGCCGCAGAGCGCGCCATTGCAGTGGCGTAAGCACGCGCCATCCCACCATACCGGAGACAACCATGCGTCAGATCGATGTCCACCAGCTGGCCGACGAGGCCCGCTTCAACCGCTTCCATGCGCAGATCCTGTTCTGGTGCGCGCTGATCATCATCTTCGACGGCTATGACCTGGCCGTCGCGGGCATCGCCCTGCCGTCGATCATGAAGGAGATGGGCGTCACCGCCACCAGTGCCGGCTTCATGGTCAGCTCGGCGCTGTTCGGCATGATGTTCGGTGCGATCTTCCTCGGCACCATCGCCGACCGTATCGGCCGCCGGCGCGCCATCGCCATCTGCATCGGCCTGTTCAGCGTGTTCACGGCTGCTGCCGGCTTTGCCAGCGATCCGGTCACGTTCAGCATCACGCGCTTCCTGGCGGGGCTGGGGATTGGTGGCGTCATGCCAAACGTGGTGGCGCAGATGACCGAGTACTCGCCGCGCAAGCTGCGCGGCACGCTGGTGACGCTGATGTTCAGCGGCTATTCGGTCGGTGGCATGCTCGCCGCGCTGCTGGGCAAGGGCCTGATCGAGAGCTATGGCTGGCAGTCGGTGTTCCTGGCCGCCGGGCTGCCGGTGCTGCTGATCCCGCTGGTGCTGCGCTCGCTGCCGGAATCGATGCCATACCTGATCCGCACCAGGCAGACCGCCATGCTGCAGGCCGTGGTATCGCGGCTGGTGCCGTCGCACCGCCCGCAGGCCGGCGACGTCTTCACCCTGCCCGCCGACGAGCGGGCCGACCAGGCGGCCGGCAGCGCACCGATCCGCCGCCTGTTCCAGGATGGCCGCGGCTTCAGCACGGCAATGTTCTGGGTAGCGTTCTTCATGTGCCTGTTCATGGTGTACGCGCTCAGCTCGTGGCTGACCAAGCTGATGGCCGGTGCCGGCTACAGCCTCGGCTCGGCGCTGACCTTCGTGCTGGTGCTGAACTTCGGCGCGATGATCGGCGCCGTCGGCGGTGGCTGGCTGGCCGACCGGCTGCCGATCAAGCATGTGCTGATCGGCATGTACACGCTGGCCGCGATCTCGATCACGCTGCTGGGCTACCCGATGCCGACCGCCGCGCTGTTCGTGGTAGTGGGCCTGGCCGGTGCCTCGACCATCGGCACGCAAATCGTCACCTATGCCTATGCCGGCCAGTTCTACCCGATGGCGGTGCGCGGCACCGGCATCGGCTGGGCCTCGGGCGTGGGGCGCAGCGGCGCGATCCTGGCGCCAATCGTGATCGGCGTGCTGGTGGGGATGTCGCTGCCGCTGCAGCAGAACTTCATGGCGATAGCGATTCCGGCGGTGATCGCGGTGCTGGCGGTGTCGCTGATCAACCACCGCCGGTCGGCCTCGGCACAGGCGGAGACCCCGGCCGAGGTGAAGGTGGCAACACCGGCGCCCGCCGCGAGCAAGGCCTGAGCGGCGCGCGCGCCGCACCTTTGGGTTCCCTGCCACCGGGAAAGCCGGGATATTTCCGGCCCCCGGTGGCTGCTATCATCGCCGCCGCGCACGGCAGCGTGCCGCCCCACATGAGGCGAACACGAGAGGCGAACATGGAACTCAGACAGCTCAAGTACTTTGTCGGCATCGTCGATGCCGGCAGCGTGTCGCGCGCGGCGCAAAGCCTGTTCGTCGCCCAGTCGGCGCTGAGCAAGCAGATCAGCGACCTGGAGCAGGAACTGGGCGTGCAGTTGCTGGTGCGCGGGCGCGGCGGCGTGCAGGTGACCGAGTCGGGCCAGGTCTTCTACGAGTACGCGCAGGGCATCCTGAAGCAGCTGGAAGATGCCCGCACCGCGGTGCGCGCGCCGGAATCGATCGTCGGCTCCGTGATCCTTGGCGTGCCGCAGAGCGCCTCCGCCGCGCTGGCACTGCCGCTGCTGCAGGCCGCGCGCGCGCAACTGCCGCAGGTGTCGCTGCACCTGAACGAGGAGCTGACCGGCAACCTGCTGGACCAGCTCAGGCAGGGGCGCATCGACCTGACCGTGTTCACCTCCAATGTCCCGCTGGCCGATTTCGATTTCGAGCCCATGGCCGACGAGGACTTCTACTGGATCCGCGGCGCGGCCTACCCGGGTCCGGCGCCGGAGGCCGGCATCACGCTGCAGGCGATCGCCGCGCAGCCGCTGATCCTGTCGGCATCGCAGCATAACCACTGCCTGCGCGCCATCATCGAACAGGTCTTCAGCGAGCAAGGCGTCGCCATGCCGTCGCTGGCCGCGGAAATCAACTCGGTCCATACCCTGAAGCGCGCGGTGCAGGCTGGCATCGCCCCGACCATCCTGCCGCTGGCGCTGGTGGCGCAGGAGGTCGACGCCGGCGACCTGGTCGCGCATCCGATCCTGTGCAACGGCATGCGGCGCACGCTGGGCACCTGCCTGTCGCGCGACCTGCCGCAGACCCATGCCAAGCGCGCGGTGCGCACGCTGGTCGGCAATGTGGTGCGGCAGTTGTGCGACCAGGGCGGCTGGCGTGGCGCGCGGGCCGTGCGTGCCGACGGCACGCGGGACTGATCCGCCGCTTACCAGTCTTCCAGGTCCCCTTGTGGCGCCCTGCCGCGCCGCTGCTGCCATCTCGCTAGCAGATGGCCAGTTCTCCAATCCATATTTTTCTTTTGGTCCGATCGAGGCGACGATAGCCCCGCGCCATCGAGACGGCGCGCGATCAGCACCCGCGATAAGAACAGATACGGAGACCTGCATGACCATCCCCACCACCGCGCCCGCCGTGGCCGGCCCCCTGGAAGCCGCCGGCGATTCCGTCTACCGGAAAGTCGCCTGGCGCCTAGTCCCACTGCTGTTCCTTTGCTATATCGTCGCCTACCTGGACCGCGTCAATGTCGGCTTCGCCAAGCTGCAGATGCAGGCCGACCTGCAACTGACCGAAACCGTGTACGGATTGGGCGCCGGCATCTTCTTTGTCGGCTACTTCCTGTTCGAGGTCCCGAGCAACCTGGTGCTGCATCGCTACGGCGCGCGCCGCTGGATCGCGCGCATCATGATCACGTGGGGCCTGCTGTCGGCGGCGATGATGCTGGTGAAGTCGCCCGTTTCCTTCTACGTGCTGCGCTTCCTGCTGGGCGCGGCCGAGGCTGGCTTCTTTCCCGGCATCATCCTGTACCTGACCTACTGGTTCCCGGCGCAGCGGCGCAGCCGCGTGACGTCGATGTTTATCGCGGCGATCCCGGTGTCGGGCATCCTCGGCGGCCCGCTGTCGGGCTGGATCCTCAAGTACATGGGCGGCATCGCCGGCATGGCCGGGTGGCAGTGGATGTTCCTGCTGCAAGGGCTGCCTACCGTGCTGGTCGGCCTGCTGGTGCTGAAGTACCTGGACGACCGCCCCGCCGCGGCGCGCTGGCTGGCGCCGCACGAGCGCGAGGTGATCGCACGCGACATGGCGGCGGAACAGTCGCACAAGGCCGACAGCGGCATCCGCTCCGTGCTGGCCAGCCCGCGGGTGTGGGCGCTGGCACTGGTGTACTTCGCTTTTGTCTCCGGCCTGTATGGCGTGAGCTTCTGGCTTCCCAGCATCATCCGCGGCATGGGCGTGGCCGACCCGCTGCAGATCGGCCTGCTCAGCGCGGTGCCGTGGGCGTTCGGCGTGGTGGCGATGTATTGGGTTGCAGCCAGCGCCGACCGCCACCTGGAGCAGCGCTGGCACGCGGCGCTGGCCGCGCTGACCGGCGCCGCGGGCCTGGTGCTGAGCGTGGCGATGCACGGCAACCAATGGCTGGCGATGGCGGGCCTGACGCTGGCGACCATGGGCATCATGGCTACGCTGCCGGTGTTCTGGGCCCTGCCCACCATGCTGCTGGGAGGTGCCAGCGCCGCGGCCGGCATCGCGCTGATCAATTCGTTCGGCAACCTGTCCGGCTTCAGTGCGCCTTTCCTCGTCGGCCTGATCCATGACGCCACCCACAGCACCGATGCCGGCCTCTACATGCTGGCCGGCTGGCTGGTCGCTGGCGCCGCGCTGGTGCTGCTGGTGCGCCCCGTGCGCGCGCCGCGTCAATGAACCCTCTCCTTCACGCTAGACATCATGGCCTCCCTGCTTGAAACTTCCCCCGACGCCGCGACTGACGTCACCGCTGAAGTCCCCGCCGCGGCGCCACGCCGGTCTCCGTCGCCCGCGCTGCTCGCCCTGCTCGAACAGAAATTCGGCGAGCGCTTCTCGCGCAGCGCCGCGGTGCTGCTGCAGCACGGCACCGATGAATCCGCCTATCCGCCGGCGCCGCCCGATGCGGTGGTCTTCGTCACCGGCACCGACGAAGTCGCGTTCGTGGTGCAGGCCTGCGCGCGCGAACGCGTACCGGTGATCGCCTTCGGCGCGGGCTCGTCGGTCGAGGGCCACCTGCTGGCGGTGCAGGGCGGCGTCTGCATCGACTTCACGCAGATGAACGCGGTGCTGGCGATCCGGCCGGAAGACATGACCGCGACCGTGCAGGCCGGCGTCACGCGCAGCCAGCTCAATGCCGCGCTGGCCGACAGCGGCTTCTTCTTCTCGGTCGATCCGGGCGCGGATGCCACCATCGGCGGCATGGCCGCGACCGCGGCCTCGGGCACCAACACGGTCCGCTACGGCACCATGCGCGACAACGTGCGCAGCCTGACCGTGGTCTCTGCCGGCGGCGAGGTGCTGCGCACGGCGTCGGACGCGCGCAAGTCATCGGCGGGCTACAACCTGACGCAGCTCTACTGCGGCTCCGAAGGTACGCTGGGCCTGATCACCGAGGCCACGGTGCGGCTGCATCCGCGCACCGAGGTCACCGCCGCGGCGGTCGTGCATTTCCCCACCGTGCGCGCCGCGGTCGACTGCGTGATCCAGTCTGTGCAGGCCGGCGTGTCGCTGGCGCGAGCGGAAATGCTCGATGCGCTGACGATCCGCGCCATCAATGCGCACAGCCAGCTGTCGATGGCCGAGCAGCCGACGCTGTGCCTGGAGTTCGGCGGAGGCCAGGCGCAGGTCGACGAGCAGGCCGAATGGGTGCGGGAAATCGCGGCAGAATGCGGCGGCGGCGAATTCCAGTGGGCCACGAAGCAAGAAGACCGTTCGCGCCTGTGGACGCCACGCCATCATGCCTACTTTGCCGTGCTGCAGTTGCGCGCGGGCAGCCGTTGCCTTACCACCGATGCCTGCGTACCGATCTCGGCGCTGGCGGAATGCATCGGGGAAACCGAGGCCGACATCGCCGCGCATGGCCTGCTGGCGCCGGTGTTCGGCCATGTGGGCGACGGCAATTTCCATTGCCTGGTACTGGTAAATCCGGACGATCGCGCCGAAGTGGATGCGGCCGAGGCTTTCAGCCAGCGGCTGGTGCGGCGCGCGCTGCGCCATGGCGGCACCTCCACCGGCGAGCACGGCGTGGGGCTGCACAAGATCGGCTACCTGGTGGAGGAGCACGGCGAGGCCGCCGTCGCCGTGATGCGCTCGATCAAGCGCGCGCTCGACCCGCTCGACATCCTCAATCCGGGCAAGGTGGTCGCGGCCCGCGCCTGAAGGCTGCGCCGGCGCGCCGCCCCGACGCGAGACAGGGCGGCGCGGCGGGCTTACTTGCCGCCCTTCACCGTGGTGTAGGCGGTGATCAGGTTGCGGTAGTCCGGGATATGGTTCGAGAACAGCGTGCCCAGCCCTTCGATATCGTTGCGCCAGTCGCGGTGCAGTTCGCACGCGACGCCAAACCAGGTCATCAGCTGCGCGCCCGCATCCGACATGCGGCGCCACGCGGAATCGCGCGTGATCTCGTTGAAGGTGCCAGAGGCATCGGTCACGACAAAGACCTCGAAGCCTTCCTCGATCGCCGCCAGCGCCGGGAATGCGACGCAGACTTCGGTGACCACGCCGGCGATCAGCAACTGCTTCTTGCCGGTGGCGCGCACCGCGGCGACAAAGTCTTCGTTGTCCCACGCATTGATCTGGCCAGGCCGCGGGATGAACGGCGCGTCAGGGAACATCTGCTTCAGCTCGGGCACCAGCGGACCGTTGGGGCCGTCTTCGAAGCTGGTGGTCAGGATGGTCGGCAGCTTGAAGTACCTGGCGAGGTCGGCCAGTGCCAGCACGTTGTTCTTGAACTTGTCGGGCTCGATATCCCGGACCAGCGACAGCAGGCCAGCCTGGTGATCGACCATCAGGACGGCTGCCTGTGTCTTGTCCAGGCGCTTGTAGGGCTTGCTCATGGCGTGCTCCTTTGAAAGCGGGCACAGCCGGGGAAGGTTCTGCCGGCCGCGCCCTGGGGTGAAGTGTTTCGTCTGTCGGAAAATGTCAGCGCTGCGAGTCCAGCACCTCGTGCTTCTTCTCGACTTCCTGCGCCTTCATGTAGCTCTCGATCAGCAGCTGGTAGGCGGGGAAGATCCGGGTGTAGACCTCGGCCCATTGCTGCGCGTCGGGGCGGTTCCAGGTCTGCTGCAGCTCGGAGGCGACCGCGGCGGTGTCCATCGGCACCACGCCGGCCTGGACGATGCGCGCCAGCGTGATTTCCTGCGCCATCTTCGAGTAGGTGCCGGAGGCATCGACCACCGCGAATACCTTGTAGCCGTCGGCGACCGCGCTGATCGACGGGAAGGCCATGCACACGCTGGTAATGGTGCCGGCAATGATCAGTGTCTTCTTGCCGGTCTCACGGACCGCGGCGACAAAGTCCGGGTTGTCCCACGCGTTGATCTCGCCCTTGCGCGCGACATATCTGGCATGCGGGGCGTTCTCGTGGATCTCGGGAATCAGCGGGCCGTTGGGGCCTTGCGGCACCGAGGCCGTGGTGATGACGGGCAGCTTGCACAGCGTTGCCATCTTGGCCAGTGCGGCGGCGCGCAGGCGCAGCTCAGGCATCGGCATGTCGCCCACGGTCTGGAACAGGCCGCTCTGGTGGTCGATCAGCAGCATGGCCGTATCGGCGGGATCGATTGCGGGGCGCTTGCCATTGAAATTGGCGGGAATGGTCATCTCGCGTTCTCCTTGCACAGTGGACGGAATGGGGTGGCCGTGGCATCTGCGCCGCGGAACCGACCGTGTGGCAAAAGCATAGGTCTTGGCAGATGGCCCCGGTAGGCTCGAAAATCTGTCCTCAGCGTCCTACTGGCAGGACGACAGGAGCCGCCGTTGCACCCCGATCTCAACGACCTGTACTACTTCGCGCAGGTGGTCGACCACCAGGGCTTCGCGCCGGCCGGGCGCGTGCTCGGCGTTCCCAAGTCCAAGCTGAGCCGGCGCGTGGCCATGCTGGAGGAGCGGCTGGGCGTGCGCCTGATCCAGCGCTCGACGCGCCGCTTTTCCGTAACCGAACTTGGCCAGACCTACTACGCGCATTGCAAGGCGATGCTGGTCGAGGCCGAGGCCGCCGAGAGCGTGATCGAGCGCACCCGCGCAGAACCCAGCGGCCTGGTGCGCATGACTTGCCCGGTGGCGCTGCTGCATACGCGCGTGGGCGAAATGATCGCGGACTTCATGGCCGCGAACCCCAAGGTCTCGGTGCACCTGGAGGCCACCAACCGCCGTGTCGACGTGGTTGCCGAAGGGGTCGACCTGGCGATCCGCGTGCGGGTGCCGCCGCTGGAAGACAGCGACCTGGTGATGCGCGTGCTGTCCGAGCGCGCGTGGTGCATCGTGGCCAGCCCCAGGCTGGTGGAAGGCCGGGGCCCGCTGCTGATGCCCGCCGACCTGGACCCGCTGCCGACGCTGGACCTGGGCCCGCCGCGCCCCACGCATGTGTGGGTGCTGCACGGCCCGGAAGGCGCCAGCGCCGAACTGCACCACAGGCCCCGGCTGGTCACCGACGACATGATCATGCTGCGCGCCGCCGCGATGGCCGGCGCCGGGCTGGTGCAACTGCCGCTGATGTTGGTCTGCGACGAACTGCGCGACGGCCGCCTGGTCAGGGTACTGCCCGGCTGGTCGATCAAGGGCGGCGTGATTCACGCGGTGTTTCCGTCGCGGCGGGGACTGCTGCCGTCCGTGCGGGAGCTGATCGATTTCCTGTCGCAGCGCTTCGCGCAGATCCGCGAAACCTGAGCGACTGATGCGGCCGCCACGGGGTGCAGTGTCCGCCATGCGGGCAGGACCGGCGCAGAAGTGGTATCATCCGGGTTCTTACGCATGGATCGGGCCACGCCCGACGCCAGTGCGCCCGCCGCAAGACAATCCCACAAGAAGCATATCGGCGGCGGTCCGGGCTTGATCCCGGAGTTCCCTGGGCGGCATCGCCCATCACCCTATCCGACCGGCGGCTCGTCCGCTCCGCAACCACTGCGCCCCTTGTAGCGCGCCGGCTTGCGCAGGCATGGTCCACTTCCCGCCAGATTCCCCGCTTGCGCCGAACGCGAGCCCCGACGCTGGCCTACAGCAACGGCGAACGGTCGCCACCCCGCGCCGCCTGCATCGCACCGATGCACCGCGCCGCCCGCGGCCGCGCCTCATGAACAGGCACACATTGAAGCAAAGCAACCACAACCATCATCAACGCCAGGACAACAGCCGCATCCACAACCCGTACACCGTTTCGGTCTACCCGATCCAGCAGGAACCCGGGCTCTGGTTCGCGACCTACATGATCGCCGAATACCGCAACGGTGCCGAGCGCATCGTCGCCAACGTGGCCATGCGGCACGACACGCACCGCTCGGAAGCCCACGCGCGCCAGTCAGCCCGCCGTGCCGGCGAGCGCGCCGCGGCGCGGCTGCGCCTGCAGTAACGCCTCTCCCTCGGCCGCACGGCCGTCACAACAGCGTGCGCCGTACCGGCGCCGCTCACGCAAGGAGCCTCCTTGGCTAAAGAAGAACTGGTGGAATTTGGCGGCAAGGTATCGGAAGTCCTGCCGGACAACCGTTTCCGCGTGATCCTGGAAAACGGGTTCGAAGTCTGGGCCTATTCGTCCGGCCGCCTGAAGAAAAACCGCATTCGCGTGCTGGCGGGCGACCGCGTCACGCTGGAAATGTCGCCGTACGACCTGACCAAGGGACGTATCAACTATCGACACAAGTCGTAGTCGGCATGCTTCGCCACGGCATGCGCCGCAGCGGCGCGTGCCGTCCCGCAACGATCCATCTCACCGCAAAGGAGAACCGACCATGTCAGTCATCGAAGAATGGGAATTGCTGCACCTGACGCCGGACGGCTGGCAGGCTGGCACCTACCGGCATACCCCGTGGCAGGAGGTACAGATCGAGCCGCCGGCGGCCGGCGTACTGACCGTCAGGCGCCACGTCACGGCCACCTATTGCGGCCCGTCGCGCGCGGTTGAAGACCGCACCCCGGAAATCACCGACATGGCGCTGATCGAAGCACTGCTGGAGCGCCACGGCGCCCCAGTGTTCAAGATCTGATACCGAAGTCCTGCCGCGTGCCGGCACGAACGGCGTGAGCGCCCCTGAGCGCCGCCTCAGCCCACCACGCGCACATGCGGCCGTCCGGTCCGGACGCCGCTGCCGACCGGCCTCAGTTCGCCGTCCCATGGCACGGCGCCGAGGTCCAGCACATAGTCGCCCTCGCGCGTCTTGTCGTGCAGGTGGTCGCGCACCACCTGGCCGATGGCCAGCCGGCACAGCGCTTCGCCGCTGGCGGCAAGCGGGCCCTGCAATGCATCTGGTTCGGCCAGCACGCCGAATGCACGCCGTCCGTCCCCGACAAAGCTGGTGAAGAGCACGCCGGTGGGCCGCTCCGCATCGATAAAGCAGACCGCGACGTGGTAGGTGATGCCCTTGCCCTCGCCGGGCAACGTGCAAAGAAAACCGGATGATCCCGAACGCATGTCCATGAACGAATTCCCTGCTGGCTGACGGATGCTGACGGCTGCTGTCGCGCACGGCGACGCCAGGCGGCTTCGTGCCGCGTTGATGGGGAGGAATACTCCTATTGCGCCGTGACCATCGATACTCCCGGCACGGTGCCGTTGATGATCTCTTCCGCAAAGCGCAGTGCGCCGCGGCGCGCGCCGCCCACGTTGTCCCAGGGCGCGGCATCCAGGCGGAACGTGCGTGCCTGCGCGCTTTCGGGCGATTCGCCGGCCAGGCAGATCACCACGGCCGCATCGAACGAGCGGTCGGGCCTGGGCTCTGGCCACACCCGCGCAACAGCATGCTTGTACACCAGGGGATAGACGTCATATCCCTTATAAGTTGCAGCTGGATAAACATCCATAACAGCCTCCGCCGGTTGGTGGTGTTCCCCTCACTCTACGCCTGTTGCAGCGTCAGCAGTGGCTTTATTTCATACCGGTAAACGATGCCCCCGCAGAAAACAAAAAAGCTCCGCGCTGGCGGAGCTTTTTGACTGAACTGGCGCCGAGGCGCGCAGTGCAATGCTGGTCGGCTAGACTCAGATCGGCTCGATCTTGGTCGCGGCCGGGCCCTTCTGGCCAACGCCGGCGACGTAGCGAACCTTCTGGCCTTCTTGCAGCGACTTGAAACCGCTGCCTTGAATTTCGGAGAAGTGCGCGAACAGGTCGTTGCCGCCTGCATCAGGGGTAATGAAGCCAAAACCCTTCGAATCGTTGAACCACTTGACGGTACCGGTTTCCATGTTGGATTCCTCAATAAGTAATTCTTGCCTGGCAAAAGCGCCGGCAAGGCATGACGATCAAGGAAGTAACTTGGAGAAAAAGTGGCGCCGTGTGGGCAAGCACCTGGACTTCGAGATTGCTGCTTGATTGATCCTGCATCCACCCTTATACAGGTGCCCCCAGCCCGAGTCAACGAACTTCGGCGGTTCGGCAGGAAATTGGGGCAATAAGCGGCGCATGCGCTTGTTGCGGGCCGCGCGGCCCGTGCATGCTACAGTGCCGCATCGAACGGACAAGACCGGATGACACTCTGTACTGCCTGCCAGGCCATCGAACGCCACCAACGCGGCGCCCCCGGGCACGCCGCGCTGCGCATTACCGATACCCAACGCATCAAGCCGCCCGGGTCAGCCGCGGTGACCATCAGCACCTTTGTGTGCCAGGACTGCGGCGCGCTATGGACCTACCGGGACCAGAAAAGCGGCACGGAACAAGGTTGGGAAGTGCAGAAGGACTCTTAGCCCGGCCCGGAAAAGAAAAAACCCCGGGGGCCTTGCCCCCGGGGTTGCGATCTTGCCGGGCCGCCAGGCGGGCCAGTGCCGATCAGGCTGCGACGGATGCCAGCGCGGCGTTCAGCGTCTGGCTCGGGCGCATCGCGGCGCTGAGCTTGGCTGCGTCCGGCTGGTAGTAGCCACCGATGTCGACCGGCTTGCCTTGCACCGCAGCCAGCTCGGCCACGATGCTCTGCTCGTTGTCGGCCAGCGTCTTGGCCAGCGGCGCAAACTTGGCCGCCAGTTCCGCGTCGTCCGACTGGGCGGCCAGTTCCTGCGCCCAGTACATCGCCAGGTAGAACTGGCTGCCGCGGTTGTCGAGCTGGCCGGTCTTGGGCGACGGGCTCTTGTTGTTGTCCAGCAGCTTGCCGGTGGCGCCGTCGAGCGTCTTGGCCAGGATCTTGGCGCGGGCGTTGCCGGTCTTGATGCCGACATCTTCCAGCGACACAGCCAGGGCCAGGAACTCGCCCAGCGAATCCCAGCGCAGGTGGTTCTCTTCCACCAACTGCTTGACGTGCTTCGGAGCCGAACCGCCGGCGCCGGTTTCATACATGCCGCCACCGGCCATCAGCGGAACGATCGACAGCATCTTGGCGCTGGTGCCCAGTTCCATGATCGGGAACAGGTCGGTCAGGTAGTCGCGCAGGATATTGCCGGTCACCGAGATGGTGTCCAGGCCGCGGATCACGCGTTCGAGCGTGTAGCGCATGGCGCGCACCTGCGACATGATCTGGATGTCCAGGCCGTTGGTGTCGTAGCCCTTCAGGTAGGCCTCGACCTTCTTGATCAGCTCGGCCTCGTGCGGACGGTACGGGTCCAGCCAGAACACTGCCGGCATGCCCGAGTTGCGCGCGCGCGTGACGGCCAGCTTGACCCAGTCGCGGATCGGCGCGTCCTTGACCTGGCACATGCGCCAGATGTCGCCCTGCTCGACGTTCTGCGTCAGCAGCACTTCACCGGTGGCCAGGTCGACGATGTTCGCGACGCCGTCTTCGGCGATTTCGAAGGTCTTGTCGTGCGAGCCGTACTCTTCAGCCTTCTGCGCCATCAGGCCGACGTTGGGCACCGTGCCCATGGTGGTCGGGTCGAAGTTGCCGTTGGTCTTGCAGAAGTTGATGATCTCTTGATAGATCCGGGCGAAGGTGCTTTCCGGAATCACGGCTTTGGTGTCCTTCGGACGGCCGTCGGCACCCCACATCTTGCCGCCGATGCGGATCATGGCCGGCATCGAGGCATCGACGATCACGTCGTTCGGCGCGTGCAGGTTGGAAATGCCCTTGGCCGAATCCACCATCGCCAGTTCCGGACGATGCTCATGGCAGGCGTGCAGGTCGCGGATGATTTCTTCGCGCTTGGAGCTGGGCAGCGTTTCCAGCTTCTCGTACAGGTTGACCAGGCCGTTGTTGACGTTCACGCCCAGTTCGTCGAACAGCGCGCCGTGCTTGGCGAAGGCTTCCTTGTAGAAGATCTTCACGGCGTGGCCGAACACGATCGGGTGCGAGACCTTCATCATGGTCGCCTTGACGTGCAGCGACAGCATCACGCCGGTCGCGCGGGCGTCTTCGAACTGCTCTTCATAGAAGGCGCACAGGGCCTTCTTGCTCATGAACATGCTGTCGATGATCTCGCCGTCCTGCAGCGCGACCTTGGGCTTCAGGACGATGGTCTTGCCGCTCCTGGTGACCAGCTCCATCTTGACGTCGCGCGCCTTGTCCAGCGTCAGCGACTTTTCGCCGTGGTAGAAGTCGCCATGCTTCATGTGCGCCACGTGCGTGCGCGAGGCCATGCTCCACTCGCCCATGCTGTGCGGGTGCTTGCGCGCGAAGTTCTTGACCGCGGCCGGGGCGCGGCGGTCGGAGTTGCCCTCGCGCAGGACCGGGTTCACGGCCGAGCCCAGGCACTTGGAATAGCGCTTCTGGATCGCCTTTTCTTCGTCGGTCTTCGGGTCTTCCGGATAGTCCGGCACCTTGTAGCCCTTGCCCTGCAGTTCGCGGATGGCGCTGACCAGCTGGTGCACCGAGGCGCTGATGTTCGGCAGCTTGATGATGTTGGTTTCCGGCAGCTGCGTCAGCTTGCCCAGCTCGGCCAGGTTGTCCGGCACGCGCTGTTCTTCGGTCAGGAATTCGGGGAACTCGCCCAGGATACGGCCGGCCACGGAGATGTCGCTGGTGGTGACGTTGATGCCGGCCGGCTTGGTGAAAGCCTGGATGATCGGGAGGAACGCACTGGTCGCCAGCAGCGGAGCTTCGTCGGTCAGCGTGTAGATGATGGTAGGTTGCTGGGTACTCATTGCTTCTCTCAGATCCTCGAACGGTGGGTGGGATATCTGCCTGCCGGGCGATGAGAGCCCCTGGCAGGGCAACAAACTAGGCGAAAGATAGAATTTTGCCTCAGTTTCCTGTCAGGAGTCTGAAAACCACCGCAATTTGCGCGGCAATCGGGCAGAAATTTGGGCCGGCGTTCGGCCGGCGGCGCTCGGTTCCTTCCCTTGCACCCGAACGGTGCCGCTCTGGCAACCGATTTGACATTTCGGGACAAGCGGGCGCCGGCAGACCTGCTGTGCGGGGTGCGCCCGACGGATCACAGAGTTGTCAAACTTGACGCCGACAATGTCGGCTTTTGTCCTCTCGACGCCAAGGAACCGATATGTCCCGACCTTTGCCTGCCCTGCCGCTGGCCCGGCTCGCCGTGGCCGCCGCCCTGCTGGGCGCCCTGCCGGCGTGGGCCGATGCGCCTGAAGCCTTCCCGGCCACGCTCGCCGGCCACGCCGTGCTGCCCGCGCAAACGCTGCTGGCCGTGCCCAAGGACGCTCCGGCCGACCTGCGGCTCAGCGGCAAGTTCACCACCGCGCAGCGTACCGAGGCGCCCGGCACGGTCGAAGGCAAGTCCAATGGCCGGCCAACCGGCATCTCGCTGCCGTTCCGCGGCCAGCCCGCACAGGGCCACTCCGGCATCAAGCGCATGGCCGACGGCAGCTTCTGGCTGCTGACCGACAACGGCGCGGGCGCCAAGGCCAACTCGCCCGACTTCATGCTGTACCTGAACCAGTACACGGTGGATTTCGGCACCGGCCAGTTCCGGCGCCTGAAGACGATCTTCCTGCACGATCCGGACAAGAAAGTGTCGTTCCGCATCGTCCATGAGGGCACGAAGCAGCGCTACCTGACCGGCTCGGACTTCGATACCGAGAGCTTCCAGTTCGCGGGCGGCGCCATCTGGATCGGCGACGAGTTCGGCCCGTTCCTGATCAAGGCCGACATGAACGGCAAGGTGCTGGCGGTGTTCGAAACCATGGTCGACGGCAACGTGGTGCGCTCGCCCGACCATCCGGCGGTCACAACGCCAGCCGCGCCCGACGCTGGCATCAGGTTCCAGGTAAAGCGCTCGAAGGGCTTCGAGGGCATGGCGGCATCGCCCGACGGCGGCAAGCTGTATGCGCTGCTGGAAGGCGCGCTGTGGAACGAAGCGGCCAAGGGTTACGAGAGCGAAGGCGGCAAGCCCTACCTGCGCGTGCTGGAATTCGACGTGAAGCGGCAGGCCTGGACCGGCCGCCACTGGAAGTATGTGCTGGAAGGCGCGAGCCATGCCATCGGCGATTTCAACATGATCGACGCCAATACCGGCCTGATCATCGAGCGCGACAATGGCGAAGGCACGCCCGACAAGGCCTGCCCGGCCGGGCAGAAGCGACCGGACTGCTTCGATGATGTGGCGAAGTTCAAGCGGGTCTACAAGGTCGAGCTGACCGATGCCAACGCCGGCGGGCCGCTGCGCAAGATCGGCTATGTCGACCTGCTGCGCATTGCCGATCCGGGCAAGCTGGCGCGCAAGCCGCTGACCGATGGGGTGCTGGCCTTCCCGTTCTTCACCATCGAGAACGTCGACGTGGTCGACGCCACGCATATCGTGGTCGGCAATGACAACAACCTGCCATTCAGTACCAGCCGCGAACCGAATCGCGCGGATGATAATGAGCTGGTGTTGCTGGAGGTGGGAGAGTTTCTGAAGGCGCGGTGAGGCGGTGCTCCCCTCTCCCGCTTGCGGGAGAGGGGAGAAAACTGGCGGCAAACGATCAGGCCGCGAGCCTGAACGTCGACACCGCTTCCTTCAACCGCTGCGCCTGCTCTTCCAGCGAACCCGCAGCCGCGGCCGCCTCTTCCACCAGCGCCGCGTTCTGCTGCGTGACGGTATCCATCTGCGTCACAGCCTGGTTCACCTGTTCGATCCCCGAACTCTGCTCGGCCGAAGCCGCGCTGATCTCGCCCATGATGTCGGTCACGCGCTTGACCGCCGCGACGATCTCTTCCATGGTCTGGCCCGACTGCGTCACCAGCATGGAGCCCTTCTCGACGCGATCGACCGAATCCCCGATCAGCGCCTTGATCTCCTTGGCCGCCGTTGCACTGCGCTGCGCCAGGCTGCGCACTTCGCCCGCCACCACGGCAAAGCCACGGCCCTGCTCGCCGGCGCGCGCCGCTTCCACCGCCGCGTTCAGTGCCAGGATATTGGTCTGGAAGGCGATGCCTTCGATCACGGCAATGATGTCGACCACCTTCTTCGACGCGCCGTTGATCTCTTCCATGGTCTCGGCCACCTTGCCCGCGACTTCGCCGCCCTTCTCCGCGATATCCGACGCATTGACCGCCAGCGCGCTGGCCTGGCGCGCGTTGTCCGCGTTCTGGCGCACGATGCTGGTCAGTTCTTCCATGCTGGCCGCGGTCTGCTGCAGCGACGAGGCCTGTTCCTCGGTACGCTGCGACAGGTCGGTATTGCCCGCCGCGATCTGGCTGGTGCCGGACACGATCGACTCGGTCCCCGCGCGCACCTGGCGCACGATGCGCAGGATATTGGCGTTCATGTCAGCCAGCGCCTGCAGCAGCTGACCGGTCTCGTCGCGGCTGTCGACGTCGATGCGGCTGGTCAGGTCGCCCGAGGCCACGGTGCGGGCCACCGCCACGGCGCGGTGCAACGGGCGCGTGATGCCGCTGGTCAGCCAGACCGAAAAGGCAATACCGATCGCCAGCACCACCACACCGAGCCCGATCAGGCTGTTGCGGGCGTTGACGTAGATCTCGTTGATCTCGCGCGCGGTGGCGTCGATGCTGGCGCGCTGGATGTCGAGCAGTTTCTGGATCTCGGCGAGGTAGGCGTCGCCGGCGGGGACGAACTCTTTTTCCAGCACCTGGTTGGCCTCTTCGGTCAGGCCTTCCAGCTTGAGCTTGGTGATCTTGTCGCGGCCGTTGTTGTACGGGTCGCGTACGCCCAGGATCTTCTGGAACGCGGCCTTTTCCGCTTCAGAACTGAGCATCGGCTGCAGCTTGTCGCGCAGCTGCGCGATGCCTTCGATCGACGCCTTGGTCTCGGCGGCAAAGAACTGGCCCAGCGACGGGTCGGCGCTGCGCGCCACCGCGGTGGTGCGGCGCACGCTGGTGTGCATGAGCCGGTACCAGTCGCTGACCAGCCGCTCCTTGGTCAGCGGCTGCTGCATCATCGCATGCGTGCGTTCTGCCACCTGCTGCAGGCGCATCATGCCAAATACCGTCATGAGCGCGGATAGCAGCAATACCACCCCAAAACCAATGCCGAGGCGCACCCCGATACCTAGATTCTTCATTTCTTCTACCTGATTAGGACTGGTTATGGCGAAGTGCCGACGCTCGGTGGGCGCGGCGTTCTCCGCTCTCGTCGTCCGCGGGCAGGCCCGATGGGCCGGCGCAGGTGCGGGCTATGGATGGCAACGGCATGGGGGGCCGAAACTTTAGGGTCTTCCTCGATTGACGGCTAGAAGTGTGCGGAGACCGGCTATAGTGGAGAGATATCCGGCGCAGGGCCGTCCCGCCGGCCCGCGCCACCCTGCTCAAGCTTCCCCCCAACCAGGAGATCCAGCATGGCCACGCCTCCCAATCCTTTCGCCGATTTCACCAAGCTGATGGAGCAGTTCCGCGTGCCGGGCCTAGACATGACCGCCGTGATCGAGGCGCGCCGCAAGGACATCGAAGCCCTGACCGAGGCCAACAAGCTGGCCTACGAGGGCATGCAGGCAGTGATGATGAAGCAGCAGGAAATCTTCACGCAGACCATGCAGCAACTGCAGGCCGCCGCGCAGCAGTACGCCACCGGGGGCAATCCGGCCGAGGCGATGGCCAAGCATGGCGAACTGGTGCAGCGTGCACTGCACCAGGCGTTCGAGAACATGCGCGAGCTGGCCGAGACCGCGCAGAAGGCGCAGACCGAGGCGCTGACAGTGATCGGCAAGCGCGCCGAGCAGAACGTCAAGGAGGCTGGCCAACTGTTCCAGCAGGCTGGGAAGAAAAGCTAGCGACCGGCCGTGGCATCGGAGGGCTTGCCCGCACGTTCCCGAAACCTGCTGCGCGCCACGCTGGCGCGCCTGATGCCCGGCGCCACCGAGCTGCTGCACTACCGCCGCGCCGATTTCGGCGTGGACCTGCAGGCCGGTGTCTCGGTGGCCGCGGTCAGCCTGCCGATCAGCGTGGCGTACGCCCAGCTTGCCGGCTTCAGCCCGGTGGTGGGCCTGTACAGCGTGGTGCTGCCGATGCTGGCCTATGCGCTGTTCGGCTCGTCGCGCCAGATGATCGTCGGGCCCGACGCCGCCACCTGCGCCATGATCGCCGCGACGCTGTCGCCGCTGGCACTGCCCGACAGCGAAGCCTATCGGGCGCTGTCGGTATCGCTGACTTTGCTCACCGGCGTGTTCTGCGTGCTCGCCGGCAAGTTCCGGCTCGGCTTCCTGGCTGACTTCCTCTCGGTGCCGATCCTGGCCGGCCTGCTCAACGGCGTGGCCATCAATATCGCCTTCAGCCAGCTCGGCAAGGTCACCGGGCTGACGCTGGCCGGCCGCGACGTGATCGGCCAGGCGGAGTCGCTGCTGCGGCACCTCGGCAGCATCCATTGGCCCACCGCCGCGCTGGCCGCGCTGACGCTGGCGGTGTACTTCGGCGCCCGGGCCTGGCAGCCGCGCGCGCCAGGAGCGTTGTTCGCGCTCGCGGTAGCGACCTTTGTCACATGGATGCTGGGGCTGCAGGGGCTTGGGGTCCAGGTGGTCGGCCCGGTGCCGGCTGGCCTGCCGCCTCTGATCGCACCGTCGATGCCGCACGAGCTGTTCGGCACGCTGGTCCCGGCCGCAGCCGCGCTGGCACTGGTGTCGCTCAGCAGCGGCCTGCTGACCAGCCGCAGCTTCGCCGCGCGCAACGGCTACAGCGTCGACGCCAGCCAGGAATTCATCGGCATCGGCGCCGCCAGCATCGCCAGCGCGCTCAGCCAGGGCTTCGCGGTCAGCGGGTCGAGCTCGCGCACCGCCATCAACGAGGCCGCCGGCGGGCGCACGCGCATGGTGTCGGTGATCGGCGCAGTGACCGTGCTGCTGGTGTTGCTCTTTCTCACTGACCTGCTGGCCGCACTACCCGCAGCGGCGCTAGGCGCCATCCTGATTGCGTCGGCCTTCAGCCTGTTCGACTTCGGCGGCCTGATGGCCCTGCGCCGCTACAGCCGCAGCGAGCACGGCATCGCGCTGGTCACGGTGGCGGGCGTGGTGCTGCTGGGTGTGATGTCGGGCATCCTGCTGGCGGTCGCCATTGCCCTGTTGCGCTTCCTGGCGCAGATGGCGCGCCCCGGCGAGCAGCAGCTTGGCCGCTGGAATGGGCACGATGGCTTCTACGAACTCGCCCACTACCCCGAGGCCAGGGCAGTGCCGGGCCTGCTGATCTATCGCTTCGAATCGCCGCTGACGTTCTTCAACGCGGATTTCGTGCGCCAGCGCGTAGTGGCGCTGGCGACCCTGCACGACGCGCGCTGGGCGGTGATCGATGCCATATCGATCGCACACGTGGACCTGACCGGCGCCACCATGATGCGCGATTTGCAGGCCCAGCTCGCGGCCAGAGGGTCGCAGCTGGTGATAGCAGGTCGTACGGCGCAGCTGACCGCATGGCTGAACCAGCGCGGCATTGCGCCGGACAGCACCGGGATTCTGTTTTATCCGTCCAAACAGGCTGCGCTGGAGGCGTACCACGTCTGCGAAGCAAGGCATCGCAACGCGGATGGCGCGGCGGCAACGGGCACGGAGACAACGGCGCCAGGGCCGGTAGCCTGAGGGGACGCGCCGACGTGCCTTCACCGGGTTCCCCTGCCTGCCGGGGCAGCTCGGTCTGGTACGGTGGCCGGCTTTGCACCGGCCGTCCGCTCAGATCGTCAGATCACCCCTTGCGCCAACATGGCATCCGCCACCTTGACGAAGCCGGCGATATTCGCGCCCTCGACATAGTTGATATACCCGCCCGCCTTCTGCCCGTGGTGGATGCAGTTCTGGTGGATGTCCTTCATGATCGCGTGCAGCTTCTCGTCGACCTCGGCGTGGTGCCACGACAGGCGCATCGCGTTCTGCGACATCTCCAGGCCGGAAGTCGCCACGCCGCCGGCGTTGCTGGCCTTGCCCGGTGCGTAGAGGATCTTTGCGTCGACGAAGCGGTCCACCGCTTCCAGCGTCGACGGCATGTTGGCACCTTCAGCCACGCAGATCACGCCGTTGCCGAGCAGGGTTTCAGCATCGTTGCCATCGAGTTCGTTCTGCGTTGCGCACGGCAGCGCCACGTCGGCGGGCACGTGCCACGGGGTGCGGCCGGCTTCGAAGTTCATGTCGTGGCGCGCGGCGAAGTCCACCAGGCGGCCGCGCTCTTCGTTCTTGAAGGCCATGACTTCAGCCAGCTGCTCGGTGGTCATGCCTTGCGGGTAGTGCAGCACGCCGCCGGAGTCCGACAGGGTCAGCACCTTGGCACCGAGTTCGATCGCCTTCTCGGCAGCGTATTGCGCCACGTTGCCCGAGCCGGAGATCAGCACGCGCAGGCCGTCGAAGGCGCGGCCGCGTCGGTGCAGCATTTCCTGGGCAAAGTAGACGGTGCCGTAGCCGGTGGCTTCCGGGCGCATCAGGCTGCCGCCATAAGCCAGGCCCTTGCCGGTGAACACGCAGGCGGACTGGTTCGACAGCTTCTTCATCATGCCCGCCATGAAGCCAACTTCACGCGCGCCCACGCCGATGTCGCCGGCCGGGATATCGGTGTCCGGGCCCAGGTGACGGTACAGCTCGGTCACCAGGGCCTGGCAGAAGCGCATCACTTCGCCATCGGACTTGCCCTTGGGATCGAAGTCCGAGCCGCCCTTGCCGCCGCCCATGGGCAGCGTGGTCAGCGCGTTCTTGAAGGTCTGCTCGAAGCCCAGGAACTTCAGCACCGACAGGTTCACGGTCGGGTGGAAGCGCATGCCGCCCTTGTACGGGCCGATCGCCGAGCTGTGCTGGACGCGGAAGGCGCGGTTGACCTGCACCTGGTTGCGGTCATCGGTCCAGGCCACGCGGAACTGGATCACGCGCTCGGGTTCGACCAGCCGCTCGAGCAGCGCCTGGTCTGCGTAGCGCGGATTGCGCTCGACGAACGGCCAGAGCGTCATCATCACTTCCTTCACTGCCTGGAGGAATTCAGGTTGATTGGGGTCGCGGCGGGCGACCCCCGCCAGGAATGCGTCGAGGGAAGGAGCGTTCACGATGTCTCTGCTGTGCTGGATGCTGTAACTGGATCTGACGGCCCTGCCGGGTGGTGCCGGTCTCTGAAGCCGCGTGGCGTTGCGCCGAGGGGAAGGTGGGTGGCCTCCGGTTGTCCAGACATTTACGGCATGCCGCGCCTGTCTGGCAACCCGAAACTGTAGCACCGGCATGGGGCATGTGGCAGTCAAAACACCTGTGACTGCAATGGCGAGGCTACATTTTGGTGCGAACAGCGGGGCTTTCCGTGCGATCAGCGCACAAATGCGATCGAAAAACGACTTGCCACGCGTCTAGGCAATCAGCAGCTTGGCGCCGCGCTCTTTCAGCGCCGCCCCGATTTCCGGCTCGGGCGCCATGTCAGTGATCAGCCAGGCGGCCAGGTCGAAATGCTTGATCGTCACACCGGTGTTGCGGCCGAACTTGGTGTAGTCGGCTACCACGCACGGGGTGTCGGCGGCCATCAGCATGCGGCTGCGCAACTCGGCCGCGGCGCGCGAGAAGTCGCAGATCTCGCCGCGGGGCGTGACGCCACCGATGCCGATAAAGGCAAAGTCGGTGTGATAGCGCGACAGCTGCTCGATGGTGTCCCAGCCGTGGGTCGCGTCCTCGTTGTCCTGCAGTTCGCCCCCGAGCACGATGACGCGGTTGCCGTTGCGTCGCCCCAGCAGCTGCGCGATGGCAAGGTCGTTGGTGTAGACCAGCAGGTTGTGGTGTCCGTGCAGTGCCTGCGCCACCGCGTGGGTGGTAGTGCCGTAATCCAGGATCACCGATGCGCCGTCGCGCACCAGCTCCGCGGCGCGCACGCCGATGGCGCGCTTGCCTTCGGCATTGACCAGGGCACGGGTCTGGGTATCGGGTTCGGTACGATCAGAAGCCAGCGCGCCGCCGTGGGTCAGCACCAGCAGGCCGCGGCCGGCGAGCGTGTTCAGGTCGCGCCGGATGGTCTCGCGCGATACGTCGAGTTCGGTCACCAGTTCGCTGATGGCCAGCGCGCCGGTGGCGGAGAGCTGGTCGAGGATGTATTTCTGCCGTTGTTCGGCGAGCACGGGGACTCCGGGAGCGTTTGGGCTGAGCGGTGATTCTAGCGCGGGTGTGACTGGCATGGTGGCCGTCAACCAGCGCAGACCTGCTCCCTCTCCCGCTTGCGGGAGAGGGGAGCAAACCGGGGAGCAAACCGGCGGTCGAATCAGCTCGCCTGGTACCTCACGCCCAGGGCAGCGTCACCGTCTTCAAATTTGTAAAGCTCTTGGCCGCCTCCTGCACGCCCTCCTTGTACCCCAGCCCCGAATCCTTGATGCCGCCGAACGGCGTCAGCTCGATGCGGTAGCCCGGCACTTCCCACAAGTTCACCGTGCCGACGTGCAGCGAATTGGCGATCTTCGTGAACGCCTCGATATCGTTGGTGCAGACCCCCGAAGACAAGCCAAACGCCGTGCCGTTGGAAATCCGGATCGCATCATCGACATCGCGGAACGTGATGATCGGCGATACCGGCCCGAAGGTCTCCTCGCGCACCACCGTCATCGCCGGGTCGACGCGGTCGATCACAGTGGGCGCGTAGCTGGCGCCGTTGCGCTGGTTGCCGACCAGCAGCCGCGCGCCCTGCGCCACCGCCTCGTTGACGCGCGCCTCGAACAGCATGGCCGCCTCTTCGTCGATCACCGTGCCCATGTCGACGCCGCGGTCCATCGGGTCGCCGTATTTCCACGCGCGGGTTTTCTCGACCACCAGTTCAGTGAAGCGCGCCGCGACCGCCTCGTGCACCAGCATGCGCTTGACCGCGGTGCAGCGCTGGCCCGAGTTCTTGTACGAACCCTGCACCGCGAGGTCGGAGGCACGATCGAGGTCGGCATCGGCCAGCACGATCAGCGGGTCATTGCCGCCCAGCTCCAGCACCACGCGCTTGTAGCCGGCCTTGCTGGCGATGTACTTGCCGATCGCCACACCCCCGGTGAAGGTGACGAGGTCGACGGCAGGATGGGTGATCAGCTCGTCGGCGATCTCGCGCGGGTCGCCGGTGACGACCTGCAGCATCTGCGGCGGCAGCCCGGCCTCGTACAGCAGGTCGGCCAGGTAGTACGCCGACAGCGGCACCTTCTCCGACGGCTTGAGCACCATGCGGTTGTTGGTCGCGATCGACGGCGCCACCTTGTGCGCCACCTGGTTCATCGGGTGGTTAAACGGCGTGATGGCGCAGATCACGCCTAGCAGCGGCTCGCGCTGCGTCATCACGCGGCGCTTCTTGCCGTGTGGGGTCAGGTCGCACGAGAACAGCTGGCCGTCGTCGCGCAGCGCCTCGGTGGCGGCAAAGCCGAGCACATCGGCCACGCGGCCGATCTCGTACAGCGAATCCTTCTTGGACAGGCCGGACTCCAGCGTGATCAGGTCCGACGCTTCTTCGGTGCGCTTGCGCAGCAGGGCCGCGGCGCGGTTCAGGATGGCGGCGCGCTCGTAGCGCGTCAGTGTGGAGCGGTACGCCTGCGCCACGTCGAAGGCGCGGCGCACGTCGTCGAGCGTGGCCTTGGGCACGGTGCCCACCAGCGTGCCGTCATACGGGTTGCGCACCTCGATCACGCGCTCGCGCACGATCTTCTGGCCATCGATGCGCAGCGCCTCGGCGCGGAAGTGCGGGCTGATTGTGCCAGCAGGGAATTGGGGAGCGTTCATGGATTTCTCCGGTCAGTACGGATGCAGCGGCTGGTAGCGTGGCTCAGTGCAGGTCTCAGTGCAGGTCTCAGTGCAGATGGTTGAGCGCCACGTCGAAGATGTCGAAATTGCGCATCACGGGCTTGCCCGGGATGCCGTCGGTCGGGCGGTTGAACACCAGCGGCACGGTCTGCTCCGAGACGCCGCCGTGCGAGCGCAGCGGCGCATCGAGCCCGGACAGGTCATGGCGGCTGCGGCTGGTGCCCAGCACCACGTGCTTGTCGCCGGTCACCACCAGGTCGCCCACGCGGTCGGACGGCAGCTCGAAGCGCGCGCAGGCCTCGGCGTTGTCGAGCACGCTTTCCACGCCCGGCAGGCCGGACAGCCTGGACTTGAGCGCGTCGCGGTCGGCGCCTTCCGGCAGGTAGACGGTGGCGTACGAGCCGAGCGCGCCATGGTGGACCACGTATGGATCGGTAATCGGCAGGATCACGCGCGCGCCGCCCTCTTCCACGCCGCGGCCGAGCCACGCATCCAGATGGTCCTGCAGGTAGATCACGTTGGGCGCCTTGGTGGCATCGTCGTGCTTGGCGTTCATGCCATGGTCGGCGGTCAGCGCCACCACGCAGCCGAGTTCGTCCAGACGCGCCAGGTACTTGTCCATCATGGCGTAGAACGAATTGGCGCCGTCCGAACCGGGCGCGAACTTGTGCTGGATGTAGTCGGTGGTGGACAGGTACATCAGGTCCGGGCGGCGGGTTTCCATCAGCCGCACGCCGGCGGCAAAGACGAACTCGGACAGCTCGGCGCTGTACACATCGGGCACCGGCATGCCGACCAGTTCCAGCACGCCGTCGATGCCGTTCTCGGCCACCGTGGCCTGGTCGGCTTTCTCGGACGAGAAGCAGATGCCCTGCATGCCATGGCCGAGCAGTCGGCGCAGCTTGTCCTTGGCGGTCACCACCGCGACGCTGGCGCCGGCGCTGGCAAACGCGGCAAGGATGGTGCCGGCGCGCAGGTACTTGGGGTCGTTCATCATCACTTCCTCGCCGCGGCCGCCATTGGCGCTGCGATCGAAGAAATAGTTGCCGCAGATGCCATGCACCGCCGGCGGCGCGCCGGTGACGATGGAAAGGTTGTTCGGGTTGGTGAAAGTCGGTACCACGCACGCGCCGCGGAACGACGAGCCACTGGCGAGCAGCCGCTTGAGGTAAGGCGCGCTGCCGCTGGCGGCGGAGGCTTCAAGGTAGTCGAACTCGCAGCCGTCGACGCAGACCACCACGACGGGCTGCTGCATCCAGCGGTAGCTGCGCTGGTTGACGGTAATGGTGCGGGCGGAATCGTTGGTATCGGGCATGGTGGTGGCCTGGCGGGTGTGGTCCGGGAAGCGAAGGATGGGTTCGGTGGGCGGTGCGATCGATTCAGGCGCCGTCATCAGGCAGCCGCGCCGGGACTGGCGCTGCCCGGATCGACGGCGGCATGCATGCGCGCGCGCCCGCGCTCGACGTGCTCGCGCATCAGCCGCGCGGCCAGCTCGCCGTCGCGCGCGGCGATGGCCGAAACGATGGCACGGTGCTCGCGGGTGGAGTCGGGCATGGCCGCGTTGCTGCCGGACAGCGCCTCGCGCCGGAACAGCGTCAGCTCCTTGACCAGGCGCCGGTAGGTGTCGAGCAGCTTGCCGTTGCCGGCCAGCTCGACCATGCGGTCGTGGAAGGCGAAGTTCAGGCGCGTGTATTCGTCCAGGTCGCGGGCTGCGCTGGCGGTGCCCAGCGCCTCGACCAGCGCGCGCAGTTCGCGCAAGCCCTCAGCCGTGATGCGGGCCGCCAGTTGCCGGCCGACGAACTCGTCGAGCACCGCGCGCAGTTCATAGATCTCGTCGGCTTCCTGCACCGAGATGGCACGCACGAACACGCCGCGGTTCTTTTCCGTGCGCAGCAGGCCGGCCTGCTCCAGCGCGCGGAACGCTTCGCGTACCGGGCCGCGCGAGACATTGAGCTGGCCCGCGACTTCGATCTCGTTGAGCTTGGCGCCCGGCGGCAGTTCGCCGGACATGATCCGCAGTTCCAGTTCGCGCTGCACCAGCGTGGTCAGGGATTGGCTCTGCAGGATGGTGATTTCGCTCGCCAGCGGGGCTTGGCGTGACATGAAAACTCCCGTTTGTGACGGATTCGGCAATATCGAAAATCCTTATTGCGATTAAAGCAAGCGATTTGTATATTGTCAACAATCAAGACATCGGCGACGCCAGCAGGGTGACGCAAAAGCCATTGATAAAACAGGCATATGTCTTGTAAGTGTTGTAGCAGAAGGGTTTCAAGGTGATCCAATGTTGCGCAACGCAGCGCCACACATTGCAACATATTCACCAAATTGACACAAATCTCCACCTACAATGCCGGAAAAGGAGGCCCCATGAAACTGTCCATCACGTCCACCCTGCATACCGCCGCCGCCCTGCTCGCACTGGGCGCCGCCAGCACCGCGCTGGCCCAGAAAACCACCCTGACGGTCTACACCGCGTGGGAGATCGAAACCCTGAAGCCATACGCCGAAGGCTTCGCCAAGGCCGCGCCCGACATCGAGCTGAAGTACGTGCGTGACTCCACCGGTGTCATCACCGCCAAGGCGCTCGCTGAAAAGGCCAACCCGCAGGCGGACGTGATCGCCGGCCTGGCCGCATCGAGCCTGGAGCTGCTGAAACAGGAAGGCATGCTGACGCCCTACACGCCCAGGGGCTTCGAAAAACTGACGCGCGACTACAGCGACAAGGCCACGCCGCCATCATGGGTGGGGCTGGATGTCTGGGGCGCCACCGTGTGCTTCAACACCGTCGAAGCCAGGAAGCGCAACCTGCCCCGACCCGAGAGCTGGAAGGACCTGGCCAAGCCGGTCTACAAGGGCACCATCGTGATGCCCAACCCGGCCTCGTCCGGCACCGGCTTCCTTGACGTGACCGCCTGGCTGCAGCTGTTCGGCGAACAGGAGGGCTGGAAGTACATGGACGCGCTGCACGAGAACATCGCCCAGTACACGCACAGCGGCTCCAAGCCTTGCAAGCAGGCAGGCTCGGGCGAATTCCCGATCGGCATCTCGTTCGAACTGCGCGCGCACAAGACGCTGGCGTCGGGCGCACCGATCGAGATGATCTTCCCCAAGGAAGGCCTGGGCTATGACATCGAGGCCGCCGGCATCGTCAAGGGAACGAAGAAGCAGGAGGCCGCGCAGCGCTACATGGACTGGCTGGCGAGCAAGGAAGCGGCGCAGCTGTTCGCAAAAGACTGGGCCATCGTGACCTACCCTGGCGTGGCCCGGAAGGTGGAGACCATCCCTGCCAACTACGAGCAGATGCTGGTCAAGAACGATTTCAGCTTCATCGCCAGGAGCCGCGAGCGGGTGCTGAACGAATGGCAGAAGCGGTACGCCGGCAAGTCCGAAAAGCAGTAATCCGGGAACGCCTTGGCCCGGCGCCCAGAGCGCCGGACCACCGCCACGACAACACCGCCGAGGACCCCCACGCCATGCAATCCCCCACTTCCACGGCCGAGACCTACCTCAGCCTGAAAGGCATCCACAAGCGCTTCGGCAGCGGCGCCAGCCCCTTCGTCGCGCTGCATCACATCGATCTCGACGTGCGCCAGGGCGAGCTGCTGTGCTTCCTGGGCCCGTCGGGCTGCGGCAAGACCACGCTGCTGCGCATCATCGCCGGGCTGGAATCG
This sequence comes from Cupriavidus sp. P-10, assembly GCF_003402535.2. NCBI lineage: Bacteria > Pseudomonadati > Pseudomonadota > Betaproteobacteria > Burkholderiales > Burkholderiaceae > Cupriavidus > Cupriavidus sp. P-10. The sequence goes on from NZ_AP025171.1 coordinate 2,320,190, forward strand.
CAGAACGCCGGCACCATCCACCAGGGCGGGCGCGATATCTCCACGCTGCCGCCGATGGAGCGCGACTACGGCATCGTGTTCCAGTCCTATGCCTTGTTCCCCAACCTGACCGTGGCGGACAACGTCGCCTACGGCCTGGTCAACCGGCGCATGCCGCGCGACCAGCGCCGCGCGCGTGTCGCCGAGCTGCTGACGCTGGTGGGCCTGCCCGACCGCGGCAACCAGTACCCCGCGCAACTCTCCGGCGGCCAGCAGCAGCGCGTGGCGATCGCGCGCGCGCTGGCTACCTCGCCCGGCCTGCTGCTGCTGGACGAACCCCTGTCCGCGCTCGACGCACGCGTGCGCGTGCGGCTGCGCAGCGAGATCCGCGCGCTCCAGCAGCGGCTGAATATCACCACCATCCTGGTCACCCACGACCAGGAAGAGGCGCTGTCGATGGCCGACCGCATCGTGGTCATGAACCAGGGCGTGATCGAGCAGGTGGGCACGCCGGCGCAGGTCTACCAGCGCCCGTCCACGCCGTTTGCCGCGGACTTCGTCGGCAAGACCAATATGCTGGGCGCGCGCGTCGGCGGTGACGGGGCGCTGCACCTCGGCGGCGTGCGCATGGATTGCACCGCGCCGGCCGGCTGCTGCGCCGACGAAGCGGTGCAGGTGTTCTTCCGCCCCGAAGACGTCTGCGTGCGCGGCATCGAGCAGCACGGGTCCAATGTGCTGGAGGCCACCGTGGACAAGATCGAGTTCCTGGGCGCGTTCTCGCGCCTGACGCTGCGGCTGCCCGATGCCGCCTCCGGCACGCTGTGCGCCGACCTTTCTCTCAATGACCTGCACGAGCTGCGCCCGAACACCGGCGACCGCCTGCGCCTGGCCATTCCCGCCGACCGCCTCCGCATCTTCCGCCACGCATGCGCCTGAGCCTCACGACGGCGCCGGCCAGTGTGCCGGCTACCGATACCGCCCCAGGCGCCGTACCTGCCGGGCTTGTCAACCCCGGCGGGCGGCCTTCCATGCCCGCTCCACCCGCGATAGTTGCGACTTCGGTGCGTGCGCACTGGACCGACCGGCTCGCGCACCTGCTGCTGGCACTGGCCGCGGTGGCGCTGCTGTGCTTCGTGCTGGCGCCGATCGTGATGATCCTGGCCAAGAGCGTACAGAACCGCGACGGCTCGCTGGCCGGCATCACCCACTTCCGCGCCTACCTTGAATCGCCGGCGCTGCTGCGCTCGGTGTGGAACAGCCTGTGGGTCTCGGCGCTGGCCACCTGCATCACCGTGCCGCTGGCCTTTACCTTTGCCTACGCGCTCACGCGCAGCCGCATCGCGTGCAAGGGGCTGCTGCGCAACCTGGCGCTGATCCCGCTGCTGGCGCCGTCGCTGCTGGCGGCGATCTCCTTTATCTTCTGGTTCGGCAACCAGGGGCTGTTCAAGCCCTGGATGGGCGGCACGCAGATCTACGGGCCGCTGGGCATCGTCGCCTCGCTGGTGTTCGCCACCTTCCCGCATGCGCTGATGATTTTGGTCACGGCGCTGTCGCTGACCGACGCGCGGCTGTACGAGGCGGCCGATGCGCTGGGCACCTCCACTACCCGCAAATTCTTCACCATCACCGTGCCGGGGGCCCGCTATGGCCTGGTCAGCGCGGCGATGGTGGTGTTCACTTATGCGATCTCCGACTTCGGCATCCCCAAGGTGATCGGCGGCAACTTCCATATGCTGGCCACCGACATCTACAAGCTGGTGATCGGCATGCAGGACTTCTCGCAGGGTGCGGTGGTGTCGCTGATGCTGCTGGTGCCGGTCGCGGTCACCTACTGCGTCGATGCGCGCGTGCAGAAGCGGCAGATGGCCCTGATGTCGGCGCGCTCGGTGCCCTATGTGCCGCGTCGCAGCCGCCGCTTCGACCTCGCCATGGCGTCGTTCTGCTGGCTGATGGCGGCGCTGATGCTGGCGGTGATGGGCATGGCGATCTATGCATCCTTCGTCAAGCTGTGGCCGTACAACTTCTCGCTGTCGCTGAACCACTACCGGGTAGGCCTGGTCGAGGGCGGCGTGGTCGACTCCTACCTGAACAGCCTGCGCATGGCGGGGGTGGCCGCGGTGATCGGCCCGGTGTTCATCTTTGCCACCGCCTACCTGCTGGAAAAGACGCGCGGGCTGGACTGGCTGCGCGGCGTCGTGCGGCTGATGGCGGTGCTGCCGATGGGCGTGCCGGGGCTGGTGCTGGGCCTGGGCTACATCTTTTTCTTCGTGCCGCAGGCCAATCCGCTGCACGGCCTGTACCAGACGCTGGGCATCCTGGTGCTGGTGACGATCGTGCACTACTACGCGTCGTGCCACCTGACCGCCGTCACCGCGCTCAAGCAGCTCGACAGCGAGTTCGAGGCCGTGTCGGCATCGCTGAAGGTGCCCTTCTACAAGACCTTCTTCAAGGTTACGGTGCCGGCGTGCCTGCCCGCCATCCTGGAGATCTCGCGCTACCTGTTCATCAACGCCATGACCACGGTGTCTGCGGTGGTGTTCCTGTACGGCGCCGACACCAAGCTGGCCTCGGTCGAAATCGTCAACCTGGACGAGTCCGGGGACATCGGCCCGGCGGCGGCAATGGCCACGCTGGTGGTGGTGACCTCCGCGCTGGCCTGCCTGCTCTATTACCTGCTGCAACGCGTGCTCGACCGCAAGACCCAGGCATGGCGCCAGGGTCAGTCGAGTGACTGAAATCTCCCAATACGCAATCGCATCCCCCACTCCTTCCCAATCAGGAGCTCACCATGATCCGCGGCAACGACCCGATCCTTCTGACCCCCGGCCCCCTCACCACCTCGCTCGCGACCAAGCAGGCCATGCTGCGCGACTGGGGGTCGTGGGACGCGTCCTTCAACGCCATCACGCGCAGCCTGTGCGACGACCTGGTGCGCATCGTCCACGGCGAAGGCACCCATGTGTGCGTGCCGATGCAGGGCAGCGGCACCTTCTCGGTCGAAGCCGCCATCGCCAATGTGGTGCCGCGCGACGGCAAGGTGCTGGTGCCGCAGAACGGCGCGTACTGCCAGCGCATCCTGAAGATCTGCAAGGTGCTGGGACGCGCCAGCGTGGAGTTGCCGATCCCCGAAGACCAGCCGGCCACGGCCGCGCTGATCGAGCAGGCGCTGGCGCGCGATCCCTCGATCACGCACGTGGCGCAGGTGCATTGCGAGACCGGCGCCGGCGTACTGAACCCGCTGCCGGAAATCGCCGCGGTGTGCCAGCGCCTGGGCAAGGGGCTGATCGTCGATGCCATGAGTTCGTTCGGCGCGATCGATATCGATGCCCGCGCCATGCCGTTCGATGCGCTGGTGGCTGCCACCGGCAAGTGCATCGAGGGCGTGCCGGGCATGGGGTTCGTGCTGGTGCGCAAGGACGTGCTGGAGGCCAGCCAGGGCAACAGCCATTCGCTGGCGCTCGATCTGTACGACCAGTACGCCTATATGCAGAAGACCACGCAGTGGCGCTTTACGCCGCCCACGCACGTGGTGGCAGCGTTCCGCGCGGCGCTGGACCAGTTCCTGGAAGAAGGCGGGCAGCCGGTGCGCGGGGCGCGCTATCGCAGGAACTGCGGGGCGCTGGTCAGGGGCATGGGCGAGCTTGGCTTCCGGCCGTTCCTGCCGGCGGCGGTGCAGGCGCCGATCATCGTTACCTTCCACGCGCCGGCGGATGCGCGTTATGACTTCAAGACCTTCTACAGCAAGGTGCGCGAGCGCGGGTACATCCTCTATCCCGGCAAGCTGACGCAGATGGAGACGTTCCGCGTTGGGTGCATCGGCGCGATCGACGACAACGAGATGCGCAATGTGGTGACGGCGGTGGGCGAGGTGCTGAAAGAGATGGGGATAGCGATGAACGCGCCGCTGGCGCAGGCAGCATGATGGCCACGTCCCACCCACGCTAGCAGCAGGCCCCCCTCTCCCGCAAGCAGGAGAGGGGAGAAAACAAGCGGGTTCGAGAAACGCGACAGACAGAACTCCAAAACCTTCCCATGCCCCTTCCCCCCGACTTCCACGGCCTCGCCTTTGCCGCCGTGATGCTGTCCGCGCTGATGCACGCCTCCTGGAACGCCATCGTAAAGATCGGCGGCGACCGCCTCTCGTCGATGGCGCTGATCGACACCTTCTGCCTGCTGGTGGCGATCCCCTTCCTGTTCCTTGTGCCATTGCCCGCGCCACAGGTATGGCCCTTCCTGCTGGCCACCGTCGCACTGGAAGTCGGCTACAAGCTGTCACTGGTGGCGGCCTACAATCGCGGCGACTTCAGCCAGGCCTATCCACTGATGCGCGGCTCGGCACCGATGCTGGTGGCGGTCCTGCTGTTGATCACCGGCAGCGAGCGGCTCAGCCCCGGCGGCTATGCCGGCATCGCCCTGATCTGCTGCGGCCTGGTCAGCCTGGTGCGCTGGCGGCGGCAGTCGCCTGACCTGCTCGGCTTTGCGCTGCTTGCCGGCGCCTGCCTGGCGGCAGGCACGGTGATCGACGGCACGGCGGTGAAGCGCTACGGCGAGGTCTTTACCTACATCGTCTGGCTGCAGGCGATGTCGCACATCTTCATGCCCACCTACGCGCTGAGCCGGCGCGGCAGCGCGCTAGTGACGCTCCTGCGCGCGGAATGGAAGCGTGCCTGGATCGGCGGCATCAACCGCGTGGGCTCGTATGCGCTGATGTTGTGGGCGATGACGCTGGCGCCGGTGACCAAGCTGGCGGCACTGCGTGAATCCAGCGTGATCTTTGCCGCGCTGCTGGGGCATTTCCTGCTGCGCGAGCCGTTCGACCGCCGCCGCGTGATCGCGACCGGGCTGGTGCTTGCCGGCATCCTGACGCTGCAGCTGGCACGCTGACCTGGCCTGTTGCGTTTTGTGTTGTTTATTGGCATTTTGTGGCATACCATGGCATTCATCCTCCACCGCCTTCGCGCCGCGCGTTGCCCACCATGCCCCCTGTCATCCCCACCCATACCCGCGTCGTCATCATCGGCGGCGGCATCATCGGCTGCAGCGTTGCCTACCACCTGACGAAGCTGGGTTGGCAGGATGTGGTGCTGCTTGAGCAGGGCCAGCTGTCTTGCGGCACCACCTGGCACGCAGCCGGGCTGGTCGGCCAACTGCGCTCGCAGGAAAGCATGACGAAGCTGATCCGCTATTCCACGCAGCTCTACAGCGAACTGGAAGCGGAAACCGGCCTCGGCACCGGCTGGAAGCAATGCGGCTCGCTGTCGGTGGCGCGCACCGCCGAGCGCATGACGCAGCTGCGCCGCACCGCGGCGGTGGCGCGTGCCTACGGCGTGGCGTGCGAGGTCATCTCCCCTTCCCAGGCCGGCGAGCTGTGGCCGGCGATGCGTACCGACGACCTGCACGGCGCGGTCTGGCTGCCCGGCGACGGCAAGGCCAATCCCACCGACCTGACGCAGGCGCTGGCGCGCGGCGCGCGCAGCCGGGGCGCGATCATCGTGCAGGACACCAGGATCACCGCGATCCATACCGCCGACGGCCGCGCCACCGGGGTCAGCTGGCGCAACAAGAGCGGAAACGAGGGCCGGCTGCAAGCGGAGATCGTAGTCAACTGCGCGGGCCAGTGGGCGCGGCAAGTGGGGCTGATGTGCGGCGTGACCGTGCCGCTGCATTCAGCCGAGCACTACTATATCGTCACCGAGCGCATCGCCGGCGTGCATCCCGACCTGCCGGTGATGCGCGATCCGGACGGCTTCATCTACTTCAAGGAGGAAGTCGGCGGGCTGGTGATGGGCGGCTTCGAGCCTGACGCCAAGCCGTGGGGCATGCAAGGCATTCCCGAGCCGTTCGAGTTCCAGCTGCTGCCCGACGACTGGGACCAGTTCCAGGTCCTGATGGAAAACGCGCTGGTGCGCGTGCCCGCGCTGGAAACGGCGCAGGTCAGGCAGTTCTACAACGGGCCCGAGTCGTTCACGCCGGACAACAACTTCATCCTCGGCGAAGCGCCGGAGTTGCGCAATTTCTACGTCGGCGCGGGCTTCAACTCGATGGGCATCGCCTCCGCCGGAGGCGCCGGCATGGCGCTGGCGGAATGGATTGTCGCGGGCGAGCCCACCATGGACCTGTGGCCGGTCGATATCCGCCGCTTTGCCGGCTTCAACGGCAACCAGAACTGGCTGCACGACCGCGTCAAGGAAACGCTCGGCCTGCACTACGCGATGCCGTGGCCGAATCGCGAGCTGGAGACCGCACGCCCGTTCCGCCGCTCGCCGCTGTATGCGCACCTGCGCGATGCCGGCGCCAATTTCGGCAGCAAGATGGGCTGGGAGCGGCCCAACTTCTTCGCGCCGCCGGGAGAATCGCCGCAGATCGAGTATGGCTTTGGCCAGCAGAACTGGCTGCCATGGAGCGGCGCCGAGCACCGCGCGTGCCGCGAAGGCGTGGCGCTGTTCGACATGAGCTCGTTCTCCAAGTACCTGGTCAAGGGCGCAGATGCCGAGGCGATGCTGCAATACGTGATGAGCAATGACGTGGCGGTGCCGCCGGGGCAAACCGTCTATACCGCGATGCTCAACGAACGCGGCAGCTATGAATCGGACCTGACCGTCACGCGGCTGGCGCGCGACCAGTACCTGGTGGTGACCGGCTCGGCGCAGACCACGCGCGACTTCAGCTATATCGAGCGGCTGATCCCGACCGAGAAGCGTTGCGTGATCGTCGACGTCACAAGCCAGTACGCGGTGCTGGCGCTGATGGGACCGCGCTCGCGCGAACTGCTGCGGAAGGTGTCGCGCGCGGATTTCTCCAATGAAGGCTTTCCCTTCGGCAGTTCGCGCGAGATCGACCTCGGCTACGCCACCGTGCGCGCGACGCGGCTGACCTATGTGGGCGAGCTCGGGTGGGAACTGTACGTGCCGGTGGAGTTTGCGGTGGGCGTCTACGAGACGCTGCACGAGGCCGGCCGCACGCTCGGGCTGGTCAATGCCGGCTACTACGCCATCGAATCGCTGCGGCTGGAAAAAGGCTACCGCGCCTGGGGCCGCGAGCTGTCGCCGTCGGTCAACCCGTTCGAGGCGGGATTGTCGTTTGCCTGCAAGCTGGCCAGCGACATCGATTTCCGCGGCCGGGAGGCGCTGCTGCGAGCGCGGCAGGCGGGCGCGCCCGAGCGGCGCATGGTGGTCGTGACGGTCGACGGCGCCAGCGACGCCATGCTGTGGGGCGGAGAGGCCGTGCTGCGCACCGGCCCCGACGGCGGCGTGCGCGCGGTGGGATCGCTCAGTTCCGCCGCGTTCGGCCATACGCTGGGCTGCCCCGTCGGCATGGCATTGCTGGCGCGCGAGGATGGGCCCGCCGATGCGGCGTGGCTTGAAGCCGGCACGTATCACGTCGACCTGGCCGGCGAACTGCTGCCCGCACGCGTACACCTGCGCGCGCCATACGATCCGGCATCCGCGCGCCCGAAGGGTTGAACACGGGGCCGGGCGGGGAATCTCCGCAAGCAGCGCCCCCTCTGCGGGCACGGTGACCATCCCGCCGGTTTGCTCCCTCTCCCGCTTGCGGGAGAGAGGAGCGATTGCGAGGGGTAGTGGCAAGGGCCAGCCCGGTCGCATGGCGGCGTCAGTTCACTGAGTGTTCCAATCTGGAACACTCGCTGTCACCCCCTGGCACACCATCGCCAGCGCGTGACACATCTCCGGCCTGTTTCCGCGGTCAATCTTCGATTCCTCCCCGCTTTTCCGCTCTCTCGCACCCGGCACACCTCTTGCGATCAGCTCCGGTGCGCACGGCCCTGCCGTGACGACACGACACAAATCCTTCAAACGGAGCGAGACATGAACATGGCGGAAATCGCCCAGCTGGGCGTCAGCAACCCCTACAAGCAGCAGTACGAGAACTTCATCGGCGGCCAGTGGGTTCCGCCCGCCGGCGGCGAGTACTTCGAGTCGATCACGCCGATCACCGGCAAGCCGTTCACGCGCGTGCCGCGCTCCAACCAGCAGGATGTCGATGCCGCGCTGGACGCCGCTCACGCCGCCAAGGCCGCGTGGGGCCGCACCTCCACCACCGAGCGCGCCAACATCCTGAACCGCATCGCCGACCGCATCGAGTCCAACCTGACGCTGCTGGCGGTGGCCGAGACCATCGACAACGGCAAGCCCGTGCGCGAGACCACCGCGGCAGACCTGCCGCTCGCCGTCGACCACTTCCGCTATTTCGCCAGCTGCATCCGCTCGCAGGAAGGCGGCATCTCCGAGATCGACGCCGACACCGTCGCCTACCACTTCCATGAGCCGCTGGGCGTGGTCGGCCAGATCATCCCGTGGAATTTCCCGCTGCTGATGGCGACCTGGAAGCTGGCTCCGGCGCTGGCCGCCGGCAACTGCGTGGTGCTCAAGCCGGCCGAGCAGACGCCCGCCTCGATCCTGGTGCTGATGGAGCTGATCGGCGACCTGCTGCCGCCGGGCGTGATCAACGTGATCAACGGCTTCGGGCTGGAAGCGGGCAAGCCGCTGGCATCGAGCCCGCGCATCAGCAAGGTGGCCTTCACCGGCGAGACCACCACCGGCCGGCTGATCATGCAATACGCCTCGCAGAACCTGATCCCGGTCACGCTGGAACTGGGTGGCAAGTCGCCCAATATCTTCTTCGAAGACGTGCTGGCCGCCGACGACGCGTACTTCGACAAGGCGCTCGAAGGCTTTACCATGTTCGCGCTGAACCAGGGCGAGGTCTGCACCTGCCCATCGCGCGCGCTGATCCAGGAGTCGATCTACGAACGCTTCATGGAACGCGCGCTCAAGCGCGTGGCGGCGATCCGCCAGGGCCATCCGCTCGACAAGGGCACCATGATCGGCGCGCAGGCTTCGGCGGAGCAACTCGAGAAGATCCTGTCGTACATCGACCTGGGCCGCAAGGAGGGCGCGCAGTGCCTGGCGGGTGGCGAGCGCAATGCGCTGGACGGCGACCTGGCCGGCGGCTACTACGTGAAGCCGACGGTATTTGCCGGCCACAACAAGATGCGCATCTTCCAGGAAGAGATCTTCGGGCCGGTGGTGTCGGTGACCACCTTCAAGGATGAGGAAGAGGCACTTGCCATCGCCAACGACACGCTCTACGGCCTTGGCGCCGGCGTATGGACGCGTGACGGCGCGCGCGCATTCCGCATGGGCCGCGGCATCCAGGCGGGCCGCGTGTGGACCAACTGCTACCACGCCTATCCCGCGCATGCCGCATTCGGGGGATACAAGCAATCCGGCATCGGCCGCGAGAACCATCGCATGATGCTGGACCACTACCAGCAGACCAAGAACCTGCTGGTGAGCTACAGCCCCAACGCTCTCGGCTTTTTCTGACGACGCTCAAAGCATGGCGCAATGGCCGCCTGCAGCGGCCCCGCGCGTGCCATGATCCGGTTGTGCCCCGCGGGCGCGGGGCCATCCCGGACAAGGAGTCATTCAAGGAGTCGAGATGCCTGCAACGATGAAAGCTGCGGTGGTGCGTGAATTCGGCGCACCGCTCACGATCGACGAAGTTCCTGTTCCCCAACCCGGCCCCGGCCAGATCCAGGTAAAGATCGAGGCCTCGGGCGTCTGCCACACCGACCTGCATGCCGCCGACGGCGACTGGCCGGTCAAACCCACCCTGCCCTTCATCCCAGGCCATGAAGGCGTGGGCTATGTCTCCGCCGTGGGCAGCGGCGTGACCCGCGTGAAAGAAGGCGACCGCGTCGGCGTGCCGTGGCTCTACAGCGCCTGCGGCTATTGCGAGCACTGCCTGCAAGGCTGGGAAACGCTGTGCGAGAAGCAGCAGAACACCGGCTATTCCGTCAACGGCGGCTATGGCGAATATGTCGTCGCCGATCCCAACTACGTCGGCCTGCTGCCCGACAGGGTCGGTTTTATCGAGATCGCGCCGATCCTCTGCGCGGGCGTGACGGTCTACAAGGGACTGAAGGTGACCGATACGCGGCCGGGCCAGTGGGTCGTGATCTCGGGCATCGGCGGCCTCGGCCACGTGGCCGTGCAGTATGCGCGCGCCATGGGCCTGCGCGTGGCCGCGGTCGATATCGATGACGGCAAGCTCGCGCTGGCGCGCAAGCTCGGCGCCGAAGCCACCGTCAACGCACGCACCACCGATCCCGCCGCATGGCTGCAAAAGGAAATCGGTGGCGCGCATGGCGTGCTGGTCACCGCGGTGTCGCCGATCGCCTTTTCGCAGGCGATCGGCATGGTGCGCCGCGGCGGGACCATCGCGCTCAACGGGCTGCCACCGGGCGAGTTCGGCACGCCGATCTTCGACGTGGTGCTCAAGGGCATCACCATCCGCGGCTCCATCGTCGGCACGCGCAGCGACCTGCAGGAATCGCTGGACTTTGCCGCGCATGGCGACGTGAAGGCCACGGTGTCGACTGCCAAACTCGATGACATCAACAACGTGTTCGGGCGCCTGCGCGACGGCAAGATCGAAGGCCGGGTCGTGCTGGACTTCAAGGCCTGACGAGGAGAAGGGTCATGCCGGCTTCCGCCTCTGCCGACCCGTCCGTCGCCCGCGTGGTGGCAACGCCTGCCGCGCTGGCGCTGATCGCGCAGCTGAGCGCGCGGCATGGCCCGCTGATGTTCCACCAGTCCGGCGGCTGCTGTGACGGCAGCGCGCCGATGTGCTACCCCGACGGCGAACTGCTGATCGGTCCGGCTGATATCCGGCTGGGCGAGATCGGCGGCGCGTCGTTCTACATGACGCGCGCGCAATTCGAATACTGGCAGCACACGCGGCTGCTGATTGATGTGGTGCCGGGCGCGGGCGGAATGTTTTCGCTGGAAGGGCCGACAGGCCAGAGGTTCCTGACGCGGTCGGAGCTGTTCAGCGACGAGGAAGCCGCGTGGCTGGCGGCGCAGCCTGCGCTATAGCGCCGTCACTGAAAACCTGGCACGGCTGGTGCCGGAGAACCAATGGGTGCGCGCCAACCCCGCGGCGCATCGACCGCGCGCAGCAGGTGGTCGATATCCTGCAATCGGTGGCAAGACGACGACGTCCCTGCGCTATGCGCCCGGCTCGTCGTCCGTGCCCTCCTTCAGTCGCCGGTAGATCGTATTGCGCGATACCCCGAGTTCGCGGGCAGCGTGGCTGACATTGCCGCCATGGCGCTCCAGCGCCTGGCGGATCAACGCCGCTTCGCAGTCGCGGATACGCGCGGCCGCCGAGGGAGCGGAGGGAGCGGAGGGAGCGGAGGGAGCGGAGGGAGCGGAGGACGAGGAGTCGCTCGCTGGCGTGGGGGCCGCGGCAGCGGCTCTGCAACCAACGCCTTCCCCACATTCCTGCTCGAACCCTTCCGGCAGGTGCTCGCACCCGATCTCCGCCTCGCCCTCGGCCAGTATCGCCGCCGTGCGCAACACGTTGGCAAGCTGGCGGATATTGCCGGGCCACGGATGGATGCACAGCAACGCCAGCACTTGCGCACTCACCTTCACCGGTGATTCCGGCCCCGCCTCTTCCTGCTGCCGCTGCAGGATCCGCCCCACCAGCACCGGCAGGTCGCTGCGCTCGCGCAGCGCCGGCAGCGTCACCACCAGCGCATTGATGCGGTAGTACAGGTCTTCACGGAAAGTGCCATCCGCGATCATGGCGCGCAGGTCGCGGTGGGTGGCGCAGACCACGCGCACATCGACCGGCACCGCGTGCGCCGCGCCCAGCGGCGTCACCGCGCGCTCCTGCAGCACGCGCATCAGCCGCACCTGCTGCGCCAGCGGCATGTCGCCGATTTCATCGAGGAACAGCGTGCCGCCGTGCGCCTGTGCCAGCTTGCCGGCGCTGCCGCGGCGGCGCGCGCCGGTAAAGGCACCTTCTTCATAGCCGAACAGCTCGGCCTCGATCAGGGTTTCGGGAATCGCCGCGCAATTGACGGCGACAAAGGGGCCATTGGCGCGCGGCGAGGCGGCGTGGATGGCGCGCGCCAGCCACTCCTTGCCGGCGCCGGTGCGGCCCTGGACCAGGATCGGGATATCGCGGCCGCTGACCTTGCGCACGCGGCGCAGCACGGCCGCCACGGCGGCGTCGCCGGTGTCGAGCGCGGCCAGCGCGGGCGGCAGCGGCTCCTCCGCCAGCGGCTGGCGCACGCTGACCGGCGCCGCGCGGTATTCGATGCGGGCGAACACCTGCACACGGCTGGGCAACGTCAGCACGTGCAGCGTTCCGGCCGCACGCGCCTGCATGGCCATGCGCACCGGCTGGCCGAACAGCTCGGCAAACCCGGACAGTGCCAGTGACTGCGGCGCCAGCCCCAGCTGGAACAGGCCGCTGCGGTTGGCGGCAAGGAAGGCTCCGTCGGGCGTGAACGCCGCCATCCCTTCAAACAGCGTGCCGACGAATTCCGGCCGCGCATGGAAGCGCACCAGCACGGCCTCGGGGAAATGGTTGGCGAACAGGTGGTTCTCGATCATCTGCGCCGACATCCGCACCAGCGCCATGGTGTGGCGATGGAAGCCGCGATGGTCGCCGCTGACGTCGAGCGCGCCCAGGATCTGGCCGGTGGGACCGGCAATCGGCGCGCACGAGCAGGTGAGCTGGTGGTTGGCCTGCAGGAAGTGCTCGGCGGCGTGGACGATGGTGGGGCGCGCCTCGGCCAATGCTGTGCCGATGGCGTTGGTGCCCTTGCTGGGCTCGGACCACGACACGCCCGGCGCCAGCGCCACGCGGCGGGCGCGCGCGACGAACTCGCCGTCGCCCAGGCTGTGCAGGATCACGCCGCTGCTGTCGGTCAGCAGCACCATGCTGTCGGTATTGGCGATCTGCGCGTGCAGGGTTTCCATCACCGGCAGCGCGTGGCGGTACAGGTCGCGGCTGGCATCGACGAGCTCGACCAGTGCGCGCGCGCCGAGGGCGTCGTAGCCCGGCGCGTGGCAGACATCCAGGCCGAAGCCGGCGGAGCGCGCATGCGCGCGCGCGATCAGTCCGGCGCGGTCGGTGTCGTCAGCGTCTGCGCCGTGGCGCTGGACGCCGGAAAGCGCTGGGTCTGCTGCGGGATGGGCGGCACGGTGCATGACGGCGGGTCTCCGCTGGGTCTCCGGGAATGGCTGGCGGCTCGCGTGGCGGCCGCTGCCTTGCCGTCCCGATTACAGATCACTCAGACCGCACACGCGGACGCTGCGGCCGGCCGGGCGGCTGTTGTCCGGCAACCTTATCACAGCGGACTGGCCGTGTACGGAACCACGCCGCCCCCGGGGCCCCGGGGTCAGCGTTTTTCGTCGAGCAGGTCGTTCAGGATCTCGTCGAACGTCGCTTGGGCGTCCTCCAGCGCCTGCAGCGCCGCATCGAAGGTCTGCAGCGCGAGCTTGGATGGCTTGCCGCTGCCTTGCGGCGGGTAGTGGGCCTGCAGCGCGGTGAATGCCACCTGCACCTGGCGCGTGGCCGCGACTATGCGCTCCATGGCCTGCGCCTCTTCAGCGCGGAACTGCTCGTCTTTCTGTTCGCTCATGCCTGTTTGCTCCCTGGGCGCGCCGTCGGCCAGGATGCCGGAGTGGGAAGTGGGCGCGCGTGTATGAGGCATATCGTACAAGAACTGCGCGGCCTGGCTTGCGCTGCGCGCTCGGTCCCGACAAAAATGAGGTAGGCTGCGCAGCTTGGGCGGCATGGCCGGCGCCCCCCGGCGCCACGCCCGCCGCGCTCCTGAAGACTTGCCATGCAATTCAAGACCCGCCATGCGCTGGCCGCCGCGCTGATGACCGCCAGCGGCTTCGCCTGCTACTGGACCTACCTGTCGCTGAACCAGGACCGCCTGCTGTTCGACGCGCGCCGGCGTCCGCCGCGCGACCTGCCGGAGGGCATCATCGGCTATTCGCATGTCGTTCCAGGCGGCGTGGTGCGCGGCTACATCTACCACGCGCCCGGCGACAGCGTGCAGGACCTGTTGTTCTACCTGCCCGGACGCGGCGAGGATGTGCTGGATACGCTGCAATACGCGCGCTGGCTGCCAGGCGGCATGGCCTTCGCCACCTATGACTACCGCGGGCTGGGCCATTCCGACGGCATGCCGTCTGAAGCGGCGGCGGTCGCCGACGCCAGCCAGTTCCTGCTGCATGTGCGGCGTGTCTTTCCCGGCACCCGCGTGCACGTGGTCGGCCGCAGCCTGGGCACCGGCGTGGCGATCCAGCTGGCCGACCTGCAGGAATTCGAGAGCCTGCAACTGATCACGCCCTACGACTCGCTGCTGGAACTGGTGCGCAAGCGCTTCCCGCTGGTGCCGCTGCGGCAGCTGATGCGCCACCATTTCGATTCGATCTCGCACTGCAAGAAGGTCGTGCAGAGCACCAAGGTATTGCTGGCCGAGTCGGACGAGGTCGTGCCGCATGTCTGCTCCGAGCGGCTGATGGCGGCCTGGCCGGGTCCGGTCGCGCTGCAGACCATGCCCGGCACCGATCACTTCACCATCATCGAACAGCAGCAGACCTGGCTGTCGCTGGGCGAATTCGCGCGCCAGCACAGCGACGCGAGGCTGCGCCTGGCGGCGGCCACGCCGGCGCAGCCGGACCCGGACAGCGCCGCCGCGGGTCCTGCGCCGGCGCTCCATGCCGTGCCGGACTCCAGCGCCCCGCCCGCCGAGCGGGACGACAGCGGCAGCCCGCTGCCGCTGGCCGCCACCCGATGACCGCTGCGCCGTTGAGGCCGGTCGGAGCAGGTAGAATGCGCGCATGAAAAAAATCGCAGTCAAGGCAGGCGGCGCTGTACTGGCGCTGGCTGCGGCCGGCAGCCTGCTCGCCGGATTTGCCACGGTGATGAGCCTGCGGCAGCTTCCACCGGTCGACGCCCTGCGAGACTACCGCCCCGATGTGCCGCTGCGGATCTACACCAGCGACAACGTGCAGATCGGCGAATTCGGCAGCGAGCACCGCGAGTTCATCCCCTTCGAGCAAATCCCCCCGCGCATGGTCCAGGCCCTGCTGGCGGCCGAGGACGACCAGTTCTACGAGCACGAGGGCGTCGACATCCCCGGGTTGTTCCGCGCCGCGCTGGCCAACTTCGGCCAGGGCTACGCCCAGGGCGCGTCCACCATCACCATGCAGGTCGCGCGCAATTTCTACTTGTCGCGCGAGAAGACGCTGGCACGCAAGTGGTATGAAATGCTGCTGGCCTGGCGCATCGACCAGTCGCTGCCCAAGGACCGCATCCTCGAGCTGTACATGAACCAGGTCTACCTGGGCGAGCACGCCTATGGCTTCGGCAGCGCGGCGCACGCGTACTTCGGCAAGCCGCTGGGGGCGCTGTCGCTGGCCGAGAGCGCGATGCTGGCCGGACTGCCCAAGGCGCCGTCGACCATGAACCCGGTGGTGAACCTGCCGCGCGCCAAGCGCCGCCAGGAATACGTGCTGGGCCGCATGCTGGCGCTCGGCATGATCAGCCAGGACGACTACCGCGCGGCCCGCGCCGAGCGCCTGGCGATCTCCGGCGAAACACCCGGCAGCTTCGGCGGCCATGCCGAGTACGTGGCCGAACTGGCGCGCCAGCTGGCGCGCGAGCGCTTTGGCGACGAAGCCTACACGCGCGGCCTGAACATCTACACCACGGTGTCGTCGGTGCGGCAGACGCTGGCCTACGATGCCGTGACCGGTGGACTGCAGCGTTACGCGCGCCGCCACCGCAAGGCGGCGCCGACGCTGGCGCAGGGGCCGCAGGCGGCGCTGGTGTCGCTTGACAGCAATACCGGCGCGATCGAGGCGATGGTGGGCGGCGCGGACTTTGCCGCCAGCCGCTTCAACCACGCCACGCAGGCGCTGCGCCAGCCGGGCTCGACCTTCAAGCCTTTCGTCTACGCGGCCGCGCTGGAGCGCGGCGTGTCGCCCGGCACGGTCATCAACGATGCACCCCTGGCCAATTCGTCGCGCTGGCAGCCGTCCAACGACGACGGCCGCTTTATCGGGCCGGTCACCGTGCGCCAGGCGCTGGCCGAATCGCGCAACCTGCCGGCGATCCGCACGCTGCAGGCGATCGGCATTCCCTATGTGGTGGAGTTCGCCAGCCGCTTCGGCTTCTCGCCCAAACGGCTGCCGCGCTACCTGCCGCTGGCGCTCGGCACCGGCACCACCTCGCCGCTGCGGCTGGCCGCGGCCTACGGCGTGTTCGCCAATGGTGGCCAGCGCGTCGAGCCCTACCTGATCGAGCGCATCACCGACAACGAGGGCAACGTGCTGTTCGAAGCAGCCCACACCGGCGCCGATGGTGCCGCAGCGCCGACGCGCGTGATCAGCGCGCGCAATGCCTTCGTGATGGACAGCCTGCTGCGCAGCGTGGTCGACGAAGGCACCGGCGCGGGCGTGCGCCGCTACCTGCGCCGCGACGACGTGGCCGGCAAGACCGGCACCACCAACGAAGCCATGGACGGCTGGTTCGCCGGCTATGCCGGCGGCGTAGTCACGGTGGCATGGATGGGCTACGACGACAACCGCAGCCTGGGCGAGCATGAGTTCGGCGCCACCACGGCGCTGCCGGTGTGGGCGGCGTACATGGAAGGACGGCTCGCCGGCGTCCCCGAGGCGGATCCCGACGCCCCGGCGGGCGTGGTGCGCGCGGGCAATGACTGGATCTATGCGGAGTATGCGGACGGCAGCCGTGGCATCGCTTCGCTTGGCTTCCCGCCGCCGGCGGATCCGCAGGTGGCACCGGCAGCAGATCCTGTCGCGGCGCCGGTGGCCAGCAACCCTGCCATCCCGACCGCGCCGGCCGCCGTGCCCTCTGCCGCACCATCTGCCGCAGCCAAGCAGCTTCCCGGCAACGCCACCGGCGTGCCGGCGCCTGCCACGGTGGCCGCGCCCGCCGTATCCGCCAGCCGGGACGGCCTGTAAACTCCACGCATTCCTGCCGCCTCACCCTACCTGCGAGTCTTTTTTCGATGTCCAGCCACAGCCCGCTGCTGATCTGGTCGGTCGCCGCGCTGACCACCGCCGGCGTATTGTTCCGTCCCTTCCGCCTGCCCGAGGCATTCTGGGCCGCCGCCGGCGCGCTGCTGCTGTGCGTTACCGGTTTGCTGGCGCTGCCCGACGCGCTGGCTGCGGTGATGCGCGGCTACGACGTCTACCTGTTCCTGGCCGGCATGATGCTGATCTCCGAACTGGCCCGCAAGACCGGCCTGTTCGACCACGTCGCGGCGCTGGCGGTGCGCCAGGCGCGCGGCTCGGCGCTGCGGCTGTTCCTGCTGGTATATGGCTTCGGCACGCTGGTCACCGCGTTCATGTCGAACGATGCCACCGCGGTGGTGCTGACGCCCGCGGTGCTGGCCGCCACGCGCGCGGCGCGCGTGCGCCATCCGCTGCCCTACCTGTACGCGTGCGCGTTCATCGCCAACGCCGCCAGCTTCGTGCTGCCGATCTCCAACCCGGCCAACCTGGTGATCTTCGGCGAGCGCATGCCGCCCCTGGCGGGATGGCTGGCAAGCTTTGCACTGCCGTCGCTGGCCGCGATACTGGCGACGCTGGCTGCGCTGTGGTGGACCCAGCGCCATGCGCTGGCTGAGCCGATCGGCAGCGACGTCCCGGTGCCGCCGCTATCGCTGCAGGCGTGGCTGACCGCGCTGGGGATCGTGCTGACCGGCATCACGCTGCTGGTGGCGTCGCTGCGCGGCAGCGAGCTGGGCTGGCCCACCTGCGCCGCGGGCGTGGCCACGCTGCTGCTGGTCTGCGCCACCCGGCGCGACTTGCTGGCGCCGGCGTTGCGCGAAGTCTCGTGGAGCGTGCTGCCGATGGTGGCTGGCCTGTTCGTGCTGGTAGCCGCGCTGGAGCAGACCGCGGTGATCGGCCACCTGGCCGACGCGGTCGCGGCAGCCTCGCGCGATGGCGGCGTGCTTGCGCTGCTGGCGACGGGCGGACTGGTGACGCTGGCGGGCAATATCGCCAACAACCTGCCGGCCGGGCTGATCGCGGCATCGGCGCTGACCGCGGGCAATGCGTCGCACGCGGTCACCGGCGCGGTGCTGATCGGCATCGACCTGGGCCCGAACCTGTCGGTGACCGGCTCGCTGGCCACGCTGCTGTGGCTCACCGCACTGCGCCGCGAGGGGCATATGGTCAGCGCCGGCCAGTTCCTGCGCGTCGGCGCGATCGTCATGCCGGCCGCGATGGTGCCGGCGCTGGCGCTGCTGCTCTGGTAGCTGTTGCCGGGGACCTAAGCCAACGCGGCACGCCGCCGCGCGCCTCAGCCGGTGGCGGCACGCCCGCCCGCCGGTGCGCGCGCGCCCACCGCAAGTGGCCGCCGCAGGCCGGGCATGCCGGCACGGGCGGCGCTGGCGTGGTGTTCCGCCACGCCCGTTTCCACCGGCGTTGCCGGCAGCGGTACCGTCACGACATGGAGCAGCATCAGGCTGCTGCACGGAAAGGCAATCGGCAAGGTCACGTTGTTCCCGACAAGAAGTAAGGCCGCAACTTCCGGTACGCCCGCCATCAGGTGGCGGGCGGCTGATGTTTGCAGGCATTATGTGGGCTTGTCGGCGTTGCGCGGCGCGGGGTTGAGCGTTGTCACGAACTATTCACGGAGCCACGCGCGGGTGTGCTGTATGCGGCGCGTCCGGCAGCGGACAACCGCCCGTCTGGCGCCGGGCGGGCAGGTTGTCGGGCCACCGCATCTGCCATATAGTGAACCCGGCACACCCGCCGGCGCCCGTGCCGGACATCTCCGCAACCCACCACGCTACCCATGACCAAGGACGCGGCGCGCCACGCGCATGACCTCCACCCGGCCGACGCGGCGGCCGGCGACCCGGCCCATTCCGTCTCCGAGCGGATCCGCGCGCGCCTGCAGGCGGCGCAGGAACGCTTCCACGCCAACGACAATATCGCCCGCTATATCGAGCCGGGCGAGCTGGAGCAGTTGCAGGCCGAGGTCCAGTCCCGCATCGAAGGCGTGCTGCGCGCGCTGGTGATCGACGTCGACAACGACCACAACACGCAGGAAACCGCGCGGCGCGTGGCCAAGATGTACCTGAAGGAAATCTTCGCCGGCCGCTACGCGAAGCCGCCGGCGGTGACCGAGTTCCCCAACGTCGGGCAGCTGAATGAGCTGATGATCGTCGGCCCGCTGCGCGTGCGCAGTGCCTGCTCCCACCACCTGTGCCCCATCATCGGCAAGCTGTGGGTGGGGGTGATGCCCAACCAGCATTCCAACCTGATCGGCCTGTCCAAGTACGCGCGGCTGGCGGAATGGATCATGTGCCGGCCGCAGATCCAGGAAGAAGCCGTGGCGCAGGTGGCCGACCTGTTGCAGGAAAAAATGAACCCCGACGGCCTCGCCATCGTGATGGAGGCCGAGCATTTCTGCATGCACTGGCGCGGCGTGCGCGACACCGACGCCAAGATGACCAACAGCGTGATGCGCGGCTCGTTCCTGAAGGACGACAGCCTGCGGCGCGAATTCCTCACGCTGCTGAACAACAACCGCGGCTAGGCGCCTGCTCCTGAATCAGCATCCGCCCCTTATCCACGCCATCACGGAACCGCCACGACCATGCTAGTCCGCCTGATCTATGCCAGCCGTGCCCGCCAGGCCATCGACACCGCCCTGCTCGACGCGATCCTGGCCACCAGCCTGGAGCGCAACCCGCGCCACGGCATCACCGGCGTGCTGTGCCACGGCAACGGCATCTTCCTGCAGGCGCTCGAAGGCGACCGGCAGGAGGTCTCGCAGCTGTTCCAGTCGATCGCGCGCGATCCGCGCCACCAGGACGTGACGCTGCTGCATTTCGAGGAAACCTGCACGCGCGACTTCGCCGGCTGGGCCATGGGGCAGGTCAACGCGGCACGCATCAACACCGCGACGCTGCTGAAGTTCTCGGCGCGCGCCGAACTCGACCCGTTCCGCACCGGCGGCGCGGCCTCGCTGGCGCTGCTCAAGGAGCTGATTGCCGGCGCCTCCGTGGTTTCGCGCCTGGGGGAGCGCGGCCGGCACTGAGCCGCGCTGCCTGCCCTGTCCGTCCGCGCTACGCCGCCACCCGCCCGAACAGGCCGCATTCGAGATCGCTCTCGAACTCTTCGACCCATGCCGAGCCCGGCCCGGCCTCATAGACGCTGACCGCGTCCGTGCCCAGCCGCTTCACGCTGACGCGGCGAGCCTCGCCGTCGCCCTCGTCCGTGATCTGGAACGACTCCTGCGTGATGCCGACATGCATGCACGCCTGCGTTACCTGTTGCTGCTCGTCGGCGGGAAACTGGGAAAACGGTCTCGTAGCCATGGCATCCTCCGTCAAGGTTGAGATCGCCGCTTGCGCGCAGCGTGAACGCGCGTGGCCGTGCATGCACCACGCAAAACACCGATCAGGCATGCGGCCGGCATCGCCCGGCGGCATGCACGCCAACGCCCCGCTGCGGCCTCGCGGCGGAGCGCAAATCTTCTGGGACTTTGTTACAGCTCAGCTCTTGCGCTGGGTCACTGCCACGAACGGGGCCGGTGCGTGCTGGACGGACTGGCTGCCGCAGTTCGGGCAATTCGGATGGGCAGAGGCATGTTCCGCGAGATGCTCGGTTTTCTCGAACACATGGCCGCACTTCTCGCAGCGGTATTGATAGACGGGCATGGCAAATTCCCCCACGCGGCACGCGCCGCAAGCGCCACCCGGCGCAAGCCGGGCCTGCGCGGCATGATGGCCGCGGGCGCGTGTCAGCTTCATTCTAGGACAGGGTTCGCGTGCACCAAGCGTGAAAGTTCGATGACTCCCGCTGGCGTTCGCCGCATGTCGTCGGCGGTTCACTTCCGCCGTGCATTGATGTCACGCAAATGCCATGGCGCGCGAACCGCGGATCAATGGCGCTGCCACCGTGCAATTCGCCGTAAAGGCGTGGGGGCCAGACCGTACCCTTGTACACCTCATGCCGGCCTGGCACGACGGCAGTGACCGTGAACTAGCCGAATTACGATTCAGGGGCGCCGGGAACATAGCCAGAATGCGGATTCGCCGTGATGCCGTGGCGCCGGCAGGTGCCCCGGGCCAGCAAGCGTCGAGAACCCGAGGACCCGAAAACGATGTACGACCAGATCATCCGTGTCGCACTGGCGGACGACCATCCGCTGGTCATGGCCGCGCTGCGCGACTGCCTGCAGCGCACGCCCAACTTCCAGGTCGGCAGCACCTGCGGCAACGGCACGGAATTGCTGGCCGCGCTCGACCGCGAGCCCGCCGGCATTGCCGTCACCGACTTCTGCATGGGCCGCGGCGATGCATCGCTGGACGGCTTCAACCTGCTGAACCGGCTCGCACGGCGCCATCCGCGCACCCGCATCGTGGTGCTCAGCGCCCAGGCCAACGCCGCCATCATCCGCCGCGCCATGAAGCTGGGCGTGCGCGCCTACGTCAGCAAGGAGGATCCGATCGATGAAGTGGTGCGCGCCTGCGTCCAGGTTGCCACCAGCGACGGCTGCTACTGCTCGCCTTCGGCGCAGGCCATGCTTGACAGCGCCGCGCTCGCCTCGGCACCGGCGACCGAGCTGACGCTGCGCGAACTCGAGGTGGTGAGGCTGTATTCGCAAGGAATCCAGCTCGCGGACATCGCCAACAAGCTCGGACGCTCGGTCAGCACCATTTCCAGCCAGAAGACGATCGCCATGCGCAAGCTCGGCGTGCAGACCAACACCGGGCTGATCCGCTACGCGTACGAAAATGGCCTTATCTGACGCGGCACCGGCCTGAACACGCGCCGATGGAATCGACCGTGGAGCGCACGCGCGAATCGCTCGCGAGCGCCTTCGATAAGCTGGCCGAGCAATCCCGGCGCCAGCTGCAGCGCTACGCCGCCACCATTGCCGTGCTGATCGCCGTGGTGGTGTTCTCCGGCCTGCTGCTGGCCGGGCTGGCCGCGGGCCGGCACCTTGATTACCGGCGCGGGCACGTCGCGCAGTACATGGCGGCGCTGTCGCAACTGCTGCAGAACGAGGCGTCGTTCCTGCGGCGCAGCGTGCTGACGCTCCGCTACCAGCGCGAAGCCCCTGCCCCCGAGCGGGCGCTCGATGCCGCCGTTGAATCGTTCCGGCGCATCGGCGCGGCCAGTATCCACGTCGATGCGGTAGGCAAGGACTACCACCTGCTCGCCGCCGCCGGCACGCGGCAAGCCTGGGGCGCAAGGCTGCCGGCGCAGTTCGCGGAGCTGCGCCATATCGCGCTGGCCACCATGGCAACGCAGCTGGCATTCGGCCTCGATCACGATGCCTATGCCGTCGCGCTGGACGAAGACAGCGCCGTGGTCATCCGCCAGCCCGAAGCCGGCGCGCGCGCGCCGATGGCGCTCGATCCCACGCTGATCCCGCTGCTGCGCACGCGCCTGACCGAAGCGCTGCTGGACCGTACCGGCCATGCCGTGCCGACGCGCGACCAGCCGGTGTGGATCGGTCCGCTGCGGCACCCGGTCGACGATACCCCGGTCATGATGCTGGTCAGTGCCGCCTACGCCGGCGACAGGCCGACTACGCTGGTCGCCGCCTGCATCCCGGTTCAGGATTTTCTGACGAACCTGCACCGGCCAGGCAAGCCGGCGCTGCTGCTGCTGGTCAGTGAAGCCGACGAGATCATCGGCGTGTCGCCGCGCGAGGGCGTGGTGTCGGCCGCCCAGATTTACCACCTGGCTGCGCGGGCGCGCCACGTCGATCACGATACGCTGCTGTACACCGGCAATGGCGTGCTGCTGGTCGAGCCACTGCAGGCGGGCCTTGGCCTGCTGGTGTACTTCCTGCCTTACCGGATGCTGGCCGCAGCGCTCGCCGCAGAGTTCGCAGGCATCGCGGCGGCCATGCTGGTGCTGGTGGGCGGCATCGTGCTGACCGCGCGCTACTGGAGCCGCCACCTGCTGCGGCGCACGCACGCCGAAGCCTCGCGCGCGCTGGAAAGCGAGCTGATGACGCATATCCTGGTCAGCGCCACGCCGGTCGGCCTGTGCATCGTGCGCCAACGCGACTATGGCGTGCTGATGCGCAACCAGCGAGCCGACATGCTGCTGCAGCTGCATGGCTCCATGCAAATGCCCGACGCGCTGGTACAAGCTTTCGGGGCGCAAGCGTGCCGCCGCGGCGACGGTCCTGCCGCCATTGCCAGCCTGACTGTCGCCGCGCCGGCAGCGGCCCCGGCGGACGAAGCCGCATCGAACGCCGTGCAGGTCGACGGTACCGCACTGCCGGCCGACGCCACCAACGCCACCAACGCCACCAACGCCACCAACGCCACCATCGCCGCCAACGCCGCCAGGCGCTTCCTGCAGATCACCTATGCGCCGGCGCGCTACCGCGATGACGACGTGCTGTTCTGCGCGGTGCTGGACTGTACCGCACAACAGGCGCTGGAGGACCAGCTGCGCTCGGCGCAACAGGCCACGGAGTCCATGATGCGCGCCCGCTCGACTTTCTTTGCCGCCATGAGCCACGAGATCCGCACGCCGCTCAATGCGCTGCTCGGCAACCTGGAGCTGCTCGCGCGCAGCCCGGGGCTGCAGCCGCATGCGGCGCGCCTGCAAGCGCTTGACGCGGCCGCCGAGGCATTGCGGCGCATCGTCAACGATGTGCTGGACTTCTCCAAGATCGATGCCGGCAAGCTCGAACTGTTCGAAGAACCCTTCCGCCCGATCGACGCACTCGAAAGCCTGGCACTGACCTATGCGCCGATGATGGCGGGCCGGCCGCTGCGCTTTCAACTCCTGCTGTCGCCGTCGCTCGACGTGGAAATCACTGGCGACAGCACGCGGCTGGTACAGGTGTTCAACAACTTGCTGAATAACGCGTTCAAGTTCACCGCCAGCGGACGCATCATCTTCAGCGCGGAACTGTGCACTGACGGCCAGGGCGTACCCCAGCTGGTCTGCCGCGTCGCCGATTCGGGCATCGGCATGCCGCCGTCGCTGGTGGAGCGGGTGTTCCAGCCGTTCGTGCAGGGCGATGGCGTCGGCGCCGGGCGCCATGGCGGCACCGGGCTCGGGCTGTCGATCTGCGCGCGGCTGTGCGAGCTGATGGGCGGCAGCGTCACGGTGGCGAGCGTTCCCGATATCGGCAGCGCCTTCACGGTGCGCCTGCCGGTGCGGGTCACGCCGGCGGCGCACCCGGCCGCCGGGCACGCTGACACCACTGCGCCGCGGAGCGATGTGCTGGTGCTGTGCCAGGATGCGCGCATCGGGGAAAACCTTGCAGCATGGCTCAAAGCCGCAGGCTGGCGCGCGAACTGGCTGGCATCACTGGCAGCGGCGCAGGAATACCTGGCGTACAAGCCCGCCCGGGTCATTGTCGCCAGCGACGACTTTCCGCTGGCCGCGCTCACCACGCTGCTCGAAGCGGCCGCCGCCACGGTGGCATGGGTCACGCCGGACGGCCCCCATCGCCCGCGCCAGCGCGCGCCCGGGATTCTCGAGGTCACGGCCTACAGCCATCATGCGTTGCTGGCGTGCGTAGCCATGGCAGCCGACAACGCTGCGCAGGCTCTGCCCGCCGCGGTCAGCGACCGCCCCAGCGATGCACTACCTCATGCACTACCCCATGCACTACCCCATGCACTACCCCATGCGCCAGACCATGCCGTCAGCAATGGCAGCATCGCGCCCGCGGCGCCGCAGGCTCCACCAGCCCAAGCCACGCCGCTGGCAACCATCCTGGTGGCCGAGGACAACCCGCTGAACCGGGCCCTGGTCACAGAGCAGCTGCAGACACTCGGCTATCAGCCGATCGTGGTCAGCAACGGCAAGCAGGCGCTTGCCGTGCTGGAGACCACGCCGGTCGACGCCTTGCTGACCGACATCCAGATGCCGGGCATGAGTGGCTACGAACTGCTGGAAGCGGTGCGCGACCGGCATGCCGGCGTGCCGGTGCTGGCGTTCAGCGCGTTCGCGGGCAGCGAGTGGACGACCGGCTGGCGCCAGCGCGGGTTCGCCGGCCATGTGTCCAAGCCGGCCTCGCTGCAGGACCTGCAGGCATGCCTGCGCAGGTTGCCTGGTTGCTGCCCGGCCCATGCCGATGCCGAGGGCAACGCCGGCGCGGATGCCGGCGCCGCCGACCGCGAGCGCTATGAAGCCATGCTGCGCACCCAGCTGCGGCAGGACCTGCCAGAACTTGAGCACATCATCGCGCAATGCGAGCTGGCTGCGCTGCGGCGCTGGACACATTCCGTGGCCGGCGCCTTCATGATCGTGCGCCGCAAGTCGATCGTACGCGAGTGCCGGGCATTGGAATCGCTGTGCGTCGCGGCCAGAGCCTGGACACCCGCGATCGCCGCCGCTGCCGCGGCGCTGCGCGAGCGGCTGCGCAGCTACATCGAAAACATTGGCGCCGCGTCCTAGCGCGCCCTAGCGTGCCTGCAAGTGCCCGCAAGTGCCTTGCCGGCACGCCTTACCACAATTGGCGGATTTGCGAGTACCGCCACGCAGGACGATAATGGCGGGGCCGCGCGATGGCCCGCCATCCCCCCGCCTTTCCGGGCGCGCCATTGTCTCCAATGTCTTCCCCCATGCAGCCAGAACAAGGCCTCCCCCAGCCGCAACGCACCTGGGCGATCCTCACCGTTTTCTTCGGCCTGATCATGGCCGTGCTCGATGGATCGATCGCCAACATCGCACTGCCCTCCATCTCGCGCCAGCTGCAGGCCGAGCCGTCGAGCACTATCTGGGTCGTCAACGCCTACCAGCTCACCGTGACGGTGTGCCTGCTGCCGCTGTCGTCGCTGGGCGACATCCTCGGCTACAAGCGCGTGTACCGCGTCGGGCTCGCTACCTTCCTGGTGGGCTCGCTGCTGTGCGCGCTGTCGGTCAACCTGCCCATGCTGGTGGCGGCGCGCGTACTGCAAGGCATTGGCGGCGCGGGCATCATGAGCGTCAATACCGCGCTGGTGCGCTTTATCTACCCGCCCACGAAGCTGGGTCGCGGCATCGGGCTGAATGCGGTGGTGGTTGGCGTGACCATTGCGGTGGCGCCTTCGCTGGGCGCCATGATCCTGGCGGTGGCCAGCTGGCAGTGGCTGTTCGCGGTGAACGTGCCGGTGGCAATCCTTGCATTGGCCATGAGCCGGCGCTCGCTGCCGGAGACGCCGCCGCAGCCTCGCGACTTCGACTATCCCAGTGCGCTGCTGTCGGCGCTGGTGTTCGGCCTGTTTATCCTGAGCGTGGATGGGCTCGGCCATGCCCGCTGGCGCGCAATCGGCGTCGCGGGGCTTGTCGCTGCAATCCTGCTGGGATGGCTGCTGGTGCGGCGCCAGCGGGGCCGCACCGCGCCGCTGGTGCCGGTGGACCTGTTTGCCAGCCGGTCCTTCACGCTGGCGGTAGGCACCTCGTTCTGCTCCTTCATGACGCAGATGCTGTCCTTCGTGGCGCTGCCTTTCTACCTCGAATACCAGCTTGGCCGCTCGCTGCAGGAGACCGGGCTGCTGATCACGCCCTGGCCGCTGATGGTGGCGGTGATGGCCGCGCTGTCGGGGCGGCTTTCGGACCGCTACCCGGCCAGCATCCTCGCGGGCCTCGGGCTGGCCATGCTGGCCGGCGGGCTGGTGGGACTGGCTACGCTGGGACCGGATGCCAGCAGCCTCGACATTGCGTGGCGCATGGCGATGTGCGGCACCGGCTTCGGCTTCTTCCAGTCACCCAACAACCGCGCCATGATCGGCGCCACGCCGCCGGCCCGCAGCGGCGGTGCCAGCGGCGCGCAGGCCACCACGCGGCTGCTGGGGCAGACCACCGGTACGGCGGTGGTGGCCTTGCTGTTCAGCCTGGTGCCGGACGGCGCTGCGCGGGTCGCGTTGTATGTGGCGGCGGCGGTCGCGACCGTCGGCGCCATCATCAGCCTGAGCCGGCTGCGCGATCCCAGCGGCGAAGGCAATGCGCAGGCGGCGGCCGAACCGGACGCCTGAGGACGACACGCGAGAGCCCGCGGCCGCAGGCCCTGTGCGGTTCTACACCGCGATGCCGCCGAACTCCTGCATCACCTTGTCATGCAGGCGCCGCATGCCGCGCAGCCAGCGATCGTAGTCCTGGCCCTTGCGCCGGTAGTATTCCAGCACCTCCGGGTGCGGCAGGATCAGGAAGCGCTCGTCGGCCACGCCCTCGAGAGTCACCGCGGCAACATGCTCGGCGGTGACCGACCCCTCCTGCAGGAAGCCCTTGCGCTCTCCTTTCTCGCCGAACAGCATGTTGGTCTGCACGCCCTGCGGGCAGATGCAGCTGACCTTGATGCCGCGGTCGCCGTAGGTGATCGACAGCCATTCGGCAAACCCGATCGCCGCGTGCTTGGTCACCGCGTACGGAGCCGAGCCGATCTGCGACAGCAGCCCCGCCGCCGATACCGTGTTGATGAAGTAGCCGTCGCCGCGCTCGAGCATCTGCGGCAGCACCGCGCGCGCCGCATGGATATGCGCCATCACGTTGATTTCCCAGATGCGCTGCCATTCTTCGGCACCGGCGTCGAGGCCCTTGCGCAGGATGATGCCGGCGTTGGAGCAGAAGATATCGACCTGCCCGAAGCGGCGGGTGGCTTCGTCGGCCAGTGCCTGCACCGCGTTCGCGTCGGCGACGTCGACCGCTTGCGCGAACACCTGGCACGACGGCACGGCCTCCTGGACTTCAGCGGCGACGCTGGCGGCGCCGGCCTCGTTCAGATCAGCCACGGCCACGCCACGCGCTCCGGCCTGTGCAAACGCCAGCGCCAGCGTGCGGCCAATGCCGGTGGCCGCACCGGTTACCACGACGGACTTGTTGCGTACTTCCATGCGCTATCTCCTCATTGATCCTTGTTGATATGGGTGTGTCACCGCGTCATTCGTTGGTGGCCGCTCGCTGGCGGCACACGCGCCCGCCTCGGGCGCATCCGCTGGCAGCCGCATCGACGCGCGCGCGCCGCCGGGCTGCCACAGGCGCGCCTGCAGGGTCCCGGCCAGGTCGCGGATGCGCGGGCCGAGATTGCCTTCCAGGATCTCCGGCGACAGGCGCGCCGCGGAGCCACCGATATTCATCGCCAGCACTTCGCTGCTGCCCGCGAGCCGCAGCGGCGCGGCGGCGCCGCTGACGGTGCGGTCCCATTCGGCGTGCGCGACGCAGAAGCCGCGCCGGGCATGGTCTTGCAGCGCCCGCTCGATGCCGCTGCGCACGGCGGGCCAGCGGGTGCCGTAGTGGCGCGCCAGCTCGCCCAGCGCGGCCTCGCGATGGCCGGCGTCGAGTCCCGCCAGCCAGGCGCGACCGATCGCCGAGGTCGCCATCGGCAGGCGCGCACCCGGCGCCAGCCGGATCACCAGCGCGCCGCGCGGCTGGCAGCTTTCCAGGTAGACCATGGCGTGCCGGTCCGGCATCGCCAACGCCACCGTGCAGTCGGTGGCGAAAGCCAGCGACTGCATCAGCGGCTGCGCGATCTCGCGGATGCCCGCGCCGGCGATGTAGCGATGGCCCAGCACCATCGCGCCCTGCCCGAGCCGGTATTTCTCCGAACCCTCGATATAGGTCAGGTAGCCAAGCGTGGCCAGCGTGTAGGTCAGCCGCGACACGGTCGGCCGCGGGATGCCGGTGCGGCGCGAGAGCTCGGCATTGCCGAGGTAATCGTCCTGCGGCCCGAAGGCCCGCAGCAGCTCCATGCCGCGCGCCAGCGCCGTGACGAAGTTGCGGTCGTCGGCGCAGTTCGGACCCGCCGGCGCGTCAGCCGGCGCAAGCGCATGGGCAGCGTCAGGTGGCGGAGTCGGGATGGTGGTGGAGCGCTTCATGAGGCAGGCGGCGACGGCTTGCGGCAACGGCAGAGGACTCTTGATAGCAGTTTCCTGCCCGGACCTGGCACCGCTATGTAGCAAAAACATGTGAGCCAATAACGGGACTTATAGATTCAAATCAAGGTGTTAGCACCCTTCCTGAGACGCAAGGACCAGGCGCAGTAACGGGGGCAGAGCGAGCGCAGAGGCGGGGCGCAGTAGCGGGCAGATACGTCCCAATGGAATCAAGCACTTACCTGCCGGACCCGCCTGCCGCCAGGGGCGCGAACCGCGGTCTAGAATGGAACTGCCCTTTGGCGATTGAGTCGCTTTGGGCGCTTCGGGAGGGATATGCCATGACGGCAATCGAAGAGCCCTCTCCGGGAACGTATCCCGGTCGCTACTGGCATTTCCTGGACGATGGCCGCATGCAGTGCGACCTGTGTCCGCGCCACTGCCGCCTGCATGACGAGCAGCGCGGCGCCTGCTTCGTGCGCCAGCGGCTTGGGGACCGGATGCTGCTGACCGCCTATGGCCGCTCATCCGGCTTCTGCATCGACCCGATTGAAAAGAAGCCGCTCAACCACTTCTACCCGGGCAGCGCCGTCCTGTCGTTCGGCACGGCGGGCTGCAACCTGGCCTGCAAGTTCTGCCAGAACTGGGATATCAGCAAATCACGTGAAATGGAGACACTGGCCGTGGCAGCCATGCCCGAAGCCATCGCCGAAGCGGCGGCGGCCCATGACTGCAAGAGCGTGGCTTTTACCTATAACGACCCGGTGATTTTCGCCGAGTACGCGATGGACGTCGCCGATGCCTGCCGCGAACTCGGCATCCTGGCGGTGGCGGTGACCGCCGGGTATATGGGCGAGCAGGCACGACGCGATTTCTACAGCAGGATGGACGCGGCAAACGTCGACCTGAAGGGCTTTACCGACGCGTTCTATGTCGCACTCACCGGCGCGCATCTGCAACCGGTGCTGGATACGCTCCTGTACCTGAAGCACGCAACCAAAGTCTGGTTCGAGATCACGACGCTGCTGATTCCCGGCAAGAACGACAGCGATGATGAGATCCGCGCTGAGGCCCGGTGGATCGCGAGAGAACTTGGCACCGACATCCCGCTGCACTTTACGGGGTTTCATCCAGACTACAGGATGCGCGACGTGCCGCCCACGCCGTTCTCCACGCTTGCGCATGCCCGCAAGCTCGCGATCGATGAGGGGCTGCGTTACGTGTACACCGGCAACGTCCACGACACTGAAGGCGCAACCACCTACTGCCCCGCCTGCCGTGCACCGCTGATCGTGCGCGACTGGCATGCGATCGATAGCTATCGCCTCACGCCCACCGGAACCTGCCCGGATTGCTTTGAGCCGGTTGCCGGCTGCTTCGGGCATTTCAGGCATCACTACGGGCGGCGCCGGATTCCTGTGCACGTCGGAACGTAGGCCAGTGATGCAGCACTGACGGCCCATGCCAGCAAACCTCACCCCCGAATACAAGCAGGCCGAACAAGCCTACCGGCTGGCACGCCAGCCGCGCGAGCAGCTCGAATGCCTGAAGGAGATGCTCCGTGTCATCCCCAAGCACAAGGGGACGGAGCGTCTGCAAGCCGATATCAAGTCGCGGATCAGGGAACTGACCCAGGAATCAGCGGGCCACGGGAAGGCGGCGCACAGGGGGCCGTCACATGCAGTGCATGCTGAAGGCGCGGCCCAGCTCTGTCTGATCGGCCCGTCCGGCGCGGGAAAATCCAGCCTGCACGCGCGGCTGACTGGCTCGGGCAGCGAAGCCGGGCCCTACCCCCACCCGACCCAGTTGCCGGTTCCCGGCATGTTGCAGTTCGAGGACATTGCCTTTCAGCTGGTGGATCTGCCACCTGTCTCAGCCGAATTCATGCAACCCGGGCTCACCGATATCGTGCGGGTGACAGACGGCGTACTGCTCGTGGTCGACCTGAGCGCGCCAGACTGTACAGAACAGCTGGCGCTGATGCTCCAGCGACTCGCCGAGGCAAGGATTAACCTGTCGGAGCGCTGGCCGGGCCAGGCCGACAGCACTGCCGCATCGGCACCATCGGGGGAATCGGCGGCGGCTGACCCGTTCAGTGTTCACCTCCCTGCGCTGCTGCTGGCCAACAAGGCCGATCTCGCCAGCCCGGAGGACGCGGCCGTGCTCGAAGACCTGCTCGGCGTACATTTTCCGGCGCTCGCAACCTCGGCAACCCGCGGACAAGGACTGGCCGGGATCGGTCCGTTTCTTTTCGGGGCTCTGAGCATCGTGCGCGTCTACACCAAGGCGCCCGGGAAGCCCGTCGACCAGAGTCGGCCATTTACGATGCGCCGCGGCGACACCGTGCTGGATGTCGCCCTGCGGGTGCACCCGGATCTCGCGCGTACGTTCAAGTTCGCCCGCATTTGGGGGAGCGGAAAGTTCAGCGGGCAGCAGGTGGGCGCCGATCATCCGGTAGCCGATCGGGACGTGGTGGAACTGCATGCGTAGGTGCCGGCCCGCGCGGCGGGCGGCACAGCCGGCTTCAGGTTGACCGCCGCACTGGAGCGATTCCGGCAGGGCGACAAGCCCTAGATATCGGGAGCGAGCAGGAGTCCGGTCTTCACTGTGTGGATCAGCGCGAGGCGATCTTCGACTGCCTTGCGCAGGACTTCTCGTCCCCTGAACGGATCCGTCAGGTAACTGGCGTACTGGCTTGCCCGAATCTGCACCTTGAGGGTCATCACCATCGCCCCGCTCTCCGGCCATGTCACCGTGAACGCCGGATGGCTGTCCGCGCATTCAACGAAAGCCGTGTCAGGCGACACAAAACAGGAATCAGCGCCCTGGGCCAGGAACTGGAGATCCTTGTCCTTGAACTCGTAAGTTGCCATGTCTTTCTCCCATCGCGCGGAAGATCGTGGCGTGAACGTTATCAGCGCTGGCAGCCGCCGCAATCTGCTCATTCCCATGTTAATACGCCTGGAGCTTCCAGGAGTAGCCATCAATCAGGGACGGCGGCGGCCTGTGGAACGGCGTGGCACAAACGGCTAGTGGGCATTCCATCCCAGCTCCCTCAGGGCTTTCCCGAGGTCATTCCCCCAGCACTGGCGCCGCTATTTCGCTGTGCGGAATACTCCACCGGTTTCCTTGACGATGCCGCGAAGCCTATGCAAAAGTCGGTGAAAACGAACGACCGTGCGGGAATACTCCCGACACCTCGTCACCGGGCTTTCGCTGCCGCCGGCCTCGTCGGCGCAGCGTTACCCGGCAAGCCGGGCGGCCACGTTGCCGCATCGCACAGGAGACAGTCCATGCAGCATCCGCACCTCGCGTCCGCGCATCCGCCCCGTAGCCGTCGCGGCGCGATCCCGGCCACGCCGACCTGCCCGCGCCAGCCTGGCGCTGGCGCCCGCTATACAGCGCGCACGCCGCGCGCCTGATCCACACGCCCCGAATTCTTGCGTGGCAGCGCCCGGCGCTGCCGCGAGGGATCACGCCCGGGCCTTGTCCGCGCGTGCCTGGATTTCCGATTCGCGAACCGCATGAGGTAACCCCGTGGCATTGTTCCTACAACAGATACTCAACGGCCTGACGCTGGGCGGCGTCTACAGCCTGGTGGCGCTTGGCCTGACGTTGGTCTACGGCATCCTGCACGTGCCCAACTTCGCGCACGGCGCGTTCTACATGGCCGGCGCCTACGTGTCGTACTACCTGATGACATCGCTGGGCTTGAACTACTGGCTGGCCATGGTGGGCGCCGCGCTGGTGGTGGCCGTGCTGTCGATGCTGGCCGACCGGCTGGTGTTCCACCCGCTGCGCAATTCGCCCGAGCTGCACGACATGATCGCGGCCATCGGCATCCTGCTGTTCCTGGAGGCCGGCGCGCAGGCGCTGTGGGGCGCGGACTTCCACCGCATGCCGACGCCGTATGGGCAGATCGTCGACGTCTTCGGCCTGACCGCGCCCCTGCAGCGCCTGCTGATCATCGGCGCCGCCTTTGCGCTGATGGTGCTGCTGCACCTGTTCCTCACGCGCACCATGACCGGCGCCACCATCATGGCGATGGCGCAGAACCGCGAAGGCGCCGCGCTGGTCGGCATCGACGCCACGCGCGTCACGCTGCTGGTGTTCGCCATCTCGGGCGCACTGGCCGCGATCGCCGCCACGCTGTACGCGCCGATCAACCTGGTCTACCCGAGCATGGGCAACCTGGTCATCACCAAGGCCTTCGTCATCATCATCCTGGGCGGCATGGGCAGCATCCCGGGCGCCATCGTCGGCGGGCTAATCATCGGCATGGCCGAGAGCTTCGGCGGCTTCTACGTTTCCACCGACTACAAGGACATCATCGCCTTCGTGCTGCTGGTGGTGATCCTGTCAATCCGGCCGCAGGGCCTGTTTGCCGCCAAGGCAGCCTGAGGAGGCGCACAACATGAAAGCACTGCAAGGAAAGACCGGCTGGATGCTGCTGCTGGCACTGGCCATCGCGTTCCCGCTGGTCACGCCCAACAGCTACTACCTGAGCGTGATGACGCTGGCCTTCATCTATGCCCTCGCCACGCTGGGGCTGAACCTGATCACCGGCTACACCGGCCAGCTGAACCTGGCGCACGGCGGCTTCATGGCGATCGGCGCCTACACGCTGGGCATCCTGACCGTTGACCACCAGGTGCCGTTCTGGCTCGCGTTTGCGCTGTCCGGCGTGGTGTGTATGGTGCTGGGCTATGTGGTCGGTGTGGTCTCGCTGCGGCTGAAGGGCCATTACTTCTCGATCTTCACCATGTGCATCGGCTACATCATCTACCTGGTGATCGAGAAATGGGAAAGCCTGACGCATGGCACCGTCGGGCTGATCGGCATCCCGGTGCCGGCGGCGATCGGGCCGTTGGCGTTCGACAGCGTGCAAGCGCAGTACTACCTGGTGCTGTTCTTCCTGGCGGCGGGCACGTTCCTGATGCACCGGATCGTCACCTCGCTGCTGGGCCGCAGCTTCATGGCCGTGCGCAACAGCGACGCGCTGGCCGAGGCGCTGGGCATCAACCTGATGCGCACCAAGATCCTGTCGTTCGTGCTGTCGGTGGGCTACGCGGGCTTTGCCGGCGCGCTGTATGCCGGGCAGGTGCGCTTCCTGGGTCCGGACATTGCCCGCACCGACCTGACCTTCGACATGGTGATGTCGATGCTGGTGGGCGGCATCGGCACGCTGTTCGGGCCGCTGCTGGGCGCGGTGCTGGTGCCGTGGATCACGCAGTCGCTGCAGTTCATGCAGGACTACCGCATGCTGGTGTTCGGCCCGGTGCTGATCCTGCTGATCATCTTCGTGCCGGACGGCATCGTGGGCTCCTGGCTGAAGAAGCAGGCACGCAGGGCCGCCGCCGCACGCCGCGGCAAGCCCACGCAGCCCGCCGTTACCGGCAATCACGCTGTCCCGACCACCCGCGCCGGAGCCGACCATGCTTGAGATTCGCAACCTGACCAAGAAATTCGGCGGCCTGACCGCGGTGCACGATGTCTCGGTGACCTTCGAGCAGGGCCACATCAACGCCATCATCGGCCCCAACGGCGCCGGCAAGACGACCTTCTTCAATCTGGTGGCAGGCACGCACGCCCCCTCCTCCGGGCAGATCCTGTTCAAGGGCCAGGACGTGGCCGGCCTGCGCGCCGACCAGATCGCGCGCCTGGGCGTGGCGCGCACCTTCCAGGCGACCGCGCTGTTCGACCGCGCCACGGTGCTCGACAACCTGATCGTCGGCCACCGGCTGCGCACGCGCTCGGGGCTGGGCGACGTGCTGTTCAACACGCGCCGCCTGCGCGAAGAGGAACGCCTGTGCCGCGACAAGGCCGAAGCCGCGCTCGACTTCGTCGGCCTGTCGCACCTGGCGCATGAAGTCGCCGCCGATATCACGCAGGAAGCGCGCAAGCGCGTGGCCTTCGCGCTGGCGCTGGCGACGGACCCGGAACTGCTGCTGCTCGACGAGCCCGCGGGCGGCGTGAACCCGGAGGAAACCGTGGGTCTCGCCGAACTGATCCGCAAGATGGTGCGCCATGGCAAGACCGTCTGCCTGATCGAACACAAGATGGACATGATCATGCGGCTGGCAGACAAGATCATGGTGCTGAACTACGGCGAGAAGATCGCCGAAGGCACGCCCGCGCAGATCCAGCAGGATCCGCATGTCATCGAGGCCTACCTGGGAGCCGACCATGTTGCAGCTTGAACGCGTCTCGCTGTCGTACGGCAGCTTCCGTGCCCTGGACAACATCACGCTGCACGCCGCGGCAGGCGAGCTGGTGGTGCTGCTGGGCGCCAACGGTGCCGGCAAGAGCTCGATCTTCCTGGCGATGAGCGCGATCCACCGCATCAGTGGCGGCAGCATGCGCTTCGACGGGCGCGAGCTGTCCGGCATGAAGCCATCGCAGATCGTGCAGGCGGGGCTGGTGCATTGCCCGGAGGGACGCAAGCTCTTTCCGGCGATGAGCGTGGAGAAGAACCTGGTGCTGGGCGCGTACGTGCACCGGCGCGATGGTGCGGGCATCCGCAAGACGCTGGAGGAAGTCTATGAACTCTTCCCGATCCTGAAGCAGAAGAAAGACGACCCGGCCGGCTCGCTGTCAGGCGGACAGCAGCAGATGGTGGCACTGGGCCGCGCCCTGATGAGCCGGCCGCGCGCGCTGCTGCTGGACGAGCCGTCGCTGGGGCTGGCGCCGCTGGTGGTCAAGCAGATGTTCGAGATCATCCAGCGCATCAACCGTGCGGGGACGACGGTATTGCTGGCGGAGCAGAACGCCTACGCGGCGCTGGGGATCGCGCATCGCGCCTATGTGATCGAGAGCGGGCGGATCGTGATGGAGGGGGACAGGGATACGTTGCTGAAGGATGAGGGGATTCGGAAGGCGTATATCGGCGGGTAAAAGTCAATCGCAAGACCGCCGCAACTGACAAGCGCAGTACTTTCAGGAGACATAGCAATGCAAAGCAAGATCATGCGCCGCATCATCCCGCTGGCCGCCACCGCCGTGGCCGCGATGCTGGCTTCGGGCGCCGCGCTGGCGCAGGAAGTCGTCAAGATCGGCTATACCGGCCCGCTCTCGGGCGGCGCTGCGCTGTATGGCAAGAACGTGCTGTCGGGCGTGCAGATGGCTGTGGACGAGATCAACGCCGCGGGCCTGGAAGTCAAGGGCAAGAAGGTCAAGCTGGAAGTGGTGGCGCTGGACGACAAGTACTCGCCCGCCGAAGCCGCCATCAACGGCCGCCGCCTGGTGCAGCAGCACAAGACGGCGGCGGTCTTCGTGCCGCACTCGGGCGGCATCTTCGCCCTGCAGGCGTTCAACGAGCAGGAAAAATTCCTGGTGATGGCCTATTCCAGCGTGCCGCGCATCACCGATGCCGGCAACAAGCTGACCATCCGTATCCCGCCGGCATACACCGGCTACATCGAACCGTTCATCAAGGCGCAGATGAAGCGCTATGGCAAGAACGTGGCGCTGACGCCGGCCGACCACGACTACGCCAAGGCGTGGGTGCAGGCCTTCGTGCCGGCGTGGGAATCGGCGGGCGGCAAGGTGGTGGCCAACAATCCGATGTCGTACACCAAGGCCACTGACTTCTACAGTGGCGTGTCGCGCGCCATCAGCGAAAAGCCGGACGTGATGTTCGTCGGCGGACCGTCGGAGCCGACCGCGCTGGTAGTCAAGCAGGCACGCGAGCTGGGCTTCAAGGGCGGCTTTATCGTGATGGACCAGGCCAAGATGGACGAGATGGCCAGGGTCACCAACGGGCTGGCGATGCTGGAGGGTTCGATCGGCGTGCTGCCGCTGGTCAACGACAACCGCCCGGCGGCGCAGGCATTCAATGGCAAGTACAAGAAGCTGCATGACGGGCGCGATGCGACCACCGAGATGTCGCTGAACTACACCATGGTCTATGCACTGGCCGGCGCCATGAAGCTGGCCGGCACCACCAGCGATGCCGCGGCGATCCGCGCGAAGATGCCCGACGCGGTGAAGGGGCTGGCCAAGGAGGTCAATCCCAACGAGGTCGACGGCATCGACGCCAAGGGCGGCTCGGTGGCCGATACCGTGGTGGGCTGGGTGCAGAACGGCAAGATCTCGCAGGTGCGCCTGTCCGAGCTGGCCAAGTAAGCTAGTCAACTAAGCGGACCGGCCGCGCCGGTGAAGCCCTGCAGGCCGCGTGGCCTGCAGGGCTTTTTCTTTGGGCGGCCAGCCGATAGGATCCGTGCTTGTGCGTCTTAGTTGGAGGGAAGCCGATGGCCAGCCAGACTCCCAGGAAGCCGGCAAAAGCCGCAAGCAAGGTCGCTGACAAGGGCGGCGACGGAAGGCCCCGCCTGCTCTCCGGCGGCAATCCCCAGATCGCCAAGGCCGACGGCGATGCGCCGGTGCAGGCATATATCGCGGCCATGCCGGGCTGGAAAAGCGACGTCGGCCGCCGCCTTGACGCGCTGATCGTGCGTCACGCCCCCGACGTGCGCAAGGCGGTGCGGTGGAACTCGCCCTTCTATGGCATCGAGGGCCAGGGCTGGTTCCTCAGCTTTCATTGCTTCACGAAATACATCAAGGTGGCGTTCTTCCGCGGCGCGGCGCTGAAGCCCCTGCCGCCCGGCGAGTCCAAGGATCCGGACACGCGCTATCTCGATATCCGCGAGCAGGACGCTATCGACGAAGAACAGCTGGCGAGCTGGATCCGGCAGGCGTCGGCATTGCCGGGCTGGACCCCATAGCGTCCCGCGTGCGCTGCCGCTACGAGCGAACGCCGAACAGGCCGTGCCAGAATGAATCGAAGGCGCCGGGCTGGCGCCTGGCCCGCTCGGGGGCCTCGTGGCCCGACGCCGTTGCGGCCTCCGCCTCGGATGCTTGCGCAGCGGCCGCGCTTGCCCGGCGCGATGCCTGCAAGGCCGAAACACTGTCGGCGATACGTGCCGCCAGTTCCGCCTCGCAATCCCGGCCAAGCAGCACGCCAAAAAGGACATCGCGGTTGTGCCCGTCGTCGGCAAAGCGCATGGCGATGGCGACCATCTTCTCGTACTGCTCCTGCGCCACGCGCTGGGCCTCGCGTTGTACGGCGCGCTCCTGCTCTTCCTGTGCGTCTTGCTCCGCTTGCCAGCGGCGCATCTCGCGCTCGAAGACTTCGTCGTAGATCTGGCGCTGTTCGGCGTCGGACAGGATCGCGTAGGCGTCGCGGATGTCCTGGAACGCCGCGTGCGCCTCGGCCTCGCGGCCGAGGTTGCGATCCGGGTGCCATTTCATGGCGGCGCGCCGGTACGCCTGCTTGATCTCGTCAAGGGTAGCGTCGGATTGGACGCCTAACGTCGCGTAAAGAGTGGTCATGGGCCGATGGGGAGCGCTGCTGGGCTGGCGTTCATGCTAGCACGGCACGGTGACCCCTCGGTGGGCCACCGCCGCTACTGGCGCCTGTCGCCGTCACGATTGCGTGCTTCCATCTGCCCACGGTCGTGCTGGGCGCGCTGCTGTTGCTGTTGCTGGCGCTGCTGTTCCTGCTGCTGGCGCTGGCGGTCCTGCATCTGCCGCTGCTGCTCCTGCTGATGGCGCTGCTGCTCCTGCATCGCCCGCTGCTGCTCCTGCATCTGCCGCTGCTGCGCCTGCGCGGCGCGTTGCTGCTGCTCTGCCTGCTGGCGCTGCATGGCCTGCTGGCGTTGCTGCTCCTGCATCTGACGGTGCTGTTCCTGCATTTGCCGTTGCTGCTCCATCTGCTGGCGCTGGGCCGCCTGCGCCTGGCGCTGCTGGGCTTCCTGGGCCTGGCGCTGCTGCGCCTCTTGCATCTGCCGCTGCTGCTCGAAGCGTTGGCGCTGCATCTCCTGGCCCTGACGCTGCTGCTCGGCCATCTGGCGCTGGCGCTCCACCTGCTGACGCTGCTGCTCGCCCGCCTGCCGCTGCTGGTCCATCTGCTGGCGTTGCGCGTCCTGCGCCTGGCGCTGCTGGTCCAGCTGCTGGCGCTGCGCGTCCTGCGCCTGGCGCTGGCGGCTTTCCTGCATCTGGCGTTGCTGGGCGTCCTGCGCCTGACGCTGCTGCGCCTCTTGCATCTGGCGTTGCTGCTCGAAACGCTGGCGCTGCATCTCTTGCGACTGGCGCGCCGTATCGGGGCGATCCTGTCCGTCCGCCCACTGGCGTTGCTGCGCGCGCTGCTGTTCCTGCTGGCGCCGCTCCACCGCCTCCTGTTGCTGGCGCTGCAGCTCGCGCGCCTGCTGTTGTTCGCGGCCCGGCTGGCCCTGCCACTGGCGCTGCTGTTCCTGCTGGCGGCGCTCCATCGCTTCCTGCTGCTGCCGCTGCTGTTCGCGCGCCTGCTGCTGTTCGCGGCCCGGCTGGCCCTGCCACTGGCGCTGCTGCTCCTGCTGGTGGCGCTCCATCGCTTCCTGCTGCTGCCGCTGCTGTTCGCGCGCCTGCTGCTGTTCGCGGCCCGGCTGGCCTTGCCACTGGCGCTGCTGTTCCTGCTGGTGGCGCTCCGTCGCTTCCTGCTGCTGCCGCTGCTGTTCGCGCTGCATGGCCTGCGCCTGCCGTTGCGCATCGGGCTGGCCGGCGAAGCCGCGTGCGTCGTCGGGACGCGCGCTCTGTCCGCGGCCATTGCCGCGCCAGCCATCCGGGCCCTGACCCGGGTCTGGCCGACCGGCGCGCGGCTGCTGCTCGCGTGCGGCCAGGGCTGCCTGGCTCATGCGCACGTCTGGCATCCGCTGCGCCTCGCGCCCCGGCCGCCCCGGGCGTTGCTCGGCACCGCCACGCCAGGCCGGGCCCGCGCCAGGGACGACGCCCCCCTCGCGGGCGAAGCGGCGGGCCAGGTCGTCGGTGGCGGGCCGTCCCGGGGGATACGCCGCGATCGCCTGGCGCTCGAAGCCCGGTCGTGCTTGTGGCGGCAGTTGCCGCACCGGCGCGGCGCCGACCAGGCTGTTCTTGACGGGCGCCACCGGCGGGCCACCGCGTGCCTCGCCCGCCGGCAGGTTGCGCCATTCGGCGCGATGCATGCCGCGCGCCGGGCGTCCCTCGACAAAATTGCGCGCCGGCATGCCGGTGATGGCGCCAGGCACGTTGCGGTTGGCGTAGGGCGCGGGCCGACCCCGGTCGCCCATCACGAAGTTGTTGACGGTGACACGGTTGATACGCGCGACATAGCTGGGGCTGGCGCGGTATGCCGGCCGGTAGGCATCGCGCGGGCCCAGCGGGTACCACGCCACGCCGGGGCCGCCGCCCACATGCACGCCGCTCCAGCCGTGCCCGCCGCCGCCACCGCCGACAAAGGCGACCACGGCCGGCGAGTAGCACGGCCGCACGCGCGGGCCCGGCACCCAGCCCCAGCGCGTGCCCACATAGGCCCAGCGTCCGTAATGCGACGGGGCGAAGCCCCATGGGGCATCGTCGATCCAGGTCCAGCCCCATGGCGCGACCCAGGCCCAGTGGCCGACGCTGTAGGGTGCCCAGCCTGCACTGACGGCGCGCGGGAACCAGACCGCGCCATAGGCGGGTTCTTCCTGCCAGTCGCCGTAGTCATCGAGCGCCGCGTAGCCAGGCATTTCGCGCGGCAGGTAGCGGGCCGACGGCGACGCGTCTTCGCGCGCGTCGCGTGCCAAGGTCCAGCGGTCGAAGCCGTCGTCGGCAACGGGGCCGCCGCCGGCGTCGGCCAGGTCGGTGCCGGCAAAGCGCATGCGGTCGCCGCGCTGCAGTTCGATCGAGCGGCTGTCGCCGTAGACCATGGCGCTGCCATGCCGCATCGTCACCGTGGTGGTGCTGCCGTCCGGCGCCACGTCGAGCCGGTAGTCGCCCGGTTCGCGCGGCACGAAGGCGAGGTTGGGGGTATCGATCTCGACGGTCTGGTCCTGCGGCAGCGCGCGCACGCGTACCTGCAGCGTGCCCTGCGTCAGCTTGACCTGCGTGGTGTCGTCGTCCAGGTTCAGGATGCTGGCCGCGGTGGCGCCGCCCATGCGCATGGCGACCGTGCCGGCATGCAGCTCGGCGCGGCCGCCGGCGTCCATCCACAGCCGGTCGCCCGTGGTGACCGGCCGGTTCAGGCCCGTGGCGGCCCACTGATCCGAGCCCGCCGGCGCGAAGCTCAGGTTGCCTTCGACCGCGGTCAGCGTGGCGATGCGGGCGGACGGGTCGGCCTGCGCGACCGCGGCGTCGGCCACCGGCGCGTCCAGGTAGGGCTGGCCGGGTGCCGGCACCTGGGCCAGTGCAGCAGCCGCCACCGCCAGGGCGGCCGCGGCGGCCAGCGTGGTCAGGGCGAGCCGGCTGCGCGGCCCGGCAAGCGGGCGGGTACCACCAGGTTGGACGGATTCGGACATGATTTCAGGTCGGGACAAGACGCTCCGGATGCGGCGCGGGCCCACTGATCGGAGGCCGATCGGCGAAGCCAATGGCAACGCGCCATCCTATTGTCACCATACATTGCCGGGAAGCCAGGCAGCACGGCCCGCGCGGCGGACTTTGTAAGCGCGTATTTCGCCATGTGGCATGGCGGCTCGCGGCGCAACCGGGCGCGAGGCAGGCGGCGGGCGGGAAGGCGGGCGGCCGGCGATGCGCGGCGGCACGCCGGCCGTCAAAGGTGGAAACAACTATTGCCGCTATGGCCAAGCCCGGCGCATGCCGGCTGCTGGCCGGCGGCGGATTCAGCCGCCTTGCTGCTGGCGCAACAGTTCGGTCACGCGGTCGGCCGGCATCGGCCGCCCATACAGGTAGCCCTGGGCCTCGTAGCAGTCGTTGGCCAGCAGGAAGTCGCGCTGGTCGGTGGTTTCGACGCCCTCGGCAACCACGCCGATGTGCAGGCTCTTGCCCACGTTGATCACCGAGCGCACGATCGCGGCGTCGACCGGATCCTGGGTGACATTGCGGATAAAGGACTGGTCGATCTTCAGCCGATCCACCGGGAACGACTTGAGGAAGCTCAGCGACGCATAGCCGGTGCCGAAATCGTCGCAGGTCAGCGTCACGCCGTCTCGGCGCAGCGCCTGCAACTGGTCCGAGACTTCGTCGCCCTGCTGCAGCGCGATGGTCTCGGTAATCTCGATTTCCAGGCATTCCGGTGCCAGCTCCAGCGCGCGCAGCACGTGGCGCACCTCGGTCAGAAGGCGGCTTTCGGACAGTTGCGCGGCAAACAGGTTGATGGCCACGCGCGGCGGCTGCGGGAACGCCAGTGCCCAGGCGCGCGCCTGCGCGCACGCGGTCTGCAGCAGCCACATGCCGACATCGCTGGCGATGCTGCTGGCGGCCAGCGCATCGATGAACAGCGCCGGCACCACCAGGCCCCGGGTCGGATGGCGCCAGCGCATCAGCGCCTCGGCGCCGCGGATGCGGCCGTCGCGCAGGTCTACCTGCGGCTGGTACAGCAGTTCGAACTGGCGCTGCGCGTAGGCTTCGTGCAGGGCCTGCACCAGAGACAGCCGGGCGGTCACGTCCGAGCGCATCTGCGGCTTGAAGAAGCGGATGGTGCGGCCGCCATCGTGCTTGGCACGGGCCAGCGCCAGGCTCGCGGCGGCGAGGACGTCAGAGCCCTGTTCGCCGGCAGCGGGGATCACGCAGGCACCGATGCTGGCCAGCACATGGTGGCGGCGCCCGGCGTGCTCATGCGGGGAAGACAGCATTGACAGGATCGCCGCGCCAACATGCCGGACCAGCGTGGGATCGGAAATGGAAGGCAGCAGCACGCCGAACTCATCGCTGCCGACGCGGCCGATGGCAGCATCGCGCGGCGATGCGTCGCGCAGGCGCCGGGCCACGCGCTGCAGGATGACGTCGCCCTCGACATGGCCGTGCATATCGTTGAAGGCACGGAAATCGTCGATGCCGATCAGCAGCAATGCGCAGCGGGGCACTGCCTCAGCCTGCAGGCGCGCCTCCAGCCGCTTCAGAAACCCCTGGCGATTGTCAACGCCGGTCAGCGGATCGAGATCCGAGCCTGGCGAGGCGCCAGCCGCCTTCGCGCCGGACTTGGCCACCATCCCTGCCCCATCTGTAATTGTCGACATTGTTACCCGCTAGCAATTTAGCAAGTGTGACGAAAACTTGGAAAAAATCAAGAAGTTCCCGCCGGCTGCCGAAACCCCAATGCGGCGGCGCAACGCTGGCGAGCCCGCCGCGCCGTTGCGCGTTGAATCGGCATCCGGCTTACAGTACCCTACCGCGCACCAGGGCAGTGCCAGCGGCCGTGCCGCCGGAAGCCGCCCTGGGCGCGGCGATGCGGGCAATGGCCGCTCCCCGGAGCCTGTGCTCCGTAGCCACTGCCCCACCCTGAACAAGAACATAACCGGGACCTTCACCGTGAACGCTTGGACCATCCGCACCCGCATTCTGGCCAGCTTTTCCATGATCCTGCTGGTCATGGCCCTGATGGGCGTGGTCGCGTACACGCGGCTGACCGCGATCGAGCGCGAAACCACGCTGATGCTGCATGACGCGCTGCCGGGGCTGAACTACAGCACCGGCATCCGCGGCGTCTGGGGCGAGCGCTATGTGCTCGCCTGGCAGACCATCAATGCCTCCGGCGACGCCGAGCGGCGCAGCTTCCAGCAGGAGAGCCAGAATGCCGCCGCGCGCCTGGACAAGCTGGAGCAGCAGTACGAGGATTCGATCACGCGCAGCGACGACCGGGTCGCCTTCCAGGCCTACCGCGACCTGCGCGCCCAGTATGAACAGGCCGCACAGGTGCTGGTCCAGCCCGGCGACTGGAACGGCGCGGCCGCGGTAGCTGCCCTGCGCGGCAACGTGCATGATCGCTGGATCGCCGCGCGCAAGGCGGCCCAGCACCTGGTCGACGACAACAGCGCGGTCAATGCACGCGCCGCGCGCGGCATCGACGACGCCGTCAACGCGGCCAAGATCGGCATCGAG
Organism: Cupriavidus sp. P-10; assembly: GCF_003402535.2. Classification (NCBI taxonomy): domain Bacteria; kingdom Pseudomonadati; phylum Pseudomonadota; class Betaproteobacteria; order Burkholderiales; family Burkholderiaceae; genus Cupriavidus; species Cupriavidus sp. P-10. The sequence continues at coordinate 2,363,658 of NZ_AP025171.1, forward strand.
GCCGCGCTGGTCGTCGCCCTGCTGGTCGCGGTGGTCTGCGGCTACCTGCTGCTGCGTTCGATCACCGTGCCGATGCAGTCGATCGTCGGCCTGCTCACCGGCATGCGTGGCGGCGACCTGCGCCTGCGCATGGCGCTGCGCCGCAAGGACGAGTTCCTGGAGGTCGAGGAAGGCTTCAACCAGATGACCGGCGAGCTGACCTCGCTGGTGGGCCAGGCCCAGCGCACCGCGATCCAGGTCACCACCTCGGTCAACGAGATTGCCGCCACCGCGCGCCAGCAACAGGCCACCGCCACCGAGACCGCCGCCACCACCACGCAGATCGGCGCCACCTCGCGCGAGATCTCGGCTACCGCGCGCGACCTAGTGCGCACCATCCATGAGGTGTCCAGCGCCGCCGAGCAGGCGGCCGGGCTGGCCGGCACCGGGCAGGTGGGCCTGTCGCGCATGGAAGGCACCATGCAGCACGTGATGGAAGCCGCCGGCTCGGTCAACGGCAAGCTCGCCACGCTGAACGAGAAGGCCGGCAATATCAACCAGGTGGTGACCACCATCGCCAAGGTGGCCGACCAGACCAACCTGCTGTCGCTCAATGCCGCGATCGAGGCCGAGAAGGCCGGCGAGTACGGCCGCGGCTTCTCGGTGGTGGCCACCGAGATCCGCCGCCTGGCCGACCAGACCGCGGTGGCCACCTACGACATCGAGCAGATGGTGCGCGAGATCCAGTCGGCCGTGGCCGCCGGCGTGATGGGCATGGACAAGTTCTCGGAGGAAGTGCGCCGCGGCATGTCGGAGGTGACGCAGGTGGGCGACCAGCTGTCGCAGATCATCGCGCAGGTGCAGTCGCTGGCGCCGCGCGTGGTGATGGTCAGCGAAGGCATGCAGGCACAGGCCGGGGGCGCCGAGCAGATCAACCAGGCGCTGATGCAGTTGTCGGAGGCCGCGCAGCAGACGGTCGACTCGCTGCGCCAGTCGAGCCAGGCCATCGACGAGCTGACGCTGGTCGCCAACGACCTGCGCAGCGGCGTCTCGCGCTTCAAGGTCTAGGCGGCCACGTCGGCCTGCCGCGCTGCCTTTGCCATGTTTTCCGCCTCGCGACCATGAAGCTCTTCCTGCTGTTCCGCCTTGGCGCCGACCATTACGCGCTCGATGCGGCGGAGGTCGCCGAGGTGCTGCCGCTGACGCGCCTGAAGCAGATTCCCGGCGCGCCCCCCTGGGTGGCCGGCATGATGGAGCGCCGCGGCCAGCCGGTGCCGGTGATCGACCTGCCCGCGCTGGCCACCGGCGTGCCGGCGGCGCTGCGCACCAGCACGCGCACGGTGCTGGTTTACTACCGCCATCGCGGCACCGCGGCGCCCCGGCTGCTGGGCCTGCGGCTGGAGTCCGCCACGCAGATGCTGCGCTGCCCGGCCGAATCCTTCGTCGACGGCGGCATTGCGGGCGCCAGCCCGCGCTACCTGGGGCCGGTGCGCCATGACGCGCGCGGCCTGGTGCAGTGGGTGCGCATCGACGCCCTGCTGCCAGACGAAATCCATGCGATGCTGTTCGCCGACACGTCCGGAGACCCAGCATGAGCACTGCCACGCACATCGAGGCCCTGCTCAAGGCCCGCATCGGCCTGGACGCCGATGCCATTGGCAGCGGCGCGGTGGAACGCGCGGTGCGCGAGCGCAGCCAGGCGGTGCAGGCGGCCGACACGCAGGCTTACTGGAACTTGCTGCACGGCACCGCGGGCGAGTTCCAGGCGCTGATCGAGGCCGTGGTAGTGCCCGAGACCTGGTTCTTCCGGCACCGCGAAGCGCTGCTGGAGCTTGGCCGCTTCGCTGCCGAGCGCGTTTTTGCGAACGGCACGCGCACGCTGCGCGTGCTCAGCCTGCCCTGCTCCACTGGTGAAGAGCCCTACTCGATTGCCATGGCCCTGCTCGATGCCGGCGTGCCCGCGGCGCGCTTCCGCGTCGACGCCGTCGACATCAGCGCGCGTGCGCTGGCGCGCGCGCGCCAGGGCGAGTACGGCGCCAACGCCTTCCGCAGCGGACCGCTCGACTTCCGCGACCGCTATTTCACGGCCAGCCCCGCCGGCTACGCGCTGGACCCGCGTGTGCGTGCGCAGGCGCGGCTGCTGCAGGGCAACCTGTTCGATGCCAACCTGCTCGCCGGCGAGCCGCCCTATGACTTCGTGTTCTGCCGCAACCTGCTGATCTATTTCGATGCGCCCGACCAGCGGCGCGCGGTGCAGATGCTGGCGCGGCTGACCATGGCCGACGGCCTGCTCTTCGTCGGTCCGGCCGAGGCCAGTTTGTTGAGCGCGCAGGGGCTGGTGCCCGTGGGCGTGCCGCTGACCTTTGCCTTCCGCAAGCCGGCGCCGCCCGTCCCCTTGCACGCGGCGCCGGCCGCTACCGCCCATCCGCCGCAGGTGGCGAGGATGGCCGCTCCGCCGCGCCTGCCGCGCGCGCCGGTGCCAGCCCGGCCGGTGCCCGCGCGTCCGGCCACGGTGGCTGCCTGGCCCGCCATACCCACCCCGCCTGCCAATGCACACGCCGCCAAACTGGTCCGCATCGCCGCCATGGCCGACCGCGGCGAGCTGGAGGCCGCCACCGCCGCCTGCCAGGCGCTGCTCGAGCGCATCGGCACGACTGCCGGCGCCGTTGGTGCCTGGTGCATGCTGGGCGTGCTGCACGACGCCGCCGGCCGCACCGCGCAGGCGCACGCCACCTACCGCAAGGCGCTGTACCTGGACCCGTCGCACCAGGAAAGCCTGTATCACCTGGCCGCGCTGCTCGACACCGAAGGCGACCACGACGGCGCCATGCGCCTGCGCCACCGCGCGCAACGCCATACCCGCAAGCATCATGGCTGAACCGCAAGGCACTTTCTCGGGCACTTTCTCGGGCACATTCTCGGGGTCCTCAGGCAACTTCGCGGACACCTCCGCGGCCACCATCGTGGTGGACGATTGCTGGCGCCGCATCGGCGTGCGCGGCGACGGCTCCTGCCCGGCGCTGGCCGAGCATGCGCACTGCCGCAACTGCCCCACCTACGCGCAAGCCGCTGCCATGCTGCTGGATGCGCAGCAACTGGACCAGCTCGCCGATTCACTGCCCGACGCGGCAATGCTCGCCGCGGAAGCAGACGGCCCGTACACCGGGGATGGCACGGCGCTGTCGTGCCTGGTCTTCCGCATCGGTGACGAATGGCTGGCGCTGCCGACCGCGGCGCTGGGCGAAGTCACCGCGCCGTGCCCGGTGCATTCGCTGCCGCACCGCCGCGATGCCGCCGTGCTTGGCCTGGCAGCCGTGCGCGGCAACCTGCTGGTGTGCCTGTCGCTGGCACGGCTGTTTGGCTCCGGCGCCGGCACCGGCAGTGCCAGGCCCGCTACCGTCGATGCCGGCGAGGCCGCGGGCAGCCGCTTCCTGATCCTCGGGCAGGGCCGCGCCGCGCTTGCGCTGCCGGTGGCCGAAGTATCCGGCGTAGTGCGCGTGGCCAGGCCCGCGCTGCAGCCGCTGCCGGCCACGCTGGGCCGGGCGTCGGCGCACTACTCGCAGGCGCTGTTCCTGGACCAGGGCCGCAGCGTCGGCCTGCTCGACGCGACCCTGCTGCGCCAGGCCCTGGCACGGAGCCTGGCATGAACCCGGAACAATTGCGCGACGCCTCCCTGCTCGAGCTGTTCGCGCTCGAGGCTGAATCGCAGGCCGAGATCCTCAACGCCGGGCTGCTGGCGCTGGAACGCAACCCGGCCGCCGCCGAGCACCTGGAAGCGTGCATGCGCGCGGCGCATTCGCTCAAGGGCGCAGCGCGCATCGTCGGGCTCGATGCCGGCGTGCGCATCGCACACGCGATGGAAGACTGCCTGGTGGCCGCGCAAGGCGGCATGCCGCTGGCCGCCGCGCACATCGACGCGCTGCTGCAGGGTACCGACCTGCTGCTGCGCATCGGCCATCCGCCCGGCGGCGATCCAGGCTGGGCCGACGCTGCCGGCCGCGCCGAGATCGATGCGGTGGTGCAGCGGCTGGGCACGCTGGACGGCGGCCTGGCCTTGCCGCCTGCCACCGCTCCGATGGCCGCGCCCTCGACCGTGCAGGCAGGCGACGCGCCCGCCGTGCCACCTGCGCCATCCGCACCCGTCCCGCGGCCGCAGGCAGTGGAGACCCTGCCGCAGCCGACCGCCGCCGGCGAGGCGCAGGAACGCATGCTGCGCGTCAGTGCCGATGCCCTGGACCAGCTGCTGGCGCTGTCCGGCGAGGCCATGGTCGAATCGCACTGGCTGCGGCCTTTCAGCCAGGCGCTGCAGAAGGCCAGGCGCCAGCAGGCGCGCGCCCTTCGCGTCGCCGACGCGCTGCAGGACGCGCTGCAGGACACGCTCGGGGACAACGCCGGCGCGCGCGCGGCGCTGGCCGAGTTGCGCCAGCTGCTCGACGACGGGCATGGCGAGCTGTCGCGGCGGGCCGATGAATTCGACCAGTACGACCACCGTGCCACGCGCCTTGCGCGCCGGCTCTACGACAGCGCACTGGGTTCGCGCATGCGCCCGCTGGCGGATGGCCTGACCGGCTACGCGCGCATGGTCCGCGACCTGGGGCGCACGCTGGGCAAGTCCGTGCACCTGGAACTGGTCGGCGCCGGCACCCAGGTCGACCGTGACATCCTGGAAGCGCTCGACGCCCCGCTCGCCCACTTGCTGCGCAACGCCGTGGACCACGGCATCGAGCCGCCCGCGGTGCGCCAGGCACAGGGCAAGCCCGCCGAAGGCCGCGTCACGCTGCAGGCGCGCCACAACGCCGGCCGGCTGGTGATCGAGATCTTCGACGACGGCGCCGGCGTGGACCTGGACGCGCTGCGGCGCGCGATCGTGCGCCGCGGCCTGGCCTCGGAAGACACCGCGGCGCGGTTGTCGCAAGCGGAGTTGCTCGATTTCCTGCTGCTGCCCGGCTTCAGCATGCGCGACACCGTGTCGGACGTCTCCGGCCGCGGCGTGGGGCTGGACGCGGTGCAGGAGATGGTGCGACGCGTGCGCGGCAGCCTGCGCCTGACGCAGCAGCCCGGACAGGGCCTGCATTTCCAGCTCGAGCTGCCGCTGACGCTGTCGGTGGTGCGCACGCTGCTGGTCGAGGTCGCGGGCGAGGCCTATGCCTTCCCGCTCGGGCGCGTGCTGCGCGCCACCGCGGTCGGGCGCGCGCAGATCGAGCAGACCGAAGGCCACCAGCATTTCCGCCATGAGGGCCGCGCCGTCGGCCTGGTCAGCGCGGCGCAGGTGCTGCAGCGGCCGGAGAGCGCCGCGCCCGAGCACGACGACGTGCAGGTGATCGTCGTCGGCGAGGGCGAACGCACCTACGGCATCGCGGTCGACCGCATGCTGGGCGAGCGGCTGCTGGTGGTGCAGCCACTGCCCGCCGCGCTGGGCAAGGTGAAAGACATTGCCGCCGGCAGCCTGACCGACGACGGCACGCCAGTGCTGATCTTCGATGTGGAGGACCTGCTGCGCTCGGTCGAGAAGCTGGTCTCCGAAGGCCGCATCGAAGGCGTGCGCCAGGCCGCCGAAGCCAGCGTGCAGTCGCGCGCGCGGCGCGTGCTGGTGGTGGACGACTCGCTTACCGTGCGCGAGCTGCAGCGCAAGCTGCTGGCCGGGCGCGGCTACGATGTCGCGGTGGCGGTCGACGGCATGGACGGCTGGAACGTGCTGCGCGCCGAGCCCTTCGACCTGGTCATTACCGACATCGACATGCCGCGCATGGACGGCATCGAGCTGGTGAGCAGGATCCGCCATGATGCCGCGCTGCGCCAGCTGCCGGTGATGGTGGTGTCGTACAAGGACCGCGAACAGGACCGCCAGCGCGGCCTGGAAGCAGGCGCGGACTACTATCTGGCCAAGGGCAGTTTCCACGACGCCGCGCTGCTCGACGCGGTGCAGGACCTGATCGGCGAGGCACGCTCATGAAAATCGGCATCGTCAACGATTCCCCGCTCGCGGTCGCCGCGCTGCGCCGCGCCATCGCGCTGGACCCCGCCTTCGAGGTCGCCTGGGTCGCCGGCGACGGCGAACAGGCCGTGCAGATGGCGGCGGCCCGCACGCCCGACCTGATCCTGATGGACCTGCTGATGCCAGTGATGGACGGCGTCGAGGCCACGCGCCGCATCATGGCGGCCACGCCTTGCGCGATCGTGGTCGTCACCATGGATCTCGGCCGCAATGCCGCGCAGGTGTTCGACGCGATGGGACACGGGGCCATCGACGCGGTCGATACGCCCACGCTGGCGGAAGCCGATGCGCAGCTCGCGGCCGGCCCGCTGCTGCGCAAGATGCGCAATATCGGCCGGCTGCTGGCGGGCCGCGTGGCCCCGCAGCACACACTGCAAGCCGCCCCGCGCGCGCTGACCGCGCCGCGGCTGGTAGCGATCGGCGCTTCCGCCGGCGGCCCCGCCGCGCTGGCGACGTTGCTGGGCGCGCTGCCGGCCGACTTCGGCGCGGCGGTGGTGGCCGTGCAGCACGTCGACGAGGCCTTTGCCGCCGGCATGGCCGACTGGCTCGATGGCCAGTGCGCGCTGCCGGTGCGCATCGCCCGCGCCGGCGACACGCCGCAGGCCGGCACGGTGTTGCTGGCCGGCACCAACGACCACCTGCGCCTGGCCAGCCCGACGCGCATGGTCTATACCGAGCAGCCGTGCGACTACTTGTACCGGCCCTCCATCGATGTTTTTTTTGAAAGCGTGGTCGAACACTGGCGCGGCGACGTGGTCGGCGTGCTGTTGACCGGCATGGGCCGCGACGGCGCGCTCGGCCTGAAAGCGATGCGCGACCGGGGCTTCCTGACGATCGCACAGGATCGCGCCACCAGCGCGGTGTACGGCATGCCGAAAGCGGCGGCGACAATCGGCGCGGCCGCCGAGATCCTGCCGCTGAACCGCATCGCGCCGCGGCTGGTGCAGGCATGCGGGCGCAGCGGCCTGCCGGCCCCCATGCCGTCTCCCTTGCCCTGAGCGCCCCTGAACACGCTGAGCGCCACCAGACCGTTCGACGACATCCCGCCCGGCAGCGGGACCGAATACCCAGGATTACAGCATGCAACCCCAATACCCTGCCTCTTCACCCAATGCGGCCGCCACGGCTGCCACGCCTGGCACCACACAGGACTACCAGGTCATGGTGCTGCTGGTGGACGACCAGGCCATGGTCGGCGAAGCGGTGCGCCGTGCGCTGTCCACCGAGCCCGACATCGATTTTCACTATTGCTCGCAGCCCGACGAGGCCGTCGCCGTGGCGCAGCGCACCCGCCCCACGGTGATCCTGCAGGACCTGGTCATGCCGGGCGTGGACGGACTGACGCTGGTCCGCCACTATCGCGAGAACGCCGCCACGCGCGATATCCCGATCATCGTGCTGTCGACCAAGGAAGAGGCCTCGATGAAAAGCGCGGCCTTCGCCGCCGGCGCCAACGACTACCTGGTCAAGCTGCCCGACAGCATCGAGCTGATCGCGCGCATCCGCTACCACTCGCGCTCGTACCTGAACCTGCTGCAACGCGACGAAGCCTACCGTGCGCTGCGGCAAAGCCAGCAGCAGTTGCTCGAAACCAACCTGGAACTGCAGCGGCTGACCAACTCGGACGGCCTCACCGGGCTCTCCAATCGCCGCTACTTCGACGAGTACCTCGGTGCGGAATGGCGTCGCGCGCAGCGCGAGCAAACGCAGCTGGCGCTGGTGATGATCGATGTCGACGCCTTCAAGGCCTACAACGATACCTATGGCCACGTCGCCGGCGACGACGTGCTGCGGCGCGTGGCCGCGGTGATCAAGGACAACTGCGCGCGGCCCTCTGACCTGCCCGCGCGCTTCGGCGGCGAAGAGTTCGCGATGGTGCTGCCGGGCACCTCGCCCGGCGGCGTGCGGCTGCTGGCCGAGAAAGTCCGCCGCGCGGTGCAGGGCCTTGCCATCGCGCACAGCGGCTCGCCCACCAGCGATTGCGTGACCGTCAGCATCGGCGGCGCGCTGCTGGTACCGCAGGCCGGCGAGCCGTCGAGCCGGCTGGTGGAAGTCGCCGATGCGGGTCTTTACCAGGCCAAGCGCAACGGGCGCAACCAGGTCATGATGTCGCTGCCGCACGGATGAGTCCGATCGCGCCAAAACCATTGCCTTAATGACGGCGTCAATCTGGCGCCTCGCCCCTTGCAACAACCGGTTACACAGTAGTTGCCGCGGGCCCGCACAAGCCTGCGCGTCGGGCCGCCAGCCGCCACCCTATGCCCGCTCACGCTTTGCCGCATTTCGGACGGATTTTGGGCACTGTGGCTTGTGGGATTCCTCCGACAGGGAATTCGGAACCGCGCGCCTGTCTCGCACCACCCTTCATACCTATCGTTGCATCACGGCACGCGCGTTCTTCAACGCGTCTGCAACCCACGCAGAAAGCCAACTGGCCACGCTATCGGCGCTCCCGTCCCGCGGCATGGGCCAGATCGTCTCTGAATCCAACGGTAAGAGGTGACCCATGTTCCGATCCAAGACCAGCCTTATCCTCGGCCTCGCGCTGGCCGCAACGGCAATCCTGTCCGCCTGCGGCGGCGGCGGCGATGACGGTATCGACGATCGCGTCGGCCTGAGCAAGCCGACCATCCGCGCGATCCATGCGGTCACCGGCGGTCCCAACGTCGACATCCGGCAGAACGGCGCGCTGACCAGCTTCACCAACAAGCCGTACAAGTTCGTCTCGACTTACTTCAACGTTGAAACCGGCAACCAGCTGATCTCGTTCAACACGGCTGGCACGCAGACCGAACTCGGCCGCGCAGTCGTGACGGCAGCGACCGGCCACAAGTACACGGTGGTTGCCCTGCCTGGCGCCACGGGGGCCGAAGTGCTGCAGATCGATGATCCGTTCGAGAAGGGCCTGCTGTCCAACAAGGCGCGCGTGCGCACGCTGAACGCTTCGTTCAATGCCCAGGCAGTTGACTTCTACCTGACCATGCCGGCGATCGATATCAACTCGGTGGGTCCGAACTTTAGCAACGTGGGGTACAAGCAGGCAGCGCCCGCTTCAGGCGTTGACTCGGTCGACATGGACGGCGGCACCTATCGCCTGCGCATCACGGCGGCAGGGACCAAGACCGTGATCTTTGATTCCGGCGCGCTGACGCTGGACAACAACGCCGACTGGCTGATCACCACCATTCCGGTCGACGGCATCGGCGCAACCGTGCCGAACAAGATCAAGGTGCTGGTGGCGCGTGGCAACGACGAATCGCAGGCCGGCCTGGAGCTGGTCACGCAATAACGCAACAAGCAAGCATCCCCTTGCCTGTGCCATGCGCGCAGGCAAGCGCTGCAGGCCGGTCCACAGGACCGGCCTGCTTTCATTCCATGCACTCGGTCCGGCCGCGACTGACGACATTCGGGTGCCGAGCCTGTACGCTATGGGGGGAACGTGCGTGGCGACGCTGCCCGTTGCGGCAATTCGCGCGCTGCTTCCTGCACACATCCTTCGGGGAGATTGAGACATGGCCATCCAGCTCAACCACACCATCGTGTTTTCCCATGACAAGAAGGTATCCGCCGACTTCCTTTGCGAGATCCTCGGACGCCCCGAGGCGGTGCCGTTCGGGCCATTTCTCGGAGTCCGGCTCGACAACGGCGTCACCCTGGACTTCATGGACGCCGAAGGCGATGTTGCCCTGCAACACTATGCCTTCCTGCTCAGCGATGCCGAGTTCGACCAGAGTTTTGCCCGCATCCGCGCGCGCAACCTGATGTACTGGGCCGACCCGTACCGCCGGCGGCCAGAAGAAGTCAACACCGACGATGGCGGGCGCCGGGTCTATTTCGAAGACCCGAGCAAGCATTTCCTGGAGATCTTTACGAGGGAATGACGAGCAGAAGGGCTTGCCCGTCAGCCCTGCTCGCCCTCCTCCGGTGCCAGCTCGGCCTTCAGCACCGCAAGGTGCGAGATGTACTGCTCCAGCTCGGCGCGCCCGCGCTCCGTAATGCAGTAGACACGGCCGCTGCCTTCCACCAGTTCGGCGGTGATGGCACGCGCCATCATCAGGCTGCGCAGCACCGGGCGCAGCGAGCGGATGTTCTTGTCGATGCCCCGCTCGCGCAGGCGCTCGACCAGGTTCAGGACCGTCGCAGGGCTCGACTGCACGAGCTTCAGGACGTAGATACGTGAGAAAAACCGGTCAAATGTTGGCGGTTTCATGGGCGCTGTCGGCGCACCCGATGGTGCGGGAATCCTGATCATCATGCGCAGCCCATGACTGCTGCCGCAGTCGGGCACTCTCTTGTCGGCGGACCGGCTTCGGCCAGGGGCCGCGGTCCAAAGAAAAACGGGGTGCACAGAGGCACCCCGAAACGCTTGCGTTGTGATGCGCCGTCTCGGGTGAACCGTTCCGACGGCGCAATCCCGGGGGCGCGCGACGCTATTCTTCCTGGAACGCCTCTTCGCGCTTGGCCTTGATCGACGGCAGGGCCACCACCGCCACCAGTGCGGCAGCCGCGATCAGCAGGCCGACCGACAGCGGACGTGTCACGAACACGGTGAAGTCGCCACGCGACAGCAGCAGCGAGCGGCGGAAGTTCTCTTCCATCATCGGCCCGAGCACGAAGCCGAGCAGCAGCGGCGCGGGCTCGCACTTCAACTTCAGGAACAGGTAGCCGATGATGCCGAAGCCGGCAGCCATGAACACGTCGAAGGTCTGGTTGTTGACCGAGTAGACGCCGATGCAGCAGAACGTCAGGATGGCCGGGTACAGGAAGCGATACGGCACGGTCAGCAGCTTCACCCAGATACCGATCATCGGCAGGTTCAGGATGATCAGCATCAGGTTGCCGATCCACATCGAGGCGATCAGGCCCCAGAACAGCGCCGGGTTGCTGGTCATCACCTGCGGGCCGGGCTGGATGTTGTGGATGGTCATCGCACCCACCATCAGCGCCATCACCGCGTTGGGCGGAATGCCCAGCGTCAGCAGCGGGATGAAGGAGGTCTGCGCCGCGGCGTTGTTGGCCGATTCCGGACCCGCCACGCCCTCGATCGCGCCCTTGCCGAACTCGTGCGCAAACTTGGAGGTCTTCTTCTCCAGCGAGTAGGCCGCGAACGATGCCAGTGCCGCCCCGCCGCCCGGCAGGATACCCAGCGCCGAACCCAGCGCCGTGCCGCGCAGCACCGCGGGGATCATGCGCTTGAAGTCTTCCCTGGTCGGGAACAGGTTGGTGACCTTGTTGGTAAAGGTCTCACGGGCTTCCTTCTGCTCCAGGTTGGCGATGATTTCCGCGAAGCCGAACATACCCATGGCCAGTGCCACGAAGTCGATACCGTCGGTCAGTTCCGGCACGTCGAACGAGAAACGCGCCGCGCCCGAATTCACGTCAGTACCGATCAGGCCCAGCAGCAGGCCCAGCACGATCATCGAGATCGCCTTCGGCAGCGAGCCGGAGGCCAGCACCACGGCACCGATCAGGCCCAGCACCATCAGCGAGAAGTACTCGGCCGGGCCGAACTTGAACGCGATCTCCGACAGCGGCGTGGCAAATGCGGCCAGGATCAGCGTGGCCACGCACCCGGCGAAGAACGAGCCCAGGCCGGCGGTGGCCAGCGCCACCCCCGCTCGCCCTCGCCTTGCCATCTGGTAGCCGTCGATGGTCGTCACCACCGACGACGATTCACCCGGCAGGTTCACCAGGATGGCGGTGGTCGAACCGCCGTACTGGGCGCCGTAGTAGATGCCGGCCAGCATGATCAGCGCGGCCACCGGCGGCAGCGTATAGGTGATCGGCAGCAGCATGGCGATGGTAGCCAGCGGCCCCAGGCCCGGCAGCACGCCGATCAGCGTACCCAGCACGCAGCCCAGGAAGGCATAGGCCAGGTTCTGCAGCGACAGGGCTGTGGAAAAGCCCAGCGCAAGATGGTCAAACAATTCCATGGTGTGCGACTCCTTAGCCGGTAATGAAGGCCGGCCACACCGGCATCTGCAGGTTGATGCCGTAGACGAAGGCGCCCAGGCTGATCAGCACCAGCACCACACCGTTGAGCAGCGCGCCCTTCCAGCTGAATTCATGGCTCGCCATCGACGACACCAGGACCAGCACGAACACGGACAGCACCATGCCGAGCGGCTTGAGCAGCAACCCGAACAGCACGACCGAACCCAGGATCCACAGCAGGGTCTTCAGGTCCCAGCGGGCGAGATGGTCTTCCTCACCCTTGGACGAGAGCGAGCCCAGCAGCACCACCGCGCCCAGCACGGCGAGCACCAGGCCCAACAGGAAGGGGAAATATCCGGGCCCCATCTTCGCCGCCGTTCCCATGGAATAGCCGCGTGCGACCCAGGAAAAGCCCAGACCGACCAGGATAAACATCAGGCCGGAGGCAAAGTCCTTTTGGCTGCGTATGCGCAAAACGATTCTCCTCGAAGTTCATGAAAAGCAAGGCCGGGACGTGCGCCGGCTCTGGCGCAACGCGGCATGCGAAAGGCATGGTTCCCGACGGTTGGATCGAACCTTAAAGAGGTGATCTTTCAGGTGCCTTTCATTTGTCTTGGTTTAGGGGTATTTACCGATACGCCTTGAAACAAGGGGCTTTTTTGATAGCTGCGCGTGAGTTAATACATCACTCTGTGATGTATTTGTTCGCATTGCTTCTGCTGTGGAAGGGCTCGTCGGCGCAGGCAGAACTGAGGGGATTTTGGCCTGGCGAATAAGACGGCGCGCGCGCTTGCGTCAGGGCAAGGCGCGGCCGTTAAGACGCGCTTGCATGTACAGGCGCGTGTGCTGGGAGGGAGTACCAGCGGTGGCAGGATGACAGGTTGATCTTTCGAATGGCTTTCAGTTTTGGATGCCTGATTGTTCCTGGGGGCTTTGAGCAGATCTCAAGCGCAGCGAGAACAAATCAAACTCACCGAACCTGCTCCACCCCCACATCCTCACAAGGCGTCCCCATACTCGTATCAGGCGCCTGCCCCACCGCCTCCCCAGGATGCCCGCCAGCCGGCAGGATATGACTACGCCGCCAGTCCCCAAACTGGTAATACGCAGCGGCAAGCCCCAACGACACCACCGACCCCAGCGGAAAACTCCACCAGATCGCATCCGCCCCGATGCGCTCACCAAGCAGCCACGCAAAAGGCAACCTGATTACCCACATCGACAAGAACAAAATCACCAGCGGCGCCATCACCGCCCCAGTAGCGCGTACCGTACCAAAAATAACAATAGTGAAGCCAAACAAGATAAACGACCAAAGCACCACCACGTTGATATGCTGCGCGATGCCAATGGCAACGCTGTCGCCACCAAGAAAGATGCCGAGCGAATGCCGATTGAACAGGTAGATCAGGCCAACCAACGCCCCAGTCATGGCCACATTGAACACCAACCCCACACGCGTGATGCGCGAAACCCGCTGCCACAGCCCGGCCCCAACATTCTGCGCGACCATCGACGACACGCTGGCACCAACCGCCAGCGCCGGCATCTGCACATACGTCCACAGTTGCGACGCCACGCCATAAGCCGCCGTCGTCTGCGAGCCATAAGCGTTGACCAGCGCCATCATCACGATCGCCGACGACGAGATCACGACCATCTGCAACCCCATCGGCAACCCCTTCAGCACCAGCGCACGCAGGATCGCCGGGGCCGGGCGCAGTAGCGAAAGCTGGCCACGATGCAGCAGCAGGAAATGCCGGCGGCGATAAAGCAGCACCATCATCGCCGCCAGGCTGACCAGTTGCGCGATCAGCGTCGCCAGCGCCGAGCCTGCGATACCCATGGCAGGCAGCGGCCCGACGCCGAAGATCAGCACTGGGTTGAGCGCCACGTCCAGCACCACCGACAACAGCATGAACCAGAACGGCGTGCGTGAATCGCCCGCGCCGCGCAGCGTCATCATCACGAAGTTGTAGAAGTACATGAACGGCAGCGCCAGGAAGATGATGCGCAGGTAGCTCACCGCCAGCGGCGCGGCGTCTTCCGGCGTACGCATCGCCGCCAGGATGTCGGGCGTATAGACAAAGCCGAGCACCGACGCCAGCACCGACAGCGCGACAAAGAACGTGGTGCTGGTGCCGACCACACGCCGCGCCTCGTCCAGGTCGCGGGCACCCACTGCCTGCCCGATCATGATGGTGTTGGCCATGCTGATGCCGAACACCACGCCAAGCAGGAAGAACAGGATGATATTGGCGTTGGAGGTCGCCGTCAGCGCGGCTTCGCCAAGAAAGCGCCCGACCCAGACCGAATTGATCGAGGCGTTCAGCGATTGCAGGATGTTGCTGCCGAGCACCGGCAACGAGAACAGCAGCAGCGTGCGGCCGATCGGGCCGGTGGTCAGTCTGGCGTCTGGCTTCATCGGAGGCATGGCGCGGAGCTGCGGCGGCCGGCGCCGCGCCCCGGCGCCCAGGGTGCGTTGGATGGCATCGGGAAATCCGGCCAGTCTATCGCTGCGAAGCTGCCGTCACAAGCGTGGGCCGCGCGGCTTTGCCCCGCATTTTTTTACCTGAATGAGTTATTCCGGGCCAATGCTGCCCCACGCATACTCGGTGCGGGGCGGCGCCTGGCAGAGGCGGTGCGCCAAACCGGCACGCCACGGACCGGCCCGCAGAGGCCGCTTGCCGTTTCCACATCACGCATCACGCATTCCCACGAAGTTCCGGCAGCAAGCGCAGCGTATCGTACGCGCGCGCCCTTCAGTCGCGGTTCCTGTCGCGGTTCGTTCGAGGAGGTGGGGTCATGTTTGTCGGTTTCCAGCCTGTTCCCGGCACCGTGGTGCCGTACGCCTATGACTGGCCCATGGTGGCCCTGTCGTTCCTGATCTCGGTTTGCGGTGCCTACGTGGGGCTGCGCTGGTCGCGGCGCATACGGCTGCCAGACGGGCGGCTGGACGTTGACCGGCTGCTGTGCGCCAGCGTGGCACTGGGCGGCGGCGCGGTCTGGTCAATGCATTTCATCGGCATGGTGGCGTACCAGACGCCGACCCACCGCGAGTTCGGGCTGTTCATGACGCTGGCATCGCTGCTCGTCGTCATGGTGCTCGCCGGCACCGGACTGGCCATCGCCTCGCGTCCGCGCGGCAGCCGCTCCGACAACGTGGTGAAGGGCGGCGTGCTGACCGGGCTGGGCGTGGTGGCGATGCACTACACCGGCATGGAGGCAATCCGCTCCAATACCCGCTTTGACTGGGACCTGGGCGTGATCGCGCTGTCGGCGGTGATTGCCGTGGTGGTATCGGTGGTGGCGCTGTGGCTGGCCACCACGGTGACGACGCGCGGCAAGCAGCTGGCCGCGGCGGTGGTGATGGGCGTGGCGGTCTGCGGCATGCACTACACGGGCATGTCCGCCGGCACCATGGTCTGCACCACCCCCACCTATGCGCCGAGCCTGTTCGCCATCGAGGGCGACAGCATCGGCTATGCCGTGTTCGGCCTGACGCTGATCACGCTGCTGGTGATCCTGGTGGTGGAAGCCACCCGCACCGGCGCCGCCACCGCCGCCACCGCCGCCGCCCGGCCGCGCGACCTGGCCTGAGCGCCACGGGCCCGGGCCCGGCCAGGCGCGCATCCGCCCCGACCCGGCGGGACCGCTGCCGCACTTTCCACCTTGCCTGCGCCCGGCCGGGGAGCAGCGCCCACTGCATGATCGCCGCAGTCGGGGTAAGCTTGCGTTTTCGCTGATGGCCGCGGCCGCGGGGTTGCCCGCCGCCGCGGCCTTGCCCTTCGCCCATCGAACGCCACCAAGGAGAACACGCATGTACCAGGATCTCGCCCTCTATATCGACGGTGAATTCATCAAGGGAGGCGACAGGCGCGAGCAGGACGTCATCAATCCGGCCACCGAGGAAGTGCTCGGCAAGCTGCCGCACGCAACCCGCGCCGACCTGGACCGCGCGCTCGCCGCCGCGCAGCGCGCGTTCGAGAGCTGGAAGAAGTCCTCGCCGCTGGAGCGCGGCAAGATCCTGCGCCGCGTAGGCGAGCTGGCCCGCGAGCGCGCCAAGGACATCGGCCGCAATATCACGCTGGACCAGGGCAAGCCGCTGGCCGAAGCCATCGGCGAAATCATGGTCTGCGCCGAGCATGCCGACTGGCACGCCGAGGAATGCCGACGCATCTACGGCCGCGTGATCCCGCCGCGCCAGCCCAATGTGCGCCAGATCGTGGTGCGCGAGCCGATCGGCGTCTGCGCCGCGTTCACGCCGTGGAACTTCCCGTTCAACCAGGCGATCCGCAAGATCGTGGCCGCGGTGGGCGCGGGCTGCACGCTGATCCTGAAGGGGCCGGAGGACTCGCCCAGCGCGGTGGTGGCGCTGGCCCAGCTGTTCCATGACGCCGGCCTGCCCCCGGGCGTGCTGAACATCGTCTGGGGCGTGCCCGGCGAAGTCTCGACCTACCTGATCGAATCGCCGATCGTGCGCAAGATCTCGTTCACCGGCTCGGTGCCGGTAGGCAAGCAGCTGGCCGCGCTGGCCGGCGCGCACATGAAGCGCGTGACCATGGAGCTGGGTGGGCATTCGCCGGTGCTGGTGTTCGACGACGCCGACATCGAGCCCGCCGCCGAAATGCTGGCGCGCTTCAAGCTGCGCAATGCCGGCCAGGTGTGCGTGTCGCCGACGCGCTTCTACGTCCAGGAAAAGGCGTACGACAAGTTCCTGGCGCGCTTTACCGAGGTGATCGGCTCGATCAAGGTCGGCAATGGCCTGGACGACGGCACCCAGATGGGCCCGCTGGCGCATGAGCGCCGCGTGCTGTCGATGGAGCAGTTCCTGGACGACGCCAGCCAGCGCGGCGGCAAGGTGGTGGCCGGCGGCTCGCGCATCAGCGCGCTCGGCAACGACAAGGGCTATTTCTTCGCGCCGACCGTGGTGACCGACCTGCCCGACGATTCGCGCCTGATGACCGACGAGCCGTTCGGTCCCGTGGCACCGGTCACGCGCTTCAAGGACACCGCCGAAGTGCTGCGCCGCGCCAACAGCCTGCCCTTCGGCCTGGCCTCGTATGTGTTCACCAACTCGCTGAAGACCGCGACGGAAGTGTCCAACGGGCTGGAAGCGGGCATGGTCAACATCAACCACTTCGGCATGGCGCTGGCCGAGACACCGTTCGGCGGCATCAAGGATTCGGGCATTGGCAGCGAGGGTGGCCTGGAGACGTTCGATGGCTACCTGGTGACCAAGTTCATCACCCAGGTCTGAAGCCAACAGCCAGTCAGAGGCGGCCTGCCGCCGGCTTCCTCCCGGAGCCGGCGGCGCCCTCCCCGTCAGCGGAAGAAGATGCCGCGCGTCAGGAACGTATAGTTCGCTTCTTCCGCCATCAGCCAGACCAGCACCAGCAGGCACAGCGGCGGGACCAGGATGGCGCAGATCAGCGCCATGCGTTCCCAGGCCATGTGCATGAACACCGCCACGATCAGCCCCGCCTTCAGCGCCATGAACACCAGGATCAGCGTCCAGCGCAGGTATCCGGTGACATGGAAATAGTCGACCATGTAGGACAGCGTCGACAGCACGAACAGCAACAGCCAGATCTTCAGGTACAGCCCGATGGGATGCTGCTGGCCGCTGTGCGCCCCGGCATGTTCGGGCTCGTGCGCGGCCGGCTGCGCAGGCGGCGGGGGGGATGCGGGGGATGTGGGAGTCGATGCCATGGCCGCCCTCACCAGAGATAGAACAACGCGAAGATGAATACCCAGACCAGGTCAACGAAGTGCCAGTACAGGCCGGCGATCTCGACGATCTGGTAGTTGCCGGTGGCTTCGTAGCGCCCGCGCAGCACGCGCGTGGCCACCACCAGCAGGTAGATCACGCCGCACGACACGTGCAGCCCGTGGAAGCCTGTGATCATGAAGAAGGTCGAGCCGAACTGCGCGGCGCCCATCGGATTGCTCCACGGGCGCACGCCCTCGTCGACGATCAGCTTGGTCCATTCGAACGCCTGCATGCCGACAAAGAGCATGCCGAACACTGCCGTCGCCAGCATCAGCATGGCGCACTGGCGGCGTTCGCGCCGGTAGGCGAAGTTGACCGCCATCGCCATGGTGCCGCTGCTGGTGATCAGCACGAAGGTCATGATGGCGATCAGCAGCAGCGGGATATCGGCGCCGCCCACGTGCAGCGCGAACACCTCGCTGGGATTCGGCCATGGCACCGTGGTCGCCATGCGCACCGACATATAGCCGGTCAGGAAGCAGCTGAAGACAAAGGTGTCGGACAGCAGGAAGATCCACATCATGGTCTTGCCCCACGACACCTTGAAGGCCTGCTGGTCCGACGACCAGTCGGCCAGCAGGCCGCGCACGCCACCCAGCGGCGCGCCCGCGGCGGGCGTGGCCGATGACGAAGACAGTTGCGTTGACATGCCGCTCTCCCTCAAAGCCGCTGCGCGCACCGGCTAGTCCGTGCCGC
This sequence comes from Cupriavidus sp. P-10, assembly GCF_003402535.2. Lineage (NCBI taxonomy): Bacteria > Pseudomonadati > Pseudomonadota > Betaproteobacteria > Burkholderiales > Burkholderiaceae > Cupriavidus > Cupriavidus sp. P-10. Next base: position 2,382,035 of record NZ_AP025171.1, read on the forward strand.
AGATAAAGCGCACCAGCTCGGGCGTGAGCCAGCCCAGCGCCGCCAGCAGCACCACCCATACCGCCAGCAGGAAATGCCAGTAGCGTGCGCACAGCCGCATGCGCAGCACGGCAACGTCGCCGCTGCCACGCGCGGCAACCGCGAAGCCCCAACCCGCCAGCCCGCCCAGCACGTGCAGGCCGTGCATAGCCGTCAGCAGGTAGAAGAAGCTGCCCGCGGGATTGCCGGCCGGCATGACCTGCATCGCACCCAGCGCCTGCCATGCCCACAGCTGCGAAGCCACGAACGCAGCCGCACCCAGCCCGCCCAGGCGCAGCGCCAGCCGCGCCACGCCCATGTGGCCGCGCCGCGCGGCCCGCGACGCCACCTCCATCGCTACGCTGCCCGCGGCCAGCAGCGCCGTCGACAGCCACACCTGCCACGGCAGCGCGATGCGGTGCCAGTCCGGGCTGTCCATGCGCAGCGCATACGCGGTCAGGAACAGCGCGAACAGCGAAGTGACCACGCCCATGAACACCCACAGGCCGATGCTGGCCGGCGCGCGCCGGTGCGGGCGCCTGTGTGCGGCATTTTCGCCGGAGGGATTGCCGCCGAAGTCGTCGCGGCTGACCTTGTAGACGGCGTCGGCGTTCATGCTACGGCTCCGCGGCTGGCATGCGGTTCAGGCTCGGCCCCGCCCGCTTCGGGCGGCGCGTTCTGCGCGATGAAGTCCTCGGGCGCGCCTGGCACGCTGTACGCATAGGCCCAGCGGTATGCCACCGGCAGGTGCGGGCCCCAGTTGCCGTGCACGGGCGGCGTCTGCGGCGTCTGCCATTCCAGCGATGCCGCGCGCCAGGGGTTGCCGTCGGCCTTGCGGCCATGGCGCAGGCTCCAGGCCAGGTTGAACACGAACAGCAGCTGCGCCGCAGCCACGACAAAGGCCGCCACCGAGATGTACATGTTCATCACATGCGCCGACTCCGGGATGAAGGCGTAGTTCTCCCACGCGTAATACCGGCGCGGCATGCCCAGCACGCCCAGGTAGTGCATCGGGAAGAAGATGGCGTAGGTGCCGATGAAGGTAATCCAGAAATGCACGCGCCCCATGGTGTCGTCGAGCATGCGCCCGGTGACCTTGGGATACCAGTGGTAAATGCCGCCAAACACCACCAGGATCGGCGACACGCCCATCACCATATGGAAGTGCGCCACCACGAAATACGTGTTCGACAGCGGGATATCCACGCTGACGTTGCCCAGGAACAGCCCGGTCAGCCCGCCAATGACAAAGGTGCTGATGAACGCGATCGCGAACAGCATCGGCACCGAGAAATGGATATCGCCGCGCCACAGCGTGATGACCCAATTGTAGACCTTGATCGCCGTGGGCACGGCAATGATCAGCGTGGTGGTGGCAAAGAAGAAGCCGAAATACGGGTTCATGCCGCTGACGAACATATGGTGCGCCCACACCACCACCGACAGCACGCCGATCGCCAGGATCGCCCACACCATGGTGCGATAGCCGAAGATGCTCTTGCGCGCATGCACGCTGACCAGGTCCGAGACGATGCCGAAGGCCGGCAGCGCCACGATATACACCTCGGGGTGGCCGAAGAACCAGAACAGGTGCTGGAACAAGAGCGGGCTGCCGCCCTTGTACTGCAGCTGCTGCCCCATCGACACCATCGCCGGCATGAAGAAGCTGGTGCCGAGCGTCTTGTCGAGCAGCATCATCACCGCGGAAACGAACAGCGCCGGAAACGCCAGCAGCGCCAGGATGGTCGCCATGAAGATGCCCCACACCGACAGCGGCATGCGCAGCAGCGTCATGCCCTCGGTGCGCGCCTGCAGCACGGTCGTGACGTAGTTGAGGCCGCCCATGGTCGCCGCGACGATGAAGATCCCCAGCGACACCAGCATCAGGATGATGCCCCAGTCATGGCCTGGCGTCCCGGGCAGGATCGCCTGCGGCGGATACAGGGTCCAGCCGGCACCGGTCGGCCCGCCCGGCACGAAGAAGCTTGCCAGCAGCACGATCACCGACAGCAGGTAGACCCAGAAGCTGAGCATGTTGAGGAAGGGGAACACCATGTCGCGCGCCCCCACCATCAGCGGGATCAGGTAATTGCCGAAGCCGCCGAGAAACAGCGCCGTCAGCAGGTAGATCACCATGATCATGCCGTGCATGGTGACGTACTGGTAATAGCGGTTGGCGTCGATGAACTCGAAGCGCCCGGGAAAACCGAGCTGCATCCGCATCAGGTTGGACAGCACCACGCCCACCAGGCCCACCACGATCGCCACGATGGTGTACTGCACCGCGATCACCTTGTGGTCCTGGCTCCAGACGTAGCGCGTCCAGAAGCTCTGTGGCGCGTGATGGGCGGCATCGTCGGCGTAAGCCATGCGGGTCTCCTCACTTCCGGGCCGGCGCGGGCGCCGCGGAAGGCGGCACGGCCACGGCGGTCGAAGTCGTATAGGTACCAGAGGCGGCGCCCGGCGTCGGCACGGGTGCGGCCGTGCCGGCGGCGGCGGTAGTGGCGGCGCTGGTGGCGGCAGCCGGTGCGCCCGGCGCCACGGCCTCCGGCGCGGCGGCGCCGGTGCCTGCCGACTTGATGTATGCGGTCAGCGCCGCGACCTCGTCCTCGCTCATCGGCAGCTTGGGCATCACCGGACCAAAGCCTTTCACCAGGCGCGCGTGCGGGTCCACGATCTCCTTGTGCAGGAAGGCGTCATCGACCGCCGCGCTGCTGCCGTCGGCGAAGGTCTCGGTCTTGCCGTACAGGCCCTTCCACGTCGGGCCTACGCTCGGGTTGCCGTCGATGCTGTGGCACGCGGTGCAGCCCTTGCCCTGCGCCAGCGCGCGGCCCTTTTCCACCATGCCGGCGTCGCCGGCGGCGCCCGGCGCTGCGGCGGCCATGGCCGCCGGCGGTGCCGCCGCCTTCGCCAGCGCCATGGCAAAGGTCTGCTGCTTCGCCAGCCAGGCCTCGTACACGGCGGGTTCGTCCACCACCACGATGCCTCGCATGTTGTAGTGCCCCACGCCGCACAGCTGCGCGCACAGGACTTCAAAGCGTCCCGTTTGCGTCGGCGTGAACCAGAACGACGTCACCATGCCCGGCACCATGTTCATGCGCGCGCGGAACTGCGGCACGTAGAAGTCATGCAGCACGTCCTTGGAGCGCAGCAGCACCTTCACCGGCTTGTTCAGCGGCAGGTGTACCTCGGGCCCCACGATGATGACGTTGTCCTGCCCGCGCGGATCCTCCGGGTCCAGGCCCAGCGGATTGGAACCGGTGATGAAGCGCGGGTCGGAGGCACCCAGCTGGCCGCTCTTGCCGGGAATGCGGAACGCCCACGACCACTGCTGGCCGACCACCTCCAGCACCATCGCTTCGCGCGGCGGGCGCACGTAATCGGCATAGACAAACAGGCCCGGCGCCAGCAAGGCCACCACGCCAAGCGTGGTGCCGCCGATCAGCCACCACTCGAGCTTGCGGTTCTCCGGCTGGTAGGCGGCGCGGTGACCGGTGCCGCCATTGGGGTGCGGCGCATTGTGCCGGTAGCGCCAGACGATATAGCCGACGAAGAGGTTGATGACGACGAAGAAGATGCCGGTGATGACGAGGGTAATCGTCAGCGTGTCGTCCATCTGTTTCCAGTTGGACGCCAGCGGGGTCGCCCACCACGGGCTCAGGAAATGGAAGAGCACCGAACCGACGACCATGACGACGAGTGCGATGGCCAACGCCATTACCACCCTCCTCCTCGCGCGCGGCGAGGGATGTGGAAGTCACGCAAAGTTGAGATAAGACTAGTGCATGCCGTCAGGTCACTGCAAGGCGACATGGCGGACCTATGCGTCCCGCAATGCACAAGCGTTTCGCGCAGAAAAAGCGGCGGCAGGAACCCTTGGCTCCATGCCGCCGCCGTGGTCGCGCGCGGGCCCGTGTAGTGTGGCCAAAGCGCGCTGTAAACGTGCAACACGTCTTGCCGTGCCCATCGGGCACGATCCCCGGGTTAAAAAAATCTCAGTCCAACGCTCAGTGCCGCCTCTCAGTGCGACACATCCTTGCTTTCCAGCTTCCAGTAGCATGCCGCCGCCGCCACGCCGAAGATCACATGGCCGATGAACGTATGCCAGCCACGCACCTCGATAAACCACGAGAACGCGCGCGTCATCACAAAGAAGTTGAAGAAGTAGACGACCAGCCCGAACACGGCGCCGGCCAGCATCGCCATGCCGAGGCTCGAGTCCAGCGTGAACGGCGCGATGATCGCCGCCAGGATCATGCCGAGCACCGCCCCCAGCACGAAGTGGATCACCAATGCCGCGGCCACGGTGCCGATGCTGAACAGCGACGTCTGCAACTCGTCCGGGCCCATCACGATCGCCGCGATCATGCGCGTGGCCACCCACGGATTGACGCCCGACACCATCGACGACCAGAACAATTCCAGCACCAGCAGCAGCGCGCCCGCAGCCAGCCCCGACACCGCTGCCGCGGTCCAGTCGGGCTGGCGTCGCACATAATGGTGCGATCGCATGTGAAGTTCCATAGCCACCTCCGTCTCTCTCGAATCGGCGGGGCGTTCGACATGGATGGGACCGGGCCCCGCGTCTCTGATCAGCATAGGACACGCGTTTCCGATAAGGCTGCCGGCACGGCGAAAAACTCGCCCGGTGCGTACGCCGCGCAACGCCTGGTGCGCGGGATGTGCCGGTGCCGATACCTGCGGCGCTCGCCCGCTGTGCACGCTACGGGACAATCCCGATGCACGCTGCCTTGCGCACGGCACACACTACCTATACTGGAATCACAAAAGAGAAAGACAGGAGACCACCATGCACTTCAACGCGCATGATCTTGTATTCCTGATTCCGATGGCGCTGGTGGGCGTGATCGTCATGGGGTCGATCCCGGTGACCGCCAAGTACCTGCGTATCAGTTGCCGGACCATGGGGGCGCTGATCGGCGCGCTGGTCGCGGTGCTGGTGCTGGAAGCGATACCGATGCTGATCTGATTCCGGCCCGGGAGGCCGGGCCGGCAGTTCCCGCACGATCCGCATGATCCGTGAAGGGGAGGGCCGCCATGTCGATCGGCCTGCTTGCCGCCATCATGGCGGCGTTGCTGTTTCTTACCGTGTTGCGGGCTCTCTGGCGCTGCAGCCACCCATACCGCACCCGCTACCGGCGCTGCGCCGCGCAACGGCAGCGCGCCGGGCTGAACCGGCCGCCATTGCGGCGGCATGGCTAGTCAGGCGCACTCTGGCTGCTGCTGCAAAGCGCCGCTTGCGTTACAGCTCGATCATCGCGAAATCGCCCTTGCCGACGTCGCATTCCGGGCAGCGCCAGTCGTCCGGGATGTCTTCCCAGCGCGTGCCGGGGGCGATGCCGTCTTCGGGCCAGCCTTGTTCTTCGTCGTACACCCAGCCACAGATCACACACACCCAGGTCTTGTAGGCGACGGCGGCTTCAAGTTGATCCTGCTGCAAAACACACTCCTGATTCGGTCATGACGGATAGTCCGGGCCGAATCATACCGTCTTTTGCCGGCGGCCCCATGGCGGGCGCCGCCGGCGGCCCGGCTACTGGCGGATCGCGAAGTCCACCCGGTTCGGCGCCCCCTTGTCCTTGATGCCCTCCGCCGTGAGCTTGGGCGCGGTCAGGAACAGCCGGCTCTCGGGCACCTTGCCTTCGCGCTCCAGCGACTGCTTGACCACCAGAGCGCGCTGGTCGGCAAGACGCGTGAGGTCGGCTTCGTTGACGGTGGCATTGGCCATCAGCAGCCTCTCCATTTCCTCGGGCGGCAGCGACTTGGCAAAGCCGACGAAGTTGCGTGGCTTCTTCATCGAGGTGCGCTTGTAGACCTCTTCCAGGTATTTCGGATATTCCTGCTTCGACACCTTGATCTCGGCGCCCTGCTCGCCCGACTCGTCATCGCCGGCCTCGGTGCCGGCCTGCGCGCTGTTGCGCTGGTCGCGTCGCTTTTGCTCGGCAACGCGCGCATCCAGCCACTCGCGGCGCGCGCCGGCCTCGTCGGTGGCCGGGTCGATGCGGCCGCTGATTTCCAGGCGCAGCGAAGGCCGGTCGTTGAGCGCCTGGCCGAGCTTGCCGATCTTCTCTTTCGCCGCCGGCGTCAGCGTCGACGTGCCGGGCGCGAATTCGACATACCCGAGTTCGTCGCCGCCGCCGCCGCCGAAAGCCGAGGCGATCAGCGAGAACGGCGAAGTGATCGCCTTGGTCAGCAGGTTGACGATCACGCGCACGATCACGCCGCCGATGCTGAATTCCGGGTCCGACAGCGAACCGGAAACCGGCAGGTTCACATCGATCACGCCATTGCGGTCCTTCAGCAAGGACACCGCCAGCAGCACCGGCAGCTTGGTCGCGTCCGGGCTGTCGACGCGCTCGCCAAAGGTGAGCTGGTCAAGGAACAGGTGGTTGCGCGCATCCAGCTTGCCGTTCTCGATCTTGTAGGCGACGTCGACGGTCAGCTTGCCCTTGGTGATCGGGTAACCGGCGTACTTGGCCGCGTATGGCGTCAGCCGCGTCAACTCCACCCCCGAAGCCTTGGCGGCGATGTCCAGGAACAGTTGCTCGCCCAGCGGGTTGATCTTGCCGTTGATGGTTACCGGCGCATCGTCGTCGATGCGGCCATCGAGCACCAGGTCGGCAGGCGCGGGATCGCCCGAGGACACCTTGGACACCGAGCCTTTCATCCCGGTCAGGTTGGCGGTGTAGTTCGGCCTGACGAAGAAGTCCGAGAAATTGATGTTGCCCTGGCTCACCGACACGCCGCCGATGCGGATCTGCGGCTTGGGCCCGCCCGGCTTCTGCTCGACCTGCGCGGTGCGCGTGTCGCCAGCCTGCACCGGCGGCGTTGCCGGCGCCGAGGCCGGGTTGGCCTGCGTCAGGCTGGTCGACGGCGCCGCCTCGCCCTTGGCCGCGCCACCGGCCATCACGTCCTGCAGGTTCAGGCGGCCGTTGGCGTTCAGGATCACGCGCGCGTAGAAGTCAGACAGCGCGACATTGCCCAGGCTGACGCGCATCGGCCCCTTGCTCTCGTCCATCGCGAAGTCGATGCCCGACACCGCGAGCGAGCGCCAGCGCAGGAAATCATCGCCGCTTACGCGGTCGACCGTGCGGACGTTGCCGGCCAGCACGTTGCCGGCAAAGTTCGCGGCGATCGGCTTGCCGGTCGGGGCGTCGACATTGAGCTTGCCCTTGACCGTCAGCGTGCCGCTGCGCAACGCCGCATTCAGGCGGTCAGCCAGATAGGGCTGCAGCGGGCCCATTTCGACCTGGCGCAGGTCGAGTTGCAGGCGGCTTGCCGGAATGGCGGGCAACAACGAGCCGTCGATTCCGATCACGCCGCGCTTGCCGGACTCGGCATGCAGCTTGACCGGCACCGCCGCCGGTGTCAGCGGCCAGGCAATGGCGCCGGTGCTGAGCGCGACATTGCGGAACTGGTGGACCACCGGGCGGCCGCGGTTGGCCTCGGCCGGCTGGTAGTCCGCTATGCGCGCGCTGCCGCCGTCGACGGCAACCTTGCCGATCCTGGCTTGCCAGCCACCTGGCGCGGCACTGGCGTTCTTGCCGTTGCCGCCATTGGTGGCATTGGTGGCATTCGGGGTGGGGGCCGGTGCCTTGCGCGGCGTGGCGCGAGCCTGCTGGGCCGATTCGCTGGCCCACAGCCGCGCCATTTCGAGCAACTCGCCATGGTGGTCGCGCGTGGCCGCGATCTGCGGCTGCGCCAGCGTCACCTGGCTGGTCTCGAACGTCTGGCGCGCGAGGTCGAGCTGGATATCGTCGAGCACCAGCTTCTCGGCGCGCAGCAGCGGCAGGTTGGCGCCTGCACGGTCGGCGTCGCCGCGCTCACGCGCACGGCGGCCCGCGCGCTGCGGGGCCTGCGCCGCCGCTTCCTTCGCGGTGTTGCCGGTGGCGGCAACAGGCGCGGCCGGCATCACCACCGGTTCGCGCGTGGCGACATAGAGCGGCGCCAGTTCCACCCGTGACTTTTCCAGCACGAACTGGAACTGCGGCGCGGCCCATGACATGCGGTAGTGCAGCTCGGCATTGACCGCGGTCTCGCCGAACTGGCTGCGCAGCTCGCGCGGCCACCAGGCGGCGAACCCCTGCGGCCGCAGCCCCTTGGTCTCGAGCGTGCCGGCCAGCGTGCTGTCGCGCAGCAGCAGGTCGCCGGCATGGTGCAGGGTCTGGCCGTCGGCCACGGTCAGGGTGGCGTCGATATGCGCCGGCTTGTCGCCTTCGGTGCCGGCAAAGCCCTTGACCTCGGCGTCGAGCGGGCCGATTGCCAGCTTGCCCGGGCCCGACGGCGCCAGCGCATCCTCAAACCCGAAGCTGGCCTGCTTGACCACAACGCGGTCGACCGCATAGCGCCACGGCTGGTCCTTGGGCGCGGGGCCGGCCGGCGTGGCTTGCCCGGAAGAAGCGGAAGAAGGCGCGGCAGGCGCAGACGCCGCCGGGGCCGGGGCCGGGGCCACGCCGTCGGTCGACTTGCTTACCGTCTGCGGCAGGAACGCCGTCGCCAGGTTCAGCGTGCCGTCGGCGCGCCGCACGGCCTGTACCCCCAGCCCTTCGATTTCCACGCTGCGCAGCTGGGCCCGATGCGCCAGCGGCTCGATCCGGGCGATGTCCAGCGCCAGCCGGCCGCTCTTCAGCAGCGGCTGGCCGGCCCGCGTGCGGATATCGGCATCGCGCAGCGCAGCGGTGCCCATCAGCAGCATTTCCTGCGTGTCCTTCTGCTGGCGGAACGCCACCGTCAGGCGTGTATCGAGCTTGCCGGACTTGACCTCGGCATCGCGCAGCGGCGGCGCGAACGCCATGAAGCGCGTCACGTCGAGCCCGTCGAGATTCACATTGAGCCGGGTCTGGCGCGAATCGGCGAACGGCAGCACCTCGCCGTCGAGCGCCAGCGGCGTGCCGTTGATTAGCGCGCTCAGCGTCGGCCGCGTGACGATCTCGACGTCATGCGGCAGGTTGGACAGGAATGGCAGCGTCAGCGTCAGGTGGTCGACGCGCAGGCTGGTGTCAAGCAGCTTGTCGTCATAGCTGAAGCTGCTGCCAGTCACGGCAATATTGTTGACGGAGAAGCGCGCCGGCTCGGCGTCGGCCGGCTTGGGTGGCATTGCCGCGAACTTTTCCTGGACATCGGCAAAGCTCATGCGGCCATCGGCGCCGCGCGCCACGCGTACGGCAAGGCGGTCGACGTGCAGGGTGTCCACAACCGGGGCAAGATGCCACAGCGATGCCAGCGAGGTATTGGCCTCGGCCTCGCCCAGCGTCAGCGCAGGCGTCTTGCCGTCACGCTCGAAAATCGTCAGGTCAGACAGCGTGGCAGCCAGCTCGAATGGCCGCACATGCGCCTTGCCCAGCGTGACCTTGCGCCCCAGCGCTTCGGTCGCGTTCTTTTCGATCAGGTATTTGAGCAGCGGCGGTCCGCCGAAATAGCCCGCCAGCCCGAAAACCGCGAGCGCGGCGACCACGCCACCGACAACGCGGGTCGCCAGCCGGCCGCGCGGCGTAGCGGCCACTGCCTGAATGGATTGCTTGAATTCCATGTCGTCCCAGAAAAACTGACCCCGCATTCCGACGTTACACGCTTCTTTGTGCCCCGGATTTCACTTTTTTGTCGACATTATGGCAACGGTTTCGGACAAAGCAAAGAAAGTCATCAGAATTGCGTAGTCAACGCCAAAATCGCCGATCTGGTATCTTTACGGCCTTTGCGAAGCGTCTCGTCGCAAGCCTGCGGCTTACCCGCCACACCGTGCCTGCTTCTCCCGCGCTGTATCCTCCGGCCAAATTCTCCACGTACTCCGTGTTGTGCGCTTCGCATGCGATCTCTTCCATGCGAGTCCATTCATGTCCACCTCCAGCAGTACCGCAACGGGCGCCGGCGCAACACAGTTCCGTGCGCGCGCCCTGACCGGCCAGGATTACAAGACCCTCTCCCTTGCCGCCCTGGGCGGCGCGCTCGAGTTCTACGATTTCATCATCTTCGTCTTTTTCGCGACGGTGATTGGCCAATTGTTTTTCCCGCCGTCGGTGCCGGACTGGCTGCGCCAGCTGCAGACCTTCGGCATCTTCGCCGCCGGCTACCTGGCGCGGCCGCTGGGCGGGATCATCATGGCGCACTTCGGCGACCTGCTCGGCCGCAAGAAGATGTTCACGCTGTCGATCCTGCTGATGTCGGTGCCGACGCTGCTGATGGGCCTGCTGCCCACCTACGCGTCGATCGGCCTGGCCGCGCCGGTGCTGCTGCTGGTGCTGCGCATCCTGCAGGGCGCGGCAGTCGGCGGCGAAGTGCCGGGCGCCTGGGTATTCGTGTCCGAGCACGTGCCGGCGCGCCACGTCGGCTATGCCTGCGGCACGCTGACCGCGGGGCTGACCGCGGGCATCCTGCTGGGTTCGCTGGTGGCCACGGGGATCAACAGCGTCTTCACCCCGGCCGAGCTGGCTGACTACGGCTGGCGCGTGCCGTTCCTGATCGGCGGCGTGTTCGGCATTGCGTCGATGTACCTGCGCCGCTGGCTGCATGAGACACCGGTCTTTGCCGAGCTGCAGCAACGCAAGGCGCTGGCGGCGGAAATGCCGCTCAAGTCGGTGATGCGCGATCACGGCCGCAGCGTGGCGGTGTCGATGCTGCTGACGTGGATGCTGTCGGCCGGCATCGTCGTGGTGATCCTGATGACGCCTACCTTCCTGCAGAAGGTGTACGGGTTCGATGCGCGCACCGCGCTGGTGGCCAACAGCGTCGCCACGCTGTGCCTGACCATTGGCTGCGTGGTGTCGGGCGCGCTGGCTGACCGCATCGGCGCGCGCCGCACGCTGTTCTTCGGCGGGCTGCTGCTGGCGGTCGCCGCCTACGCGTTCTACACCACCATCTTCACCCGCCCGGACCTGCTGCTGCCGCTGTATGCGCTGGCGGGCTTCCTGGTCGGCACCATCGGCGCGGTGCCGTTCGTGCTGGTCAATGCGTTTCCGGCGCAAGTGCGATTCTCGGGCCTGTCGTTCTCGTATAACGTGGCGTACGCCGTCTTTGGCGGCCTGACGCCGATGATCGTCACGCTGATGCTCAAGCAGGACAAGCTCGCCCCCGCGCACTACGTGGTCGCGCTGTGCGTGCTGGGCATGGTGACGGCGCTGTTCGTCAAGGACCGCTCACGCGGCTGACGCGCGGCAGCGGTCGCCTGAAACGCAAGGGGAGGGCAGTTGCCCTCCCCTTTTTCATGCCTGCGGGGTCACGGCTCAACGCCGGTGCTGCCGCAGGAAATCCCACATCATCGCGCTGGCATCGGGTCCGATGTCGCTGTGGAAGCCGTAGCTGGCGTCGCCACCGCTCCAGGCGTGGTCCAGGCCTTCCACCTCCACCAGCGTGACCAGGTCGCGCCTCCAGCGGCCGAAGCGGTATTCGCGGCAACGGCCGGGCTCTTCGGCCAACTTGTCGGCCAACCCGTCGGCCAACCCCTCGGCCGGCGCTGCGTCCGGCGTGCCGGCAAGCCGGTCCTCCAGGCCGTTGTAGGCGAGGAACTGCCGCGCCAGCAGCCTGCCGTTGACCGGATGCACCGCATCATCGGCCAGGCCATGGATCACCAGCGCGGGCATCTCGGGGCCGCCTGGCGTCACGCCAGCAGCGTCCAGCAGCCACGCGGGCTCGGCCGTGGCGCCGTGCAGCATGGCGTGCAGGCCGGCGCGCGGGGTATCGGCGGCGCCGATCACGACACCGGAATGCAAGGCCACCGCCGCCACCTTGCCGGGGTAGCGCAGCGCCACCACAGCGGCCATGGCCGCACCGGCGGACATGCCGGCGAGATAGATCTCGCGCTCGCGCACATCCTGGCGCGCGGCCAGCGCGTCGAGCAGCGCCGCCAGGGCCTGCGCCTCGCGCCCGCCTTCGGCGGCGCTCAGGTCGAACCACTGCCAGCAGCGCTGCACCTGCCGCCGCAGCGGCTGTTGCGGGTAAGCGACGATAAAGCCCTCCTGCTCGGCCAGCGCATTCATGCGCGTGCCGGCACTGATTGCATCGGGCGTCTGCCGACAACCATGCAGCAGCACCACCACCGGCAACGGGCCGCGATGGCGCTTGGACGGGATATAGAGGTGATAGGACAGCTGCGGCACCAGTTCGCCGGGCATCGCAGCCAGGCGCAGCCGGTGTGCCTGCCAGGTGCCGGGCAATTCACCCGGCGCGGCGGGCGTAACGACCGGACGGCGCGGCCGGGCCGGCACGTCTTGCGGACGTGATGGTGTCAGCGGGTTCAGTGAGTCGAAACGTTCCAGCCAGGACTTCACCTGTGTTTCCGTTCGGGCCTGCACCCGGCTCAGGCGCCGGAGTTGTGTGTGCCAGTCAGAGGCTAGGCTCTTGGTCATGAGGACTCCTGGTCGTATGACGGAATCTCCCCCTATGCCTTTGTTGTTGCGTTGCAGCATACCACACCCGCCGAGCGACGGAAGTGAGACAAATATGACGTTACAGATCGCCGCGGCCTTCCTCTCGGTTTTCTTCCTGACCCGGCGAAAATATTGAACACCGGATTCGAAAGAATGAAGATCCCGGCAAGTTAGCTGGCGATGCCAGCGTTTTATACTGGCTTGTCGAATGCCCTCGCCCAAAGTTGCCATGCCGGATCACGGCGCCCCCGCCTGTTCGCTTTGCCTGTTCCATGCCGTCTGTGGCGTAGCCGAGACGGGCAGTATGCCGGCGCCCGCCGGCGCGCGCCTGCATCCTGAGCGCTTGACGGTGCGCATCGGCGACCCCGTCTTCCGTCAGGGTCGCCCGGCTCTGACGGTCTACCCGCTGCGCGCGGGCAGCGCCAAGCAAGTCTACGAATCGCCACTGGGGTGGCGCCAGGTCACCGGCTTCGCCATGCCGGGCGATGTGCTGGGACTGGAACCGCACGAAGCGCCGCAGTACAGCACCGCCGCGGTCGCGCTGCAGGACTCGGTGGTGTGCGCGGTTCCGGTCGAATCGCTGCGCGAGTTGATGGCGGCGCCGGCCTTCCGCGTTGCCGCGCTGGAGGTGATGCGGCGCAATGCCGAGCGCGAGCGTGTGCTGCTGGTTGCCGTGGGTTCGATGAAGGCCCCGCAGCGCCTGGCCATGCTGCTGCTGGACCTTGCCGGCGAGCAGGCCCGCCGCCATGGCCGGCAGGACGGCACGCTGACGCTGGCAATGCCGCGCACCGATATCGCCAGCCTGCTTGGCCTGACGCTGGAAACCGTATCACGGCTGCTGTCGCGCTTTGCCTCGGTCGGGCTGATCGCGGTGCGCCAGCGGCGGCTGCGCATCATCGATCCCGCCGGGCTGGCCTCGATCTATGCCGACCTCGAAGCCGGCGCGCAGCGACCCGCGCGCGAAGGCGATCAGGGCGCGGAATTCGCGTCCGGGATGAGAATGTGCCGGGAGGCGGCGACTTAGTGGTCGGCGACGCGCTGCCAGCCGTCCGGCGCGAAGCCGCGCAGTGAGCCGGCGCGCGCCGCCGTGCCCGCTCCCAGCAGGCAACGGCCTGCAGCCCGGGTTGCGCACTCAGCGACGTTGCTGCGCGCACTCCTGCCGATATGCTTCTTCCAGCCGCTTGCGATCCGGCTGGCGCTCCAGTGTCGGATATGTGCGCCCGTCGGCTGTGGTCACCGACGACTTGCCTTCGGACCACTGCGGGCCTTTCGACAGCGCATTGAGCTGGTCCAGCAAGCCCTGGCAGTGCTGGCGCTGCGATGCGGACAACGTGCCACCAGGGCCTTCGACGGCAGTGGCTTCGTCCAGCATCCGCGGCGGCGGCGGCGCCACCATCGGCGTGCCGGCGGCGGCGGATGCGGATGCGGCATTACCCGCCGCCCATGACGTAGCCTGCAGTGAAACTGCCACCATGGCGGCAGTCAGCAGGCCGCACTTGCAAACAAACTTCTTCAAAACCAGTACTCCAGGGGCCGGCGCAGCGCATGGCGGCAGCCATGGTGCGCGGCGTGCATTGCGGAAACCGGCCGTGCCTTCAGCGGTCCTTGCCGTTGCCCTGGCGGCGGCCGGTACGGTTGCGCAGCAGCTCGAGCTTGAGCAGCGCGTCCGCAAGCATACTCTTGAGCCGCGCATTCTCCTCTTGCAGCTCGCGCAGCTTGCGCCCGTCGCGGGCATCGTTCTGGCTCTGGTCTCCATAGCGTGCCCGCCATCCATAGAACGAGGCATCGCTGAAGCCATAGCGCGCGCACAGCTCGCGCACCGGCACGCCACTGGCCGCCTCGGCCAGGTAGCTGCGGATCTGTTCTTCCGAATACCGTCTGTTCACGAATCTCTCCGCTCCACAACGGCGCCGGCGCTGGCGCGGGCAACGCCGGCCGCGCCGCCAACCGTGCCGACTCTGGGCGTACGTTAGCCCACTGCCGCGCCAAAAGGCAATTCAGTGTCTTCGCAAGGCGAGTTAAGAAAATTATCTGGGCGGACCTGGCTTACAGCGTTGCCGCAACGGCCTGCGCAAGCCATCGGAGGCACTGCCGGTGGCGCGGGCGTGCGGGCATTTCCTGCATCTCATTTTTCCGAAAATCCACAAGCCTCGGCGTGGCCGCGCGGGCTAGCCAACCACGCCAGCAAGGCCGCTGCCACATGCGATATTTTGTTAGGCCAATTTGGAGTCCACTTTGTTTCAGCAATGTGGCAACGGCGGAAAAGGCCGTGGCAATCCGCACGCGCCCTTGCGCCGGCAAGGCTGGCCCTACGTAACGGCGCGTCGGATAAGGGCGAAGAAAGCAAAGTTAGAAGGCTGTCATCAAATCAAGTTTCTAGGACTTTTGCAGACCATGTATTAAGATTCCTCGGCACAACTAAATTTCGCACGTTTTCGCAATGCACCACGCGGTGCTCGCAGGAAGCGGCCCGGCAGCCCGAAGTCACCGTGAAGAGAACCGGTGGCCGGTTCCCACGCTGCCGGCAAATATCAGGCCTGAAGGATCGAGGAGTCACTGCGCCAATTTGTCGACGCAAGTCGGAAATTAGGAGTCGTGCATGCACATCCAAAGCGTCCTGCCCGGACGGCACGGGCCAATGCGGTCTGCCGCGCTGCCTGTTACGGGCAGCCCTGTGACAGGTGCCATTTTCCAAGCTGGCTTTGCGGTACGGGCAACAGATTGTCGCCCGGTCGGATAAGCACGTTTCATGCTTTGCTGCGCGCTCTCTTCGCGCCGCGCTGTACGCATCGGACAAACAAAAAACAGAAAAAGAATCATGGATCGGGAGAAGCCAGAATGCGTCACGTCAGCACCAAGCTATTACATGTCTTCGTCCTGGTGATGGAGTATCGCGACCTCAACGCGGTCGCTGCCTGTACCCAGGGACGCGTGCCCACCGTTGCCTACAGCCTGACGCGCTTGCGTGAAATCACGGGCGATCCGCTGTTCGTCAAGCGCAATGGCATGCTTGAACCGACGCCCCACGCCTTGCGCCTGGAGCAAACCGCGCGCCAGATCCTGGCCAAGTGGAACCAGCTGGTGCGCCCCGGTGAAGCGGGCCTGGGCCAGCGCCGCACGAGCGGCAGACGGATTTCCATCGGCTTCTCGTCCTCGATCGGCGATCCCGTCATTACGGAAATCCTGACCACGCTGTGCGAGCAGTTTCCGCAGGACAGCTTCATCACGCGTCCCGTGATCGCCGATGCGGCGCTGGCCAGCCATCTCGACAGCGGCGAACTGGACTGCGCGTTTGTCGTCGACGGCGGGCACGACCCCGAACGCGTGCTGCAGCAGAACATCATGGCCACGCCGCGCCGCCTGGTCAGCGCCACCCGCGAAGGCAGCTACGACGAAGGCGAAACGGACTGGATCCTGCTGCAGGAAGATTGCGAAGCCGGCAGCCCGCTGCGCACCTTCCTGAGCCGTCAGGCCGGCACACCCGGACACCGCGAGACCGTTGTGCCTTCCTGGCACACGCAGATCACGCTGCTGCACGCCGCCGGTGGCATCTGCCCGGTGCTGGACTTCAACGTGCCGCTGATCACGCGCGAGCGGAAGACGCGGCTGCTGGCACCACCCAGCAGCTTCCCGGAATGGGCCGCCCTCCATTTCTGGGGACCGGAACGCAGCCACGACAAGACGGTGCTGCGCGACATCATGGAAGTCGGCAGCGCGGTGTTGCGCGATCCGCTCAAGTCTATCGACGGCCGCCGCAACGTGCGCCACGCTGCCACGACCGCAGCTGCACTCGCCTGACCCGGACACTGACGCCCGCCGCCATGTAACCGATACTGACACGCATTCGATGCGCCACCAGGCGCTGGCCACCCGCAGGTGCCAGCGCCTTTTTCATTGGCGACACGTCGGTCGGCTGCGCTTTGCGAATTCTCCTAGTTTCGCGCCAGGGCTCTGACAGTATCCTGCGCATGCATCGCAGCGCGCCGGCCGTCTCCCGTTTGGCCCGGTTCGCGGCGATGCATGCAGTTGTCTGGCGACTATTTGTCTGGCGTCGCCATTTCGCCGCACGTCGGCTGACGTGCGGCGTTTTCTTGAGCGCCGGCGCGGCATGACGCGCAGCACGATTAAGGACCGAGGAGACCCGATGGCATTGAGGATCCTGCTTGCCGATGACCATCCGGTAGTCAGCGCGGCCGTTGCCGACCGCCTGCAAACCCAGACCGGATGGGAAATCTGCGGCACCGTGACCAGCGCAACGGCATTGCTGAACAGCGTCGAGACCCTGCGGCCCGATGTCGTCGTCACCGACTACCACATGCCCTCGCAGCAGGAAGGCAGCGGCGACGGGCTGCGCATGCTGGCCGCGCTGCGCCGGCGCCATCCGTCGCTGGCCGTCACCGTGCTGACGATGATCACCAACCCGCTGGTGCTGCGCTCCATCCTCGATACGCAGGTGCATGGCCTGCTGTTGAAAGACGCGCCGCTGTCGGAACTGGTCACGATGGTCAGCCGCATCCAGCGTGGCTTCCGCTACATCGGCAAGTCGGCCATGGAGATCCTGTCCCATGCCGATCCCGGCAACCCGGCGGCAAGCCACGGTGGCGCCGAGCGGCTGTCAGCGCGTGAAATGGAAGTGCTGCGGATGTACCTGGCCGGGCGATCCGTCAGCGAGATCGCGATCCTGCTGTGCCGCAGCGTCAAGACCATCAGCCGCCAGAAGAACTGTGCCATGCAAAAGCTGGGGGTCACCAACGACCGCGAGCTGTTCGAATTCGCGGCCCTCAACGGCATGCTGCTGTCCGGCTGCTGAGGCCCGCCAATAAATGCCCGGCGCCAGCATGAGCCCGGCGCTCAGGCCACGACGTCCGGCTGCTCCAGCCGCGCCAGCGCATGCGCGATGCCGGTCTCCAGCTGCGCCAGCCCGCGCGACAGGTCCTGCATGGTCGATGCCGAGACCTCGGTCAGCACATCCTGCAGGAAGGCGGAGCGCAGCGGCATCAGGCGCGCCACCAGTTGCTGCCCCGCGTGCGACAGCGTGACATGGGTCACGCGGTTGTCGCGCTCCGACGTGGTGCGCTCGACCCAGCCCAGTTCCTGCATGGCCTTGAGCTGGCGCGTCAATGCGCCCGGATCCATGCCAACGCGGTCGGCCAGCGCCCGCTGCGCGATGGCGTCTTCCTGCAGGTGCAGTGCATGCAGGATCCGCCAGCGCGCCAGCGGCAGGCCGATGCACTGCTCGAATGCGCCCGCATACGCGCGGTAAGTGCGTCCGAACTGCTGCAGTACGGCCACGCTTTGTCGCTCCAGTTCCATCCATTCTCCTCAGGGATACACAGGCGCCATCTTAAGCGCAAGCGCCGCCTCTGGCATGCGCGCTTACTCCGCGGCCATCGCCGGCTCGACGGAGCGCACCAGCCTGACCGGCGGCACCCGGTGCGCACACCAGACCCCCACCGCCGCGGCGATCCCGGCCGCCAGCAGGCCAAGGTGGATCGCGCTGACCAGCGACATGCGCGCCTGCTCCAGCAGCAAGGCGCCATTGTGCCCGGCCTGGCCCAGCTCGCCGAGCAGTGCCAGTTGCGAGCCCTTGTCGATCAGCACCTGCGGATCGCCCATGCGCGCTGCCCACTGGCTTGCGCCGGCGGCGGCCATGGCGTGGTCGACGCCGCCGGTATAGCTGCGCGTGACCAGCGTACCCACGATCGCCGTACCGACCATGCCACCCACCATCCGCAACGATTGCAGCATCGCCGTGGCAATGCCAAGGTGCTCGCGCCCGGCGGTCTGCTGCGCGAACACCGTCAGGTTAGGCATGATGAAGCCCAGCCCGAATCCGCCCACCAGCATGATGGCGAGCAGCATCCCATGCGGCATGGCACGCGTGGCCTGTGACAACGCCAGCGTAGCCAGCGCCAGCATGCCGAAGCCGGCATACAGCATCGCATTGGGCCGGCGGATGCGGGTGATGACGCGGCCGTTGACGATGCTGCCGACCGTGATGCAGACCACCAGCGGCGTGATCAGCAACCCCGCTTCCTTCGGCGACAGGCCAAAGCCGCCCTGGAACAGCAATGGCGCGTACAGCAGCAGCGCGAACATGGTGACGCCGGCGAACACCGACAGCTGGAACAGCGGCGCCAGGGCCGGGTTGCGGAACATCTCCACCGGCAGGATCGGGTTGGCGCAGCGCTGCTCCCAGTGCCACAGCGCCACCATCGCGAGGGCCGACAGCACCAGCAGGCCAGAGGTATAGGCATCGAAGCCGCGCCCCGGCAGCAGTTCGACGCTCATCTGCATGGCGCCCAGGCCGACGGCGATCAGCAAGGCCCCGAGCCAGTCCACGCGCACCGGCCCGCTGTGCGCCTGCTGGCGCAGGTGCGGCAGGTAGCGCCAGGCAAACCACAAGCCCAGCACGCCGACCGGCAGGTTGACGTAGAACACCGCGCGCCAGCCGTACCACTCGGTCAGGATGCCGCCAAGCGACGGGCCGATGGCATTGGCGATGCCGAATGCCGCACTCAGCATCACCTGCCAGCGCAGCCGCACATGCGAATCGGGAAACAGGTCGGCAATGCACGCGAAGGCGGTGCCCACCAGCATGCCGCCACCGATGCCCTGCAGCGCCCGCGCCAGCACCAGGAACGGCATGCTGGTCGCAATCCCGCACAGCGCCGACGCGACGGTGAACACCACGATCGACGCCAGCACAAAGGGCTTGCGGCCGTAATAGTCACCCAGCCGGCCGAAGATCGGCACGGTGATGACCGAGGTCAGCAGGTACGCCGTGACCACCCAGGCGTAGTACTCGAATCCTTGCAGTTCCGCCACGACGGTCGGCAGCGCGGTACCGACCACGGTCTGGTCCAGCGCCACCAGCATCACCACGAATGACACGCCCAGCATGGCCAGCAAGGACTTGCGGAATGGCAGGATCTGGCCGGGGGCCTCACCGCTCTGTGGCTGGGGCGTCATGTGATTGCTCGATCAATCGTTGTGATGTCAATGATTATAGGACACACATCGAAGACCGCCAGCCCTCAATGCGCTTATTCCGCGCCGAGATACCAGTGGCGGAACATCTCACGCGCCGGCGCCAGGTAGCTGCCGATGGCCTCCTGCCGGCCATTGGCATACCAGTGGCAATAGCAGCCATGGAATACCGCCAGCAGTGCGCGCGCCGCCTCGGGGGGCAGCGGGCGCTCGGGCGTGCCAAGCGCCTCCACCAGCACCCGTACATGGCCATTCCACCCCTCGCGGATGTGCTCGCGCACGCTCTGCGGCGCATTGCCTGAAAACAGCAGCGCCAGCACGATCCCCTTGGTCTCCGGGTTGCGCGTGAAGTAGTCGGCCACGCGCTCGAACAGTTCATCAATGCGCTGCGACACGGTCAGGCCTTGCAGGTCGGCCGGGTCGAACTGCACCTCGATCTCCTGGAACAGGCTGATCGCGGCTTCTGCGAGCAGCATCTCCTTGCTGCCGAAATGCCACAGCAGGCTGCTCTTGGCCACGCCCGCGTGCGTCGAGACCTGGTCCAGCGTGACTTCGCCATAGCCGTGCTCGGCGATCAGGGCCTTGGTCAGGTCGATGACGCGCTGCCGCGTTTCGAGGCCGCGCCGGTATTTGGTCGTCCCGCCGCGCGACGGCGGTGTTTCCGGTGCGCTGCCGCTGGGGCGTTCGGCGCCCGTGGCACCTTTTTCTGATGAATGCATAGCTGCGTCGGCGCGGGGCCTGGAAAATGTTGAGCGTCGGCCATTTTCCTCTCGGTATTTGCCCTAAAGGCGGCATGCCGTCCTTGACAGCCTACCATCGCCCTACCCAAACTTGAAATTGTACCGACCGTTCAGCACAAATTAAAGGGAATAACCGTCGTGGCGAATACAGGACAATTCGATAGCCCGCTGGCCCTGCTTACAAGGCAGCGGGCAGCCTTCATGGCATCGCCCTTTCCGTCGCTGGCCCAACGCCGAAGCGCATTGCAGCGGCTGCGCCAGGCGATCCGGGGCCACGCCCACCGGCTCGCCGCCGCCGCGGCCCGTGACTTCAGCGCGCGCGCCGATGCCGAGACCCTGATGGTCGACGTGCTGCCGTCGGTGCTGCATATCAACCACCTGCTGCGCGGCCTGCGGCGCTGGATGAAGCCGTCGCGCCGGCACACCGAACTGCTGTTCCTCGGCAACGGCGCGCGCGTGATGTTCCAGCCCAAGGGTGTGGTCGGCATCGTGGTGCCGTGGAATTTCCCGGTCTACCTCGCGCTCGGTCCGCTGGCGACGGCGCTGGCTGCCGGCAACCGCTGCATGGTGAAGACCTCCGAATACGCGCCGCACACCTCGGCCGCGCTGCGCGCCCTGCTGGCCGAAGCCTTCGATGAAGACGAAGTGGCCGTGGTCGAGGGCGATGCCACCGTGGCCCGCACCTTCACCAGCCTGCCGTTCGACCATATCGTCTTCACCGGTTCGCCTGAGGTGGGCCGCCATGTGATGCGGGCCGCCGCCGACAACCTGACGCCCGTGACGCTGGAACTGGGCGGCAAGTCGCCGGCGATCGTGTCGCGCAGCGCGGCGCTGGAAACGGCGGCCACGCGCATTGCCCACGGCAAGACCCTGAACGGCGGCCAGATCTGCGTCGCGCCGGACTACGCGCTGGTGCCGGAGGAACTGGCCACGGATTTCGCCAACGCCGTGATCGCTGCTGCCGCCCGCATGCATCCACAGGGCAGCGACGACTACACCGCGGTCATCCACGACGCCGCGCTGGCACGCCAGCGTGCGCTGCTCGACGATGCCCGTGCGCTGGGCGCGCGGGTCCTCGCGGCCGCGATGCCGGCGGACGGACGGCGCCTGCCCCTGCACGTCGTGCTCGGCGTCACGCCGCAGATGCGCCTGGCGCGCGAGGAAATCTTCGGGCCGATCCTGCCAGTGGTGACCTACCGCACCTTCGACGAGGCCATCGCCTGCGTACAGCGCGGCACGCGGCCGCTGGCGCTTTACTACTTCGGCCATGACAAGGCCGAGACCGGCCCGCTGCTGGAACGCACCCACGCCGGCGGCGTCACGCTAAACGACTGGGGCTGGCACGTAGTCAACCACGACCTGCCCTTTGGCGGCATCGGCACCTCCGGCATGGGCAATTACCACGGCGCCGAAGGTTTTCGCGAGCTGTCGCATGCCAAGGCGGTGTTCACCGAGCGCCGCTGGTTCCCGATCGGGCTGTTCCACCCACCCTATGGCGGCCTGATCCAGCGGCTCGCGCTGCGCCTGTTCCTGGGCACGCCGCATCCGACCGAGGCACCCACGCGCACCGCCGTCGGCACGCAAGCGGCATCGACCGCATCGACCGCATCGACCGCTTCCGCCGCTTCCACCAGCCGCGACTGACCCACCTTCCCTACCCCTGACTGCCATGGAATTCGACTACGTGATCGTAGGCGCCGGATCGGCTGGCTGCGTGCTGGCGAACCGCCTCAGCGCCGACCCCGCCGTGCGCGTCTGCCTGATCGAGGCTGGCCCCACCGACCGCTCCCCGCTGATCCACACGCCGGCCGGCATCATCGGCATCCTGCCCACCCGCCACGTCAACTGGGCCTTCAAGACCGTGCCGCAGCCCGGCCTGGGCGGCCGCCCGGGCTACCAGCCGCGCGGCAAGACGCTGGGCGGCAGCAGCGCCATCAACGCGATGATCTACATCCGCGGCCATCGCACCGACTTTGACGACTGGGCGGCACTGGGCAACGACGGCTGGTCCTACGACGAGGTGCTGCCGTGGTTCCGCCGCTCGGAAGACCACTTCGGGGGCGCCAGCGCCTACCACGGCGCCGGCGGCGAGCTGAGCGTCAGCGCGCTCGACGCGCACCCGGCCACGCACGCCTTCATCGAAGCCGGCCGCGCCGCCGGCCATGCCGTCAACACCGACTTCAACGGCGCCGACCAGGAAGGCGTGGGCCACTACCACGTCACCATCCGCAACGGACGCCGCTGCAGCGCGTCGGTGGCCTTCCTCCACCCGTTGCGCGGCACGCGCGCCAACCTGACCGTGGTGACCGGCGCGCATGCCACCGGGCTGATCCTGCACGGCAATGAGGCCCGGGGCGTGAAGGTACGGATGAAGGGGCGCGAAGTCGAGCTGCTGGCACGCCGCGAGACCATCGTGTCGGCGGGCGCGTTCGGCTCGCCCCAGTTGCTGCTGCTGTCCGGCATCGGCGACGAGCCGGCGCTGCGCCCGCATGGCATTGCCGTGCACCATGCCCTGCCGGGCGTGGGCCAGGGACTGGTTGACCATCCGGACTACATCCTGCCGTACAAGACCCACGACACGTCGCTGATGGGACTGTCGCTGCGTGGCGCGGCCACCATGACCCGCGCCTTCTTCGAATACCGCCGCGGGCGCACCGGCGTGCTGGCCAGCAACTTCGGCGAGGCCGGCGCCTTCCTGCGCACCGACCGCGCGCTGGCCCGTCCCGATGTGCAGCTGCACTGGGTCACCGGCATCGTCGACGACCACAACCGCAAGCAGCATCTTGGCCACGGCATGAGCTGCCACGTCTGCGTGCTGCGCCCGAAGAGCCGCGGCTCGGTGGGGCTGGCCTCCGCCGACCCCATGGCGGCGCCGCGCATCGACCCAAATTTCCTCGGCCACGACGACGACGTCGACACGCTGCTCAAGGGCTACAAGCTGTCGCGTGAAATCATGGCGGCGGCGCCGCTGTCGCGCTACGCCCCGCGCGAGTTGTACGTGAAGAACGTGCGCAGCGACGACGAGCTGATTGCCCTGCTGCGCCGGCGCACCGACAGCATCTACCACCCCGTCAGCACCTGCCGCATGGGCAATGACGAGATGGCCGTGGTCGACCAGCGCCTGCGCGTGCGCGGCATGGAGCGGCTGCGCGTGGTCGATGCCTCGATCATGCCGACGCTGGTCGGCGGCAACACCAATGCCCCGTCGATCATGATCGGCGAGAAGGGCGCGCACATGATCGCGCAAGACTGGCAGTGACGCCTGCCCTGCTGAACCACATAAAGAGCACCACTGGAGTCCCCATGTTTCGCAAGTTCGCCGTGCCCGCCATCTCGATGGCCTGCGCCCTGTTGCTGCTGCCGCCCGCCGTTGCCGCCGAGCCGGCCACCCCGGCCGCCCCGGGCGATGCCACCGCCACCACGCGCCAGGCCAATGCCGAGGTGCTGAAGCGCCTGCCCTTCTCCAATCGCCAGGACTTCGAGGACGCCCGCCGCGGCTTCATCGGCACCCTGGACACCGGCGAGATCCGCGATGCCAGCGGCCGCGTGATCTGGAACCTCGACGCCTACGCCTTCCTGAAGGACGACACCGCCCCGGCATCGGTCAACCCGAGCCTGTGGCGCCAGGCGCAGCTCAACCTGCACCACGGCCTGTTCCGCGTGACCGAGCGCATCTACCAGGTGCGCGGCTTCGACCTGTCCAACATGACGGTGGTGGAAGGCGACACCGGTCTCATCATCATCGACCCGTTGCTCACCGCCGAAACCGCGCGCGCCGCGCTCGACCTGTACTACAAGCACCGTCCGAAGAAACCGGTCGTCGCGGTGATCTACACCCATAGCCATGTCGACCACTTCGGCGGCGTCAAGGGCGTGGTCAGCGAAGACGACGTCAAGGCCGGCCGCGTCAGGATCGTCGCGCCCGAAGGCTTCATGGAAGAGGCCGTCAGCGAAAACATCTACGCCGGCAATGCCATGAGCCGGCGCGCACAGTACATGTACGGCCCGCTATTGCCGAAGGGCCCGCGCGGGCAGGTCGATGCGGGGCTGGGCAAGACGGTGTCGCTCGGCACCGTCACGCTGATCCCGCCCACGGACCTGGTCGGCAAGACCGGCGAGACCCGCACCATCGACGGCGTGCAGATCGAGTTCCAGATGGCGCCCGGCAGCGAGGCGCCGGCCGAAATGCTGATGTACTTCCCGCAGTGGAAGGCCCTGTGCGCGGCCGAGGACGCCACCCACACGCTGCACAACCTCTACACCATCCGCGGCGCGCAGGTGCGCGACGCCAACCAGTGGTGGCGCGCCCTCGACGAGACCGCCGACCGCTACGGCCACCGCACCGAGGTCGTCTTTGCCCAGCACCACTGGCCGATGTGGGGCCAGCAAAACATCCTGGCGTACCTGGGCAAGCAGCGCGACGGCTACAAGTACATCCACGACCAGTCGCTGCGGCTGGCCAACCAGGGGTACACCATGACCGAGATCGCGGAAATGGTGAAGCTGCCGCCGTCGCTGGCCAACCAGTGGGACCTGCGCGACTACTACGGCACCGTCAACCACAATGCCAAGGCGATCTACCAGCGCTATCTCGGCTGGTACAGCGGCAACCCCGCGGACCTGCACCCGCTGCCGCCCGAGCAGTCCGCGCAGCGCTATGTCCGCTTCATGGGCGGCGCGGACAGGGTGCTGGAGCAGGCGCGCGCCTCGTACGCGCAGGGCGACTACCGCTGGGTGGCCGAGGTGGTCAAGCACGTGGTGTTCGCCGATCCGTCGAACCACCCCGCGCGCAAGCTGCTGGCCGACGCGCTCGAGCAGATGGGCTACCAGGCCGAATCCGCCGCCTGGCGCAGTGCCTACCTGGTGGGCGCGTACGAACTGCGCAACGGCGTACCGAAGACACAATCCACGCAGACCGCCAGTCCCGACATGGTCCGCGCGATGACCGACACCATGTTCCTGGACTTCCTCGCCGTGCGCCTGAACAGCGAACGCGCGGCCGGCAAGCAGGTGAAGATCAACTGGGTCCAGCCCGACACCGGCAAGCGCTATGCGCTGTCCGTCGACAACTCGGTCTTCATGTACCGCGCCGAGCGCCAGCACCCCGACGCGCAGGTCACGCTGACCGCGCCGCGGGCCGTGCTGGTCGGCGCGCTGCTAGGCCAGACCACGCTGCAGGCGGCAACGGGCGCCGGACAAGCCAGGATCGACGGCGACCCCGCCGCGTTGCAGACGCTGTTCGGCATGCTCGACAAGTTCGATCCGCAATTCGAGATCGTGGCGCCGTGACGCCCGCCGGCGGCGCTGCAACTTTCCCGCGGCAGGCACTTGTTTTCCTCCGCCGCTGATCAAGGTCCAGTAGCGCTGCGGCCGGACCTCCAGCGCTAGACGTTCAGGCACGTCGCCGGCAAATCCCCGTACAGCGCCATCAGCGCGCTGGCAACGCCGTTGGTCCAGCCGAACCCGTCCTGCAGCGGATACTCGCCGCCTCCGCCACCCCTGGCCCGCGCACCGGTAGCCTCGATGCGGTATTTCTCCACCAGCTTGCATTCCTTGGCATAGACGCCGGCAACGGTGGCTAGCCAGCGCTGCGCGATGTCGCGTGCCAGGCCGTCGTGGCCGTAGCGAGACAGGCCGCGCACGGCGAGCCATTGCAGCGGGGCCCAGCCGTTGGGGTGGTCCCACTGCTGGCCGGAGGTGAGTTCGGTGGTGGCCAGGCCGCCGGAATCCATCAGGCGTGCTGCCACCGCGCGGGCCACGTCGGCGGCCTCTTCCGCGCGGGCAAGACCGAGGTATAGCGGCATCATCGTGGCCGCGGTCAGGCATGGCCGCTGCGATCCGCGGCACCAGTCGTAGTCGACGAAGATGCCGGCGGCGTCATCCCAGAGGTATTGCCGGATGGCGGCTTCGCGCCGGCGCGCGGCAGCGAGGAAGCGATCGGCATCGGCATCGCCGGCCTGGTCGCACAATGCGGCGAGACGCGTTTCCAGGTGCCACAGCAAGGCGTTGAGGTCGACCGGCAGGACCGCGGTGGTGCGGATGGTCGCCAGATCCGCCAGTTGCCCCGCCAGCGGCAGGTCGAG
Source organism: Cupriavidus sp. P-10 (assembly GCF_003402535.2). Taxonomy (NCBI): domain Bacteria; kingdom Pseudomonadati; phylum Pseudomonadota; class Betaproteobacteria; order Burkholderiales; family Burkholderiaceae; genus Cupriavidus; species Cupriavidus sp. P-10. The sequence goes on from NZ_AP025171.1 coordinate 2,408,249, forward strand.
CCAGCGGGAACTGAAGTCCCAGCCCGATTCGGCGGCGGCGCGCAGGTCGCGGAACACCAGGTGGTGCGGGCGGCCGCTGCGCCCGGCGGTCTGCACGTCTTCCAGGAAGGCTTCCTCGCGCGGGCACGGCCGGTCGTCCCAGTAGCGGTTGAGCACTGCGCCGTCGGGCATGCGGAGCGCGCGCCGGTGCGCGCAGCCCGGCCGCAGGGCCTGGGCGCCATCCATCCAGAAGTCGTACTCGCGCCGCAGCTGCGGCAGGAAGTCGCGCGCGCTGGCGACCTGTTCGTGCTCGAGCAGGTCGACCATCAGCGCGAACACCGGCGGCTGCGAGCGGCTCAGGTAGTAGTTGCGCGTGCCGTTGGGCACCAGCCCGTAGGTGTCGATCAGGTAGGCGAAGTTGCGCGCCATTTCCAGCAGCAGGTCGCCGCGCCCGCTCGCGGCCAGCCCGACCATGGTGAAGTAGGAATCCCAGTAGTACAGCTCGCCGAAGCGCCCGCCCGGCACCACGTAGCGATGCGGCAGCGGCAGCAGCGACGACATCGGCGGATGCGCGACCGGCTCGCGCGTCAGCACCGGCCACAGGCCGTCGATGTGTTCGCGCAGCGTGTTGGCCGGGTCGGAGACATAGTGGCTGTCCGGCACCACCGCGCGCGTGAAGTGCGCCTGCACGAAGTCGGCCAGGCAGAAGCCAGGCGCGGCGCGTGTTTCGCGATAGTGCGTGACGATCCATTCGGGGTCGCAGCCGGGAATGCAGTCCGGGAAGGTCTTGCTGTCGGCAAACAGGCCGCTGTGCTGGACGTCGACGAACAGCTCGCCGTAGCGCACGGCCGGCGACAGCGTATCGGCCTGCGGACAGCTCGACAGTGCATGCGGCTGCGGGCATTCGCGATGCGCGGCCAGCGGCGGATGGGCCACCGCGTGGACCTTGGCCGGCGCGGTGACGGCGCCAGGGACTGCGCCGGCGCCATCGGGCGTGGCCGGGTCCGTGCGCGGCACCGTGTAGGCGCCCGCGCTGCCGGCGCGGCGGTCGTCACTGCTGCGCATGGTTCTGCGCAAGCCGCAGCGCGACGGTACGGCCGATGCCGCTGGCGCTACCGGTGACAAACACAAACGCGGCCTTGCCGGACAGTTTCATGGCGCCTCCCTGCGTCGGTGCCGGCAGCCTGGCGCCGCCGGTCCATGACGATAGGAGCCGCCAGGCGCCGCGAAGTTCTCCCGCAGGCGTAGCGGACTTCAGTGCAGTGCAGCGAGGTCGACCACGGTGTCTTCGGCTGCCTGGGCTGCATGGCGCGGCAGGCAGATCCGCACCGCCAGGCCGTGCGGTGCAGCATTGTGCGCCGTGACGGTGCCGCCATGCGCGGCGATCGCAGCCTGTGCGATGCTCAGCCCCAGTCCCGCGCCGGCCGGATGCCCGGCGCCGTTGCGCACGCGGAAAAAGGGCTCGAACAGGCTCGGCAACGCGGCCTCAGGCACGCCCGGGCCGCCGTCGACGATGTCGAGCCGGACCGCGTCCGCATCGGCGGCAAGGGTGACCGTGACCGGCGCCGCCGGATCGGTGTACCGGACGGCGTTGCGCAGGATGTTCTCGATGGCGCTACCCAGCGCCGCGCCATCGGCATCGAACGGCAGCGCCGCCGGCGCCGCCCAATCGATCGCCGCACCGCGTCCCGCCGCCTCGAAGCGTGCATCGGCAACAATCACGTCGACCAGTTCGGTCAGGTCGATGGCGCTGCGCACCGGCTCGACCGCATGCAGGCGTGCCAGCTGCAGCGTGCGTTCGACCAGCGCGTCGAGCCGTTCGGTCTCGCGCTCGATGCGGTCGAACTGCAGCGCCAGCGTAGCGTCGCGGCGCCGCGCCAGTTCCAGCGACAGGCGCAGGCGCCCCAGCGGCGAGCGCAGCTCGTGCGCGATATTGCGCAGCAGTTGCTCGCGCCAGTCCATCAGGCGCTGCAGGCGGCCGGCCATGGCATCGAAGTCGCGCGCGAGCTGGCCCAGTTCGTCGGCGCGGCGGGCCAGTGATGGCGGCGTGCGCGTGGCGAGGTTGCCGGCGGCAAGCGCCTGCGTGGCCTCGCGCAGGCGTCGCGTCGGGCCGGTCACGTGGCGCGTCAGCGCCCAGCACAGCGGCGCCGACACCGCCAGCGCAAACAGGCCGAACGCCAGCGCCACTGGCGACAAGTGCAAGACTTCCCAGCGCGACGAATCGAACGGCAGGAACAGCATCAGCAGCTCGGTGCCCTGCGGGCCGCCCGGCAGCGCGATCGGCTGCGGGTCCCACCACGAGACACGCGCGCCCGGGCGCGGCACATGGCCGCGGTCGGGATGGCCGAGCTGGCCAGCGTGCCACATCGGCACCAGCCGCTCCGACAGGTGGTTGCGCAGCCGAGCCGGCAGCGGCCGGCCCAGCAGCTCGTTGAGGTGGTCGTCGACGATATAGATATTGAGCGCCGACGCATGCGAGTCCATGGCCCTGAGCCAGCGCACGAGGCCCGGCCGGCCGTGCGTGGCGGCGGCCTCTCTTGCGTCTTCGGTCAGTGCGGCGGGGCTCAGGCCATCGAGCGCGTCGAAGCGGTACCACGCCACCGCGGCGGTCAGCGCCATGCCGATGCCGACGATGGCCGCCGCGCCCAGCCAGAACGTCAGGAAGTTGCGCCAGAACAGCGGCAGCGGGAACAGCGCGCGCACGCGGCGCCACGGCGTCATGGCGACTGCACCAGCATGTAGCCGCGGCCGCGCAGGTTGCGGATCAGCAGCGGCGAGGTGGTGCCGTCGATCGCCAGCTTGCGCCGTACCGCGCTGATATGGGTGTCGATGCTGCGGTCGAAGCGCTCGGGCGCGCGGCCCAGCGCGAACTGGCCGATCTCGGCGCGCTCGACCACGCGGCCGGCGGCGCGCAGCAGGATCTCCAGCACGCGCTGCTCGGCACCGGTCAGCATCGCCTGCATCTTGCCGTGCATGGCCACGCCCGTGGCCAGGTTCAGCCGCAGCGTGCCGGCCTGCAGCCAGGTGTCCTGCTCCGGCTGCGCAGCCTCCGCGCCGGTGCGAAAGCGGCGCAGCACCGCGTGCATGCGCGCCTTCAGCTCGCGCGGGCTGAACGGCTTGCTCAGGTAGTCGTCGGCGCCGAGTTCCAGGCCTAGCACGCGGTCGGTTTCGTCACCGTGCGCGGTGAACATGATCACCGGCCGCTGCGAGCGGCTGCGGTGCTGCCTGAGCAGGTCCAGCCCGTTGCCGTCGGGCAGCATCAGGTCGAGCAGCGCCACGTCGTAGTCGTTGCGCGCCAGCAGGACTTCGCCCTGCCCGCGGGTGTGCGCCAGCGTAACCGTGCAGTGATCGGGTTCGAGGTATTCGCGCAGCATCTGCGCGAGCTCGATGTCGTCGTCGATCAGCAGCACGCGCGCGGCGGCGGTGTTGAAGCACATCTGCATCCAGCCTTCCCGGTGCGGCACCGGCTGGTGTTGCTGCCGCGCGCCCCGGGTTCCGTCAAGAAACGTCAAGAAAACAAAAGCTATCCAAAGTGACTGGTAAGCACTTTGGATCCGGAATTCTAATATGAGAATGATTGTTATTTACATGGTACGGGGAAAATAATGAAGGACAGGCAAGCCACCGGGCACAGCGTGGCGGCAAATTCGGCGGCAGGTTCGGCGGCAAATCCGGCGGCAAGTTCGGCGGCAAATCCGGCGGCAACGAGCGCCGGATCGTGGGGCCGGGTCGTGGCGGCGCTTTGCGCGGCTTCCGGCATGACGGGTGCGTGGGCGCAGGCCGAGCAGCCGGGCGCAGACGCCAGGAACCTGCCCACGGTGGTGGTCACCGCCGCCGGCAGTGCGCAGGACATCCGCGACGCGCCCGCGTCGATCAGTGTGGTCACGCGCGATGAACTGGAAAACAAGGCCTACCGCGACCTCAACGACGCGCTGGTGGAAGTGCCCGGCGTCATCATCAGCGGCGGCGGCGATACCACCGACATCAGCCTGCGCGGCATGGGCCCCAAGTACACCCAGATCCTGATCGACGGCAAGCGCCAGAGTTCGCGCGAGACGCGCACCAACTCCGACTCTTCTGGTGTCGAAAGCAGCTGGACCCCACCGCTGTCGGCGATCGAGCGTGTCGAAGTCGTGCGCGGGCCGATGTCGTCGCTGTATGGCTCGGATGCCATGGGCGGCGTGATCAACATCATCACCCGCAAGGTGCCCAGGCAATGGACCGGCGAGCTGCGCGGCGACGCCACGCTGCAGCAGCACAGCGACTCCGGCAACATCTACCAGGGCAACTTCTACCTGGCCGGCCCGCTCAAGAACGACCTGCTTGGCCTGCAGCTGTACGGCCAGAGCTACCACCGCCAGGAAGACGACATCGACTACGGCTTCCGTGGCCGCCGCGCCGAGAGCCTGACCGCCAGGCTGGCGCTCACGCCCACGCGCAACCACGACATCGTGCTGGAAGCCACCACCATGCGCCAGCTGCGCAGCGAGACCGTGGGCAAGACCGTGCCTGCGCTCGCGCCCGGCGTCAGCTGTCCGCGTACCGGCTGCCCGGCCTCGTCCGAAACCGACTACCGCAGCGAGAAGTTCGCGCTGTCGCATACCGGCCGCTGGGGCTTCGGCGTCTCCAACAGCTATATCCAGCAGGAGGAGTTCGATAACCGCAGCCGCCAGATGAAGATCAAGAACCTGGACCTGCGCACCAGCTGGGCCATGCCGCTGGGCAATCACATGCTGTCGGTCGGCGCCGAGTACCTGAGCCAGCGCCTGCATGACCAGACCGGCAACCAGATCGCCAACGGCCCGGACAAGGTCGAGCGCTACCAGTGGGCGCTCTTCGCCGAGGACGAATGGCGCCTGGCGCAGAGCTTCGCGCTGACCGGCGGCGTGCGCATGGACTATGACGAGAACTTCGGCCAGCACTACAGCCCGCGCCTGTACGGCGTATGGCAGCCGGCCGAGCGCTGGACCGTCAAGGGCGGCGTCTCCACCGGCTTCCGCGCGCCGGACCTGCGCCAGACCGTGGCCGGCTGGGGCCAGACCAGCCGCGGCGGCAACATGTACGGCAATCCGGACCTGAAGCCCGAGACCATGCTGTCGCAGGAACTCGGCCTGCTGTATGACCAGGGCAATGGCCTGCAGGCCGGCGTGACGCTGTTCAACAACGACTTCAAGGACAAGATCACGCGCGTCGCCTGCCCGATCACGCAGTGCACCGATGGTGCCAACCAGTTCGGCGCCAGCCCGACCACGTACATGAACGTGGACAGCGCCTACTCGCGCGGCGTTGAAGCCAGCCTGCGCTGGCCGCTCGCGCGCACCTTGTCGCTGACCGGCAGCTATACGTACACCAAGTCGGAACAGAAGAGCGGCCAGTACGCGGGCCAGCCGCTGAACCAGTTGCCGATGCACCTGTTCGTCGCCACGCTGAACTGGCGCCCGACCGAGAAGCTAAACGGCTGGGCCCGCGTCAACTATCGCGGCAAGGAAAGCCAGCCTATCACCGGCCCGTCGTCCAGCACCGTGGTGGCGCCCTCGTACGCGTTCGTCGACCTTGGCGCGACTTACGCGGTTACCAGGAACGTGTCGGTGTTTGCCGGCATCTACAACCTCTTCGACAAGCAGGTGAACTACACCGACTACGGCTATGTCGAGGACGGCCGGCGCTACTGGATGAGCGTGTCGGTCAAGTTCTGATCCTTTCGGCTTGCCAACCCGCCCGGTGGTCCTTGCAGGCAGGCCATCGGGCGCTATCCATTCAACGAGGAACTCTCATGACCCCATTCCAACCCGGCAGGCGCCGACTGGTCGCCGCCGGCGCCGCGGTCCTGCTCTCAACGGCGCTGCCCGCCCTGCCCGCGCGGGCGCTGCCGGTGAAGCATGCCAAGGGCACCACCGAAGTGCCCGACCATCCCTCGCGCATCGCCGTCTTCGACCTGGCCACGCTCGACACGCTGCGCGTGCTGCAGGTCCCGGTCGCCGGCGTGCCCGAAGGCAAGTTCCCCGGCAAGCTGGCGATGTACCAGGATGCACGCTACGCCCGGCTGGGCCCGGCAAGCGAGCCAGACCTGGCGGCGATCCGCGCGCTGGCCCCGCAGCTGATCGTGGTCGGCGGCCGCTCCGCCGCCAGGTACGACACGCTGGCGCAGCTGGCACCGACGCTCGACCTGTCGCCCGGCCGCGACGACCTTGTCGGCAGCGTGGCCGCGCACGCGGAACTGCTGGGCCGACTGACGGGGCGTGCAGCGCAGGCCGCGCAGCAGGCCTTGGCCTTGCGCGCCGCGGTGACTCAACTGCAAGCCCTTGCGGCAAATGCTGGCACCGGACTGGTGCTCCTGACCACCGGGGGCAAGCTCAGCGCGCAACCGCCCGGCACGCGCTTCGGCGTCATCCATCAGGCCTTTGGTATCCGCCCCGCCATCGCCACCTTGACGGAGGAAGGCGCGCGCGGGCTGCCCGTGACGCCGGAAGACATCCGCAAGGTCGACCCCGACTGGCTCCTCGTCATCGACCGCGACGCCGCCATCGGCCGCGAGGGGCCGGGCGCGCGTGAATTGCTTGACGTTGCGCCGATGCATGGCGCCAAGGCCTGGCAGCGTGGGCAGGTGGTTTATCTCGATCCGGCGAACTGGTATTTGCTGGGCGGTGCGGGGTTGGGGGCGATGCAGGATAACGTCAGGCAGCTGGCAAGAGCGTTTGGAAAGGCGAGCTGAGGACGATAGCGGGGCATGTCATTCCCCGCGTTACGACGCCCTAGCACAAGCCGCCCTTCACACCTCCTTCTCCCCATGCCTGACCGGCAACGCCGGCGCCGCCTCCTGCACCCCGAGCTGCATGAAGATCCACGCCGACGCGCAGGTAATCAGCCCCATGCAGGCAAAGGTGGCATGAAACGCCGGCAACACCGCGGCCGTATCCCCGCCAAACCGGTGCTGGAACGTCGCCAGCAACGCCCCCGCCGATGTCACCGCCAGACTCATCGACAGCATCTGCACCATCGACAGCATGCTGTTGCCGCTGCTGGCGCCGGCGCCGCTCAGGTCCTTGAGCGTCACGGTATTCATCGCCGTGAACTGGATCGAATTGACCATGCCGAACACAGCCAGCAGCGGGATCAGCAGCCACAACGGCAGCTGCGGCGTGATCAGCGCGAAGGCGGCCATCACCAGCCCGACCACGAAGGTATTGGAGACCAGCACGCGGCGGTAGCCGTGGCGCTGGATCAGGCGGGTGGCGAGCCGCTTGGAGGCCATGCCGGCGGCGGTGACCGGCAGCATCATCAGGCCGGCGTCGAATGGTGAGTAACCCAGGCTGACCTGCAGCGTCAGCGGGATCAGGAACGGCATCGAGCCATTGCCGATGCGTGCGAACAGATTGCCCAGCAGGCCGACGCTGAAGCTGTGGATGCGGAACAGGCGCAGCGGGAACAGCGGCTGCTTGCGGCGGTTGGCGTGCAGGCCGTAGGCCGTCAGCGCGGCCATGCTGGCGATCAGCAGCATCAGCACCGTGGCGTGCTGGAAGCCCAGGCCTGCCAGGCCGTCGAGCGAGAAGGACAGCGCCAGCATGGCGGTGGCCAGCAGCAGGTAGCCAGCGATGTCAAAGCGGCCCATGCCGGACAGCCTGGCGTTGGGCATATAGCGGATCGTGGCAAGCGCGCCCAGCAGGCCGACCGGCACGTTGATCAGGAAGATCCAGTGCCACGACAGCGCCTGCGTCAGCCAGCCGCCCAGCGTGGGGCCGATCAGCGGGCCAATCATGCCGGGGATGGCGACGAAGCTTAGCGCCTGCAGGTACTGTTCGCGCGGGAAGGTGCGCAGCACCGAGAGCCGTCCGACCGGCAGCAGCATGGCGCCCCCCACGCCCTGCACCACCCGCGCGCCGACCAGGAAATTGAGTGTCGGCGCATAGGCGCACAGCAGCGAGCCGGCCACGAACAGGCCGATCGCGGCCTGGAAGATGGTGCGCGTGCCGAAACGGTCGGCGAGCCAGCCCGAGGCCGGGATGATCACCGCCATGGTCAGCGAGTAGGCGATCACCACGGACTGCATCCGCAGCGGACTCTCGCCCAGGCTGCGCGCCATCGACGGCAAGGCGGTGTTGACGATGGTCGAGTCCAGCGTCTGCATGAAGAAGCCGACCGCCACGACCCACAGCATGATGCGGCGGGTGCGGTCATCCGGCGGCGGCACGACGGGAAGGTCCGGCAGGGGCGCGGTCATGTTCGCAAGCTCCGGTCTGGCCGGCTGCCGGCCTGTATCGACCGGAAGGAAGGCACAGGCGGCGCGGCCAAAGCCAACACCTTAAAGGGCAATGGCGCAACAGGCAATCAGCGAGATTGGGCGCAACCGCCGCCGCACACCGCGGCTACAAGGCCGCGCGCAGGCCGACGAAGAAGCGCCGGCCCGGTGCCGGCTCGAAGTAACGCCCGTTGGCCTCGTTGACGATCACCGAGCCGATGTAGCGCCGGTCGGTCACGTTGTCGATGCGGCCGAACAGGTAGACGCGGGTCGGGCCGACGCGGAACTCGTAACCGGCGCGCAGGTTGAAGACCGCGTAGCCTGGCGCGGCCTGGGTGTTGAGGTCGTCGGCATAGACGCGGCTGTCGACGCGCATCTCCGCGCCGAGCGTAAGCGGCGCCAGCGGCCGCCAGGCCAGGTCGGCGCCGACGCTGTGGCGCGCGGTGCCGGGCAGCCGGTTGCCCGCGGCCACGGTCTGGCCTTGCGCGTTGACGAAGGCCTCGCCGAAATAGGCATCGAGCCAGGTATAGGCCAGCCCGGCCTCGATGCGGCTGCCGCCGCCCTGCCCCTGCGCGCCCACCTGCCCCAGGAAGCCGCCGCGCCAGCCCAGCTCGAAGCCGCGCCGGCGCACCCCGTTGACGTTCTGGTAGACGGTGCGGCCGGCGTTGTTCGATTGCGGCACCACTTCGTCGTGGCTGTCGGCGTCGAACAGCGCCGCTTCCAGCCGCTGCCCGTCGGCCTGCCACTTGATGCCGATCTCGCCCTGGCGGCTGGTCGAGGCGCGCAGGCCGAGGTTGCTGCCGACCCCGCCGGGGCCGTAGGCGACCTCGGTCAGCGTCGGCGTCTCGAAGCCGCGGCCGAGGTTGGCATAGACGTTCAGGCTATCGAGCGCATGCCACACCAGCCCGAGCACCGGGCTCACGTTGCTGTAGGTGGCGGTGCCGCTGTCGTCCGGGCTGGCCGCGGTGATGAAATGGTCATCGATGCCCAGCCGCACGCGGCTGGCGCGCACGCCGCCGACCACTTGCCAGGCGGGATGGAACGTCCAGTCGACCTGCGCGAAGGCGCCGAGGTCGGTCGCGGTATTGGTCTCGTCGCGCCGCAGCGCGCCCTGGGTGCCGTCCTGGTTAACGTAGCCGTTGCGCCCGTCGCGCATGCCGTTGGCCTCTACCCCGGCGGTCCACAGCAAAGGCAGGCCGTTGGCGGTGGTGCGCCGGCTCCAGGACAGCGCGCCGCCGCCAAAGGTGCGATCCAGGTCGACGATGCCGCCGGCTGACGTCGGCGCGGCGCCGCTGAACCCGAGCCGCTGGTACAGGTTGCGGGTCCCGCCGTAGAGACGCCCGGAGACGCTGTCGATGTCGGTCAGCTGGTGCTCGATCACCACGCCCGCCTGCGCCTGCTCGACATTCTTGCCAGTATCGAACTGGGTCGCCGCCGGCACCGCCTGGCGCGGGTTGGCGTCGGCCTGCGCACGCGTCAGCCCGAGCGGGTCCTGCGCCAGCGGCTGGTTGAAGTAGTTGAACTGGCCGCTCACGCGCGTGCCGCTTGCCGGCTGTGCCACCACGCGCGCATTGAGCTGGTAGCGGCGCGCCGCCGAGTGGTCGCGGTAGCCGTCGGTCTGGTAAGTCCAGGCATCGAGCGAGCCGCCCAGGCGCTCGTTGCCACCGGCCAGCGCCACGCCAGCCTGCCACTGGCCGTCCGAGCCGAAACCGGTCGACGCGCGCGCAGTGAAGCCGTCCCTGGGTGGATCGGGCGTGAACACCTGCACCACACCGCCGGAGGCATTTCCGTACATCTGTGCAAACGGGCCGCGCAGCACCTCGACGCGGCCGGCGTTGGCCAGGTCGGCGGTGGAAGCCTGCCCCTGCCCGTCAGGCATGGTCGCGGGGATGCCGTCGACGTAGAGCCGCACGCCGCGCACGCCAAACGTCGAGCGCGTGCCGAAGCCGCGCACCGCCAGCTGCAGGTCCTGCGAATAGTTCTGCCGGTCGCGCACGGCCACGCCCGGGACCCCGGCCAGCACTTCCGACAGGTTCACCAGCGGCGTGGCGCTGCGCAGCGGATCGACCGGCACGCTGTCCACCGCGGCGGGCGCATCGAAGCGGCGCTGCTCGCTGCGGGTGGCGCTGACCACGACGTCGGGGAGGGTTTCGCCAGTGGCGGCGGCTACCGCACTGTCCGGCGCATCGGCGGCGCGTACCCCGGCGCATGTGAGCAGCAAGGCGGCCAACGCCAGCGCCCTGGGCACCGGCACAGCGGCGCAAGGACGGCGCTGAAGCCTGGCCGACAAAGGTTGCGTGCCGCCTGGTCTCATGGTTGTCGGGGGGCGCAGGGCACGGGTGTAGGTGCCGCAACTTTATCGCGTCCCGGGGTGCATTTCCATGGCAGCCACTGCGGGGAAAACCCGGTGTACCGGTGCCCGGGCGATCGCGCGGCAGGAGCGCGAACGCTTGTTCATAAATTTTCAACGACTTGTTTCACGAACGGCCCCTCGAGGGTCCGGCGGCCTGCCTAAACTCTCTTCACCGGCCGATGCAAGCCAACGCACAAAGCAAAACCCGCTACAGCGCAACGCAGCAAACGGTCATTCAGATTTTTAAAATCAAGGGACTAGACACCATGCATACCCAATCCACCCGCGTCGCCATCGTCTACCACAGCGGCTACGGCCACACCGCCAGGCAGGCCCAGGCCGTCGCCCGCGGCGCCGGCAGCGTGGCGGGCGCCGAAAGCCTGCTGATTCCGGTGGAAGACATCGACCAGCATTGGGACACGCTGGAGCAGGTCGATGCCATCATCTTCGGCGCGCCGACCTACATGGGCAGCGCCTCGGCGCAGTTCAAGGGCTTCATGGACGCCACCTCGCGCAATGTCTTCGCCAAGGGCGGCAAGTGGGCCAACAAGGTCGCGGCCGGTTTCACCAACGCCGCTTCGCGTTCGGGCGACAAGCTGGCCACGCTGCAGCAGATGGCGATCTTCGCGGCGCAGCACGGCATGCATTGGGTCAACCTGGGCCTGCCGCCGGGACACAACAACTCCAAGTCGACCGAAGACTCGCTGAACCGCCACGGCTTCTTCCTGGGCGCCGCCGCGCAGTCCAACGCCGATGAAAGCGCCGACGTGGTGCCGCCGCTGGCAGACCTGCGCACCGCCGAGCACCTTGGTGCGCGCGTGGCCGAAGTGGCGCAGCAACTGGTCGCAGGCCGGCGCGCGCTGGCGGAGCTGAAGCAGGCCGCCTGAGCTTTCTCCACGCCCTGCGCGTGAACTGCCTGCCGGCCCTTCGGGGCCGGTTTGCATTTCTGGAAGCCGTGCGCTGCGCCAGCCGGAATGCCCCGACCACCAACATGGCTTTGCGCCCGCGCAAGCGCCGTCCCCCGCCGGCCAGGTGCCGGTCATGCCGGTTGACAGCCATCAACCCGGGCGCAGAACACCCGACTTCGGCAACTCATGACCACTATATGTAGTGCTAATCTGCGCAGCACACACTACATAAAGGGGTAAGCATGCGCGACGCAGTGCAAACCGGCACGCCGACGGCACCGCCTGGCGGGCAGGTCGACGTGGCCAGCGCCATTGAGGAATACCTGGCCCAGCGCGACTGGCGCGTGCGCGCCAACGCCAACCAGGGCTACAGCCTGGGCGGGCTGATCCTGAACGTCGCCGGCAAGGTCACGGCCAACTACTGGCTATCGCATATCTTCAGCCCGGAAGCCGGGCAGGCGCATCGCGACGGCGACCTGCATATCCATGACCTCGACATGCTTTCCGGCTACTGCGCCGGCTGGTCGCTGCGGCAGTTGCTGGCGGAAGGCTTCAACGGGGTGCCGGGCAAGGTCGAGGCGAATCCGCCGAAGCATATGTCGGCCGCTGTCGGCCAGATCGTCAATTTCCTCGGCACGCTGCAGAACGAGTGGGCCGGCGCGCAAGCGTTTTCCAGCTTCGATACCTACATGGCGCCGTTCGTCCGGCACGACCGCATGGACTACCGCGCGGTGCGCCAGGCGATGCAGGAGCTGGTGTTCAACCTGAACGTGCCGAGCCGCTGGGGCACGCAGACGCCGTTCACCAACCTCACCTTCGACTGGACCTGCCCGCAAGACCTGGCCGGCCAGGTGCCGTATATCGCCGGCGTGGAACTGCCGTTCACCTACGGCGAGCTGCAGCCGGAGATGGACATGATCAACCGCGCCTACATCGAGGTGATGATGCAGGGCGATGCGCGCGGGCGCGCCTTTACCTTCCCGATCCCCACCTACAACATCACGCCGGACTTCGACTGGGACCATCCCAACGCCGAGCCGCTGTTCGAAATGACGGCGCGCTACGGGCTGCCCTACTTCCAGAACTTCATCAATTCCGACCTGGAGCCGCACATGGTCCGCTCCATGTGCTGCCGCCTGCAGCTGGACCTGCGCGAACTGCTCAAGCGCGGCAACGGCCTGTTCGGCTCGGCCGAGCAGACCGGCTCGGTCGGCGTGGTCACGGTCAACTGCGCGCGCCTGGGCTACCTGCACCGGGGCGACGAGGCCGGGCTGATGGCGGCACTGGACCGCCTGCTGGCGCTGGGCCGCGACGTGCTGGAAGACAAGCGCCGCGTGGTGCAGCACTACATCGACGCGGGGCTGTATCCCTATACGCGCCGCTATCTCGGCACGCTGCGCAACCACTTCAGCACGCTCGGCGTCAACGGCGTCAACGAGATGATCCGGAATTTTTCCGGTGATGCCGATGACATCACGACGCCGGGCGGTCACGCCATGGCATTGCGGCTGCTCGACCATGTGCGCGCGCGCATCGGCGAATTCCAGGAAGCGACCGGCCATCTCTATAACCTGGAGGCAACCCCGGCCGAAGGCACCACCTACCGCTTCGCGCGCGAGGACCGCAAGCGCTGGCCGGACATCCTGCAGGCCGGCACGGCCGAGCAGCCTTACTACACCAACTCCAGCCAGCTCCCGGCCGGCTACACCGACGACCCGTTCACCGCGCTGTCGATGCAGGAAGCGCTGCAAGGAAAGTACACCGGCGGCACCGTGCTGCACCTGTACATGAACGAAGCCCTCTCCAGCGCGCAGGCTTGCAAGGCGCTGGTCCGGCGCGCGCTGTCACGCTTTCGCGTGCCGTATATCACCGTCACACCCACCTTCTCGATCTGCCCGAAGCACGGTTACCTGAGCGGGCGCCACGAGTTCTGTCCCCGGTGCGATGCCGAACTGCTGGCACGCATCCCAGCCGCGGCCAGCGCGCCGCAAACCCAACCTGAAGAGGAGCTCTCATGAATACCGAATCGCGCCAGCCAGCCACGCCGGCCCTCGATCCCGCCCTGCGTACCCGCTGCGAGGTCTGGACCCGGGTGATGGGCTACCACCGGCCCGTTACGTCCTTCAACACCGGCAAGCAGGGAGAGTTCAATGAGCGGCGTTTCTTCACTGAAAGCGCCTGTCGCTGACGGCCCCTGCCTCCCGGCCCGCGCCACGGTGGCCGTACCCGTGCCCGCGCCGGCGGCCGCCGCGTCATTGCGCGGCGGGCCGGCGCTGGCCGGGCTGGTGCCGTTCTCCAGCGTGGACTGGCCCGGACAGCTGGCGGCGGTGCTGTTTATCGCCGGCTGCCCGTGGCGCTGCGGCTATTGCCACAACGCCCACCTGCAGCGGCGCCATGCGGCCTATGCCTGGCCGTCGGTGCTGGACTGGCTGGCGACCCGCGCCGGGCTGCTCGACGGCGTGGTGTTTTCCGGCGGCGAGCCGCTCAGCGAAGCGCGCCTGCCGGAGCTGGCCAGGGCGGTGCGCGCACTCGGTTTCAGGGTGGGGCTGCATACCGCCGGCATCTATCCGCGCCGGCTCGCCGCGCTGTTGCCGCAACTGGACTGGGTCGGGCTGGACATCAAGGCGGATTCCGCCGGCCACGATGCGCTGGTCGGACGGCCCGGCGGCCTGGCGCGCGTGCAGGCCAGCCTGGCGCTGCTGCTCGGCGCCGGCCTTCCATTCGAATGCCGGACCACGTGGGATCCCGCCTGCCTCAGCGAGCCGCGCTTGCTGGCGCTGGCACGCTCGCTGGCCGCGCAAGGCGTGCGCCGCTATGCCGTGCAGGCCTGCCGGACCGGCACGGCCACGGTGCCTGGCGCATCGTTGAGTGCGCCGGCGCGCGAGGCGCTGGCGTCATGGTTCGAGACGTTCTGCTACCGCGAAGGGTGAGCCGGGCCGCCTGAGCGTGCCGTTTGCGCCAGCCTGCAAATAATTCCCTAAAGCCCCGCCTTCCGGCGTCGATAACCGTAGGTTGAGGCGTCAAGCGTGCGGGCCGGCAAACCGGCACCGCCCCGGCGCCGAAACGGCCGACTTGGAAAGCTGGGGAACGGAGGAGACATGCAGAACCTGGGGATACGGATAAGAATTGGCGCGGCGTTTGGCGCCATGTGGGCATTGGCTGCGGTCGGCATCGCGATCGCACTGCCGCGCATGCAGGGCGCCGGCGACGGCAACGCACGCAACCTGCTGGTGGCGCTTGGCGTGGCTGGATTGGGCGTGGCGGTGGCGGCTACCTGGGCGCTGGCGCGCAGCATCGAGGCGCCGCTGGCCGAAGCGGTCTATATCGCCGAAACGGTGGCCGCCGGCGACCTGAGCCAGGACTTCGAAACCGAGCGCGGCGGCGAGTTCGGCCGGCTGCTGGGCGGGCTGGGCGAGATGGAAGACATGCTCACCGACCTGGTGACGCGCATCAAGGCCGCTACCGATTCCATCGGCGCGGCCTCGCACCAGATCGCCGCCGGCAATACCGACCTGTCGCAGCGCACCGAGGAACAGGCCGCCTCGCTGCAGCAGACCGCTGCCAGCATGGGCGAGCTGACCGCGATGGTGCGCCAGAATACCGAACGCGCACGCGCGGCCAATGGCCTCGCGGAAGCCGCATCCGGCATCGCCGAGCGCGGCGGCGAGGTGGTCGGCAACGTGGTCCAGACCATGTCAGCGATCAGCGCCAGCTCGCGCAAGGTCACCGACATCATCGAAGTGATCGAAGGCATTGCCTTCCAGACCAACATCCTGGCACTGAATGCCGCGGTGGAAGCGGCGCGCGCCGGCGAGCAGGGCCGCGGTTTCGCGGTGGTGGCGGGCGAGGTGCGCACGCTGGCGCAGCGCAGCGCCGCGGCGGCCAAGGAGATCAAGCAGCTGATCGATGCCTCGGTGCAGCAGGTGGACAGCGGCTCGGCGCTGGTGGGACAGGCCGGCGAGACCATGCATGAGATCGTGCAATCGGTCAGCCGCGTCACGGCGCTGCTGGGCGAGATCACCGTGGCGTCGGAGCAGCAGAGCGCGGGGATCGCGCAGGTGAATGAAGCGGTCGCGCAGATGGACAGCGTGACGCAGCAGAACGCGACGCTGGTGGAGCAGGCGGCCAGTGCGTCGAGTGCATTGGCGGGGCAGGCAACGGAACTGCAGCAGGTGGTGGGGGAGTTCAAGCTGGACGCTTGAGCAGGAATTGAGGCGAGTATTCCGGCCCGACGGCACTGCGAATGTTGTCGCCCCTCTCCCGCAAGCGGGAGAGGGGAGCAAGCCGATGGCATGGGATCTGTCTTAAGCTTTCCCACGCAGCCTTTGCCGCGCTAATGCCTTACACCGCCGCGGCCACCCCCGCCGGCAGCACCGTCTGCACCGCCTCGGCAAAGCGCCCCACGATATCGTCGATATCCTGCGCGGTGCAGATAAACGGCGGCGCAAACAACACGTGGTCGCCGCGCACGCCGTCCACCGTGCCACCCATCGGATAGACCAGCAACCCATTCTGCATCGCAGCCGATTTCAGCCGCGCATGCGTCTTCAGCGCGGGATCCAGCGTTGCCTTGCTGTCGCGGTCCGCGACAAACTCCACGCCGACGAACAGCCCCCGCCCGCGCACGTCGCCCAGGTTGGGATGCTCGCCCAGCGCCTCGCGCAGCCGCGCGCGCAGTTGCTCGCCGCGGGCCAGCACATTGGCCAGCAGCTTGTCTTCGGCAATCGTGCGCTGCACCGCCAGCGCCGCCGCGCATGCGGTGGCGTGGCCGATGTAGGTATGGCCGTGCTGGAAGAAGCCGCTGCCGCCGACGATGGCGTCATAGATGCGGCGCGTCGACAGCATTGCCCCGATCGGCTGGTAGCCGGCACCAAGGCCCTTGGCGATGGTGACGATATCCGGCACCACGCCATCCTCTTCGCACGCGAACAGGTAGCCGGTGCGGCCCATGCCGGACATGACTTCGTCCAGGATCAGCAGCACGCCGTACTTGTCGCAAACGGCGCGGATGCGCTTGAGGTAGTCGCCCACCGGCGGCACCGCGCCGGCGGTGGCACCGACCACCGTCTCGGCGACGAACGCGGCGACGGTGTCCGGCCCCAGTTCCAGGATCCTGGCTTCCAGCTCATCCGCCAGCCGCTGTGCGTACTGCGCATCGGTCTCGCCCGCCTGCTGGTCGCGGTAGGCGTAGCACGGTGACACGTGGTGCGCCGGCACCAGCAGCGGCAGGAACGGCTCACGCCGCCAGGCATTGCCGCCGATCGCCAGCGCGCCGAGCGTATTGCCGTGATAGCTCTGGCGACGCGCGATGAAATGGCGGCGGCTCGGCTGGCCCACCTCGACAAAATACTGTCGCGCCAGCTTCAGCGCCGATTCCACGGCCTCGGAGCCGCCGGAGACGAAATACACGTGGTCGAGATCACCCGGCGCGGCTTGCGCCAGCGTTTCGGCAAGCGTCTCCGACACCTCGGTGGTGAAGAACGAGGTATGCGCGTAGGCGATGGTATCGAGCTGCGACTTGATGGCCTCGATCACGCGCGGGTGCGCATGCCCAAGGCACGATACGGCGGCGCCGCCGGAGGCATCGAGGTAGCGCCTGCCTTCGCTGTCGATCAGTTCGATCCCCTCCCCAGCAACGGCGACGGGCAGTTTCTGGCGCGGATTGCGATGGAATACGTGGGTCATGATGGTGTTGAGGTGGCAGTGCCTTGCCGCGCGTCTGGGGGCGCGCGGCGGATGAAGGCGTTTGCCGGACTGGTGGCCAGCATCAAGGCCAACCCCGGCAGGGCGCCTCCGGCACCTGAGCGGCCAGAAGGAATGCCTTCGGCGGGCAGGCATCCGCAGTATGGGCCAGCCCCGGAGCAAATGCAACATTTGTTTCTCAATTGCATAGATAGAAACGGTCGTTTCCCCACGCCCTTGCGACCTCGACCGCTGGAAACGCCGCTGGCCCCGGCAACCAGCAACCATCTGGTTGCCTTTTCCGCCCCGGTCTCCTAACATGCAACCACAACGTTGCATATCAACCCCCTGAAACAGGAGACCGGACATGCCCTCAGAAACCGACCGCATCGAACGCAGCATCCTGATAGAAGCCCCCGTGGCGCGCGTCTGGCACGCGCTGGCCGATGCCGACACCTTCGGCAGCTGGTTCGGCGTCAAGTTTGACGGCGCCACCTTCACACCCGGCCGGCGCGCCGTCGGCAGCATCACCTACCCCGGCTACGAATACCTGAAATTCGACGTTCAGGTGGAACGCGTGGAGCCGGAAAAGCTGCTGTCCTGGCGCTGGCACCCCGCCCCGCTGGAACGCGGGCGCGACTACTCCGACGAACCGAGCACGCTGGTGGAATTCACGCTGCGTGAAGTCGATGGCGGCACCATGCTGACCGTGGTCGAGTCGGGCTTCGACCAGATCCCGCCAGAGCGCCGCATGGAAGCGTTCCGCATCAACGGCGGCGGCTGGGATCAACAGGTGAAGAATGTCCACAAGCACGTCACCGGCACCGCCTGAAGCGCTGGACCTGCAACAGTCCGCCGCGGTCTTTGCCGCGCTGGGCGACGAGACCCGGCTGCGGCTGGTCGCGGCGCTGTGCGCGGGCGGCGCCATGTCGATCGCGCAACTGACCGCCGGCAGCGCCATGACGCGGCAGGCGGTGACCAAGCACCTGCAGGTGCTGTCGCAGGCCGGTCTGGTGCGCGACAGCAAGGCCGGGCGCGAGCGGCTGTGGATGTTCGAGCCGGCGCAGGTCGAGGCGGCGCGGCGCTCGCTGGAGGCGATCGGAAGGCAGTGGGAATTTGCACTGGGCAAGCTGAAGCTTGCGGTGGAGACGAATCACTAGCTGACAACGCACCGCACCCGCCGGGTTTGCTTCCTCTCCCGCTTCGGGGAGAGGGACCAAACAACGACAGCCCCCACCGCAGCCCGGCTGCCTCACCACAAGCAAGTAATCCCCCGCGCACCCCGCTATACTGGGAAGCCCCCCGCCCCCACCACGGCAACACGCAGGCCGCGATCGCCCAGGCCTGCCGGAGGAAGCGCGCAATTGGCTGACCACGACCTGTCCAGGCTGAAAATCGACCGCAGCGCCACCGCCGCGCCCGGCGCCCACATCCGTCCCCGGCGCAGATGGCTGCGCTATGCGGTCATTGCGCTGATCCTGCTGGCCGTGCTCGGCATTGCCCTCAGGCTCGCCGGCCCGCAGTCGGTGCAGACCACCACCGTCGCCTCGGCCTATCCCACGCAGAATTTCACGCTGCTCAACGCCACCGGCTATGTCGTGCCGCAGCGCAAGGCGGCGGTCGCGTCCAAGGCGCAGGGCCGGCTCGAATGGCTGGGCGTGCTGGAAGGCTCGCACGTGAAGAAGGACGAGGTCATCGCCAGGCTCGAGAGCAAGGACGTGTCCGCTTCCTTCGCCCAGGCGCAGGCCCAGGTGAAAGTGGCACAAGCCAACCTGGCGCTGCAGCAGGCGGAACTGAAGGACGCCGAGGTCAACCTGCGCCGCTCCGAGATCCTGATCGTGCCGAACGCGATTTCGCGCAACCAGTACGATGCCGACGTCGCGCGCTTTAACAAGGCCAGGGCTTCGGTCAGCAGTTCGCAGGCATCGATCGCGTCGGCGCAGGCCAACGCGCGCGCGGCCGAAGTCGCGGTGGAGCAGACAGTCGTGCGCGCGCCGTTCGACGGCGTGGTGCTGGTCAAGCATGCCAACGTCGGCGACAACATCACGCCGTTCTCTGCCGCCGCCGACACCAAGGGCGCGATCGTTACCATTGCCGACATGGAGACGCTGGAAGTGGAAGCCGACGTCGCCGAATCCAATATCGCCAGGATCCGCGCCGGCCAGCCGTGCGAATTGCTGCTCGACGCCCTGCCCGGCGTGCGCCTGGCCGGCCAGGTATCGCGCATCGTGCCGACGGTGGACCGCTCCAAGGCCACGGTGCTGGTCAAGGTGCGCTTCGTCGACCGCGACGCGCGCGTGCTGCCGGACATGAGCGCCAAGATCGCCTTCCTGTCGCGCGCCGCCACGGCGCGCGACCGCCAGCCGATGGTCGCGGTGCAGCCCGCCACCGTGGTCACGCGCGACGGCCGCCAGGTGGTCTATGTGGTCCGTGACGGCAAGGCGCACGAAACCCAGGTCAAGACCGGCGACAAGCTCGGCGAGCTGGTCGCGGTGCAGGGCGTCAAGCCGGGCGACGTGCTGGTGCTGTCGCCCGGCGACAAGCTCGGCGACGGCGACCGCGTCACGCCGGCCAAGCCTTGAAATGACAACATGAAGGTGACCACATGAGGGTGACCACATGAACGCCGCGCCGCTGGTCCGCATCAGCCATGTCGCCAAGTCTTACCGGCGCGGCATGCAGACCGTGCCCGTGCTGACCGATATCTCGCTCGATATCGGCGAAGGCGACTTCGTGGCGCTGATGGGCCCGTCCGGCTCCGGCAAGAGCACGCTGCTGAACCTGATCGCGGGCATCGACCGGCCCGACAGCGGCACGCTGCAGGTGGCCGGGCTCGATATCACGCAGCTGCCCGAAGCCGCGCTGGCGGACTGGCGCGCCGCCAACGTCGGCTTTATCTTCCAGTTCTACAACCTGATGCCGGTACTGACCGCGTTCGAGAACGTGGAACTGCCGCTGATGCTGACCAGCCTGCCGCGCGCGGAACGGCGCGCGCGCGTGGAACTGGTGCTCGACATGGTCAACCTCGCCGACCGCATGAGCCACTACCCGTCCGAGCTGTCGGGCGGGCAGCAGCAGCGCGTGGCGATCGCGCGGGCACTGATCACCGACCCATCGCTGATCGTCGCGGACGAACCCACCGGCGACCTCGACCGCACCTCCGCCGCGGAAATCCTGGCGATGATGCAGCGCCTGAACGCGGAACTCGGCAAGACCATCATCATGGTCACGCACGATGCCCATGCCGCTGCGGCGGCGGGCTCGCTGGTGCACCTGGAGAAGGGCGAGCTGATCCGCGGCGAGGTGGCCTGACCCATCATGTACGCGCTCAAGCTGATCACCCGCAACGCGCTGCGGCACAAGCTGCGCACCGCGCTGACCGTGCTGGGGCTGGTGATCGCGGTGCTGGCGTTCGGCCTGCTGCAGACCGTGATCGACGCGTGGTACGCGGGCGCCTCGGCGGCGTCCAGCGCGCGGCTGGTGACGCGCAATGCGATCTCGCTGGTGTTCCCGCTGCCGCTCAGCTATGAGGGACGCATCCGCGGCGTGGACGGCGTGACCATGGTGGCGCGTTCCAACTGGTTCGGCGGCATCTATCGCGACCCCAAGAATTTCTTTGCGCAGTTCGCGGTGTCGGACAACTACCTCGATCTCTATCCGGAATTCATCATCCCCGAGCAACAGCGCGCCGAATACCAGCGCGACCGCAAGGGTGCGCTGGTCGGCCGCCAGCTTGCCGACCAGTTCGGCTTCAAGATCGGCGACGTGATCCCGATCAAGGGCACCATCTACCCCGGCACCTGGGAGTTCGTGGTGCGCGGCATCATGGACGGCCGCGACGAAAGCATCATCACGCGGCAGATGGTGTTCCACTGGGAATACCTGAACGAGACTATCCGCAAGAAGACGCCGCGCCAGGCCGACCAGGTCGGGGTCTACGTGCTGGGCGTGGACAACCCCGACAACACCGCGGCGATCTCGCGCAATGTCGACGCGGTGTTCCGCAACTCGCTGGCGGAGACGCTGACCGAGACCGAGCAGGCCTTCCAGCTCGGCTTCGTCGCCATGTCGAACCAGATCATCGCGGCGATCCGCGTGGTGTCCTACGTGGTGATCGTGATCATCATGGCGGTGATGGCCAATGCCATGGCGATGAGCGCGCGCGAGCGCACCGTCGAGTACGCCACGCTGAAGGCGCTGGGCTTCGGGCCGGGCTTCCTGGCGCTGCTGGTGTTCGGCGAGTCGCTGGCGATCTGCGTGGCCGGCGGCGCGCTCGGCATGCTGGCCACGCCGCCGATGGCTGCGGCCTTCAAGCAGGCGGTGGGCGGCGTGTTCCCGGTGTTCACGGTATCACCGGAAACGATGCGCGCGCAGGCCGCGTGCGCGCTGGCGGTCGGCATCGCCGCCGGCATCGTGCCCGCGGTGCAGGCCGCGCGCGTGCGCATCGTCGAAGGCCTGCGGGCGATCGGCTGACGCGCCCGGCAACCATGGCGATCCCGCTCACCTATATCGCGCGCAACCTGTGGGCCCGGCGCCTGACCACCGCGCTGACCGCGGGCGGGCTGGCGCTGGTGGTCTTTGTCTTCGCCACCATGCTGATGCTGGATGCAGGCCTGAAGAAGACACTGGTCACCACCGGCGAGCACGACAACGTGGTGGTGATCCGCAAGGGCGCCGAAACCGAGATCCAGAGCGCCGTCGACCGCGGCCAGGCCGGCATCCTGGAAATGCACCCGGCGGTGGCCATGACCGGCGCCGGCCAGCCGATGGCTTCGCGCGAGGCCGTGGTGCTGATCTCGCTGACCAAGTCGAGCACCGGCCAGCCCTCCAACGTGGTGATCCGCGGCATCTCGCCGCTGGGCATGGAACTGCGCCCGCAGGTCAGGCTCGTGGCGGGACGCATGTTCCGCCCGGGATCGGCCGAGATCATCGTCGGCAGCAGCATTGCCGGCGGCTTTGCCGGCGTGCAGATCGGCCAGCAGTTGCGCTTTGCCCAGCGCGAATGGACCGTGGTGGGCCACTTTGACGCCGGCGGCAGCGGCTTCGACTCGGAGATCTGGGGCGACGTCGACCAGCTGATGCAGTCGTTCCGGCGCAATGCGTATTCGTCGATGGTGGTACGGCTGGCCAACCCCACGCTGTTCGAGCGCTTCCGCGCCGATATCGACGTAGACCCGCGCCTGGCCGACGAGGCCAAGCGCGAGCAGGTCTTCTACAGCGACCAGTCCAAGGCGCTGTCGAGCTTTATCAATATCCTGGGCTTTACGCTGTCCACCATCTTTTCGGTCGCGGCGATGATCGGCGCCATGATCACCATGTACGCCTCGGTGGCGAATCGCGTGTCGGAGATCGGCACGCTGCGCGCACTGGGGTTCAAGCGCGCCAATGTGCTGGTGGCCTTCCTGATCGAGGCGGCACTGCTGGGCCTGGTGGGCGGCCTGGCCGGACTGGCCTTTGCGGCGCTGATGCAGTTCGCGTCATTCTCGACCACCAATTTCCAGACGTTTGCCGACTTGTCGTTCCGCTTCATCCTGACGCCCGGGATCGCGCTGCAGGCGCTGGCGTTCGCAATGGCGATGGGACTGGTGGGCGGCTTCCTGCCAGCGGTGCGCGCGGCAAGGATGAATATCGTGGACGCGTTGCGGGCGCATTGAACGCGTGCGTTGCCGGCTGTTTGTTCCAATCTCCCGCTTGCGGGAGAGGGGCCGGGGGAGAGGGCCGGTGCCTCCACGAAAGTCATGCTTATAAAAGCCATAGAGCCCGCCTGTCGTGGCCCGACACCGTCGCGTTCGCTGCCGGCTTCCGATCCTTTCCTTGCCTTCTCCCCACTGTCCGTCTACAACCCGTAGTGATGCATGCTACGCGCCAGGCCTCGCTGGCGGCCAGTGCACAACCGGCACGGCCAGCGGCGCCCCACCGCAGGACTTACCGCCAGGACGCCCCCGATGAATCTCGACCTGCTGGCTTCATTGCTGACTGCCGTGGTGGTGCTGCTGATCGGCACCCTGGTCAACCGGAGCGTGGGCATCCTGTCGCGCTACAACATCCCCGACCCCGTCACCGGCGGCCTGCTGTTCGCCATCGTCGCGTCGGTGGCCGCGGCGGGCGCGAATTTCCGCGTGGTCATCGATCCCGGCATGAAGCCGGTACTGCTGCTGATGTTCTTCGGCGGCGTGGGGCTTGGCGCCGACCTGCGCATGCTCAAGCGCGGCGGCAAGGCGCTGGTGATCTTTATCATCATCCTGCTGCCCTATATCCTGGTGCAGAACGTGGTCGGGGTGGCCATGGCCAGGACGCTCGACCTGCACCCGATCTTCGGGCTGGTGAGCGGCTCCATCACGCTGGTGGGCGGCCACGGCACGGGGGCCGCGTACGCCGAGCGCTTCGCCGAGGTCAACAACCTGCAGGCGGTCATGGACCTGTCGATGACGGTGGCGACCATCGGCCTGGTCGTCGGCGGCATCATCGGCGGCCCGGTGGCGCAGTACCTGATCTCGCGCTACAAGCTGCGCTCGACCTCGCGCGAGGCCGGCGACACCGAGGAAGAAGCCGCCGCCGCATCGCCGATCACCACGGTCGGCGCGCTCGCGGCGCTGGCCGGCATGCTGGCCGCGGTGATCGGCGGCCGCTGGATCGCGGCGCAGATGCCGGCCGGTCCGATCACCATCCCCGGGTTCCTGTGGTGCATGATGCTCGGCATCGCAATCCGCAACCTGCTGCCGTTCATCGGCCTGCGCTTCGACGACCGCGCCACCGACCTGATCACCAACGTCTGCCTGTCGCTGTTCCTGGTGATGACCATGATGGCGCTGGACCTCGCCGAGGTGGCGCTGTCGGCCGGCCCGTTCCTGCTGATCATCGCCATGCAGGTGGTATTCATCATCCTGTACGTGGTGTTCGTCTGCTTCCGCTTCATGGGCCGCGACTACGAGGCGGCGGTCACCTCGGCCGCGTTCATCGGCTTCAACATGGGTTCCACGGCGACCGCCATGGCCAATATGCGCGCGATCACGGCGCGCTACGGGCCGGCACCCACCAGCTACCTGATCACGCCGCTGGCCGGCGCGTTCTTTGTCGATCTGATGAACGCGTTCGTGCTGACCCTGCTGCTGGCCTTGCCGTTGATCGGAGGCTGACATGCGCCGCGCCTGCCTTGCCCTCTTCTTCGCGCTGCTGGCCAGCCTCTGGCTGGCCGGTTGCGGTGGCGGCCCGAACGCCGACGGCATCCGCGCCAACCTCAACGAGCGCCTGGCGCAGGCGCTGCCGCCGGGCACCGTGCAGCTGGCCGGCATCGACCGTCGCGGCTCGCAGTCCGATACCAAGGCACCCACCGGCGAGACCCGGCGCGTGGTGTACTTCGACGCGGAACTGAAGCTGCTGCGCGACTATGACTTCGGCGCGTGGGATTCTCCCGGCGTGGCCGGGCTGATCTCGGCGCTGGGCGCCGGACCGCGTGGCATCACCGGCATCACCAGCGGCGGCAACAAGGCCGGCGACATCCTGCGCGCGCACGGCACCGCGCTGTACCGGCGCGACGGCGAGCGCTGGGTCAGCGTGCAGTCCGCCGGCTATCGGCCGGCGGAGGCGCCCGCCGTGGCCACCAACGCGCCCACCGGCCCCGCGGCCATCCTGGACGCCATGCGCAAGGTGGTCGAGGCGGTCCAGAAGGACGCCTCGCCGGCGCAGCGTGCCGTGATCGAGCAGGAACTGACCACCGCGCACGCCAATATCCGCGCCCGGCTGGCCCGCATCGACGAGGGCTACGCCATTGCCGCCGGCGCCGAGCACGGCCAGTACCTGCGTTTCGTGCGCGCACTGGTGGACGGCGCGCGCGTGCGCGCCATCCCGCTGGTGACGCGCGGCGGCGACGAGAACCTGCGCCTGCTGCGCAGCGGCAAGGTCTCGGCGGCGATGGCGCAGGGCGATGCCGCGCTGGAAGCGTACGAGGGCAAGGGCGCCTTTGCCGAGGATGGGCCGCACGCGTCACTGCGCGCCATCGGCAGCCTGTACCCGGAACCGGTGCATGTGCTGGTGCGCGACGGCGACCCGGCGCGCTCGGTGTCCGACCTGCGCGGCAAGCGCATCGCGGTGGGCGAACGCGGCGCGGCGTCGCGCGGCACGGTGCTGCGCGTGCTGGCCGCGCACGGGCTGACCGAGAAGGATTTCAAGGCCGAGGAAGTGGGCCTGGGCGCGGCGCTGGTGGCGTTGCGCCAGAACCAGGTGGATGCCGTGATGCAGGTGATCGGCGTGCCGTCCGACAGCATCCGCGATGCGTTGAGCGAACTGCCGTTGCGGCTGCTGCCGCTGGACGAGCGCGCGATCGTGGCGATGGTCGGGCAGAAGGCGGGGTATTTCCGCGCCAGTATTGCGCCCGGCACCTATCCGGGCCTGCGAGAGCCGGTGCGCACCATCGCCACCGCGGCGATTCTGGTGACCGGCCCTGACCTGTCGGATACCGAGGTGGCAGACCTGACGCGGCTGGTGTACCGGCATGGCCGCGACTTTGTCGCGCGCGGCAGCGCCCAGGGCGGACAGATCAACGTGGCGACTGCGCGCGAAGGGCTGATGATCCCGCAGCACCTGGCGGCGGCCAAGGTGCTGGACGGGCTGGCGGCGGGCACGGCGGCCAAGCCGGGGCAGCGCCCCGCCGCGCCATCCACACCGGCGCCGGCGTCGGCAGCCGCCACCGCCTCCGCGCCCGCCGCCCGCTAGCCGGGAAGATGGCTGGCCGCTTCGCGCCGCCACATCGGCCCTACCCCGCCGCCGGCAACTCCGCCGCCAGCCGGCAACGCCGGTCCAGGAAATCACTCGCATGGCCGTTGCTGCCGGCCGCGGCATGGACTGGCTGGTCCACCAGGAAGAAACCGGCGCGGCCCTGCCGGTCTTGCCCGTAGGTGAGGAAGATGCCGCGGTCGGGCGGCGGCGCCGCGCTGCCACTGGCAGCCGGATCGTCGGCCTTGCCCCCGACCAGGGCAAACGGGTCGGCCGACAGCACCGGCGCGGCGGCCGGGATAAACCTGGCCCGCACCGGCTTGCCGTCGAATCGCAGCGAAGTCCACTCCGTGCCGATCGGCCCGTTCGCGCCATTGACGAAGGCGCGCGCCGCGGCGCTGATGCAGTCGAGATGGATATGGAGCTGGTCCTGGCTGCGCGAGGCAAGGGAATTGACCGCCAGCCCCAGCATGTCGTCAGGCACCGGCTTGCCCAGCGACTGTCCCACGATGCCGCGCTCGGCCCAGCCGTAGGCCCAGGCGTTGGCACCGCTGCCATCCCACGCCCTGCGGTCCTCCACCCCCTTCACCGGCCGAGCCGGGATCACCAGGTAGTGCGACGCGCCGATCGCGTCCTTGTACAGCACCAGCCCGCGCGTGCGGTCGACGCTGGCGCAATCGGCATGTTGCGGCTGCGGCGGCGCCAGGCAGCGTTGCTGCACGTTGCGCCACAGGCCGTCGCGCCCGCCGGACAAGACGCCGACCACGTTTTCGGCGGTGCAGCCCGCCAGCATCAATGCCGCCGCCAGCGGCAGCGCGCCGCGCCGGCGTGCCGGGCGTGCCGTTATCGCCGGCAACAGCGCCTGCATCAACGCCGGCATGGAATGCCGTAGTACGTCCCCACCCGCGGGTTGGACACGATGTAGGCGTGGCGCTGGGCCCAGAACTGGGCGTCGCGAAAGACCTCGGCCTCGCGTTCGCTCCAGGGCGTGGCCAGCAGGGGCAGGGCTTCGCCGTCGGTGGTCGGGTAGACCTGGGCCTGGTAGCGGGCCGTCTGCAGCGCGCCCGTACGGATGGTACGGATCGTGACGTGGAGTGTCATAGGCAGCTTCTCGTCATGAGGACGTCAAATCATAACCACATTCCTGTGTTGCTTTGATGACTGTGTCTGAAACCTGCTGTCAGGAGGCTGCCGCAGCCACGACCAACCCATGTCCCCCCGCCAGAAACCGGAGCCAGACATGACGGCCACGTCTCCCCGCAAGATCGCCATCCTCGTGCTGACCCACCTCGCCATGCTGGCGACCGGCTTTGCCGCCGGGATCTATGTGCTGCCGATCCTGACCGAGCAGGCTGGCGCAAGCACCGGGCAAGTGCAGGCGGTATCGCAACAGGCGGCCTTTTCCGGCACGTTCCGCAAGGAGCTGGCCGGCAGCGACGCGTTCCACTGGGCCAGCGGGCAGCTGCATGTGTCGGCCAGGGCCATCGCCTTCGAGGGAAGCGTGGCGCCGGGCCCGGACTACCGGATCTATCTGGTACCCGAGTTCGTCGACACCAAGGCGGATTTTCTCAAACTCAAGGACCGCGCGGTGCAGGTTGCGCCGTTGAAGACGTTCGGCAACTTCGCCGTGGCGCTGCCGGATGGCGTCGATCCCGGCCAGCACCGGGCGGTGGTGATCTGGTGCGAGCGGTTCGGGCAGTTCATCAGTGCCGCGGCCTACCGGTAGGCCGCGCAAGAAAAAAGGGCCGATCGAGGAACCGGCCCAACGAACCCCGCAAAGGCAAGGTGTCGATATGAACATCACGCGTCCGCCCGTGCGCGCCGCCGGTGCGCCATCGCCGGGCGGGTATCAGGCGGCTGGGATCAGAAGCGGTGGCGCATGCCGATGGTGGCGCCGGTCTGGTTCTCGCCCGCGACCACGGTGCCCACGCCGTTCAGGCCCAGCGCCGAGCCGCTCTTGTTCTTGGCGTAGCCCACGTTCAGGTACACGTCGGTGCGCTTGGACAGCGAATAGTCGGCGGACAGCACGAACATCCACGGATCGGCATCGCTGTTGCGGGTGTCGTTGTAATAGGCGGCACCAGTCACCAGGAAGGCGGGCGTAAAGCGGTACTGCGCGCCGGCCCAGTAGACGTTGGTGCGGGTCGCGGCCGCGGTGGCGCTGGACACGCCGTCGTCCTTCAGCCAGCGGTAGCCGGCGAAGACCTTGGCATCGCCGAAAGCGTAGGCAGTGCCCACCGCGGCGCGCTTGGCGCTGCGGTCCTGCAGCGCCACGGTGGCGCCCTGGTACTGGTCGTAGGCGGCGCCGACCGAGAAGCCGCCCGTGGCATACGACAGTCCACCGCCGAAGTTGCGCGCGACCTTGGGTTCGCCCGGCACTTCGCCGTTGTTGTCGCGGCCGAAGCTGTAGAAGCCGGTGGCGGTCAGGCCGCCGAACTTGCCGGTGTACTTGATGGCGTTGTCGGCGCGGCCGTTGAAGGCCGAGTCGACGCTGTTGAGCGAGTAGCGCGGACCCACGCCCATCGGGTCGAAGGCGCCGAACAGGTCGTACAGCGCGTTCTGCTGGCGGCCCAGCGTGACGGCGCCAAAGCCGCCCTGCAGGCCCACGTACGCCTGGCGGCCGAACAGGCGGTTGCCCTGGCCCGAGATGCCGGTATCGATATCGAAACCGCTTTCCAGCACGAAGATGCCCTTCAGGCCGCCGCCCAGGTCTTCGGTGCCGCGCACGCCCCAGCGCGAGCCGGACAGGTTGCCCGAGTTCAGGCGGGTGGTCGTGCCCTGGGCACTGTTGGTGCCGGGCACGTGGCTGATGACTTCGAGGCCGGCATCGGCGATGCCGTACAGCGTTACGTTCGATGCGGACTGGGCCGAGGCCACCCCGGATACCGCCGTAGCGGCCACTGCTGCCGTCATTGCAAGGAGAGCTTTCTTCACTGTGATTTCTCTGTTTTATGGTGATCCATGACACCGCGCCGGTCCGACCGGGGCCGGCGGCCACCCGCGCCTGAGCCGGCTGGCCGCGCCATAGCCCTGGCGGCGGCGCACGTCCGCACATGTGCGGCCGGCGCATTGTGCTGGCGCAATATGAAAGCCTTGTGACGAATAGTACGCAGCACAATGTGCCGAATAGCACCCGCATGGGGGTTTTCCCTGTAAGCAACGGGATCGTTTTGGTAGGATGCATGCTTTTCCGACGACGGTAATGCCAGTGCCCCGTGCCGCCATGCGCCTTTGCCTCGGCAGCTTCGCCTCATGAAGCTGGCAGAGATCAAGACCCGGCTTGCCTCGCTGCAGGCTCCGCTCCCCGCCTCGATCCAGCAACGCCTGTCGGGCCTGCGCGCGCGCAGCGCGCGCCTCGGCCTGACCCGCCCCGGCTCGCTGCGGCCCACGCGCCGCGGCGTGCTCGTGGGCATGGCCGCCGTGCCGACGGCCTTGCTGCTGTACGTGCTGGTGCTGGTGCCGTTTACGCCGGGCATCAGCGACATCCGCAAGGCCAAGTCCGAGCAGCCGGCGCAGGTGCTCTCGGCCGACGGCAAGGAACTGGCGGTCTTCAAGTGGGCCAACCGCGACTGGGTGCCGCTGAAGCAGATCTCGCCCAACGTGGTGGCGGCGCTGATCTCGACCGAAGACCACCGCTTCTATGAGCACCATGGGCTGGACTGGCGCCGCCTCGCCTCGGCCGCGGTGCATACCTTCACGGGTGACCGCCAGGGCGGCTCGACCATCACCCAGCAGCTGGCGCGCAACCTCTATCCGGACGAGATCGGCCGCGCGCCCACGCTGACGCGCAAGCTCAAGGAAGCGATCACCGCGTTCAAGATCGAGGCGCTGTACACCAAGGACGAGATCCTCGAGACCTACCTGAACACGGTGCCGTTCCTGTACAACGCGTTCGGCATCGAAATGGCCGCGCGCACGTACTTCGACAAGCCGGCGCGCTCGCTCGACGTGCTGCAGAGCGCGACGCTGATCGGCATGCTCAAGGGCAACAGCTACTACAACCCGGTGCTGAACCCCGAGCGCGCGCTGGACCGGCGCAATATCGTGCTGGGGCAGATGGTCAAGCGCGGCAAGCTCGACGCGGCCCGCTACGAGCAGCTCAAACGCCGTCCGCTGCGCATCGACTTCGAGCGCCAGACCGAGCCGCCAGGCCCCGCGCCGCATTTCGCGCAGCAGCTGCGCAAGTGGCTGATCGGCTGGGCCGACCGCAACGGCTACGACATCTACGCCGACGGCCTGGTGGTGCGCACCACCATCGACGCGCGCCTGCAGGCCATGGCCACGCAGGCGGTGGCGCAGCAGGGCAACCGCCTGCAGGCGATCGCCAATGCCGCCTGGGCGCCGCGCGCGGGCTGGGCCGCGGACCGCGCGCTGGTGCAGGCCTTCGTGCGCGAGTCGCCGGAATACCGTGCCGCCACCGCAGCCGGCACGCCGCCGGAAGACGCAATGAAGCAGCTGCTGGCAAACGGCACCTTCATGCGCGCGCTGCACCAGCAGAAGACGCGCATCCAGGCCGGCTTCCTCGCCATCGATCCGCGCAGCGGCGAGATCCGCGCCTGGGTCGGCAGCCGCGACTACACGCAGGACGCCTTCGACCACGTGCAGCAGGCGCGCCGCCAGCCGGGCTCGACCTTCAAGCCCTTCGTCTACGGCGCGGCGTTCGAGGAAGGCAAGTCGCCCGACGACACGCTGATGGACCAGCCGGTCGAGATCGAGCTGGCCGGCGGCGAGATCTGGCGCCCGACCGACGAAGGCCGCCCCACCGGTCGCGCGATGAGCCTGCGCGACGGCCTGGTCTACTCGCGCAACACCATCACCGCGCAGCTGATGCAGCAGGTAGGCCCGGCGCGCGTGGCGCGGCTGGCGCGCGAGATGGGCGTGCGCGAAAGCCGGCTCGACGAGGTGCCGTCGCTGGCGCTGGGCACCAGCCCGGTCACGCTCAAGGAAATGGTGGCCGCCTATGGCACCATCGCCAACGCCGGCAACTACATCGCGCCCACCATGGTCACGCGCATCGAAGACCGCAACGGCAATGTGCTGCAGGTGTTCCGCCCGGCGCGCGCCGAACACGCCCTGCCCCATGCCACCACGCAGACCCTGCTCGACGTGATGCGCGACGTGATCGACCGCGGCACCGGTGCCGGCATCCGCTCGCGCTTCGGCATCCGCGCCGACGTGGCCGGCAAGACCGGCACCACGCAGGACAACGCCGACGGCTGGTTCATCATGATGCACCCGGAGCTGGTTGCCGGCGCCTGGGTCGGCTTCAACGACAGCCGCGTCACGCTGCGCAGCGACTACTGGGGCCAGGGCGCGCACAGCGCGCTGCCGATGGTCGGCGACTTCTACCAGCGCGCGCTGCGCGGCCGCGTCATCGACGGCCGCGCTCGCTTTGCCGAGTATGAGGAAACCAACGTGTTCGCCTCGCTCGGCAATCAGGTGCGCGGCTGGTGGACCCAGCTGTTCAGCCGCGACAAGGCCAACGACGCCACCGCGCCGCGCCCGGCGCCGCGCCGTCCGGCCCTGCCGGCGCCTGAGGCGGATATGACGCCGCCGGCGAGCGCGCCGATGGCGTCGGCGTCCGCGCCGGTGAGCGGTGGTGGCAGTGGCGGAGAGGAGTCCAGCCTGGCGCTGGATCAGGGGGAAACGGTGATGGCGGTGCCGCCGCAGGACCCGGCGACGGCGAGCGCACCCACCGCGCCGGCAGCGCCGTCTGGCCAACCCGCGCCCGCGGCACCGGCCAGCCCCACCGCTGCTGGCCTCCCACCACCGCCGCCCACAACGGCTCCTGCCGCGCCCATCTATCCGGTCGCGCCGACCACGATCTCGCCGGGTAGTGGCAATAACTGAAGCCAGTAACTGAGGACTGCAACCGAGCGCTGCGGCTCGCCTGCCGCGGCGGCTTGCTAGACCAGCCCCAGATCGCGCCCGGGCACCCCCGGAAACACCTGCGCCAGCCGCGCCGTATCCAGCCCATACAGCCGCTGGAACAGCCCGCCCAGCACCGCACGATACTCATTGCGCACCGGCCAGTCCCGATCCTGGTTCAGCGCCGCGCGCTCCACCGCGACCTGCTCGCCCGCGATGCGGCCACCGCGCACCGCTCCGCCAGCCACCCAGTAGGCCGTGCCGTGGCCATGGTCGGTGCCGCGGGTGCCGTTCTCGCGGAAGGTGCGGCCGAATTCCGACAGCACCAACACGGTAGTCTGGCGCCATGCCGGACCCATGCCGTCGGCGAAAGCGGACAGGCCGCGGCCGAGGTTGTCGAGCAGGCCGGCGAGCTGCCCCTGCGCCGCGCCCTGGTTGACATGGGTATCCCAGCCGCCGACGTCGATAAAGCCAAGGTTGAAGCGGTCTCGCATCAGCCCCGCCATGCGCCGCGCCTCGACCTCGAAGCCGCGCGCGCTGAGCGAGCGGCGGTTGGCGGCCTGCATCTCCTGCGGGCGCTCGGCCATGTTGCCGCCGGCCATGTCACCTGCGGTGGCTTCTGCCTGGCGCGCCACCGCCTGGCGCAGTTCGAAGCCTTCGTCGATCAGCGACTCGAAACGCGTGCCGCGGTACATCTGCGCCAGCAGTTGTTCCTGGCGCGCGTCGAACGGGGTGCGGCCGCTGCCCCTGAGCGAGACGTTGGGCACGTCGCGCGGCCCCGACAGCACCATCGGCAGGCCGTCGGTGAAGGCCACCGGCGCGGCCTGGCCGCCCATGGCCTGCGCCAGGCGGTTGAGGAAGCCGCTGCCGCGCAGCGCGGCGAGCTGGCTGCGGTTGTGTGGATCAACGCCAGCGCCCGGCAGGCCTGACTCGATGGTGTCCTGGGTCTCGAAATGGCTGCGCGACAGGTCATGGGTGCCGGCAAACGGCACGAAGGCCAACTGCCCGCGCTGCCACAGCGGCAGCATGGTCGGCGCCAGTGCGGGGTGCAGCGCCCATTCGCCGATGCCGCGCGCGGCGCTGTCTGCGGCGAAGGCCGGCGCCAGCGCGACGGCGGCGCCCGGGTCGGTGTCCGCGCCGGCGGCGGGCGGTCGCCGGATCGCGATACTGGGGCGTGCCGCATAGTAGAAGTCGCTGCCGCTCGGCACCAGCACGCTGGCAGCGTCATAGCCGCCGCGCAGGAACACCAGCAGGAAGCGGGCGTCGGCCTGGCCCGGCAGCGCGTAGACGCGCGAAACCGTGGCGGGCAGCGCCCACGCCAGTGCGGCGCCGCCCATCGTCTTCAGCCATTGTCTGCGTTGCATACCGGACCCCGTCCCGCGCGCGTCAGCGCTGCATCCATTCGGGCGAACTGAGCAGCACGGTATTCCACTCCGCCTGCGAGGCCGCCTGCGCCAGCGCGGCGCGCGTGGCCGGACCGAGCGTGGCTTCGATGCTGTTGTAGTAAAGCTTGTTGCCGATCACCGGGAAGCGCGCGCCGCGCGGCATGCCCCCATCCCCGGCGAACAACCCCGCCGGCCCCGAGCCGATCACGCGCGCGATCTCGAAGCGCCGCACCATCTGCCCGGAACTGGCCCACGCGCTTTCCGCCGCGGGATAGCCGTCGGGTGTTACGTGGCCGTACAGCGGCTCGCCCAGCTGGTTCAGCCAGGTCAGCACCGGGCGCAGGTTGGTAACGGGCCGGCCTTCGTAGGCCAGCCGCAGCGACGACACCACGTAGACCATCGGATCCTTGAACTTGCGCGGGGATGACGCCGGCAGCCGGTCCAGCTCGGGTGCCAGCAACATGGTGCGCAGTACGGCAGCAATGTCGCCGTCGGTGCGGGTGAAGGCCTGGGCCATGCGCTCGACCAGCGCGGGCGGCGGGTTGTCGGCGATGAAGTACGCAGCCAGCCTGGCGCTGATAAAGCGCGCCGTGGCCGGCTCGCGCGACAGGATCGTCACGGCGCGCTCGACTTCATCAAACCCGGCCGGCTCGATGCGCTGCCCCAGCAGCGTCTTGGCGCCGAAGTCATGCCGCACCGGATTGAACTCGAACGCACCGTCGCTGCGGTACAGCGCCGCACGCGCGGGCGGCAGCCGCGGCGGCGTGCCGCGCAGGTTGACGCCGACACCGGTCAGCACGCGCGCCAGCTCCTGCACATCCTGCTGGGTGTAGCGCGAGCCGCTGGGGCCGCCCGCCACGCCCAGCGTATGCAGCTCCATCAGCTCGCGCGCGTAGTTCTCGTTGATGCGGTTGGCGCTGCTCTGCGCGTTGTCCAGGTAGAGCAGCATCGCCGGCGCGGTGACGGTGGCCATCAGCAGGTCGCGGAAACGCCCCAGCGAATGGGGGCGGATCGCGCGTTCCTCATAGTCGGGCAGCAGCCAGCGCACCTGCCCCTTGCCCGAATAAACACTGAAGTGATTCATCCAGAACCACGTCATCTGTTCGCGCAGCTGCGCCGGCGAGTACAGCGCCCGCAGCAGGTGGCGCCGCGCGGTGTCGGCCACCAGCTCGCGGCCCTGTGCGTTCAGGGCCTGGCGGGCCTGCTGCTTGCTGTCTTCGTCGGGCAGCGCCTCGATGCGCTCGCGCGACTGCCGTGCGGCCTGCAGCGGTGCGCCGGGATCGCCTTGCAGCGCTGGCAGCGCGGCGATGGCGGCGGCCAGTTCCGGCGGGTCGGCAAGCGGCATGGCCAGCTGGCGCTCCAGGTAGGCCGCGCGCCCCAGGCGGCGCAGCTCGGCCAGGCTGGCCTGGTCGGCGCCAAAGCTGACGGTGTTGAGCCAGTGCAGGTCGGCCGCGCTGTCGCTGCCGGCGGCTGGTAGCTGGGCACAGGCGCCAACACACGCGGCCAGCGCCAGCGCCGGGGCGGCGCGCCACGCCAGCCGCGGCCGCCGCACCGTGCCATGTCTTGCCTGTTGCGCGTGTTGCGCGTGTTGCGCGTGTTGCGCCTGTTGCGCCGCATCCATGCCCACCTCCTTGTCATGGCCGACCTGTCGATGTTACGTGCCAAGCGCGGTTCCGTTGACACCCCTGCACCGCGGGAGTGTTATCAGCGCTTTCAGGGCCGGAACCGGCGGCATTGCCGGAATTGCCAAGACAGCCCCGGCGCGCCTGGCTAGCCTTGCGCTTTGTCTTTTCCGTTTGCTGTCATGTCGCGCCCCGCCTTCCCCGCTCCCGCCTTCCCCGCCCCAGCCAGGCTGCCCAGCCTCGCCTTCGTGCTGGTCTGGTCCACCGGTTTTATCGTCGGCAAGGCCATCGTACCGCTGGCCGATACCAGCCTCTTCCTGCTCGCGCGCTTTGCCGTGGCCGGGCTGATGTTCGTGGCGTGGACGCTGGCCGCCGGCGCTGCCTGGCCACCGCTGCGCGAGGCGCCGCGCCACCTGCTGGCCGGCGCGCTGATGCAGGGCGTCTACCTGTGTGCCGGCTACGGCGCCGTGGCGCAAGGCCTGCCGCCGGCGATCATGGCGCTGCTGGGCGCGCTGCAGCCGCTGCTGACCGCGCTGCTTGCCATTCCACTGCTGAAAGAGCTACCTTCCAGGCGGACCTGGCAGGGCCTGGCGCTGGGTGCGCTGGGCGTCGCGCTGGTCGTGGCCCCGGCGATGCAGGCCGGCGTGCAGCCGGTCTCGCCGTGGATCGTGCTGCTGGGCGTGCTGGCCATTGTTTCGATCACCATGGGAACCCTGTTGCAGAAATCCGCGATCGCCGCCTGCGACCTGCGCGCCAGCTCGGCGTGGCAGAACCTGGGCGCCATGCTGGTAGCCGGCGTCATGGTCGCGACCGAAAGCGCCGGCGGCCCGCTGCACTGGCAAGGCGGCGCGGTGCTCTGGGCCGCGCTGGCGTGGGCCGGGCTTGGGCTTTCCGGCGCCGGCACGTGGCTGCTGGTCAGCCTGGTACGGCACGGGCAGGCGGCCAACGCCGCGGCGCTGATGTTCCTGGCACCGCCGCTGGCGG
Source organism: Cupriavidus sp. P-10 (assembly GCF_003402535.2). Taxonomy (NCBI): domain Bacteria; kingdom Pseudomonadati; phylum Pseudomonadota; class Betaproteobacteria; order Burkholderiales; family Burkholderiaceae; genus Cupriavidus; species Cupriavidus sp. P-10. Next base: position 2,443,978 of record NZ_AP025171.1, read on the forward strand.
CAGTGCAGGCGTGGCTGCTGTTCGGCCAGGGACTGAATGCGCTGCAGGCGCTCGGCATGGCGGTGGCCGGCGCGGGCGTGTGGCTGTGCCAGACACAGGGCAGGCCGCGGCATGCCGAAGCGCGCTGAAGCCCCCGCGCCGCTGGTCGAGCACCGCCGCTACCGCGACCAGCCCGACGGCCACCAGCACCGCCACCACCAGTTGCTGTTCGGGCTGGCGGGCGCGACCGAGCTGGAGATCGATGGCCATGCGTACCGCGTCGACGCGCACACCGGGCTGATCGTGCCGGCCGGCAGCCACCATGAATTTCTGGGTTTCGACGGCAACCTGCAGCTGGTCGCGGACTTCCCGGCGCAGTCGGTGGCGCTGCCGGCAAGGCTGATGGCACGCCCCCGCACCTTTGCGCTGGACGGCGCCTTCGGCAGCCGCGTGCGCGCGCTGGCGGCGTGGCGCGCCGCCGCGGCCGCGCGCGGCCCGCATACCGACTGGCAGCTCGCCGCGACGCTGGCAGCGGCGCTGGCCGAGAGCCTGGGCATGCCAGCCGACCAGCATGTCTTCCCGCTGATGGCCGTCGATGCCTACCTGCGCGCCAACCTGTCCGAGCCATTGCGGGTGGCCGAGGTGGCCGGGCATTTCGGCTGGAGCGTGCGCCGCTTCCAGACCCTCTTCGCCGAGGCCTTCGGCGATACGCCGCACCGGTACCAGACCCGGCTGCGGCTTGACCGCGCGGTGCAGCTGCTGTCGCAGACCACGCTGCCGCTGGCTGAGATTGCGCTGGCGTCGGGCTATCCGGACCAGACCACCTTTACGCGCAGCTTTACGCGGCGCTTCGGGCAACCGCCCGGCGCATGGCGCGCGGCGGCCTTGCACGATCGACGGCGCTGAACGGCACGCGCGACTCGGCGCTACTGCCCGCTCATCTTCCTGCGGAATTCTTCGGCAGTACCGATCTGCCGGAACAATGGCCCACCCGGCGCAAACTTGTCCGCGCTGGCCAGCGGCCCTACCACCACCGGCTCAAACCCGGCATCGCGCACCAACTGCGCCGCCACCTGCAGCGCCGCCTGATCGTCACCGGCGATCGGCACGGCGATCAGGCCGCCGGGCCGGTGATGTTCATTGGCGAAGTTGGTCGCGCCCATGAAGTTGAACGCCCTCACCACGCGTGCCCCGCGCAGGTATTTCGCCGTGGTGATGCCAATGCCGTTGCGCTGCGCTTCATCGGCAATCGCGCCGTCGCGCTGGGCAATGGCATTGGTGGCATCCAGCACGATCTTGCCCGACCATGCCCCGGCATTCTCCTGGCTGAGTTGCGGCAAGGCGCTGTAAGGGGTGGCGAGGAACAGCACGTCGGCAAAGGCGATTGCCTCGGCGACCGTCCCCGCCCGCGCCAGCGGGCCGAGGCCATCGACCAGCGGCTTGAGTGATTCTGGATGCCGCGACGAGAACAGGACCGGATGCCCCGCCTTGACCCAGAGCCCGCCGACGGTGCCGCCAATGCGCCCGGAGCCGATCACGCCGATGCGCGCCGGGCCCGTGTTCGGGGCGGCGGCCGGCTTCTGGGCACAGGCGCTCAACGGCGGGACGCTCAACCCCAGCATTGCCAGTGCCCCCGCTCGCAGCATGCGGCGCCGTTCGGGATCGAAGACATTGGCCGGCTCTTGCATCGCGCGCTCCCAGGATGACTGCTTGCCAGCGCGACCACCATGCACACTACGCAGCATCTCCTGCCGCACACCAGCCGCCCAAGGAACTCTAGGCGAAAAAATGGCCTGCCGGGCAATCGCCCTTGGCACTGCCCGCGCGCTGGACTAGTTTAGGTTGCGCCACGCCAAGAAGTCCCCAAAGACGCGCCTTGCCTATGCCGCCAACCTGCATCAGCCAATGACGTATCAGGGGGAAGACGTGCCCTATCCGGGCGGCAAGCTGTGGCTGGGCGGCGCCTTCAAGGTCATCCCGGGCGAGCAGCAGTGGGGCAAGCTGTCGGCGGTCAATATCGATAGCGGCAAGGTGGCGTGGGACTACAAGACCGAGCAGCCGCTGATCGGCGGCGTGCTGGCCACGGCCGGCGGGCTCGTCTTTACCGGCGAAGGCAACGGCCTGTTCAAGGCGTTCGACGCGGCCAACGGCAAGCTGCTGTGGCAGTTCCAGTGCGGCGCTGGCGTCAATTCGCCGCCGGTGTCCTATACCGTCGGCGGCAAGCAGTACATTGCCGTGGCAGCCGGCGGCAACACGCAACTGGACTTCAAGCGCGGCAACAGCATCTTGTCTTCGCGGTGCAATAGGTCCACAGACAGGCGATCGGAGAATGCCAGGCACACCGATCAAATCCCCCGGGTAGCCGGGCAGCACTACGCGTATATCGTCAAGCAGCTGGAGGATTTCCGGGCCAGGCGCCGTACGAACGACGCGGGGAATATGACCAGCGTGTCGCGCAACCTGAGCGACGACGACATCAGGAACATCGCCAACCACATTACCGGCCTGAATTAGGCTGCATGTCCTACCGGCCACCGGAATGCCTCCCGGCCAGAGGCCACGCAGCGCCCGGCACGGCGTTGCGCAATAAGCGACTATCCCGGCACGCCGAGCAATGTTTTCTGGATTTCCCCGGGAATTCAGCAACAAATGCCCCCGCGATCTCATTAACCTGCCCGCTATTTTCCGTTTGCGGCCCCTCAGTGCCGCGCATCCCCTGAAGGTCGATGCTTCACCGGCGCACGCGGACTGCGCGGCGTGACGTGCTGCCGCCCCGGCGAAAGCCCCGTCGCGAACGCGAGAATTTGCTTCGCCCGCCAGCCCCACAAGGGCCGGCGCGGCCATTCTGACCATACGGAGACAACGAGAGATGAGTGCAAGCGCAGAGCATCTGCAACGCGGCCTGGGCGAACGCCATATCCGGCTGATGGCGCTGGGTTCGGCCATCGGCGTGGGCCTGTTCCTGGGCGCCGGCAATGCCATCAAGATGGCCGGCCCCGCCATCATGCTGGCCTACCTGATTGGCGGCGCGATGATCTTCCTGATCATGCGCGCGCTGGGCGAGATGGCCGTGCACAACCCCGTGGCAGGCTCCTTCTGCCGCTACGCGCAAGACCACATGGGCCCGCTGGCGGGCTACCTGACCGGCTGGAACTACTGGTTCCTGTGGCTGGTGACCTGCGTCGCGGAGATCACCGCCGTCGCCATCTACATGGGCATGTGGTTCCCCGACGTGCCGCGCTGGATCTGGGCGCTGGCCGCGCTGGCCGCGATGGGCTCGGTCAACCTGATGGCGGTCAAGGCCTATGGCGAGTTCGAGTTCTGGTTCGCCATGATCAAGATCGTAACCATCGTGCTGATGCTGTTCGGCGGCGGCGCGATGATCGTGTTCGGCTTCGGCAATGGCGGCGTCGCCACCGGCATCTCCAACCTGTGGGCGCACGGCGGCTTCATGCCCAACGGCGCCTCGGGCGTGCTGATGTCGCTGCAGATGGTGATGTTCGCCTACCTGGGCGTGGAGATGATCGGCCTGACCGCCGGCGAGGCGCGCAACCCGAAGAAGTCGATCCCGGACGCGATCAACTCGGTGTTCTGGCGCATCCTGATCTTCTACGTGGGCGCGCTGTTCGTGATCCTGGCGCTGTACCCGTGGAACGAGATCGGCGCGCAAGGCAGCCCCTTCGTGCTGACCTTCGAGCGCCTGGGCATCAAGACTGCCGCCGGCATCATCAACTTCGTGGTGCTGACCGCGGCGCTGTCGTCATGCAACGGCGGCATTTTCAGCACCGGGCGCATGCTGTACAACCTCGCGCAGCAGGGCCAGGCGCCGGCGGCTTTCGCCAGGGTCGACCGCAACGGCGTGCCGCGCCGCGCGCTGCTGGTGTCGATCGCCGCGCTGCTGTGCGGCGTGCTGCTCAACTACCTGGTGCCGGAAAAAGTGTTCGTCTGGGTGACCGCCATCTCCACCTTCGGCGCGGTCTGGACCTGGGCCATCATCCTGGTCACGCAGATCAACTTCCGCCGCAGCCTGTCGGCGGCCGAGCGCAAGGCGCTGGCCTTCCGCATGCCGTTCTGGCCGTATGGCTCTTACATCGCGCTGGCGTTCCTGGCGCTGGTGGTAGCCCTGATGGCGTACTTCCCGGAAACCCGTGTGGCGCTGTACGTGGGCCCGGGCTGGCTGGTGCTGCTGACGGTCTGCTACTACGCGCTGGACATGCGCTCGCGCGGACCGGTCAGCTACCGCGCCTGACGCTGCCGCAACCGCGGGCGGGGTGCGCGTGACGGCGCGCCTCGCTACAATGCCCCCCGGGCAATCCATCGCCAGGGGGCCGAATGTCCGGGACGTTTGAGACCTTTACCGCACCGCCACCCGCGCCGCCACGCAATAGCGCGGCTGACGCCGACGCGCGCCCGCTGCGCCCGGAAACCGTGCCGCGGCTGGCCCGGCTGGCGCGCCGCTTCGTGAAGTAGCCATGGCTATCATGCTGGCGCTGTCACTGCTGACGCTGGCGGTCTGGAGCGGGCTGCTGTGCCTGCGCGCCGGCTTCTGGCGCGTGCACAGGCCGGCCGCCGCACCGGCGCCGGCGCAATGGCCGGAGGTGGTCGCCATCATCCCGGCCCGCAACGAGTCCGAGGTGATCGCGCCCGCGGTGGCGGGCGTGCTCGGCCAGCGCTACCCGGGGCGGCTCACGCTGGTGGTGGTCGACGACCACAGCCAGGACGGCACCGCCGACCTCGCCCGCGCCGCCGCCGCGACTACCACGCGCCCGCAGGCGCTGTCGGTGATCAACGCGCGCGAGCTGCCCCCCGGCTGGAGCGGCAAGGTCTGGGCCCAGGCCGAGGGGCTGGCCGAAGCCGACCGCATCGCCCCGCAGGCCCGCTTCGCCTGGCTGACCGATGCCGACATCTGGCACGGCCCTGGCGTGCTGGCCGCGCTGGTGGCGCGCGCGGAGCACGAACGGCGCGACCTGGTCTCGCTGATGGTGCGGCTGCGCTGCGAATCGGCGTGGGAGCGGCTGGTCGTGCCCGCGTTCGTGTTTTTCTTCGCCAAGCTCTACCCGTTTGCCCGCGTGCGCGACCCGCGCTCGCGCGTGGCTGCCGCGGCGGGCGGCTGCATGCTGGCCCGGCGCTCGGCGCTGGCGCGCATCGGCGGCTTTGCCGCGATCCGCGGCGAACTGATCGACGACTGCAGCCTGGCGGCGCGCATCAAGCCCGGCGGCGCGATCCGGCTGGACCTGGCCGACGACAGCCTGTCGCTGCGCCCCTATGACGACTGGCGCAGCCTGTGGGACATGATCGCGCGCAGCGCCTATACGCAGCTGCGCTATTCACCGCTGTTGCTGGCGGGCGCGGTGGCAGGCATGACGCTGGCCTACCTGGCGCCGCCGGTGCTGGCGCTGGCCGGCGGCTGGCGGCTGTGGCCGGCGTGGCTGGCGTGGGGCGCGATGGCCTTTGCCTACCTCCCGATGCTGCGCGAGTACCGCCAGCCGGCATGGCTGGCACCGCTGCTGCCGCTGACGGCCTTGTTCTACCTGGGCGCGACCATCGATTCGGCGCGGCGCTACTGGCTGCGGCGCGGCGGGCAGTGGAAGGGACGGGCGCAGGCGCCGGTGCGGTCCTGAGCCGTGCCGCTCATTTGCCGCTCATTTGCCGCTCATTTGCCGCTCATTTGCCGCTCACTTGCAACTCACTTGCCGAGATACCCCTGCGTGCGAAACCACGCCAGCGCATCGCGCAGCCCTTCGCGGTAGGCGCGCGGCGCGTAACCCAGCTGCTGGCTCGCCTTCGCCGACGTAAAGAACATCCGGTACCGGGACATATTGAGTCCGTCGACCGTGATGAACGGCTCCTTCCCGGTCACCCGCGCCGCGGCCTCCGCCGCATGCGCCAGCGGATACAGCGGCCAGCGCGGCAGTTGCATGGTGGGCGGGCGCCGCCCGCACAGCTCGGCGATATCGCGCAGCATCTGCTGCAGCATTACGTCGTCGCCGCCCAGGATGTAGCGCTCGCCGGTGCGCCCGTGCTCCAGCGCCAGGAAATGCCCCTCGGCGACATCGTCCACATGCGCCAGGTTTAGTCCGGTATCGACAAAGGCCGGGATCTTGCCGGTCGCCGCCTCGACGATGATGCGGCCGGTCGGCGTGGGCCGCACGTCGCGCGGGCCGATCGGCGTCGACGGGTTGACGATCACCGCCGGCAGGCCGCGCTCGGCCACCAGCCGTTCGACCACGCGCTCGGCCAGCACCTTGCTGCGCTTGTAGGCGCCGATGGCCTCGTGCGGCTGCATCGCCGCAGTCTCGTCCACCGGCGCCTGCGCGCCGGCGACGCGCAGCGTGGCAACGCTGCTGGTATAGACCACGCGCTCGACTCCGGCGCGCTGCGCGGCCTCCATCACCGCCAGCGTGCCATCGACGTTGGTGCGTACGATCTCCTCCGGATCGGGCGCCCACAGCCGGTAATCGGCGGCAACGTGGAACAGGTAGCGCACGCCCTGCAGCGCGGCGGCCACGGCGGCGGCGTCGCGCATGTCGCCTTCGGCCAGCGTCACCGGCAGGTCCGCCAGGTTGGTGCGCGGACTCTGCGGGCGTACCAGCACGCGCACGCTGAAACCCCGCGCCAGCGCTTGCCGCGCTACCGCCGACCCGAGGAAACCCGAGGCTCCTGTCACCAGCACGTCATCGTTTCTCGTCATAACGCCGTTTTCCCGGTGTGGCACAAGCGCCGCGAAGGCGGCGCGCCCGCGCTCGCCGTCCGGCCCGCCCGGGCGCGGCGCTGCCAGACAAAGCGCGCGTGTCGGGTATATAGTAACCATCGTGCGACGGAAATGTGATCCTGATGAATCTCCGGTGCGGCGCCGGCCCCGGAATCACAAATTCTGCCATCCTAATTGCTGAAACCCGTTGCAAAGGGTCAGGGGGTCTACTCTATGCAGGTGATTCTGGCTCAGCCCCGCGGCTTCTGTGCCGGCGTGGTGCGCGCGATCGAGATCGTCGACCGCGCCCTCGTCAAGCACGGCGCGCCGGTGTTCGTGCGGCATGAGATTGTGCATAACAAGCACGTAGTAGAGGGACTGAAGGAAAAAGGCGCGCGTTTCGTCGAAGACCTCGACGAAGTCCCTACCGGCGCCGTGACCATCTTCAGCGCGCACGGCGTGTCCCGCGCGGTCGTCGCCGATGCCAGCCAGCGCCAGCTGCATGCCATCGACGCCACCTGTCCGCTGGTGATCAAGGTCCACACCCAGGGCCGCCAGTACGCTGCCAGCGGCCGCACCGTGATCCTGATCGGCCACGCCGGCCACCCCGAGGTGGAAGGCACCATGGGCCAGATCCCGGGCAAGGTGATCCTGGTGCAGAACGAGGCCGAGGTGGAGCAGCTCGACCTGCCGGCCGACACGCCGGTTGCCTACGTCACGCAGACCACGCTCAGCGTGGACGACACCCGCAATATCATCGCCGCGCTCGCCGCCCGCTTCAGCAACCTGGTGGGCCCCGACACGCGCGATATCTGCTACGCCACGCAGAACCGCCAGAGCGCGGTGCGCGACCTGTGCAAGCTGGCCGACGTCATCCTGGTGATTGGCGCGACCAACAGCTCAAACTCCAACCGCCTGCGCGAGATCGGCACTGAAAGCGGCGTGCCCAGTTACCTGATCGCCGACGGCAGCGAACTGGACCCGGCCTGGGTCCGCGATGCCAGCGTGGTCGGTATCACCGCCGGCGCCTCGGCGCCCGAGGAAATGGTCGAGGACGTGATCGGCGCGTTGCGCAAGCTGGGCCCGGTCGAGGTCAACACCATGGCGGGGCGCGAAGAGCATGCCGAATTCCGCCTGCCCGCCGAACTGGCCGACGTCAGGCAGTCCGCCGCGCCGCGCAAGGCTGCCAAAGCCGCCGCCCGCACCGACTCCGCCACCGCGCCCGCCGCTGCCGGCACCAACGAGAATATCGCCGGCTGAACTTAACCGGAGGAAGCCTTGGCCATTCCGCTCCTGCAGGTCGCCCGCGTGGGCGCCTACATTGTCGGCAAGCATCTGTCGCGGCAGAAACGGTATCCGCTCGCGCTGATGCTGGAGCCGCTGTTCCGCTGCAACCTGGCCTGCTCGGGCTGCGGCAAGATCGACTATCCCGATCCCATCCTGAACCAGCGCCTGTCGGTGCAGGAATGCCTGGACGCGGTCGACGAATGCGGCGCGCCGGTGGTCTCGATCGCCGGTGGCGAGCCGCTGCTGCACAAGGACATGCCGGAGATCGTTCAGGGCATCATCGCCCGGCGCCGCTTTGTCTACCTGTGCACCAACGCGCTGCTGATGGAGAAGAAGCTGGACCAGTACCAGCCCAGCCCGTACTTCATCTGGTCGGTGCACCTGGACGGCGACCGCGAGATGCACGACCGCTCGGTATGCCAGGAAGGCGTCTATGACCGTGCCGTGGCGGCGATCCGGCAGGCCAAGGAACGCGGCTTCCGCGTCAATATCAACTGCACACTGTTCAATGACGCCGAGCCCGAGCGCGTGGCCAGCTTCTTCGACTCCGTCAAGGCGCTGGGCGTGGACGGCATCACCGTGTCGCCGGGCTATGCCTATGAGCGCGCGCCCGACCAGCAGCATTTCCTGAACCGCGGCAAGACCCGGCAGCTGTTCCGCGACATCCTCGGCCGCGGCCGTGCCGGCAAGAACTGGGCCTTCAGCCAGTCGGCGCTGTTCCTGGACTTCCTGGCCGGCAACCAGACCTACCACTGCACGCCGTGGGGCAACCCGGCGCGCACGGTATTCGGCTGGCAGCGGCCGTGCTACCTGGTCGGCGAGGGTTATGCCAAGACCTTCCGAGAGCTGATGGACGAGACCGACTGGGACGCCTACGGCACCGGCAACTACGAGAAGTGCGCCGACTGCATGGTGCACAGCGGCTATGAGGCCACCGCGGTGGCGGACACCTTCGCCCATCCGCTCAAGGCGCTGGGCGTCAGCCTGCGCGGCGTGCGCACCAGCGGGCCGATGGCGCCGGACATCGCGCTGGACAAGCAGCGGCCGGCCGAATACGTGTTCTCGCGCCATGTCGAGATCAAGCTTGAGGAGATCCAGCGCGCGAAGCCGCCCGCCAATCAGGCCCGTACGGCCCGGCAGGCAGCCGAGGCCAACGGCGCCGGCACGCACTGATCCCGGGGCCTCGCCACGCTCGCCGCCATCCTGACCGGCGCTGTGCTGACCTGCGTGTCGGCCGCCTATGCGCTGGCCGCGGCGGTCTTCGAAAAGCTGGAAGGCGCGGCACGCCGCCTGTTCGGCGCAGACAACCGCGTGGTGGCCATGATCGACGGCGCACTGCCCGACGCCCATATCCGCGCGCTCAACCACCGCCGCAGCAAGCTGGTGCGCGCCGTGTTGTGGCAGCTCGCCGGGCTGGTCACGGGCACGCTTGAAGTCTGGCTGGCGCTGATGCTGCTGGGCCATCCGGTGCCGCTCTGGCACGCACTGGCGATCGAATCCCTGACGCAGGCCGCACGCAACGTGGCGTTGTTCGTGCCGGCGGGACTGGGCGTGCAGGAAGCGGTAGTGATGCTGCTGGGGCAGGCGCTGGGGATGGATGCGCAGGTCTCGCTGGCGCTGGCGCTGGTCAAGCGCGCGCGCGAGATCCTGTTCGGCGTGCCGGCGTTGCTGTCATGGCAGTGGGTGGAGTTGCGGCGCTGGCGCCGCGGCTGTGCACGCGAGGCGGAGAACGCCTAGCTGGCTGCGTTCTGCCGGGCGTTATGCGTGGTCAGGTAGTTCACCAGCCCGTCCACGCCGCCGCGCGCGACGATATCGGCGAACTGCTTGCGGTACACCTCGATCAGCCACGCGCCCATCATGTTGATGTCATAGATGCGCCAGCCGGCGGCGGTGCGCTGCAGCCGGTAGTCGATCTGCATCTCGTCGGCGTTGCTGATCACGCGCGTCTGCACCACCACGTCGGTGGCGCCGCTGCCGGCCTTGGACGGCTGGTAGCGGAACCTGACGTTCTGCTCGCGCAACTGCGCCAGCGATACCGCGTAGCTGCGCACCAGCAGCGTCTCGAACTGCTCGTAGAGCTGCTTCTGCTGCTCGGGCGTCGCGCTGCGCCAGGCGCTGCCGACCGCCAGCCGCGTGGTGCGCTGGAAATCGGCATAAGGCAGGAACTCCTTGCGCACGACCGCGGTGATCTTGCCGAGGTCGCCGGCGCGCGTGTCGGGGTTGGACTGGATCGTGCCGACCACGCCTTCGACCGCCGCCTGCACCAGCTTCTCGGGGCTGGCGCCGGGCTGGACCGCCTGGGCATGCGCCGTCGCAACCATGACCACCGCCGCAATCGGCACCAGGGGAAGCAAACCGTAGCTCTTCATGGATCTCGTGCAGTAAGGACAGTGTGGCCGCGCCTGTGGCGCATGGCTGTCAGGCGCAGTTGGCAGGTGCAGTTGGCAGGTGCGCGGCCAGTATAGCGGAACGCTGCGGGCCCACGCCGCCCCGCACGCCGCATGCCGCATACACCACGCCGCCAGCCGATATACTCGCGGTTCGTGCTCCTTCCGGATACGCCCATGCTGACTTCGCTGCTGACACGCATCGTCCGGCTCGCCACGACCTGGCCCTGGCGGGTCATCATGCTGGCGGCAGTACTGAGTGCGGCCAGCGGCGTCTACGTGGCGCGCAACTTTGCGATCAACACAGACATCGGCCGCCTGCTTGATCTAGACGCGCCGTGGGCGCAACGCAATGCGGCCATCGATGCCGCCTTCCCGCAGCGCAGCCAACTGAGCCTGGCGGTGGTCCAGGCGCCCGCGGCGGAGCTGGCCGATGCCGCCGCCGATGCGCTGGCCGAGGCGCTGCGCCGCCAGCCGGCGCGCTTCACCGCGGTCAGCCAGCCTGGCGGGGGGGCGTTCTTCGCGCGCAACGGGCTGCTGTTCGCCAGTCCCGACGAAGTCCGCCAGCTGTCGCAGCAACTCGTGCAGGCGCGCCCGCTGGTCAGTGCGCTGGCGCACGACCCCACGCTGCGCGGCCTCTCCGATACCCTCACCACCACGCTGACGCTGCCGCTGCAGATGGGCCAGGTCAAGCTTGGCGACATGGCGAAGCTGCTCGGCAGCAGCGCGCGAACACTGGACCAGGTTCTGGCCGGCAAGCCCGCGGCGCTGTCGTGGGCCGGACTGGTCGACGACAGCTTCAGGCCCGGCCCGGACGGCCATGCCTACAGTTACGTCGCCGTCAGCCCGGTGCTCGACTACAGCGACCTCCAGGCCGGCGCCGCGGCCTCGCGCGCGATCCGGCAGGCGGCCGCCGACCTGCAGCTGGCACAGCGCTACCAGGCCACGGTACGGCTGACCGGTCCGCAGGCGCTGGCCGACGATGAATTTGCCTCGGTCAGCGAAGGCGCCGTGCTCAACGGCGTGCTGACCGTGCTGGTGGTGGTGCTGATCCTGTGGCTGGCGCTGCGTTCGGCGCGGCTGATCGTGGCCGTGCTGGCAAGCCTGTTCGCCGGGCTGCTGATCACCGCGGCGCTGGGGCTGGCCATGGTGGGCGCGCTGAACATGATCTCGGTGGCGTTCGCCGTGCTGTTCGTCGGCCTCGGCGTGGACTTCGGCATCCAGTTCGGCGTGCGCTACCGCGCCGAGCGCCATGACCGCGACCACGTGGTCGAGGCGCTGGGAATGGCCGCTGACGCGGTCGGCGCGCCGCTGGCGCTGGCCGCGGCCGCGACCGCGGCGGCGTTCTTCTGCTTCCTGCCGACCGATTACCGCGGCGTGGCCGAACTGGGCCTGATCGCCGGCGTCGGCATGATGGTCGCGTTCGCCACCACCTTCACGCTGCTGCCGGCGCTGATCTGCGTGCTGCGGCCCGGCGGCGAAGCCGAGGCGCCCGGCTTTGCCTGGCTGGCGCCGGCGGACCTGTTCTTCGAGCGCTACCGCAAGCCGGTGCTGCTGGTGACGCTGCTGGCCATCCTCGCCGGCGCACCGCTGCTGCCGCAATTGCGCTTCGATTTCGACCCGCTGCACCTGAAAGACCCGCAATCCGAATCGATGGCGACGCTGCTGGCGCTGCAGGACGCGCCGCAGGCCGGCACCGAGGACGTGAGCGTGCTGGCGCCGTCGCTGCAGGCGGCGCGCGACAGCGCCGCCCGGCTCGTGGCCTTGCCGGAGGTGGCGCGCGCGGTCACGCTGCAGAGCTTCATCCCCGACGACCAGCCGCCCAAGCTGCAGGCAATCGCGCAGGCGTCGGCCGCGCTGATGCCCGCGCTCACGCAACCCACCGCCACCCCCGCGAACGACACCGCCCGCGTCAATGCGCTGCGCTATGCGGCGCGCCAGCTCGCCATCGCCGCCGACGAGCATCCCGGCCCCGGCGCGGCCGAAGCCGCGCACCTGTCGGCCACGCTGAAGAAACTCGCCGGCGCCAACGCGGCCACGCGCGACCGCGCCGAACGCGCCATCGCGCTGCCGCTGCAGCTGGCGCTGGCCCGGCTCAGGCTCGCGCTCGGCCCGCAGCCGGTCAGCCGCGAAACGCTGCCGCCGGAACTGGTGCGCGACTGGGTCACACCCGATGGCCGCGCGCTGGTCAGGGTCAGCCCGAAGCTGCCGCCGGCCGGCAGCGCGCAGCGCGAGGTCGCGCTGGACCGCTTTATCGCCGCGGTGCAGCATGTGGAGCCTGCCGCCACCGGCGGGCCCATCGCCGTGCGCGGTTCGGCCGACACCATCATGACGGCGTTCGGGCAGGCCGGCGCCTGGGCGGTGCTGTCGATCACGCTGCTGCTGTGGATCACGCTGCGCCGCTTCGGCGACGTGCTGCGCACGCTGGTGCCGCTGCTGGTGTCGGCCATCGTCACGCTGGAGCTGTGCGTGGTGTTCGGCATTGCGCTGAACTTTGCCAACGTGATCGCGCTGCCGCTGCTGCTGGGCATCGGCGTGGCCTTCAAGATCTACTACGTGATCGCCTGGCGGCATGGCAAGACCAAGCTGCTGCAATCGAGCCTGACCCATGCGGTGCTGTACAGCGCCGCCACCACCGCCACCGCGTTCGGCAGCCTGTGGCTGTCGCACCATCCCGGCACTGCCAGCATGGGCAAGCTGCTGGCGCTGGCGCTGGCGTGCACGCTGGTGGGCGCGGTGTTCTTCCAGCCGATCCTGATGGGCCGCCCGCGCGAAGAGGCGCATCCCGGCCACGACAAATCCGCCGCGCCTTCCCCCTGAGCCTTCACGACTTGCCGCGCCTTCCCCTGACGATGCGTTCACACACCCGCCCGCGTTCGCCTGCCTTGTCGCTTGCCACCGCTGCCGCTGCCGCGACACTGCTCGCCGGCTGCGCCACCGGCCCGCAGGCCAACCCCGACGATCCGCTCGAACCGATGAACCGCGCCGTGTTCACGGTCAACGACAAGCTCGACCAGTACGTGGCCAAGCCGGTCGCGCAGGGCTACAAGGCGGTCACGCCGGAGCCGGTACGCACCGCCGTCACCAACTTCTTTTCGAATCTCGCCGACGTGGGCAACTTCGCCAACAACCTGCTGCAGGGCAAGGGCGTGGCCGCGGCCGAAAGCTTCATGCGGGTCGCGGTCAATTCCGTGCTCGGGCTGGGCGGGCTGATCGATATCGCCACGCCGGCCGGGCTGGAAAAGCGTTCGCAGGATTTCGGGCTGACGCTGGGCACGTGGGGCGTGCCGTCGGGGCCGTACCTGGTGCTGCCGCTGTTCGGGCCCAGCTCGTTTCGCGACGGCGTGGGCCTGTATGTGAATTTCCAGTTCGATCCCATCACCTATGCCGAACCCGCGGTACGGAATTCGCTGTTTGGCGCCAACGTGGTCGACGTGCGCACCAACCTGCTGGGCGCGACCGACCTGCTGGCACTGGCGGCGCTGGACAAGTACTCATTCGTGCGCGACGCGTACCTGCAGCGCAGGCGCTACCTGCTGGGCGAAAACACCGCGCTGCCCGACTACGGCGACGAGGACGAGGACAGCGAGCCGGCCGTGCCGTCAGCACCTGCCGCAACACCGGTCCCCACGCAGCCGGAGGCGCCGCGCTGAAGCGGCGCCCCTGCTCCGGTCAGCTGCCGATACCCAGCAGCACCACCTCGAACGTCAGCGTCGCGTTCGGCGGGATCGTGCCCGGCACGCCGCGCGCGCCGTAGGCGGTCGAGGCCGGGCAGGTCAGCTTGGCCTTGCCGCCCACCTGCATCGCCTGCACGCCTTCGGTCCAGCACGGGATCACGCGGTTGAGCGGGAACGAGATCGGCTGGCCGCGCTTGTACGAGCTGTCGAACTCGGTGCCGTCGGCGAGCGTGCCGCGGTAGTGGACCTGCACCGTATCGGTGGCCTTGGGCGAGGCGCCGGTGCCCTTGACCAGGTGCTGGATGGTCATGCCCGAGGCCAGCGTCTGCGGCGCCGCCGCAACGGCGGGCGCGGAAGCCGCCGGACCCGCCGCCATGGCAGAGGCAGCGGCGCAGGCGAGGGTCAGGGAACCGACAAAAAGCGCGAGAGTTTTCATGGGAAAGGCCGTCGTGTTGTCGTGATTGGGATGCGGCAGTGTAACTTAGGCCGGCGTCCCGCTTTGCCCGCCAGCGCCCGATGGCGCACAGGCGGCCCGCGCCATGCGGCGTATGCGGCGTATGCGGCGGATTGCGACACGGGTCCCGTTGCATGCACCGTTTTGCGGTCTACGATGATTCCAGAGAGTCCCGGCGTCGGCCGGGCCGCATGGAGAATGCCATGGCATTGACGGACTCAAGGGATCTCGCGGTCTCCACCCAAAACGCCCGCTCGGTCGAGTTGTACGAGACGGCCCTGCGCTTGCTGAACGGCTACTACGGCGACCCGCTCGGCGTCATCGACGTCGCGCTCGAAGCCGACCCTGGCTTCGGCATGGGCCATGCCTTGCGCGCCGGCCTGATGCTGACCGCCGGCGACGGCACCGCCGAGCCCATGCTGCGCGACAGCGTGGAAGCCGGCGAGGCGCTGGCCGGGCTGAACGACCGCGAGCAGCGTCACCTCGCCGCCGCGCGTGCCTGGCTGGACGGCGAGTTCGACCGCTCGCTGCGCATGTACGGCGACATCGTGATCGACTATCCACGCGACCTGCTGGCAATCCAGGTGGCACACCTGGGCGACTTCCTGCTGGGGCAATCGTCAATGCTGCGCGACCGGGTCTCGCAGGCGCTGCCGCACTGGGACGACGGCATGCCGGGCTACGGCTACCTGCTTGGCATGCATGCCTTCGGGCTGGAGGAAACCCAGCTCTACGGCCGCGCCGAGGAAAGCGGCCGGCGCGCGCTCGAACTGAACCCGCGCGATCCATGGGCCGTGCATGCCGTGGCGCACGTGATGGAGATGCAGGGCCGGCTGGACGAGGGCATCGCCTGGCTGGATGGGCGCCGCGACGACTGGTCCGAGGACAACATGCTGGCCGTGCACAACTGGTGGCACCTGGCGTTGTTCCAGCTCGAAGCCGGCCGCACCGACGACGTGCTGGCGCTGTACGACCGCGAGATCAGCCGCCCGGCGCCGGCGATCGCGCTGGACCTGGTGGATGCCTCCGCGCTGCTGTGGCGGCTGCACCTGCGCGGCATCGACGTAGGCACGCGCTGGCAGCCCGTGGCGGATGACTGGCTCGGCCGCGGCGCGGCCGGCTACTACGCCTTCAACGACGTCCACGCCGTGATGGCGAGCCTGGGCGCGCACCGGCCAGCGGCCGTGGACCAGCTCCGCGCCGCGCTGGAGCGTGCGGCGCTGGGCAACGGCACCAACGCCATGATGTCGCGCGACGTGGGCCTGCCGGTCGCCGATGCGCTGATCGCGTTCGAACAGCGCGACTACGCCAGCGCAATCGACCTGCTGCTGCCGGTGCGGCTGATCGCCCATCGCTTCGGCGGCAGCCATGCGCAGCGCGACGTGATCGGCCTGACCCTGATCGAGTCAGCGCTGCGTGCCGGCCGCCGCAACCTGGCCATCGCGCTGACCGCCGAGCGTGGCGCGCTCAAGCCCATGAGCCCGAGCCTGCACCGGCTGGTGCAGCGCGCGGACAGCTGCCGGCCGTAGTGTGCGCCATGACGCGGGTCTGCGAGGCAGGCCCGCGCCGCCTATACTGCACCTGATCACGCACCCGACCCAGCACCTGACCGGAGACCGCCCCATGCCGACCCGCTTCCGCTCGCTGATCCTTGCCGCCAGCGCCACGCTGGCGCTGGCCGCCGTGCCCGCCCTGGCCCACCACGGCTGGTCGACCTACGACGAGACCAAACCCCTGACGCTGACCGGCAAGATCGTCGAGAGCCACTACGAGAACCCGCACGCGCATATCCGCATCGATGCGGGCGGCAAGCGCTGGCTGGCCATCCTCGCGCCGGTGTCGCGCATGGAAGCGCGCGGCGCCACCGCTGACAAGGTCGCCGTGGGCCGCGAGGTCACGCTGGTCGGCTACGCCAGCAAGGAAAAGGCCGACGAGTTGCGCGCCGAGCGCATCACCGTGGACGGCAAGACCGTCGAGCTGCGCTGAGCCACCGCGCGCGCCATGGCGGCACTGCTGGCGCAATGGAGCGAATGGGCCGCCGGCCTGGCGCGGCTGCCGTTCGCTGCCGCGCTGCGCTCCTCCGCGTGGGCCTACCCGGCAGTGGAGATCGTCCACCTCGCCGGCATGGCGCTGCTGTTCGGCTCCATCGTCGTGGTCGACATGCGCCTGGCCGGGCTCGGGCGCCGGCTGCCGGTCAGCCTGCTGCTGCGCCATGCACTGCCGTTCACGGTAGCGGCCTTCGTCGCCGTCGCCGCCAGCGGCGTGCTGCTGTTCCTGGCGCATGCGGACGAACTGGCCACCAATCCCGCTTTCCTCGCCAAGCTGTGCCTGGTCGCGCTGGCGCTGCTCAACGTCGCGTGGTTCCATACCGTGCCATACCGGCGGCTGCATGACAGCCGGCTCGGCTGGGACGTGGAGCGCGCGCCGCCGGCCGGCGCGCGCATCAGTGCGATCGTGTCGGTGGTGATGTGGGCGCTGGTGATCTGTGCCGGGCGGCTGATCGCCTATGTGTGAGGGGTGGCCCCGCGCGCCGGCTGGCGCGGTAACGGCACCACCGTTGTCTCCGGTGGCGCCCTGGCCACGGTCTGCAACCGGACGAAAAAGCGTCCGCCGGTCAGCCCGCTTGTCCCGGTACGGGCGACAGCATGCCCAGCATCGCGACCAGCGCCAGCACCGCGGTCCCCGCCGCCGCCTCCAGCGCCACGCTGCGCCGCAGCGCGCGCGCCGCCATGGCTGGCTGCCCTCCTGTGCGCAAGGCCTGCTCCAGCCTTGGCGCATGGCGGAAGCGGTTGGCAGCGGCCAGCGCCAGCATCCCCAGGAACAACGCGAGCTTGGCCGCCAGCAAGCCGCCGTACGCAGTTGCCGACATGTCCGGCAGCGCCGGACCGATGACGAAGCCGTAGTTCACCGCGCCGGTCAGCACCAGCGTGAGGACAATGCCGGTGCCGATACGGGCAAAGCCCTTGGCCGTGCGACTGAGCAGCGCCAGCACCGCGGGATCGGATCCCGGCCGTGTCCGCGACATCAGCACGAAGGCGGCCAGCGCGCCGGCCCAGGCGCCCGCCGCAAGCAAGTGCGCCGCGTCGGCGGCCAGGTGCACGTAATGTCCAATGCCCTCGCTCATCGCGCCGTGGCCGCCCCAGGGCAGCGATGCCAGCGCCACCGCCGACAGCGCCGCCAGCAATACTGCCTGCGCCGCGGGCCGCGCGCGCAACGCCAGCACCCCTGGCAGGCACAGCACCAGCGCGGCGACCCGCACCGACCACGCCACGCCGTACGCCGTGCCGGTCACGATCATGCCGAAGACCTCGCGCTCCAGCGCGGCGTATGTCTGCGCGCCGCTCATCGATCTGGCCATCACGGCCAGCGCAGCAAGCGACAGCACGATGCCGGCCAGCGCGCAACCCAGCGCCATGGCACGGCATTGCGCGGCGAACCGCGCAGCGTGTTCATCGCGCCGCAGCGCGCTCAGGCAGAACAGCGGCAGCCCGAACGCCAGGCCCAGGTCGACGTAGAGCGCCAGGCGCAGCGCAACGGCTAGCCAGTCCATGGCCCGCCATCACTTGACGGTGAAGGAGAAATTGCCGGTAACGGGATGCGTGTCGGCCGACACGGCGCGCCAGTCGACGCGATAGCTGCCCGCAGGCAGCGGCTGCGACGGCGTGATCACCATGGCCTTGGGGTCGCTGCTGGCGGACACACGGGCTGCCATTTTCATCGGTGCGTGGCTGGCCATGCCGGGCATGCCGGTCATCACCAGGTTGGCGGCGGAAAACTGCGTGACGAGGTCTTCCGAGAAGGTCAGCTCGATCTTCTGCGGCGCGGCCACTTCGGCCTTGTCGGCGGGCGAGGACGTGACCAGCTTCGGATGGGCGAGGGCTGCACTGCTGGCCAGCGCGGCGGCCACGGCGGCAAGGCAGGCGATCAGGGGGCGCTTGGTGGACATGGGTCTGCTCCGAGTTGGAAAGGGAAAGTAGGCGTGGCCGCTCAGAACCACAGGCGCACGCCGGCCACGAAACGCGTCTCGCCGGCACGGCCGCCGGCCGTGCGGATCATGTCCGCCGTGTTGCCAAAGGCCTGGTAGCGCTCGACGCCGATATACGGCGCGAACTGTCGGCTGAACTCATAGCGCAGGCGCACGCCCACGGTGCCGCTGGACAGGCCGCTGCCGATGCCGGTCTCGGGATCGTTCTTGCCATACAGGTTGGCTTCGATGCGCGGCTGCAGGATCAGGCGCTGCGTCAGCAGCAGTTCGTACTCGGCGGCAAGCCGCAGCGCGGTGCGGCCGCTGGTGCCGACATAGGCCGTGGCATCGACCTCGAACCAGTACGGCGCCAGCCCCTGGATGCCGAACGCCAGCCAGTTGCGCGCGGGGCGGCCGCTGCCGGCATCGTTGCGCAGGCCCAGCTGGGTGTCCCAGTAGCTGGCCACGGCGTGGCCCCACAGCAGTTCGGTGCGGGCGTCATGCATCCTGCCCTTTGCCGCCTCGCCTTCGGCCTTCAGCACCAGCTTGTCGTAGCTGTTGCCGAACCACGCCTGGACCTCGTAGGCCGCGGCATTTTCACCGCTGGCATGGGCCCACTCCAGGCGGTCGACCAGCACCGATGCGAACAGGTGCTCGTCGGCCATCACCAGCTGGCGCTTGTCGGCCAGCGCGTACTGGCCGACGCCGAGCTGGTAGCCACCGGAATACGCGTGCGGATCGCGCGCATCGGCCGGAGCGCTGCCGCCCTGCATCTTCATGTCGCCGTGATCCATTGCGCCGGAGGGTTGCATGGGTTCCATCGGCTCCATCGGCTGCATCGGCTGCATCCGTTCCATCGGCTGCATTGGCTCCATGCCTTGCATCGCGGAAGCATCCTGCGCCGGCACACCATGCCCCTGTTGGCCGTGCACGTGCGGATCCTGCTGCGCCGACGCGGCGCCCATCGCGGCCAATGCCAGCACGGCGGCAGCGATGCGGCCGGCCGGCCTGGCCAGCGAGCGGGGGGTCTTCATTGCCGTCATCACGCCACCACCACTTCGCGGAACATGCCCGCATCCATATGCATCATCAGGTGGCAATGCCAGGCCCAGCGTCCCAGCGCATCGGCGGTAACCAGGAAGCTGATGCGCTGCGC
This sequence comes from Cupriavidus sp. P-10, assembly GCF_003402535.2. Taxonomy (NCBI): domain Bacteria; kingdom Pseudomonadati; phylum Pseudomonadota; class Betaproteobacteria; order Burkholderiales; family Burkholderiaceae; genus Cupriavidus; species Cupriavidus sp. P-10. Next base: position 2,463,573 of record NZ_AP025171.1, read on the forward strand.
CGGCTGCACGGGGATAGTGTGGCGCCGCGCCTGGAAGCTGCCGTCCGGCGCTTCCAGTTCGCTCCACATGCCGTGCAGGTGCATGGGGTGGGTCATCATGGTGTCGTTGTGCAGGATCACGCGCAGCCGTTCTCCGTACTTGAAATAGATTGGCGTCGACTTGCCGAACTCCACGCCGTCGAACGACCACGAGTAGCGCTCCATGTTGCCGGTCAGGTGCAGTTCGACTTCGCGGCCCGCGCCGCGCGGATCCATCGGCCCGCCGACGGTGTGCTGGTCGGCCAGCGTCAGCACGCGCCTGCCGTTGTTGCGCAGGCCGATGCCGGGATCGTCGAGGTTGGTGCGCGCCATGTCGACGCGCATGTCGGTGCTGGCGCCGTACTCGGTGCGGGCATGGCGCGCGACCTTGCCCGGCATGTTGAGCGAAGGCTCGGCGGCCATCGCCGCCATGCCGTGCTTGCTGTGGTCCATGCCGTGCTGGCTGTGGTCCATGCCGTGCTGGCTGTGGTCCATGCCGGGCATGGCGCCATGGTCCATCGCCGCCATGCCATGCATGCCGCCGTGGCCCATGCCACCCATGTCGCCCATCATGTCGGTCATGCTCAGCCATTCCGGCTTGTCCGGCGCGGGCACTGGCGCGGACAGTCCTTCGCGCACTGCCAGCGTGCCGCGCGCATAGCCGGTGCGGTCCATTGCCTGCGCGAAGAGGGTGTAGGCGTCCTCCTGCGGCGCGACCACGACGTCGCAGGTCTCGCCGGGACCGAAGCGGAACTCGTCGACGGTGACCGGCTCCAGGTCCTGCCCGTCGGCCTGCACCACGCGCAGCTTCAGGCCGGGGATGCGCACGTCATAGAAGGTATTGCCCGAGCCGTTGATAAAGCGCAGCCGCACGGTCTCGCCACGGCGGAACAGCCCGGTCCAGTTGCCGGCCGGCGTGACGCCGTTGGTCAGGTAGGTCAGCGTGGCGCCCGACAGGTCCGCCAGATCGGTCGGGCTCATCCGCATCTGGTTCCACATGCGGCGCTTGTCTAGCGCCGGCTTCAGCCCGTCGCGCGCCGCGTCGCGGAAGAAATCGACGGCGGTGGGCTGGTTGTAGTTGTAGTAGTCGCTTTGCACCTTGAGCTTGGTCAGCACCCTCATCGGGTCTTCGTCGGTCCAGTCGGACAGCAGCACGGTGTAGTCGCGGTCAGCGTGCCCGTGCGCGCGGCCCTCGGCCGGATCGATGACGATGCCGCCGTAGACGCCGGTCATCTCCTGGAAGCCCGAGTGCGAGTGGTACCAGTAGCTGCCCTGCTGCGCGACCTCGAAGCGATAGGTAAAGGTCTCGCCCGGGGCGATGCCGGCAAAGCTGATGCCGGGCACGCCATCCATCCCGAACGGCAGGATGATGCCGTGCCAGTGGATCGAGGTCGGCTCGCGCAGCCGGTTGGTGACGCGGATGGTGACGGTATCGCCCTCGCGCCAGCGCAGCGTCGGGCCCGGCAGCATGCCATTGATGGTGGTGGCCACCATCGGCTTGCCGGTGAAATTGACCAGCGACTCGCCGATCACGAGGTCGAATTCAGTGCCGCGCAGCACCGGCGCGGTCCCGGCAGCGGCGGTGGCGGGGCCGGGTGCGCTGGCCAGGGCGCTGGCGCCGCCAAACCCCGACAGCCCGGCGACCACGCCGCCGGCCACCAATCCCTGCACGAAGCGCCGACGTGGCAGGTCGGGGGGCGTGGGCAGCAGGAGGCCCGTAGAGCGGTGGCGTCGCATGGCAGTCAGTCTGTTGTGCATGGTTGGAAAGGCATGCCAAGCGTAGCCAGCGCCACCCTACCCTCGCCTGACTGGAACATGACAATCCGGTAATCTTCCGGTCATGTTGGCGCGCACCGCGCGCGCGTACAGTTGCCGGACTGATCGATCACAAGGAAGCCAAGGCCGATGAAACTGCTGGTAGTGGAGGACGAGACCAAGACCGGGGAATACCTGCGCCAGGGCCTGACGGAAGCGGGCTTTGTCGTCGACCTGGTGCACAACGGGCTGGACGGCCAGCACCTGGCCATGACCGAGCCCTACGACCTCGTCATCCTCGACGTGATGCTGCCAGACATGGACGGCTGGCGCATCGTGCAGGCGCTGCGGGCCGCCGAAAACGCCGTGCCGGTGCTGTTCCTGACCGCGCGCGACAGCGTGGCGGACCGCGTCAAGGGCCTGGAGCTGGGCGCCGACGACTACCTGGTCAAGCCCTTCGCCTTCTCCGAACTGCTGGCGCGCGTACGCACCCTGCTGCGGCGCGGCGCGGCGCAGATGGCGCTCGACCGGATCCAGGTGGCCGACCTCGTGCTCGACCTCGGGCGCCGGCGCGCGACCCGCGCCGGGCGCCGCATCACGCTGACCAGCAAGGAATTCGCGCTGCTCGAACTGCTGGCACGGCGCCGCGGCGAAGTGCTGCCGCGCTCGCTGATCGCCTCGCAGGTGTGGGACATGAACTTCGACAGCGACAGCAACGTGATCGACGTAGCCATCCGCCGCCTGCGCGCCAAGATCGACGACGGCTTCGAACCCCGGCTGATCCAGACCGTGCGCGGCATGGGCTATGTGCTGGAGGAGCCGGACCCGGAGGATGCGGCATGAAAGGCCGGCTGTCGCTGACGGCGCGGCTCACGATCCTGTTTTCGCTGTCGTCGGCGGCGGTGCTGCTGGGCCTGGGCGTGCTGATCTGGCTGGCGATGGACAGCCATTTCGCCGACGAGGACTACGCGGTGCTGGACGACAACGTGCGCCTGGTCCGCCAGATCGCGGCCGAAGGCCCGATGGCGTCGCTGCCGCAGCGGCTCGGCCAGGCGCTGGAGCACCACCCCGGCTTTGTCGCCGAGGTGCGCAACGCCGAGGGCCAGCCCGTGTACGCCACGCACGGCTTCGACTTCGGCCCCGCGCTGGGCGTGGCCGCGGCGCTGCCGGCGCAGCGCGATACCTTCGCCTGGGAACAGCGCGGGCAGGCTTACCGCGGCTTGCGCGCCGTGGCGCAGGTGCCGGGCGCCGGCGCGCTGCGCATCGTGGTCGGCATGGACACCGCGCTGCATGCGCATTTCATGCACGCGTTCCGCCGCTCGCTCGCCTTCTACACCGCGCTGGCCGCGCTGGCCAGCGGGTTGCTGGGCTGGTGGGCGGCGCGCCGCGGGCTGGCGCCGCTGCGCACCATGGCCTCGCGCGCGCGCACGGTCACCGCGCACAAGCTCGACGAGCGCATGCCGGTGGCAGCGGTGCCGGTGGAAATGGCCGACCTGGCCGCCACGCTCAACGCCATGCTCGCGCGGCTGCAGGACGACTTCAGGCGCCTGTCGGAATTTTCGTCCGACCTGGCGCACGAGTTGCGCACGCCGATCACCAACCTGATGACGCAGACCGACGTGGTGCTGTCGCAGCCGCGCGATGCGGCCAAGTACCGCGAGGTGCTGGCGTCAAACGCCGAGGAGCTGCAGCGGCTCTCGCGCATGGTGTCCGACATGCTGTTCCTGGCCAAGATGGAACATGGCATCACGCTGCCCAGCGCCGAGCGCATCGCGGTCGAGCAGGAAGTCGCGGCGCTGTTCGACTTCTACGATGCGCTGGCCGAGGACAAGGGCGTGCAACTGCGGCAGCACGGCAGCGGCCGCATCACCGGCGACCGGCTGATGGTGCGGCGCGCGCTCAGCAACGTGCTGTCCAACGCGCTGCGGCACGCCGCCGCGGGCAAGCCCATCGTGGTGACGATCGTGCCGCGCCCCGGCGCGGCGGAGGGTGCGGAGGGGGCGGAAGCCGTGGATATCGTGGTCGAGAACCAAGGCGAAACCATTCCGCCCGAATTCCTGCCGTCGCTGTTCGACCGCTTTTCGCGCGCCGACAAGTCGCGCGCGCGGCCGGATTCGGATGGCACCGGGCTGGGCCTGGCGATCACGCAGGCGATCATGGCCGCGCACGGCGGCGCCATCGCCGCCGAGTCGGCCGCGGGCAGGACGCGCTTCGTGCTCACGTTCCGCGCGCGGCGCGAACCGGACACCGTGCACGCATGATGGCCTGCGGGCTGCACGGCGCGCGAAAAAGCCGCCCGAGCCAGTAAGGCCGTTGGGGGAGCTGGCAAGGGCGCAAAAAAACCGCCGGATGCGGCTCCAGCGGCGGTTCGATGCTACGCAATTCCGCCTTGTTTGAATGGCAACAATTGTGTCGGCGAACACATTGCTGACATGGCCTGCGCTGCCATGGCTCGCGCTGCCATGGCTCGCGCTGTCAGGCGCGCTGACCGGCCGGCAATTCGATCCGGAAGGTGGCGCCGGCACCTGCCGCGCTCTGCACCGTGACTTTGCCACCATGCCGCTCGGCCACCGCGCGCACCAGCACCAGGCCCAGCCCGGTGCCGTCCGGCGCGCCCTGCTGGCCCTCGTGCAGGCGCACGAAGGGCTCGAACAGCCGCGCCTGGTCGGCCTCCTCGATGCCGGGGCCATGGTCCTGCACCGCGATCACGAAATGCTCCCGGTCGCGCGTCAGCGTCACCGCCACCTCGGCACCTTGCGGGCTGAACTTGATCGCGTTGCTGACCACGTTGGCGATGGCCCGCACCAGCAGCGCGGGCTCGCCGCGCAGCACGGCGGGCTCGTCGGGCAGGTCGACCTGCAGCGGCACGCTGCGGGCATTGGCCAGCGCCCACAGCTGGTCGGTGGCATCCAGCACCAGGCCGCCGAGCTCGACCTCGGTAAAGCTCAGCGACTGCGACTCGGCGCGCGCCACGCTGATGAAATCGTCGGCCAGCGTCATGGTGCGGCGCGCGTGGGCGGCGATGCGGTCCAGCACGGCGCTATTGCTGTTGCCATCGCCGGCGCTGCCGGGCTGCGCGGCGCCATGGTGGCCGTGGGCGGCGGCGGCAGCGGCGGCGTCGCGGCGCACGCGGCGCTCGTGCAGCTCGATCAGCGCCAGGATCGATGCCTGCGGCGAGCGCATGTCGTGCGACAGGAAGCGCAGCATCTGTTCGCGCTGGCGCTCGGCCACGCGGATCGCCGTGATGTCGGTGACGCTGACGATCAGCCCCGCCACCGCTCCGGCCTCGCCGTGCAGCGGCGCGCCGTGCAGCAGGTAGCGGCGGTCGCCGCGCCCGGCCACCTCGATGCCGCCTTCGGGCATGGGCTCCTGCCCCGGCCCGACCCCGGCGTGGCGGGCATGCAGCGCGTGCCAGTACGCCAGCGCGGGCGCGGGCGCCGGGAACAGCGCCTCGATCACGTCGCGGATGGGCGGCCGCGGCTGGCCGGTATCGCGTGCCGTGGCCACGCTGCCGAGTACCGCCGGCGCCAGCGCCGCGCAGCGCCGGTTGGCCAGCATCACGCCGCCCGCCAGGTCGCAGATGGCGGTGGCATCGGGCAGGCTTTCGAGCCCGTCCGAAAGGAACCGGCGCATGCCGCGCAGCCTGGCGCTCATGCCGTACACGGCGCGCATGCGGCTGTCCAGCGTGACGCCGGTGTAGTGCGGGGCGGGCATCAGGCCCGGCTCGCGCTCCAGCCGCGCCAGTTCGTCGGTCAGGAAGCGCAGCGCCGCTTCCTGGCGGCGCCATGCCCAGAGCGGGTAGAACAGCACGCAGCCCAGCGCCGCCGCGGCCGGGGCGAACCAGAGCCGTGCCAGCGCCAGCAGCACCAGCGAGCCGCCCAGCAAGGCCGCCAGCAGCAGCCCGGTGGCGACCAGCGCGCCGCGCGGCGGCAGGCGCAGCGGGGCCAGCGCCGCCAGCAGCACCGCCAGCAGCGTTCCCGCCAGCTGCCACGCGTGCGGCACGGCCAGGATCGCATCGCCGTCCGTCAGCGTCTGCAGGGTATTGGCCAGGATTTCGACGCCGCTCATGCCGCGGCCGTCGCGCGACACCGGCGTGGGCAGCACGTCGCCCATGCCGGTGGCCATGGCGCCCACCAGGACCGCCTTGCCGGCAAAGCGCGCGGGATCGATGCGGCCTTCCAGCACGTCGCGCGCCGATACGCGCGCAAAGGTGCCGGGCGGGCCGGCGTAGGGAATGCGCACGCGCCCGCTGCGCTCCCAGCCGTTGCTTTCCGTGAAGCGCACGGCTTCCTGGCGGTAGCTGCCGAGCGAGCGCGGTGCGTGCCCAAACTGGGCCATCACCGTGGCCAGGTGCGGCACGCCGGCGGCCTCGACCGGGTGCGGTCCCTCGCGCAGCCAGACCTGGCGTGCCACGCCATCGGTATCGACCACCATGTTGATATGGCCGACCGCGGCGCCCAGCCCGGCCAGCGGGTAGCGCACCAGCATGCCGTCAGCGCCGGGCTCGGCCACTACCGGCAGCACCACGTTGCCGGCCTGCGCCAGGCTGCGCGCCAGCAGCGCGTCGTCTTGCGGATAGCGCGTGTCGCGTTCGGACAGGATCACGTCGACGCCGATCACGCGCGGGGCGCCGGCGGCAATGCGCTCGACCAGTTGCCCCAGCACCGCGCGGCGCCAGGGCCAGCGGCCGACCGCAGTAATGCTGGCGTCGTCGATGGCGACGATGACGATGTCGTCGCGGGCGGGATGGTGCTGGGCGGCAATGGCGATGTCGTAGGCGGCCAGGTCGGCGCGCTCGGTCCAGCCCTGGCGCGCGGCCAGCACCACCAGGGCCAGCACCGCCGCGACCAGCACGCACCATTCGGCCAGCGTGCGGCGGCCGAAGGCGCGCCCGGGCGCGGCCGGTTCAGTGGAGGCGGATGCCACCACCGTCCGTCCCGCCACCGGTGCCGATGGCCGCGCCGGCGCCGTCGAGCAGGTACGTCAGGATCTCGATGCGCTGCGGCGCCGAGAATGCCGCCGGGTCAAGCACCGTGCGAGGCGCCGCGCGGGCGACCCGCACGTAGTAGACGCCGGGCGCCGGGCGCGGCAACTCGAAGGTGTTGGTTTCGCTGTGCTGGTCCACCAGCGGCGTGGCGAAGCCGGCATCAGCCGACAGCTGGACCCGGAAGCCGGTGCCGCCGCCCGCGTCGGCGGGCCAGCCGAGGTGCAGCGTCTTGCCGTCGTCCTGCATCGACGGCACGGGGCCTGCCGGCTCGACTCGGTAAGCGACCGGCGCCGACCACGGGCCCGGCCGGCCCACGCCGTCAACGCTGCGCACGCGCCACCAGTACTGGCCCGGCGCCTGCGGCTGCGCGCTGGCCGGCTCGGCAGCGGGGTGCTGTGCCACCTCGCTGCTGAAGCCGGCATCGCCGGCCACGGCCAGTTCATAGCTGGCGGCACTAGGTACCGCCGCCCAGGCGAACGCCACCGTCTCGCCATAGCGCACCGCATCGGCGGCGGGCTGCAGCGTGAACGGCGCCGGCGGGTTCAGCCGCACGGCCACCGGCGCCTGCGCGGCAAGGCCGGTCAGCCGGTTGGCGTCGATGGCGCTGACGGCGAGATAGAGCGTGCCTTCCGGCAGGTCCTGCGGACGCGCGCGCGTGTCGGTGGTGGTGCCGCTCCAGGCCAGTTCGGTCAGCGCCGCGTCGCGCGCCACCGTGACGCGGTACGCGCTGGCGCCGGGCACTGGCTGCCAGGCGGCGTCGAAGGCCGGGCCCAGCACGGTATCGGCAGGGGGCAGCAGCATCGGCGCCGGCAGCAGCGCCACCGGTTGCGACAGCTGGCCACGGTCGGACACGCCGACACCGTAGCCTGCACTCACTTGCGCCGCGGCGGTCATGGCGCGCCCCTCAGGCGCGCGCCTGGCCTGGCGCGCCGCGCTGACGCCGACGCGGCCTTCCAGCACCTCGCTGCGGCTGCCTGCGGCGTCGGCCGAAACCCGGTAGCTGGTGCCGCGCACGCCGGTGACCATCATCGGCGTATGCAACTCGAAACGGCCCACGCCGCTGCCCTCGGGTGCCACGCGGGTATCGGCGCCGCCCTTGTCGATGCGGATCACGGTATCGGTCAGGCCGCTGCGCGCGAATGTACGCAGCCGGCGCACCGCCACCGTGGTATTTGGCGGCAGGGTGATGCGGCTGCGATCGGGCAGTTCCAGCGTGACCGAGCCGGCCGCCGGCGTTTCGATCCGTGCCGATTCGTCCAGCGACATGCCGGCCTGCACCGGGCGGCCGTTGGCGCGCACTTCGCCGGTGACATAGACCACGCGCGCCGACGCTGCCTGCTCCGGGATCTGGCTCAGCGGAATGCGCAGGCGCGAGCCGGGCACGAGCCGGTAGGGGTCCGCCACGCCGTTGAGCCGCTGCAGCGTGCGCCAGCCATCGGTCGACGCCATGTAGCGCCCGGCCAGGCCGATCAGGGTATCGCCTGGCTCCACCAGGTAAAGGAAATCGGCGCCCTCGGCGCCCGCCGGCCCGGCCAGGGCCGGACCCGCCACGCCAGCCACCCAGGCCAGCGCGGCCGTGCCAATCCACTTACGCATCCGCCCCGGCCTCGTTCGCTTCCACTTCGGCAGCGGAAATTTCCTCAAAGCGATAGCCGTGCGAGTACACCGAGGTGAGCCGCACGCCGTTCTCGGGGCGCAGCGCCAGCTTCAGCCGCAGCCGCGAGATATGGGTATCGAGCGTGCGCGAGCCGGCGCCCATGGCGCGGCCCCAGACCGCCTGCTCCACCACCTCGCGCGCCAGCAGGCGCCCGGCATTGCGGAACAGGAACAGGGCCAGCTCATACTCGCGCGGCGACAGCTGCACGGGCTGGCCGCCGAGGTTGATGGCGCGGGTATGGGGATCGACCGTGTAGTTGCCGCGCCGGATCTGCTCGACTTCCTGCGCGGCCTCGGGATAGGCCCGGCGCAGCAGCGAGCGCACGCGCGCGATCAGCTCGCCGGCGCGGATGGGCTTGAGCATGTAGTCGTCCGCGCCGACGCTCAGGCCGGCGACGATGTCGGCCTCGCCGGTACGGCTGGTGACAAACAGGATGGGCGGCATGTTGCCGGACTTCTGCCGCACCCAGCTGACCAGTTCGTAGCCGCTGGTGCCGGGCAGCTGCCAGTCGACCATCAGCAGGTCAAACGCCCGTTCGCGCAGCGCTCGCAGGAAATCGGCGCCATTGGCGAACGATTCGCACTCGAAACCGGCCTCGCCCAAAATCTGCCGGATCAGTTCGGCCTGATCCGGATCGTCCTCTACCGAGGCAATTCTCATCCACTACCCCCCTGCCTACTGCGACTCTGCCTACTGCGACTGCCACTGCGACTGCGCCGGGCACTATTGACGGCTGCTCTGGTATCCACCCTGGCGGGCGCGGCCCATGGTCAATCGCAATCGCACGGCAAGCGGGGCCGAAGCAAGCCGGAAGCCGCAATGTTACCTAACCACGACACCCGCCGTCGAGGCTCCCGAGGAGGGGCATGGCGTCGCATGCCAGGACGGGCCATGGATCCGCGGGGCAATATCGGCCGAGCTGCCACGATCGCGGGAGCGAGGCAACGGGAATTCCGGACAACACGAAGCAGGAGGGGAATTCCATTGCTCGCGCATTCGGCAAGTCCGGGCTTCCCCCTATATACGCTGCGCGAGGATCATTCTTAGAAATACGCCCCATGCGGATTTTCTGCCTGCGGGATTTGCACCAGATCGATTCCGGCGGCACCGGAACAGAAAAAACATCCCCCGAATGTGGTAATCCAGGTTTGAAACAAAAAGAAACAATGCACCGAAACCCGCCCCTTCTGCACCAGGAACCGGCAGGCGACGCGCATTCAAGGGGCACACGCCTGAAATTCAGTCGAAACCGCGCAGACAGGCGGACTCAGGGAATTCACTGAATCGAATGCGAAGTAGAAGACGTTAATATCTCCTATCGGAACCTCTCATCATGATTAGGCGCTTCGCCTGATTGACACATCGGGAAAATTCGGCAGAATGATTCCCACTTGTGCAGCGCCCTTTGGGGTGTGTCATTTGGTGTGTTGTTCCGTGACGCTTTCGGTTGTCACGACAGCGACATATCGAGGTCATACGGATGCAGCAGCGGGAACCCAAAAACCGTTGCCTGCGTTGCACACGGTGTATAACGAGCGTTTTCGCTCATTTTGAAATCCAAGGTTGAGATAGATATGGAAACCGGTACCGTTAAGTGGTTCAACGACGCCAAGGGCTTCGGCTTCATCACGCCGGACGCAGGCGGCAACGATCTGTTCGCGCACTTCTCCGCGATCGAAGGCTCGGGCTTCAAGTCGTTGAAGGAAGGCCAGAAGGTGCGCTACGTCAAGGCCATGGGCCAGAAGGGCGAGCAAGCCACCAAGATCCAGGCCGTCTGATACCGGTTTTTTTGAAGACCGGCCCGGTCCCGCGGCGTCTCGCGACGCCGCGCCGGCCAGCAAGCCCCGCAGCTCCGGCGCGGGGCTTTTCTTTTGGGCGTTGGCAGCGCGGCGCCTTCCGCCCGCCGCCCTTCCCGCCGCCCTTCCCGCCGCCCTTCCCGCCGCCCTGCATGCCGCCGCGAGGTCCGGGGGTGATATTGCTATAATCGGCCGACCCACAACCACCGCCCGCGCGTGGGCGCGCACACCGTTGCGTGCGTCGCGCGGGAAGGTATGCAGCGTGTCGAGGAGTTACGTGGCCGGTACTCAAATCGCAACGCAAGACGCCCCCGCCGCCGTGGCCGGCCCCAGCGCAGGTGCTGCCGCCTCTGCCGGCAGCTCCTTCCATGCCGCGCTGCGCATCCTGCCGGCGCACCAGCGCCAGGCCATGTTCGAGATCTACGGGTTTTGCCGCGCGGTCGACGATATCGCCGACGGCAACGCCCCGCATGCCGAGCGCCTGGCCGGGCTCGATGCCTGGCGGCGCGACATCGCTGCCTGCTACGCCGGCGGCCCGCCCGCGGCAATGCAGGCGCTGGCGGCGCAGATCCGCGCCTTCGACCTGCAGCAGCAGGATTTCCTCGCCGTCATCGACGGCATGACCATGGACGTGGTGCAGGACATCCGCGCCCCCGACGCCGCCACCCTCGATCTGTATTGCGACCGCGTGGCCAGCGCGGTGGGCCGGCTGGCAGTGCGCGTGTTCGGCCTGGAAACGTCGTGCGGCATCGTGCTGGCTCACCATCTGGGACGCGCGCTGCAGCTGACCAACATCCTGCGCGACATCGACGAGGACGCAGCCATCGGCCGCCTGTACCTGCCGGCCGAGGCACTGGCCGCAGCCGGCATCGATGCCGCCCACGCCACGCCGCAGGCGGTGGTCGCGCATCCGGCCATCGGCCAGGCCTGCGCAGCGCTGGCCCAGGAAGCGCAGGCGCACTACGACCAGGCCGACGCCATCATGGCGCGCTGCCCGGCACGGCTGGTGCGCTCGCCGCGCATCATGGCCGACGTCTACCACCGCATCCTCGCGCGCCTGCGCATGCAAGGCTGGCAGGCGCCGCGCCAGCGCGTGCGCCTGCCGCGCGCGCAGTTGCTCTGGATCATGCTGCGCCACGCCATTGGTTGAGCGCCGCATGCCGATGTCAGCGATGTAAGCCGATGCAAGCCGCTGCCGGACGCGGATCATCCCGCCCGCGCCGGCACAAGGAGTCCGCATGTCGATGAAGGAGACCGACTTCGCCACGACAGCCACACCAATCCAGTTCGCCGCTGATCCCGCTTTCGGTCCGGCGGCTGGTCCCGCCGCGCCACAATCGGCCGCACAGGCACTCGACCACGGCATCGGTCTCGCGGTCGATGCGCTGCTGCACCAGCAGCGCCCCGATGGCCACTGGGTCTACGAACTGGAAGCCGACGCCACCATCCCGGCCGAATACGTGCTGATGGTGCACTACCTGGGCGAGGCGCCCGACCTGGCGCTGGAAGCGCGCATCGCTCGCTACCTGCGCCGCATCCAGAACCCCGACGGCGGCTGGCCGCTGTTCCATGAAGGCCGGCCGGATCTCAGCGCCAGCGTGAAGGCGTACTTCGCGCTGAAAATGGCCGGCGACGATCCGCAGGCGCCGCATATGGCGCGCGCGCGCCAGGCCATCCATGCCATGGGCGGCGCCGAGGCCAGCAACGTGTTTACGCGCACGCTGCTGGCACTGTACGGCGTGATGTCGTGGTCGGCGGTGCCGATGATGCCGGTGGAAATCATGCTGCTGCCGCGCTGGTTCCCCTTCCACCTGTCCAAGGTTTCTTACTGGGCGCGCACGGTGATCGTGCCGCTGCTGGTGCTGAACAGCCTGCGCCCGCGCGCGCGCAACCCGCGCCACGTCGGCATCGACGAACTCTTCGCCAACCAGCACCACGGCGCGGGCCTGGCGCCGCGCGCGCCGCACCAGCATGCCGGCTGGTACAACGTATTCCGCGGGCTCGACGCGCTGCTGCGCGTGGCCGAGCCGGTGTTCCCGCGTCTGCTGCGCCGGCGCGCCATCGCCGCGGCGCAAACCTTCGTGCGCGAGCGGCTGAACGGCGAGGACGGCCTCGGCGCGATCTTCCCGGCGATGGCCAACAGCGTGATGATGTTCGACGTGCTCGGCGTGCCGGCCGATGATCCCGCGCGCGCGGTGGCGCGGCGCTCGGTCGAGCGGCTGCTGGTGGAGCACGGGGACGAGGCCTACTGCCAGCCCTGCCTGTCGCCGGTGTGGGACACCGCGCTGGCCGCGCACGCGCTGCTCGAGACCGGCGAGGCGCGCGCGGCTGAAGCCGTGGGGCGCGGACTGGAATGGCTCAAGCCGCTGCAGGTGCTGGATGTGCGCGGCGACTGGACCGTGCGCCGCCCGCGGGTGCGCCCGGGCGGCTGGGCTTTCCAGTACGCCAACCCGCATTACCCGGATGTCGACGACACCGCCGTGGTGGTGGCGGCGATGGACCGCTACATGCGCGAACACGCCGCGCCGGGCCGCTACGACGAAGCGGCGGCGCGCGCGGCCGAATGGATCGTCGGCATGCAGAGCGGCAACGGCGGCTGGGGCGCGTTCGAGCCCGAGAACACGCACCTCTACCTGAACAACATCCCCTTCGCCGATCACGGCGCGCTGCTCGACCCGCCCACCGCGGACGTCTCGGCGCGCTGCCTGTCGATGCTGTGCCAGATTGGCGCCACGCCGGCCCGCAGCGAGCCCGCAGCACGCGCCCTGCGCTACCTGCTGGCCGAGCAGATGGCGGATGGCAGCTGGTTCGGCCGCTGGGGCACCAACTACATCTACGGCACCTGGAGCGCACTGTGCGCGCTGAACGCCGCCGGCATGGGATCCGACGCGCCCGCCGTGCGGCGCGCCACCGAGTGGCTGGCCGGGATCCAGAACGAAGACGGCGGCTGGGGCGAAGACGGCAGCAGCTACCGGCTCGACTACCGCGGCTATGAAACGGCGCCCAGCGTGGCATCGCAGACTGCCTGGGCCTTGCTGGCGCTGATGGCGGCCGGCGCCGTGCAGCATCCCGCCGTCGCGCGCGGCATTGGCTACCTGCTGCGCACGCAGCGTCCGCCGCAGGAGGGCGGACTCTGGCAGGAGCCGCGCTTCACTGCGGTCGGCTTCCCGCGCGTGTTCTACCTGCGCTATCACGGCTATGCGCGCTATTTTCCGCTGTGGGCGCTGGCGCGCTACCGCAACCTGCAGCGCGGTGGTGGCGGCCGCGTGACATGGGGCCTGTGAACGCGCCCTTCGTCATGGTCGTCACCGGCATGGATTTCGAGGCCGGCATCGCCGCCGGCCCGCACTGCCGCGTGGTGCACGGGCTGCGCGGCATTGCGCTGGAGCAAGGCGTGTCGGCCATGGCCAGCCGGGAGTGCCGGGGCATCGTCAGCTTCGGTGTCGCCGGCGGCCTGGATCCCGCGCTGGCACCGGGCGACCTGGTCATCGCCGATGAAATCCGCGCGCCCGGCGAACGCTACGACACCGATCCGGACTGGACCCATGCGCTGCACGCTGCGCTGCCGCACGCCCGGGTCGGCCCGATCGCCGGCGCCGACGCGCCGGTGCTCGACGTCGCCGCAAAACTGGCGCTGCGGCAGGCCAGCGGCGCGCTGTGCGTCGACATGGAATCGCACCTGGCGGCGCGCATGGCCGCGGCCTGCCGGCTGCCGTTCGCGGCTTGCCGCGTGGTCATCGACCCGGCGAGCCGCGCCGTGCCGGCCGCCGCGGCGGCGGGGATGGGAGAAGGCGGCAAGACCGATGTGGCAGCGGTGCTGGGCGCGCTGCTGCGCGCGCCGTCGCAATTGCCGGCGCTGCTAAGGCTGGCTGGCGATGCCGCCACGGCGCGTGGCGCCCTGCGGGCGGCCAGGCTGGCCGTGGGCGACGCCTTCGCGTTGCGCGGATTGCCGGACCGGTAAAGCCGCCCTGCTTCCTCAGCCGAACTTCCTCATCGCATCCAGCGCCAGCCCGCTGCCGATGCTGCCGAAAATGTCGCCTTCGACGCAGCGCGCCTGCGGCAGCAGCGCCGCCAGCCGCTGGCGCAGCAACGGCACGCTGCTGGAGCCGCCAGTGAAGAAGATGGTGTCGACGCCGTCGCCGTCCACGCCCGCATCGGCCAGCAGTTGCTGCACGGTCTTTTCGGTCCTGGCCACCAGCTTGTCGATCGACGCATCGAATTCTTCGCGCGTGATCGTCAGTGTCAGTCCCTGCTCCAGCCGGTGCAGGTCGACTTCGGTACTGGCCGCGTCCGACAGCGCGATCTTGGCGCCTTCCACCTGGATCGCCAGCCAGTGGCCAGCGCGCTCGCGGATCAGCCGCACCATGCGGTCGAGGCTGACGGTGTCGGCGGCGTCGCGGTAGTTGTCCATCACCACGGACCAGGCCTTGCGCGTGTAGACGTAGTTGATGGTGTGCCAGCTGGCCAGGTCGAAATACTGGCTTGACGGCATTGCCTTGCCGTTGCGCAGCTGGCTGCCCAGCCCGAGCAGCGGCATGGCGCGCGCCAGGCTGAGCGCGCGGTCGAAGTCGGTGCCGCCGATATGCACGCCGCCATTGGCCAGGATGTCCTCCCGGCGATCGGTCTTGCGGGCGCGCTCGGGCGAGAGGCGCACCAGCGAGAAGTCCGAGGTGCCGCCGCCGATATCGGCCACCAGCACCAGTTCCTCGCGCGCGATGCCGGCTTCGTAGTCGAATGCGGCGGCGATCGGCTCGTACTGGAACGCAATTTCGGCAAAGCCGGCGTCGCGCGCGATCTCGGCCAGCGTCTCTTCGGCGAGCCGGTCCGCGGCCGGGTCTTCGTCGATGAAGAACACCGGGCGCCCCAGCACCGCGTGCGAGAAGGAGGTGCCGGCGGCCTGCTCGGCGCGTGTTTTCAGTTCGCGGATGAAATGCGCCAGCAGCTTGCGGAACGGCATGGCCTGCCCCATCACCTCGGTGCTGTCGTCCATCATCGAGGTGCCGAGCAGGCTCTTGAGCGAGCGCATCAACCGCCCTTCATAGCCGGCCAGGTAGTCGCCGAGCGCGGCACGGCCGTAGCTCACCAGAGGATCCTCGGCATGGAAGAAGATCACCGACGGCAGCGTCACCTTGCCGTCTTCCAGCGGCAGCAGCGCCTCGGGGCGGTCAGGACGGCTCCAGCCGACGGTTGAGTTGGACGTGCCGAAGTCCAGGCCGCATGCGTTTGACATCATTGTTTCCAGGTTTCCTGCAAGACACCACAATCAGTTGCCCGCTGGCCGGGGGTAGCGCTGGTGCAGCGCGAGCGCGGGCGGGGCGACATTGTAGGCCAGGCGCGCGGCGGCCCCCGATTTCAGGCGACGGAGTCGGCAGCAGGTTCCAGCATCGCCGTGGCGTGGCCGGGCACCGGCGCCGGCGCGGCCATCGACGACGCCAGCACATAGCGGTCGCGCCCGTGCTCCTTGGCGTGGTACAGCGCGCGGTCGGCATTGGCGAACAGCGCACGCCACAGGCCTTCCTTGCTGCCGGGGCCGCCGCGCAGCTGCGCCACGCCGATGCTGACGCTGGCAAAGCCCTGCGCACCGGGCAGCCCGATCGCGCGCACCTTGCGCAGGATGCGATTGGCCAGCGCGGTCGCCTGCTGCTCGTCGGTGTGCGGACACAGGATGCAGAACTCCTCGCCGCCATAGCGCCCGGCCACGTCGGAGGCGCGGCGCGAGTTGTCCAGCGCGTGCGCCACTTCGCGCAGCACGGCATCGCCGGCATGGTGGCCGAAGGTATCGTTGACCTGCTTGAAGTAGTCGATGTCGATGACCAGGCAGGACAGCGGCAGCCCGTCGCGCTGCCAGCGCGCCACCAGCTGCAGCGCCGACATCTCCAGCGCGCCGCGGTTGAGCAGGCCGGTCAGCGCATCGACACGGGCGCCGCTCTCGTTGTGCGCGACGATCTGCTCCATCGCCATCACGGTGAAGCCGAACAGGCCCAGCAGCGTCGCGATCAGCGGTGCCAGCATCCAGGCCGAGCCCGCCGGGCCGGCAAAGAACAGGATCAACGGCGGGGCATCCACACCGGCAGGCTGCATGGCATGGCTGAAGCCGGCCAGCTGCGTGGCCAGCTGCACCAGGCTGGCGACCAGCACCAGCGGGGCGCCGATGCTGCGCCGCCCGCGCCCGGCGCGCGCCAGCGTGGCAAAGGTGGCCAGCGACACCAGCGCCAGCACGCCGTAGGCCACGCGCAGCACCAGCTGCGGCCCGTCGGGCAGGCCGCCCGCGGTCACCAGGATGCCCAGCACGATGGCGGCGGCACCGGCCAGCGCGCCGGGGTGCGCCGGCACGCCGTAGTAGACGCGCACGCCACGGTAGATCATCAGCCAGCCGATGACGAAGGCGCCCGCGCCCGGCGTGCCCAGGTGGACCGTGCCGCTGGCCGCGCTCAGCGCCAGCACCAGACCCGCGCCGGATGCCAGCACATGCCCTGACGCCCACAGGCGCCCCGCCTCGCTGGCACGCAGCGCGAACACCAGCCCCGCCGCGATCACCAGCGTGCTGCTGAAAAACACCATCATCACGACCGCAATGGTCTGCGGGTCCAGGTGCACGGAGATCCTCAAGGAAGCCGTCGCCTTGCCGTCAATCCGAGGGGCGGGACTGGGCCAAGGGACGGTCAGGGCACGCCGCGGCCAGCCATCGGCGCACGGCAAACGCGCATGATAGCCCGCGCGCGCCGGCCGGTGGCACCCCCGTCAAGCCGGGGTCCCTCATCGCGGCGCGGTTGTGGTTTCGCCGCCGCTTGCGCTATGTCCTGCGGCTATGTCGCACTGGCGTTTTTATGCAACACCCTGGCCCGCCCTGAAGGATGCCTCTAACGACAACAGGCGCGTGCAAGCGGCTTGCGCGCCCCACCAGCCTCAGCATGCGCCACATTGCCACCACGCAATCGCCACTCGCCCGCATGCAAGCGGAATTGAGGCCAAAGTTGCTCGCATTTGGTTAAGCAGGCACTGCACCGGCTGGATAAAATCATGCGTTGCCTACCGCGCCGACCGCGCAAGAATCTCGCGTCAATACTGCATCAATGACCCGCCCTGCTATCCCCGACCCTGGTATGACCGTTCCCGCCCTCTCGCTTGGCGCCATCCTGGATGACCTGCGCAGCGCACCGCGCCCGCTGACATCCGCGGAGTACGCATATCTGGCGCACCTGCGGCAACGCATCGTCACCGGCGATGCCGACGTGTGGACCACGCTGGAGACCGCCGGCGTGCCATGCCGCGAACGCCGCCTGTCGCCCGAGGTGATGCAGGCGCTGACCGCGATCGGCCACCTGCCGATGCACTGAGCCCCCGCCGGCATCGCCATCTGATCGAGACCATTCCCCAGCTTATCTCGGAAGCTTCCTCGCCCTGCCCCCGTGCGCGCGCCGCTACGATCGGTTCACTTCGATCCACCGGCAACAGGCCGCGCACCCGGGGGCGAACATCCCCCCACCGCGCAACGGTGTCCCGCGCACCGCCAGTGCCCGTCCCGGCAATGGCACACGCATGGCATCCCTCGTTCAGAACAGGCGCGTCAGCTTCCTCTCATTGCGCACCTTCGTCGCACTGATGCAGCACCGCGACACCGCCCGCGCCGCGCAAGCGCTGGGCATCCAGACCCAAAGACTCCATTACCAGATCCGCGCGCTCGAGGCCGCGCTCGGTGCGCCGCTGTTCAGCGCGGGCAGCCCCAACTGGCTGCCGACGCCCACCGGCGTCAGGGCCTTGCCCAAGATCATGGCCATGCTGCACATCTGGGACCAGATCGAGCCGAACCCCTGCGCCAGGCGCAACAGCCGGCCGCCTCCGCCCGAGCCCAGTGACGCCGCGCGCCGCGGCCCGGCGTTCTGGGTCCGGCACGCGACGATGTAGCGCGGCGCGACTCAGTCCAGCCGTTCGCAGCTGTAGGCTTCGGTGCAATAGGGAAAGGCGACCTCCTGCCGCCCGGCGAGCGCCGGGTGGCCATCGACGACAACCTGCAGCGCGGCGCGCACGCGCTCCTGTTCGGCGCCAGGCAGCGAGGCAATGAAGCTCACCGACATCACCCGATCGACGATCACCTGCTGCGGCGGGCCCGCGTGCGTGTACGGCAAGCTGTGCAGCGCCAGCGGGCCGAAGCCCTCGGCCGGAAAGACCCGCTTCCAGTCGCCCTTGTAGAAGCGCGGCGCGTCGCCTTCGTACGGCGTCATGATCGCGGTCAGCTGGGCGACCCAATCCACGCTCTCATCGCGTACGTTCCAGACCAGTCCAAGCCGGCCGCCCGGCCGCAGCACGCGCCGGATCTCGGCCAGGGCACGGTCGTTGGCAAACCAGTGGAACGCCTGCGCGCAGACCACGGCATCGACGCTGGCATCGGGCAAGGGGATGGATTCGGCGCTGCCTGCCAGCGCCTGCACGGCTGGCAGCGCAGTGGCCAGCTGCGCGCGCATCTGGGCCACCGGCTCCACCGCGATCACGGCGGCGCCGGTTTCGGCCAGCCGGCGCGTGAACTTGCCGGTGCCGGCGCCTAGGTCCAGCGCCGTGCGGCCCGGGCCGAGGCCCAGCGAGGCACGGAGCCAGTCAGCGATGGCTGCGGGATATTCGGGGCGTCCGCGCGCGTAGGTATCGGCCTGGCTGGCGAATCCCTGCGCGGCGGCCTGGTGGATGGCGGTCATGGCGGCTCCGGTTGGCTTACCGGTGCCGTAGGCTACGCCTGAAGCCCGCGCGGGGCTAGTGCTGCATGCCCCAGCGGCGCACCGTGAGGCGCTCCAGCGTGGTGAAGACCAGCCCCTCGACCAGCAGCCCGATCAGGATCACCGCCGCCAGCCCCGCGAACACGCGGTCGGTGTAGAGCTCGTTGCGGTTCTGGAAGATAAACCAGCCCAGCCCGCCCTTGCCCGACGACGCGCCGAACACCAGCTCGGCCGCGATCAGCGTGCGCCAGGCAAAGGCCCAGCCGATCTTCAGGCCCGACAGGATTGCAGGCAGCGCGGCGGGCACCAGTACCAGCGCGACAAAGCGCGGCCCGCGCAGGCCATAGTTGCGCCCGGCCATGCGCAGCGTCTGCGGCACCGCCTGGAAACCGGCATACATGTTCAGCGCCAGCGGCCACAGCACCGAGTGGACCAGCACGAACACCAGGCTCTTGGTGCCCAGCCCGAACCACAGCAGCGCCAGCGGCAGCAGCGCGATCGCCGGGAGCGGGTTGAACATGGCGGTGAGCGTGTCCAGCACATCGCGGCCGAAGCGCGTCGATACCGCCAGCGACGTCAGCACGAACGCCAGCACGATGCCAGCGGCATAGCCGCGCAGCAGCACCGACAACGACACCGCCGCCTTACCCGGCAGTTCGCCGCTGGCCACGTCCTGCACGAAGGCGCGCAGGGTCGCCAGGAAGGTCGGCATCAGCAGGTCGTTGTCCTGCACGCGCGCCACGATCTCCCACACCAGGGCCAGCGCCAGCAGGATCACGGCCTTGCGCAGCCAGCCGTGCTGCCACAGCCGTTGCTGCCACGGCAGCGCGCGCGCCAGCGGCGCTTCGGTGAAGGGTTCGATGTCGCGCTCGTATTCCGGGCGCACCGGCGGCCGGAAGTCGGGGCGAAGCTCGGGCGCCTCGGGGAGCGCCAGGGTGGATTGGGTCATGATTTGTCTATTGCGGCAGTCGGCTTGCTAGCGACCAGCGGCGCTGCGCGCGCGCGGCGGCTGCGCCTCGGCGGCCGGCTCGCCGAACAGCATGGTGTGGATGCGTTGCGCGGCGGCCTGGAACTCCGCGCCGCCCTGGCTGGCCAGGCTGAACTGGTGGCTGTTGAGTTCGGCGCGCACGCGGCCCGGGTGCGGCGACAGCAGCAGGATGCGGCTGCCCACCACCAGCGCTTCTTCGATCGAATGCGTGACGAACAGCAGCGTAAAGCCCGCGTCGTCCCACAGCGCCAGCAGCTCTTCCTGCATGCGCCGGCGCGTCAGCGCGTCGAGCGCGGCGAAGGGCTCATCCATCAGCAGCACCTTGGGCCGCATCGCCAACGCCCGTGCGATCGCCACGCGCTGCTTCATGCCGCCAGACAGCGTATGCGGGTAGGCATCGGCAAAATCGGCCAGCCCCACCTTCTCCAGGCTGTCGAGCGCGCGCTCGCGCGCTTCGGCGCGCGACAGGCCGCGCGCCTGCCGCAGCGGGAACATCACGTTCTGCACCACGGTCTTCCACGGCGGCAGCTGGTCGAACTCCTGGAACACCACGATGCGGTCCGGACCGGGCTGCTGCACGCGCTGCCCCTCCAGCCGGATCTCGCCCTCGGCGGGCGCGACGAAGCCGGCCACCGCCTTGAGCAGCGTCGATTTGCCGCAGCCCGACGGCCCCAGCAGCACGAAGCGGTCGCCCGCATGCACGTCAAAGCTGACCTGGTGCGTGGCGCGCACGATGCGCTCGGGCGTGCGGTACTCAAGCGACACGCCGTCAATCTGAAGCAACGGCGGGAGAAGCGGCGTGGCCCGGTCGGGCACCACGCGCAGGCTGTGCGTGGCCATGGTCAGCTCCCCTGCGCGGTGACCGGATCCTGGAAGAAATAATCCTGCCAGGACTTCGGCTGGTTGCGGATCGCGCCGACGCGGTGCATGAACGACGCCAACGCAAAGGTGTTCTGCGGCGCCACCTTGAACTGCACCTGCGGGTTCTTCAGCACGCGCACCAGCAATGCGCGGTCAGTCTTGGCCTTGGTCTGGCGCAGGTAGATGTCGGCGGCGGCCTCAGGATTGGCGGTGGCGTACGCAGCCGCTTCGGCGAGCGCATCGACGAAGGCGCGGTACGTCTTGGGGTTCTCGTTGCGGAACTTCTCGGTCGCGTACAGCACGGTGGACGAACTCGGGCCACCCAGCACGTCATACGAATTCAGCACGATGCGCGCGTTCGGATTGCCGGCCAGTTCCTGCTCCTGGAACGGCGGGTTGCCGAAATGCCCGGTGATTTCCGTGCCGCCCGAGATGATCGCGGCAGCGGCATCGGGATGCGGCACCGCCACGGTCCACTTGTCGAGCCGGTTGTACTCCTTGTCGCCCCACTGCCTGGCCGCAGCAAGTTGCAACACGCGCGACTGCACCGACACGCCCACCGCCGGCAAGGCGATGCGGTCCTTCTCGGTGAAGTCGGCAATGGTCTTCACCCTGGGGTTGTTGCTGACCAGGTAGTACGGGAAGTTGCCCAGCGAGGCCACGCCGCGCACATTCTGCTTGCCATGGGTGCGGTCCCACAGCGTCAGCAGCGGGCCGACACCGGCGCCGGCGATATCGATCGCGCCGGACAGCAGCGCGTCATTGACCGCGGCGCCACCGGACAGCTGGGTCCATTCGACCTTGACGTCGACGCCCTGCTGCTTGCCGTGCTTCTCGATCAGTTGCTGGTCGCGCGCCACATTGAGCAGCAGGTAGACCACGCCGAACTGCTCGGCGATGCGCAGCTTGCCTTCGGCGTGCGCGCCACCGGAAATCGCCAGGCCGGCGCTCAGCGCGAGCAGGCCCAGCTTGCGGGAAAAACGTTGGAACATGAATGAACTCCGGAGAATCGTGGAAGGGACGCACGCGGCTTGCGCGCGCCCGGGATGCATGGCGAAGCGATTGCCGCGTCAGCGCGGCACGTCGCCCTCGATGGTGGTGCGGTACATCACGCGGCGCAGGTGGTCCGGACAGCCCGCGGCCAGGTGCAGCAGCGAGCGGTTGTCCCAGAACACCAGGTCATGCGGCTGCCACTGGTGGCGATAGACGTGTTCGGGCCTGACGCTGTGCGCGAACAGCTGGTCGAGCAGGTCGCGGCTTTCGTCTTCGGGCAGGCCGGTGATGCGCGTGGTGAAGTGCTCGCTGACGAAGAGCGCCTTGCGGCCGGTTTCAGGATGGGTGCGCACCACCGGCTGCAGTTCCGGCTTGACCTGCGCGATCTGCTCGGGCGTCAGGTTGGGGCGCCACGGGCTGCGCTGCTGCAGCTCGGCATAGCGCGCCAGGTAGGTGTGCTCGGCCTGCCGGCCGTCGACGGCCCGCTGCAGTTCGGCGGGCAAGGTGTCCCACGCCAGGTGCATGTTGGCGAACAGCGTATCGCCGCCTTCGGCGGGCAGTTCGCGCGCATGCAGCAGCGAGCCGAGGCTCGGCTTGTCCTTGTACGACAGGTCTGAATGCCAGAAGTGGCCGGCGTCGCCGAGCCCGATCGGCTTGCCGTCCTCGACCACATTGGACACCACCAGCACTTCGGGATGGCCAGCCAGCTGGAACTGGTGCAGCACGTGGATCTGCAAAGGACCGAAGCGGCGGCTGAAGTCGATCTGCTGCGCCGGGGTGATCTGCTGGTCGCGGAACACCACCACGTGGTAGTCGAGGTGGGCACGATGGATGCGCGCGAAATCGCTGCCGGACAGCGGGCGGGACAAATCGAGGCCGAGCACCTCGGCGCCCAGCGGCGCGTCCAGCGCGCGGATCTCGAAATCCTGGCCGGCATCGATGACGGCGGAAGGCGGTGCGCTATGCTGGCGCGAAACTGTGGCGTGGGCGGTGGCGGTCGTCATGGCGAGCTCTGGCAATTCGGGGAGAAGCCTGCGCGGCAGCGGATGCCGCGTACAAGCCCGCACTGTAGAGAGCCGCCCCAAGCACGGTCAACGAATCAAATCGCTGGCGCTTATCCGCTTATCGCATATCCATGTCTGCACATTTGATTCGGGCGCACATTCACGGCTTGCCGGGGCAGCCGCTGCGGCATGGCACGTTGGCGGTGTCCGGCCGCGCGTCGGCGACGAAGCCGTCGCGGTTGGGCATCTTCACCTGTGGCAGCGTGCGCGCGTCCAGCACCGCGTCGGCGGGCACGATGCCGTTCTTGTGCAGCAGCCACGCGGTGACCGCATAGACGTCATCGGCGGCGAGGCTCTGCGGCGCGTTGTAGGGCATGGCGCGCTGGATAAAGTCGAACACCGTTGCCGCATAGGGCCAGAAGCTGCCGATGGTCTTGACCGGCTCCTTGCCCTGCGCGGCGTCCTTGAGCGTGCCCTGCCCGCCCACCAGCCTGTCGGCGGGCTTGCCTTCGCCATTGGCGCCGTGGCATGCGGCACAGTGCTGCGCATAGACCTGCGCGCCCTGCACGACCGTGCCGCGGCCAGGCGGCAGGCCCGCGCCGTCTGGCGTCACATCGATATTCCACGCGGCGAGATCGCGGCCGGTGGCGGCACGGCCCACGCCATAGGTCTGCGCGCCCACCGGCATCGTCGCTGTGGCAAGCGCAACTGCCACGGCCATGCAGAAGACGCTAGGCGCGCGCATTGGCAATACTCCCGTCAGCGGCCACGCGCCAGCGCTGGATCGCGTTGTAGTGGTAGGTAGAAGATACGCCGCGCGCCGCCACCAGTTGGTCAGGCGTCGGTTGCACGTTGCCCGCTTCGTCAATGGCGCGGCTTTCCAGCGAAGCCGCCCCCCCATCCCAGCGCCATGGCAGCCGGAAGCGCACCAGCGCGCGGTCCAGCACCGGCTCCTGCAACTGTGCTTCGCGCCAGCTGCGGCCGCCGTCGACCGATACCTCGACGCGCCGGATGCGTCCGTGGCCGGACCATGCGATGCCGGAGATCTCGTAGAAGCCACGCTCGCGCAGCTTGTGGTCAGGCGCGGGAAAGGTGATCACGGACTTCACGTCCATCAGGAACGTGAACTGCCGCGCGCTGCCGTCGGGCAGCGAATCGGTGTACTTGGAGGTTTCTTCGCGCGACATGAACGGGGCGCGGCCCAGCTTCAGCCGGCGCAGCCACTTGATGCTCATGTTGCCCTCGTAGCCCGGCAGGAACAGCCGCAGCGGATAACCGTGCTCGGGCCGCAGCCGTTCGCCGTTCTGCGCGTACACCAGCAGCGCGTCTTCCATCGCCTTGGCCAGCGGCACGCTGCGCGTCATGGCCGCGCTGTCGGCGCCTTCGGCGAGCACCCATGCGGCATCGGGCGATACGCCTACTTCGTCCAGCACCACCGACAACGGCACGCCGGTCCATTCGCAACACGACAGCAGGCCGTGGCTGATCTGCACGGATCTGGCGGCCGGCGCTTTCCACTCGCGCCCGGTATTGCCCGAGCACTCCAGGAAATGGATGCGCGACACCGACGGCAGGCGCACCAGGTCGTCCATGGTGAAGATGCGTGGCCGCGCCACGAGTCCATGGACGGCAAGCCGGTGCTGCGCGGGATCGATCTGCGGGATGCCGGCGTGGTGGCGCTCGAACACCAGCCCGGTCGGCGTGATGATGCCGTGCAGGTCCTGCAGCGGCGTCATCGATGAATTGGCGCCGGGCAGCGGTGCCGCGCTGCGGCTGCGGCGCACCACGTTCTTCTCGAACGGGGACGGTTCGCCATAGGGATGCCACAGCACCGGCTCGCCGGGCGTGCGCGTCCAGGGGGGCACGGTCAGCGGCTCCGCACGCGCTGCGGTGACGGCCCCCGCAGCGGCGGCTCCGAATACGGCGCCGCGCCGCAGGAAGCGCCGGCGGCCGCCGGCAAGTTGGTCGCTCATGATGAAGGCGTCGCAGGCGAAATGCGCCTGCCGGGGATCGAAAGCGCTGACTGTAGGACACGGGCCTGCCTCGGCAAACGAAGAAGATCGCATGCCGATATGCCGGCGCTGCACGGCCTTGCACCAGGGTGCGCCATATGCGCCGAGCCGATATCCAATGCCGGAATCATTCGTTCAGGTGCGCGCGCGGCGCCGCTTATCGTGGAGCCGTCCTCCACTTCGAGAAGGTCTGCACGATGAAGACCCCGCGCCCCCGTTACGCCGCCGGAATCCACGGTACCGATGCACTGCAAGCCCGATTGAGCCGCCGCGACCTGCTGCGCGGCGCCGCGTGGTCCGGCGTCGGCCTGGCCGCATCGCTGTCGCCGCTATCCGCGTTCAGCGCAAGTCCGTCCGCACGTCCCGACGTGATCCGCATCGGCGTGGCGCAGCCGGCCACCGGCACGCCGCCCAGCTTTGCCGGCAGCTCGCTCGCCATCGCCCATGCACGCGGCTGGCTGGAGGAATCGTTCAAGCCCACCGGCACGCGCGTCGAGTGGTTCTTCTTCAAGGGCGCAGGCCCCGCGGTCAACGAGGCGCTGGCCAACCGCCAGCTCGACTTCGCGCTGCAGGGCGACCTGCCGTCGCTGGTCGGCCGTGCCGCCGGGCTGAAGACGCGGCTGGTGCTTGCTACCGGCGTGCGCGCCAACATCTATGTCGGCGTGCCGCCCGACTCGCCGCTGAAGACGCTGGCCGACCTGCGCGGCAAGCGCGTGTCGCTGTTCAAGGGCACCAACATGCATCTGCCGGCGCTGCGCCTGCTGGAGGCCAACGGCCTCACCGACAAGGATCTGCGCCTGCTCAACCTCGATACCGCGGGCTACCTCGCGGCGCTGTCCACGAAGGACATCGACGCGGCCATCGGCGCCATGGACATCCTGCGCCTGCGCGACAAGGGCGCGGTGCGCATCCTCTATTCGAGCAAGAACCAGTCCCCGGTCTACACGCGCCAGAGCCACGTGCTGGTGACCGACGATTTCGCCAGCCGCTATCCCGAGGCCACCCAGCACCTGGTGAAGACCGCGGTCGAAGCCGCGCGCTGGGCCTCCGATGAAAGCCATCGCGAAGAGGTCCTGCGCACCTGGGCCCGCGCCGGCACGCCGTACGAGCACTGGAAGGAGGACTTCGACGGCGAGCCGTTGCGCGTGCGCCTGAACCCGAACTTCGACCCCTTCCTGGTGAGCCGCTACAAGGACGCCGTGGAGCAGGCCTATCGCTTCCGCCTGAGCCGCGCGCGCTTCGATGTCGACCAGTGGATCGACCAGCGCTTCCTCAAGGCAGCGCTCAACGACCTGAGCCTGCAGACCTACTGGCCCGTGTACCAGCCCAACGGCAAGATCCTGGGAGCCTGATGCCATGTCCGTCGCCGACCTGTCGCTACCCGCCGCCGCACAGCGCGATGCCTCGCGCGCGGCCCCGCCCCGCAAGACCCTGAACTGGCGCCACGCCACGCGCTGGCTGCTGGCCTGGCCAGTGCCGCTGGCACTGCTGCTGGTCTGGTACGTGGCATCGCGCAATGCCTGGATCCCGCCGCAAGTGCTGCCCGCGCCAGAAGAGGTGGCGCACACGCTGGCCGACCTGTGGACCAGTGGCGAACTGCAGGCCAACCTTGCCATCAGCGCGCTGCGCGTGGCGGGCGGCTTCGGCGTGGGCCTGCTCGGCGGCCTCGCGCTGGGCGCGGCGATGGGGCTGTCGCCGACGTTGCGCGACTACGTGTACCCGACCTTCAAGGCCTTCAGCCAGGTGCCGGTGCTGGGCTGGCTGCCGCTGCTGATGCTGCTGGTCGGCATCGACGAGGCGCTCAAGGTGATCCTGATCGCCAAAGCGGCGTTCGTGCCGGTGGCGTTGAACACGTACAAGGGCATCGGCAGCGTGCCGGTGCGCTACCTGGAAGTGGCGCGCGTGCTGCAGCTGTCGCGCTGGCAGACGCTCACGCGCGTGGTGCTGCCCGCGGCGGCGGCGCCGGTGTGGAACGGCGTGCGCTACGGCCTCACGCATGCGTGGCTGGCGCTGGTGGTGGTGGAGCTGCTGGCCTCGTCCGAGGGGCTGGGCTACATGATCGTCTACGGCCGCCAGCTGTTCCAGCTCGACATGGTGCTTGCCGCGGTGGTGGTCGTAGGCGTGATCGGCTTTGCGCTGGACAAGGTGCTGGCGCTGGCCGAAGGCGCGGTGCTGCGCTGGCGCAAGCCGGGATTCTGAGACGGAGGCCACGATGACTGTATCCGCCAGGCGTTCCCGTTTCGTCGTGCCGCGCGTGTTGCGCGGCTGGATCCTGCCGCTGGTGCTGGTGGTGCTGTGGTGGGCTGCGGTGCGCTTCCAATGGACTACCTCGCCACTGCTGGTGCCGGTCTCCGCCGTCTGGGACACCGCGGTGCGCCAGGTGCAGAGCGGCGCGCTCCTGGTCTCGCTGTCAGCCAGCCTGTGGCGCGACGTGGCGGGCTTTGCGATCGGCGCCAGCGCGGGGCTGGTGTTCGGCGCGGCGCTGGGCCTGTCTCGGCTGTTCGAGCGGCTGGTCGGCCCGAGCTTCCATACCGTCAAGCAGATCTCGCTGTTCGCATGGATCCCGCTGATCTCGGTGTGGTTCGGGCTGGGCGACACGGCCAAGGTGGTGTTCCTGTCGCTGGCGGCATTCTTCCCGGTGGTGCTCAACACCTTCGAAGGCATCCGCGCGGTGCCCGCCGACCTGCTCGAAGTGGCCCGCGTGCTGCGTTTCAGCCGCGTCCAGGTGCTGTGGCGCGTGGTGCTGCCGTCGGCTGCGCCGTCGATCTTCGCAGGCATCCACCTGGGGCTGATCTATGCATGGCTGGCGACGCTGGGCGCCGAGTACCTGCTGGTCTCGGGCAAGGGCATCGGCAACACCATGATCGATGGGCGCGAGAACTTCTGGATGGATCTGGTGATCTTCGGCGTGATCGTGGTCGGCCTGGTCGGCTTCACGCTTAACTGGATCGCCAGCCGCATCGAACGACGGCTGCTCGCGTGGCGCGGCAGCTCGGTGGCGGCGGGCTGAACCGACCGCTTCCTCAAAATTTCTGGAGAGAACGACATGGCGCATGCCGGCACGCTCAGCATCGCTCACCTGCACAAGCAGTACGAGGTCAAGGGCCGCACCCTGCCCGTCCTCGAAGACATCACGCTGACCATCGCCCCGGGCGAGTTTGTCAGCATCGTCGGCGCCAGCGGCTGCGGCAAGTCGACCTTGCTGCGGCTGGTGGTGGGGCTGGAAGAAGACTACCGTGGCGAAATCCTGCTCGATGGCAAGCGCGTGGCCGGCACCAGCCTGCAGCGCGGCATCGTGTTCCAGGAGCACCGGCTGTTCCCGTGGCTGACGGTCGAGCAGAACATCCGGCTGGCGCTGCTGAACACCCCGGGCAGCGCGGCCGAAAAGGATAGCAATGTTGCCGAGCATATCGCGCTGGTCGGGCTGCGCGGCTTCGAGCAGGCGTATCCGCACCAGCTCTCCGGCGGCATGTCGCAGCGCGTGGCCATCGCGCGTGCGCTGGTGACGCGCCCCGAGATCCTGCTGCTAGACGAACCGTTCGGCGCACTCGACGCGATGACGCGCGGCTACCTGCAGCAGGAGCTGCACCGCATCTGGCAGGCCGAGGGCATCACCATGATTCTGGTCACGCATGACGTCGAGGAAGCGGTGTATCTCGGCGACCGCGTGGTGGTGATGGAACCCCGGCCCGGCCGCATCCGCCGCATCTTGCCGGTCGACCTGCCGCATCCGCGCGAGCGCGCCGGCCAGCCGTTTTCGCGCGTGCGCGATGCCGTGCTGCAGGAATTTGCCGGGCAGGCCATCGCCGCGGAAGCCATTGCCGAACCCGCCTGACCTGATTCGAACGATCACCCCACCCTCATTCCGGAGCCAGCGATGACCCAAGCAACCCAGCAAGACCAGGCAGTCCAGCTCGACATCCACCAGGTGGCCAGCCGCATCGGCGCTGAAGTGCGCGGCGTCGCCCTGCACGGCGACCTGCCTGCCGAGACCTTCGCCGCCATCCGTGCCGCGCTGCTGCAGCACAAGGTGCTGTTCTTCCGCGACCAGGTCCATCTCGACGACACCGCGCAGCAGCGCTTTGCCGCGCTGTTCGGCGAGCTGGTGCCGCACCCGACCGTGCCCTCGCGCGATGGCACGCAACTGCTCGAACTCGATTCCGAGCATGGCGGCCGCGCGAATTCCTGGCATACCGACGTGACCTTCGACCTGGCCTATCCGGCGGTGTCGGTGCTGCGCGCGGTGACCGTGCCGGCGTTTGGCGGCGACACCGTGTGGGCCAACACCGCCGCGGCGTACCAGGATCTTCCCGAGCCGCTGCGCGAGCTGGCCGACAAGCTGTGGGCGCTGCACACCAACGACTACGACTACGCGGCCACGCGCGTGAACGCCAGCAGCGAGGGCCTGAAGCGCTACCGCGAATTGTTCACCTCCGCGCTCTATGAAACCGAGCACCCGGTGGTGCGCGTGCATCCCGAGTCCGGCGAACGCACGCTGGTGCTGGGGCACTTCGTCAAGAAGCTGCTTGGCTATTCATCAATCGATTCGGCACACCTGGTGTCGGTGCTGCAGGGGCATGTGCACCGGCTCGAGAACACCGTGCGCTGGCGCTGGCGCGCGGGCGACGTCGCCATCTGGGACAACCGCGCCACCCAGCACTACGCCATCAACGACTACGGCGACGCCAAGCGCGTG
Source organism: Cupriavidus sp. P-10 (assembly GCF_003402535.2). Lineage (NCBI taxonomy): Bacteria > Pseudomonadati > Pseudomonadota > Betaproteobacteria > Burkholderiales > Burkholderiaceae > Cupriavidus > Cupriavidus sp. P-10. Next base: position 2,493,045 of record NZ_AP025171.1, read on the forward strand.
GTGCGCCGTGCCACCGTGGCCGGCGCGGTGCCGGTCAGCGTGGACGGGCGCCACAGCGTGGCGGTCAAGGCCGCCGTGCGCCGCGACGGCACGGCACCGGCCAACCAGGCGGTCGATCAAGCCGTCGCGGCCGCGTAGCGCGCCGCTTAGGTTGTGCACGCGGCCGGCACGCTCGTGCCGGACGCATATCCAAATGCAATAAGGTTCCTTGCCTCGCTGGGGTGCCGTCGATGACCATAGCGCCCGGACTGCCCGGGCGGTGCGGCGGCCGGCTGGTACCATCGCACAGCCGGTGGCGCGCCGCGCCGCACGGCATGTCCGGCACACAACCCAGAGAAGAACATGAGACTCGAAACCCTGGCCGTCCATGGCGGCTACTCGCCCGATCCGACTACCCGCGCCGTGGCGGTGCCCATCTACCAGACGGTGGCCTACGCCTTCGACAACGCGCAGCACGGCGCCGACCTGTTCGACCTGAAGGTCGCGGGCAATATCTACAGCCGCATCATGAACCCGACCAACGACGTGCTGGAGCAGCGCCTGGCCGCGCTCGAGGGCGGCGTGGGCGCGCTGGCGCTGGCGTCTGGCATGGCCGCGATCACCTACGCGATCCAGACTATCGCGGAAGCCGGCGACAACATCGTTTCGTCGAGCCAGCTCTATGGCGGCACCTACAACCTGCTGGCGCACACGCTGCCGCAGTCGGGGATCGAGACCCGCTTCGCCGATGGCCGCAACCCGTCGAGCTTCGGCGACCTGATCGACGAACGCACCAAGGCCGTGTTCGTCGAGTCGGTGGGCAACCCGCTGGGCAACGTGGTCGACATCGAGGCGATCGCGCGCGTGGCGCATAACCACGGCGTGCCGCTGATCGTCGACAACACCGTGCCCTCGCCGTACCTGTGCCGTCCGTTCGAGCATGGCGCCGACATCGTCGTGCATTCGCTGACCAAGTACCTGGGCGGCCACGGCAACAGCGTCGGCGGCGCCATCATCGACAGCGGCAAGTTCCCGTGGGCGCAGCACAAGGCGCGCTTCAGGCGCCTGAACGAGCCGGACGTGTCGTACCACGGCGTGGTCTATACCGAGGCGCTGGGCGCGGCGGCCTACATCGGCCGCGCGCGCGTGGTGCCGCTGCGCAATACCGGCGCGGCGCTGTCGCCGTTCAACGCGTTCCTGATCCTGCAAGGCATCGAGACGCTGGCGCTGCGGCTGGACCGCATCACCGAGAACGCGCTGGCGATCGCGCGCCACCTGCGGCAGCATCCGAAGGTGGAATGGGTCAACTTTGCCGGCCTGCCCGACCATGCGGACCACGCGCTGGTGCAGAAGTACCTGGGCGGCCGCGGCCCCGGCATCTTGTCGTTCGGGCTGAAGCAAGGCGGCCGCGAAGGCGGGGCGCGCTTCCTGGATGCGTTGCAGTTGTTCACGCGGCTGGTGAATATCGGCGACGCCAAGTCACTGGCGACGCATCCGGCTTCGACCACGCATCGCCAGCTCAATGCCGAAGAACTGAAGGCGGCTGGTGTCAGCGAGGACATGGTGCGGCTGTCGGTGGGCATCGAGCATATCGATGACCTGATCGAGGACCTGGATCGCGCGCTGGCGGCAGCGTAAGGTTTGCTGCCCTCTCCCGCGCGGGAGAGGGCAGCGTTCACACCCGGCGTTGGCCTTCTTCGGCCTCCGTCCCCGCCGCCAGCTTCTTCCCCCGCGCCTCCAGCAGGAAATACCCCACCGTCCCCACCCCCAGCGGTATCAGGTAATACAGCGCCCGGTACGCAATCAACGCCGCCAGCAGCAGCCCGTGCGGCACCTGCCCGCCCAGCATCGTCAGGAACACCGTCTCGACCACGCCGAGCGCGCCCGGCACGCGGATCACCACGCCGGCGAGCCCGGAAGCGAGATACACGCCCAGCACCGTGAAAAAGTCCACATGCGTATGCAGGAAGGCATGCAGGATCGCCGCCACCGCCGCCCAGTTGCCTGCCGACACCAGGATCTGCATCAGGGCGAAGCGCGGCGACGGCACGTAGATGTCATGGTCGCGCACGGTACGGTGCCGTCCCTGCCACGCCGCGCACGCCGCCAGATAACCTGCCGGCGCGGCCAGCATCAGCACGCCGATCAGGCGCGTGGCTGCCGGCAGGATCCCCCACTCGGATGGCAGGACCACCAGTTGCGCGGCCAGGATCGTTCCCGCCAGCAGCGCATAGCCCAGCCAGTTGCTGGTGACCGCCACGGCAAAAACGCTCCAGATCTGTGGCGGGCTCAGCCCGGCGCGCGAGTACAGCCGGTAGCGCACGCCGGCGCCGCCCAGTGTCGCGCCCAGGTTCAGGCTCATCGTGTAGCTGACATAGGCGATCGCCATCACCCGGCGTACCGGCAGCGGATGGCCAGCGTAGCGGCAGCCCAGCACATCGAACTGGGTGTACAGCAGCCCCGTCAGCACCACGAAGCCGGCAGCCGGCAACAGCGAGCGGCGGTCGAAGCCGCGCAGCGCGGCGAGCACCGCATCCCAGTCGATGGTTCCCAGCTTGCGCGCGATCAGCGTCAGCACTGCGGCGATGAACAGGATGCCCAGCGCGCGCCGCCACATCGGCCAGCGCGCGTGGTTCCGGATTGCCGAAAGCGCCTGCGCGACCATCACGTGCCCTCCCCTGGCCCAGGGGGCAAGTGATGCGCGCCGAAGCCATCCACGATGACGGCCACGCGCACGCCACGCCGCGCGGCAGCCAGCGGCGCGGCGTGCAATTTCTTTCCCGCCTCGTCGTCGAACAGGATAAAAGTTTCCATCGGCACGCTTTCCGGCGTGCGCGCAATCGCCTCGAATGCGCGCGGGAAGTACTGTTCTCCCTTCTCCAGCAGGCGGATGCTGTCAGGGGCATACGGCAACGGTGTCATGGCCCGCGATTGCGCCGCAAACACCATGCCAGCGCCGGGGTGTTGCCAGGGGACGCCTGAGCCGCTCAGCCAGGCCCGCGCCGTCGACGGACCACCAGGGCCGTCAGCAGTACCCCGGCCAGCATGCCCGCCGTGCCCACGCCGGCCAGGGTGAGCGGAGGCATCCCGGGATTGGGCGGCGGGCCCGCCTGCTGTGCCAGGGCGCGCCAGTCGGCGGCTGTGATCTGCGTCATCGTGATGGCGTTATCCAGCCCGTAAACGCAGACTTCGCCGCCGGGCAGCTTGCAGAAGCGCTCGCGCGGACAGGCCTTGAGGATCTCCTGCGGTACGCCTTCGCCGCAGCGAGCGCCGGCGCTGCGCAATACCTGCAGCGTGACGTCAGGATGCCGGGTCAGTTGTTCGGGCATGTCGGCCTCCGGGCAAGATGGGCTGGACGTCCTTCAGCGTAGTGCACAGAGCTGCCACGATGCGGTCTATATGCGCTTTGGGTATATCAGCATGATTAAGTACTCGTTCGCCAGATGACTTGGCTTCCATACAATGGGCTCTCCAACGAACGACCAACGAACAACAGGGGAGCGCTTTGATGCGATACGGGAAATTCGGCTTCGCGGTGGCCGCGGCAGTGCTGGCGCTGGGCGTGATGCAGGGCGCAAGCGCCGCCGATCCGGACAAGAAGGAAATCCGCTTCGGCGCCACCGCCGGCCCGTACGCCGACCAGATCCGCTATGGCGTGAAGCCGGTGCTGGAAAAGCGCGGCTACAAGGTCACGATCATCGAGTTCAGCGACTACGTGCAGCCCAACCTGGCGCTGGCCGACGGTGCCATCGACGCCAATGCCTTCCAGCACGTGGCTTACCTGAAGAAGTTCTCGGCCGACCGCAAGCTGCAGCTGACCGACATCATCCAGGTCCCGACCGCGCCGATCGGCATCTACAGCCACAAGCACAAGACCCTGGCCGAGGTAAAGCCGGGCAATACCGTATCGCTGCCGAACGACCCGACCAACCTGGCACGCGCCATCGCCATCCTGCAGCAGGTGGGCTGGGTCACGCTCAAGCCGGGCACCGACCCGATCCGCGCCAGCGAGCGCGACATCGACGCCAACCCGCACAAGCTCAAGCTGATCCAGCTGGAGGCCGCGCAACTGCCGCGCTCGCTCGACGACGTCGACTACGCCTTCGTCAACGGCAATTTCGCGCTGGCCGCGGGGCTGAAGCTGACCACCGCGCTGGCGCTGGAAAAAATCCCCGACTACTACATGAACCTGGTGGCGGTGAAGACGGCCGACCTCAACAAGCCGTTCGTCAAGGACATCAAGGAAGCCTACCAGTCGGCCGAGTTCAAGGCAGTGACGCAGCAGCGCTTCGCGGGCTTCGTGCCGCCGCCGTACCAGCGCTGATCCGGTCCGGAAACCCTGCAAAGGGCTCCCGCATGGGAGCCCCTTTTCGTTGGTCGTGCCTGGACCCGGCTCCCGTTGTGCGCAGCAAGACAATTGGCCCGCTAAGCCGCCGCAAATACCCTACACTCGACTACACATGCCGCGCGCGCCCACAAAGCACGCCCGGGATCACAACACGACACGCGCATCAAGAGACCTGCCATGTCCATGGTTGCGAGCTTCGAGATCGGCTATACGCGTTATCTCGCCCCGCCGGGCGAACCCTCTTCCCCCACTTCCCCGCCCCCGCCCCTTGCCAGCGACCCGGACGCGCTGCTGCCGCTGTACCAGGCCATGGTACTGACGCGCCAGTTCGACCTGAAGGCGATCGCGCTGCAGCGCACCGGCAAGATCGGCACCTTTGCCTCGGCCCTCGGGCAGGAGGCCATCGGCGTCGGCGTGGCCTGCGCGATGCGGCCCGAAGACGTGCTGGTGCCCTCTTACCGCGACCATGCGGCGCAGTTTGTGCGGGGCGTCACGATGACCGAGAGCCTGCTGTACTGGGGCGGAGACGAACGCGGCAGCGGTTTTGCGGCGGCGCCGCATGACTTTGCCAACTGCGTGCCGATCGGCACCCAGGTATGCCATGCCGCCGGCGCTGCCTATGCCTTCCAGCTGCGCAACGAGCCAAGGGTGGCAGTGTGCCTGCTCGGCGACGGCGGCACCTCGAAGGGCGATTTCTACGAAGGCATGAACATGGCCGGCGCGTGGCGCGCGCCGATGGTCATCGTGATCAACAACAACCAGTGGGCAATCTCGATGCCGCGCAGCGGGCAGACCGCGGCGCAGACGCTGGCGCAGAAGGCCATCGCGGCAGGCATACCGGGCGAGCAGATCGACGGCAACGACGTGGTCGCGGTGCGGCACCGCGTGGGCGAGGCCATCGAGCGCGCGCGCGCAGGCGGCGGGCCCGCGCTGATCGAGGCCATCACCTACCGGCTGGGCGACCACACCACCGCGGACGATGCCTCGCGCTACCGCGACGAGGCCAGCGTCAAGGCGCACTGGCAGGAAGAGCCGCTGCTGCGCCTGCGCACGCATCTGCTGTCGCTGAACGCCTGGGACGCGGCCCGCGAAGAGGCGCTGGTCAAGGCCTGCTCGCAGCAGGTGGCGCAGGCGGTGGAAGCCTACCTGGCGCTGCCGCCGCCGGATCCCGCGGCAATGTTCGACTGCCTGTACGCCACCATGCCGCAGGCGCTGCAGGCGCAACTGGAGACGGCGCGGCGCTATCCCGCGCAGCACGGCTAGCGCCCGACCAACCCTGACGGCGTTCAACGACCAAAGCGAGCTAACCATGGCGGAAATCAATCTGGTCGAAGCGGTCAACCTGGCACTGGGCCATGCGCTGGAGAGCGATCCCGACGTATTGCTGCTGGGCGAGGACATCGGCGTCAACGGCGGCGTATTCCGCGCCACCGCCGGCCTGCAGGCGCGCTTCGGCGCGGCGCGGGTCATGGATACGCCGCTGGCCGAGGGCGGCATCGTCGGCGCCGCGATCGGCATGGCGGCGATGGGGCTCAGGCCCGTGGCCGAAATCCAGTTCACCGGCTTTATCTATCCGGCCATCGACCACATCATCAACCACGCCGCGCGCATGCGCCACCGCACGCGCGGGCGGCTGAGCTGCCCGCTGGTGGTGCGCTCGCCGTGCGGCGCGGGCATCCACGCGCCCGAGCATCATTCGGAAAGCCCGGAAGCAATGTTTGCGCACATGCCAGGGCTGCGCGTGGTGGTGCCGTCGTCGCCGGCACGCGCGTACGGGCTGCTGCTGGCCGCGATCGCCGATCCCGATCCGGTGATCTTCCTCGAGCCCACGCGGTTGTACCGGCTGTTCCGCCAAGAAGTGGCCGACGACGGCGCGGTGCTGCCGCTCGATACCTGCTTCACGCTGCGCGAAGGGAGCGACATCACGCTGGTGACCTGGGGCGCGATGGTGCAGGAGACGCTGACCGCCGCCGACGAACTGGCCGCCGAGGGCGTGAGCGCAACTGTGATCGACGTCGCCACGCTCAAGCCGCTCGACATGCAGACTATCCTCGAAGCGGTGGCGCGCACCGGACGCTGCGTGATCGTGCACGAAGCGCCACGCACCGCTGGCTTTGGCGCCGAGATCGCGGCGGAGCTGGCCGATGCCGGGCTGTATTCGCTGGCAGCGCCGGTGCAGCGCGTGGCCGGCTTCGACACCGTGGTGCCGCTGGCGCGGCTGGAATACACCTACCTGCCCAGCGCCGCGCGCATCGCCGACGCGGCACGCAAGGCCATGGCCGCCTGACTGACGCCGAGCAGCACCGAGCCAAGGAAGCGCCGATGAGAGTCTTCAAGCTGCCCGACCTGGGCGAAGGCCTGCAAGAGGCCGAGATCGTGAACTGGCACGTCAAGGTGGGCGATGCGGTCGCCGCGGACCAGCCGCTGCTGTCGGTGGAGACCGCCAAGGCCATCGTCGAAATTCCCTCGCCTTACGCGGGCACGATTGGCAAGTTATACGCGCAGCCCGGCGATATCGTCCATCTGGGCGCGCCGCTGGTGGGCTTCGAGGGCGCGGGCGAGGATGCCGATGCCGGCACCGTGGTCGGCTCGGTCCAGGTCGGCGCGCGCGTGGCCAGCGAAGCCGCGCCGCAAGGTACGGCCGCGCCCGCCACCGGCATGGGCGCGCGCATAAAGGCCACGCCAGCGGTGCGCGCGCTCGCACGGCGCCTTGGCGTCGACCTGGCGATGACCACCGCGTCGGGGCCGGAGGGCACTGTTACCGCCGCAGACGTCGAACGCGTTGCCGCCGCGCTGGCCGAACTTGGCGCGCCCGAAGAACTGCGCGGCGTGCGCCGCGCGATGGCGCAAAACATGGCGCGCGCGCAGAACGAAGTAGCAGCGGCCACGGTGATGGACGATGCCGATATCCACGCCTGGCAGGCGGGCGCCGACGTCACCATCCGGCTGGTGCGCGCGCTGGTGGCCGGCTGCCGAGCCGAGCCGGGCCTGAACGCCTGGTACGAGGGCCAGACCGGCCGCCGCCATGTGCTGAAGAAGATCGACGTCGGCATTGCCGCCGACCTGCCCGAAGGGCTGTTCGTGCCGGTGCTGCGCGACGTGGGCACCCGCGACGCGGCCGACCTGCGCCATGGGCTCGACCGCATGCGCGCCGACATCCGCGCGCGCACCATCGCCCCCGAAGAGATGCGCGGCAACACCATCACGCTGTCCAATTTCGGCATGATCGCGGGGCGCTACGCGGCGCCGATCGTGGTGCCGCCAACGGTGGCGATCCTTGGCGCGGGACGGGTGCGGGACGAGGTGGTCGCGGCTGGCGGTGTGCCGGCGGTGCATCGGGTGATGCCGCTCAGCCTGACGTTTGACCACCGGGTGGTGACGGGGGGTGAGGCGGCGCGTTTTCTGGCGGCGGTGATTGCGGATCTGGAGAAGCCGGCTTAGCGGGACATCGGGGACAGCGCCTGCAAACCCTGCTGCCCGCTTTGTGAACGCTCCCCTCTCCCGCGAAGTGGGAGAGGGGAGCAAACCGGCGCGATTTGGCAGGTTTGCGCTGTATATAATGCCGTCGATCCCCGCCGCCGGACCGCCTGACCGCTCATGGAATCCAAAACCGCCCGCCTGACCATCCTGATCGACCCGGTTAAGAAGAAGGCCTTCGAAACCCTGTGCGCCGCGCAGGACCTGACGCCATCGCAGGTGGTGCGCCAGCTGATCCGCGAATACCTGGCCCAGCATGGCGTGGAGTACGCCACCAAGCCACGGCCCGCCGGCAGCGGACGGCAGAAAAAGTAGCTCAGCGGGGGGCGCCCGTATCCCCGCGATCCCGTTCCACACCGCCCTCGCCCGCCAGCACGCCGCAGCGCTGCACCGCCTGCGCCAGCGCGTCCGCGTAGTTCTCCTCGCCCAGTTCCGCCAGCACCCCGGCCCGCGCCAGCTTGTGCCGCACGCGCGCATTGGCCTCGGCCAGTACCACCGCCACGCCGCGCCGGCGCAGCGTGCGGATCACGGCTTCCAGCGTCTGCAAGCCGGTCATGTCGATGAACGGCACCCGGCCCAGGCGGATCAGCAGCACGCGCGGCTCGGTATGGGTGTGCACCAGCGCCTGCTCGCAGGCCTCGACCGCGCCGAAGAAGAACGGGCCGTCGATGGCGTAGACCAGCACGCCCGGCGGGATGCGGGCAGCCAGAGGATCGGCCGCGCCCGCTTCGAAGCTCAGCTCGCGCTCGATGCCCGTCGCGTCCTGGCGCGTCACTTCCACCGACGCCGACATGCGCCGCAGGAACTGCAGCATGGCCAGGATCACGCCGATATTGACCGCGACCACCAGGTCGGTCAGCACGGTCAGCGTGAAGGTGATCAGCAGGATGACCACGTCGGCGCGCGGCGCGCGCCGCACCATGCGCGCAAACTGGCGCGCCTCGCTCATGTTCCACGCCACCACGAACAGTATCGCCGCGAGCGTAGCCAGCGGCACGCTCGCCGCCAGCGGTGCCAGGAACAGCAGCACCAGCACCAGCGTCAGCGCATGGGTGATGCCGGCCAGCGGGCTGTTGCCGCCGTTGCGGATATTGGTGGCGGTGCGGGCGATGGCGCCGGTCGCGGCAAACCCGCCAAACAGCGGCGCCAGGATATTGGCGATGCCCTGCCCCACCAGTTCCTGGTTGGAATCGTGCCGGGTGCCGGCCATGCCGTCGGCCACCACCGCGGACAGCAGCGATTCGATCGCGCCCAGCATGGCGATGGTGAAGGCGGGCCCCGCCAGTTCGATCAGGCGCGCCAGCGTGACTTCCGGCAACGCCGGCACCGGCAACCCGCGCGGCAGGCCGCCGAAGGCGCTGCCGATGGTGGCTACGCCATCGAAGCGGAACAACGCCTGCACCGCGGTCGCCACCACCAGCGCCACCAGCGGGCCGGGAATGCGGTGCAGCCAGCGGATCCGCGGCGCACCCAGCACCAGCAACAGGCTCCCCAGCGCCAGCGCGGTGGTGGCCGCGTGCCACTGTGGCAGCGCCTGCAGCAGGTGCCACAGCTTTTCATGGAAGTGGGTGCCGGCTACCGGCGGCAGCCCGAAGAAGTCGCGCCATTGCCCGACAAAGATGATCACGCCAATGCCAGCAGTAAAGCCGACGATCACCGGCGCGGGAATGTAGCGGATCACGCCGCCCAGCCGCGCCAGGCCCAGCGCCAGCAGGATCAGCCCGGCCATCAGCGTGGCGAGTTGCAGCCCGCCAATGCCATGGCGCGCGGTGATGGCGGACAGGACCACGATGAACGCGCCGGTGGGGCCGGCAATCTGCAGCCGGCTGCCGCCGAACAGCGACACCGCCAGCCCGGCGACGATGGCCGTGTACAGCCCTTGCTCGGGCTTGGCGCCGGATGCGATCGCAAACGCCATCGCCAGCGGCAGCGCCACCACGCCCACGATCACGCCCGACACCAGGTTGGGCAGCCAGTTGCCGCGGCGGAACAGCCCGGCCTGCCATGCTTCGCGCAGCGCGATCATGCGGAAATTCCTTGCAGTGGGTCAACGTTGGAGGGAGGGGCACAGGTGCATCGAATGATAACAACATGTTAATGAAAGTGACATGTGACACCGGCACTTGCCGCTTGCGCCGGCTCCGCGCTGGCGACTCGGCAAGGGCCAGCGCAAGGGTCTCCGCAAAGGGCCGTGCGAAGGCGTTGTAAAGCCTGCACGCGACCTGTCGCTATCACCGGCCAATTCCTATACTGGAGTGGCTCGTCCGGACGGCCCGGGCGGAAGAGCCCGGCGGACGCGGTCACTCACTGCAATCGGAGGCCATCATGTTCACGCACCTCCTTGTGCCCACCGACGGCTCCGCACGTGCCGAAGCGATGGTGGCCCGCGCCATGGCCTTCGCCAGCCGCATCGGCGCCCGCGCGACCGGCCTGCATGTGATTCCCGAGTACCACGTCATGACATACCGGCTGACCAGCCTGCAGGACACCAAGGAGTCCTTCGCGGCAGAGGCCGCACGCCATGCCGATACCTTCCTGGCCGCGGTCACGCGTGCGGCCAGCCAGGCCGGCGTGCCATGCGACACCGTCACCGCCACCGACGATCACCCCTGGCAGGCCATCGTCCAGTGCGCCGAACAGCGCGGCTGCGACCTCATCGTGATGTCGTCGCACGGGCGGCGCGGATTGCAGGCCTTGCTGATCGGCAGTGAAACGCAAAAAGTCCTGACGCACAGCACGATCCCGGTGCTGGTCCTGCGCTAGGCGGCAGCCAATCGCACGCGGTGCCGGCCGGCACGCCGGCACCGCGCTTTTTCCACCCCCCAATGCCAACCGCAAGGAGCGCAACCATGGCGATTCGACTGGGCGAACAAGCCCCGGATTTCACCGCAGACACCACGGAAGGCAAGCTCAGCTTCCATGAATGGATCGGCGACAACTGGGCGATCCTGTTCTCGCACCCAAAGGACTTCACGCCGGTCTGCACCACCGAACTGGGTTACATGGCGCGGCTCAAGCCCGAATTCGACAAGCGCAATACCAAGATCATCGGCCTGAGCATCGATCCCGTCAGCGACCACCAGCGCTGGGCCAAGGACATCGAGGAAACCCAGGGCGCCGCCGTCAACTATCCGATGATCGGCGACGCCGACCTGACCGTGGCCAAGCTCTACGACATGATCCACCCCGAAGCCAGCGGCAGCGGACCGCGCACGGCGGTGGACAACGCAACCATCCGCTCGGTGTTCATCATCGGCCCGGACAAGAAGGTCAAGGCGATGCTGGTGTATCCGATGAGCGCGGGGCGCAATTTCGATGAAGTGCTGCGCCTGCTGGATTCGCTGCAGCTCAATGCCAAGCACACCGTGGCCACGCCGGTGAACTGGAAGCCGGGCGAGGATGTCATCATCCCGACATCGGTCTCGGACGAAGATGCGAAGAAGAAATACCCGCAGGGGTTCAAGACGCTGAAGCCCTACCTGCGCACGGTGGAGCAGCCCAAGTAAAGGCGCCGGGCAGGCCCGGGCAAGACCAGACAAGGGAGAGAGCGAGCAAGGGAGCGCGGCAGGGCGTGGAGGTCACGCAAGACCGCGGGCAGGCGTCCCGGGCAGTGCCAGCCGGGACGCCTGACTTGTCCACAGGGAACTATCCACAGGTTCAGTGGATATCCCCCCTCTTGACAACCGCCAAGGGCGCGCCGGCCTTGGCTCGTACTGGAGTGCCCGTTTTATAGGCAACCAGTTAACGTAAGGGAATGCTTGCAGCCTGAAGGGTTTTGTGCCTTGTGCTGCCTAAGACCACCCAGGTTGTGCTCTCGGGCACCGAACTCAGGCACTCAACTCAGGCACCCGACTCACGCAGCGCTCATCGCGTCAGCACCTGGCGAATGGTATCGGCCAGTTCCTTGGCGACGAACTTCGCCACATAGGCATCCGCCCCTACCTTGCGCACATGCTCTTCGCTGGCCTCGCCTGACAGTGACGAGTGAATCACCACCGGCAGCTGCTTCAGGCGGCTGTCGGCCTTGATCTTGCGCGTCAGCGTAAAGCCGTCCATTTCGGGCATTTCCAGGTCGGTCAGCACCAGCGCCACCTCGTCCTGCACCGACTTGCCGTGGCTGGCCGCCTCGGCAGCGATGCGGTCGAGCAGCTCCCACGCTTCCTTGCCCGACTTGGTCATCAGCACCGGCGCGCCCAGCGCCTTCAGGCCCTGCTCGATCAGGCCGCGCGCCAGCGCGGAATCGTCGGCGGCGATCACCTTCAGGCCCGGACGCAGGTTCAGCTGCGGGCCGACCGAGCCCGGCTCGACGTCCGGCTGCCGCGTCGGCAGCACATCGCGCAGGATCTGCTCCACGTCGAGTACCTGGACCAGGCGCGCCTGGTCCGTGCCGGCGTCCAGCTTGGCGATGCTGGTGACATGGCCGGTGCGCACGCTGGCCTCTGCCGAGTGCACCTGGTTCCACTCCAGGCGCACGATTTCCTCCACCGCCTCGACCGCGAAGCCTTGCGTCGAGCGCGCGTACTCCGTGACCAGCAGGATGCCGAGTCCGTTGCGCGGGGTGCAGCCCACCAGCCGGGGCAGGTCGATCACCGGGATCACCTGCCCGCGGATATCGGACATGCCCAGGATCGACGGGTCGGCCCCGACCACCGTCGTCACCGGCGGCATCACCAGGATTTCGCGCACCTTGAAGACGTTGATGCCGAACAGCTCGGACTGGCCGGTGTGCTCGGCATCGCCCAGCCGGAACAGCAGCAGTTCGAACTGGTTGTTGTTGGTGAGGTTAGTCCGTTCGTCGATGTCCCTCATGGAACTGCTCATGCGTCGCTCCCGTACCGTGCGTTGAATGATCTGTGGCCGCCGTTTGTGCCTTGCCCTGCTGCCGCGGCGGCTGGCGGACGGCAGGAGTCATGACTGGATATCGGCCCGGGGACTGGAGAGTTGAGGGAGGCCGCCACGGGGGCATGTTCGGATTTCATCGTTGGATATCCGGATTGCTTCGTTCCTTGGCGGCGGGGTCGTCCATATAGTTGTTCCCAACTTGTCATAACAAGATGGATCGATCCGATGACGAACCGGACCCAGCCCCTCCCCGACCTTTCCGCCCTTTCCACCCTTCCCGCCCCCACCGCGCCTGCGGATTCCGCCCCGATCCCGCTGCCGCTCTATACCCAGATCAAGGAGGCCCTGCGCGCACGCATCCTCGACGGCACCTACCCGCCGCACCACCAGATGCCGTCGGAAAACGAGCTGTGCGAGCTGTTTTCCACCAGCCGCATCACCGTGCGCCAGGCGCTGGGCGACCTGCAGAAAGAGGGCCTGATCTTCAAGATCCACGGCAAGGGCACCTTCGTGTCCAAGCCGCGCGCGTTTCAGAACGTGACCTCGCTGCAGGGCTTCGCCGAGGCGATGTCGAGCATGGGCTACGAGATCCTGAACCAGGTGCGCAGCTGCAAGACCGTGCCCGCGACGCGCCAGGTGGCAGCGCAGCTGCGGCTGCGCGAGGGCGATCCGGTGGTGGAGATCCGGCGCGTGCGCCTGCTCAACCGCGAACCGGTATCGCTGGAGCTGACCTGGGTGCCGGAAGCCGTCGGCAAGCGGCTGCTCGGCGCCGACCTGGCCACGCGCGACATCTTCCTGATCCTGGAGAACGACTGCGGCATCCGCCTCGGCCATGCCGACCTGAGTGTCGATGCCATCCTGGCCGACGAAGACCTGACCCAGGCGCTGCGCATCCAGGAGGGCGCGCCGGTGCTGCGCATCGAGCGCCTGACCCACGATGCGCAGGGCACGCCGATCGACTACGAATTCCTCTACTTCCGCGGCGACGCCTTCCAATACCGGCTGCGCGCCGAGCGCCACAAGGCGCAGCCATCTAATTCACCAGCAGCGCCGGCCACGCCCGCACCCAGGCGGACGGGCACCGCGCGGTCCCGCAAACCTGCCAGCAAGGGAAAAACCAACGCATGAACACCCTGACCCACGAATACGACATCGTCGTCGTCGGCGGCGGCACCGCCGGCCCGATGGCCGCGATCAAGGCCAAGGAGCGCAACCCCGCGCTGCGCGTGCTGCTGATCGACAAGGCGCACGTCAAGCGCAGCGGCGCGATCTCGATGGGCATGGACGGCCTGAACAACGCCGTGATCCCCGGCCACGCCACGCCCGAGCAATACACCCGCGAGATCACCGTGGCCAACGACGGCATCGTCGACCAGTCCACCGTCTATGCCTATGCGCGCCACAGCTTCGCCACCATCGAGCAGCTCGACCGCTGGGGCGTGCGCTTCGAGAAGGACGAGACCGGCGACTACGCGGTGAAGAAGGTCCACCACATGGGCTCGTACGTGCTGCCGATGCCGGAGGGCCACAACGTCAAGAAGGTGCTGTACCGCCAGCTCAAGCGCGCCCGCGTGGAGATCACCAACCGCATCGTCGCCACGCGCGTGCTGACCGATGCCACCGGCGCCGCCTGCGGCGTGATGGGCTTCGACTGCCGCAGCGCCGACTTCCACGTAGTACGCGCACGCGCCGTGATCCTGTGCTGCGGCGCCGCCGGCCGCCTGGGCCTGCCCGCGTCCGGCTACCTGATGGGCACCTACGAGAACCCGACCAATGCCGGCGACGGCTATGCCATGGCGTATCACGCCGGCGCGGCGCTGGCCAACCTGGAATGCTTCCAGATCAACCCGCTGATCAAGGACTACAACGGCCCCGCCTGCGCCTACGTGACCGGCCCGCTGGGCGGCTATACCGCCAACGGCAAGGGCGAGCGCTTCATCGAATGCGACTACTGGAGCGGCCAGATGATGTGGGAGTTCTACCAGGAACTGCAGGGCGGCAACGGCCCGGTGTTCCTGAAGCTCGACCACCTCGCCGAAGAAACCATCCAGACCATCGAGACCATCCTGCATACCAACGAACGCCCCAGCCGCGGCCAGTTCCACGCCGGGCGCGGCACGGACTATCGCCGGCAGATGGTGGAGATGCATATCTCGGAGATCGGCTTCTGCAGCGGGCACAGCGCCTCCGGCGTGCATGTCAACGAGCGCGCCGAGACCACCGTGCCGGGCCTCTATGCCGCCGGCGACATGGCCGCGGTGCCGCACAACTACATGCTGGGTGCATTCACCTATGGCTGGTTCGCCGGGCAGAACGCCGCCGACTACGTCGCCGGGCGCGCCCTGCCTGAAGCGGATGCGGCACAGGTCGACGCCGAGCGCGCGCGCGTGTTCGCGCCGCTGGCGCGCGAGCACGGCCTGCCGCCGGCGCAGGTGGAATACAAGCTGCGGCGCATGGTCAACGACTACCTGCAGCCGCCCAAGGTCACGCGCAAGATGGAAATCGGCCTGCAGCGCTTCGATGCCATCGCCGAAGACATCGGCCAGATCCGCGCCGCCAATCCACACGAGCTGATGCGCGCGGTCGAGGTCATGGCGATCCGCGACTGCGCCGAGATGGCGGCGCGCGCCTCGCTGTTCCGCACCGAGAGCCGCTGGGGGCTGTACCACCACCGGGTCGACTACCCGCAGCGCAACGATGCCGAATGGTTCTGCCATACGCACCTGATCAAGGATGCTTCGGGCCGCATGGTCAGCCACAAGCGCGCGATCGAGCCCTACGTGGTGCCGGTGGAAGGCGATGACGCCACCGCCTACCAGCGGCTGCGCGTCAGCCGCGCCGATGCCACCACCGCCCCCACCACAGCTGCCGAACCCACCCTGGCAGCCGCATGAAGCCTGCAACGAGGAAACCGAGCCATGGCCTACACCCCGCATGAGATCGCCCAGCGCAGCAGCGCGCCGGTCACCATCGATGAAGACAAGTGCATTGCCGACAAGGGCTGCACGGTGTGCGTCGATGTCTGCCCGATGGACCTGCTGGCCATCGACGTGAGCAAGGGCAAGGCCTACATGCAGTTCGACGAATGCTGGTACTGCATGCCTTGCGAGAAGGATTGCCCCACCGGCGCGGTACGGGTCGAGATCCCGTATTTGCTGCGCTGACTGCATTGCCTGACGACAACCGCCCTACAGGGACCTACCGGGAACGCCCCATGAAGACTTCTCACAGCATTCGCCTGCTGCTGGCGCTGGCCGCGGCAAGCCTGGCCGGCAGCGCCGGCGCCGAGACCATCCGCATCGCCATCGGCACGCAGGACACCACCATCAACTGCGCCACCGGCGGCCTGCTGATCCGCGAACTGAAGCTGCTCGACAAATACCTGCCGCGCACCGGCAAGTACAAGGACGTCACCTACGACGTGCAGTGGAAGAACTTCACCTCGGGCCCGCCGCTGACCAACGAGATGGTGGCCGACAAGCTCGATCTCGGCGCGATGGCGGATTTTCCCGGCTCGCTGAATGCGGCGGCGTTCCAGAAGGCTGGCAAGAAGAGCCTGTTTATCGCGCCGCTGTCGGGCAATGCCATCGGCACCGGCAACGGCATCGTGGTGCCGGCCGATTCGCCGATCCAGTCGCTGGCCGAGCTCAAGGGCAAGACCATCTCGGTGCCGTTCGGCTCCACCGCGCATGGCATGCTGCTGCGCGCGATCAGGCGGCAAGGCTGGGATCCGGACAAGGACGTGACGCTGGTGTCGCAGTCGCCGGAGGTGGGCGGCTCGGCGCTGCAGGCGCACAAGGTCGACGGGCATGCCAACTTCGTGCCGTTCCCCGAGTTGTTCACCTTCCGTGGCTTCGCCCGCAAGATCTATGACGGCTCCCAGGCCGAGGCGCCAACCTTCCACGGCGCGCTGGTCAATGCGGCCTATGCGCAGAAGTATCCGGAGATCGTGGTCGCCTACCTGCGCGCCGCGATCGAGGCCGACCGCCTGATGGCCGCCGAGCCTGAGAAATACAGCGAGCTGATCGCGAAGGTGACCGGCATCGACGCCGAGGTGGACTACCTGTTCCACGGCCCGCTCGGCCTCCAGAACCGCGACTACACGTGGAAGCCGGAATACCGGCAGGCCTTGCAGACCTCGATCGAGACGCTGAAGCTGCTCAAGCGCACCGATGCCGACCTGAATGCCGACGGCGTGATCGACGACCGCTATATCCGCGAAGCATTCAAGCTGGAAGGTCTCGACTACGACGCCCGGCTGAAGTCGTACGACAAACAGCCGCTGGCGGCCAGGGACGCCACCACCGGCAAACCCATTGCCGATCCGAAGCTGGCCGCGCAGCTGTGGCTGCAGGGCGAACCCACGGTGCGCAACTATGCCTCGCCGGCAGCGGCCTTCGCCGCGCTGCGGCAGGCCGGCAAGGAAGGCAGGAAGGCGCGCGTGCTGTACGTGCATGACCGCAACACCGGCCTGAAGCTGCTGGCCGACAAGGTGTGGTACGTGCAGGACTCCAAGGGGCAGGTGAGCGCCTTCCTGCACAAGGGCTCGGCCGACAGCTATGCGAAGAGCCATGGCGGCAGCGTGCGCAACTACGCCGCGGTCAGCGGCGCCGCCGTAGCCGTCGCCAGCAACCCCTGAAGCGGAGCGCGCCGATGACATCGATCACCCTTGACGTTGGGGCGCCATCCACGGCGCCCGCCTCCACGGCGCCGTCCCGCGCGCGGCTGGCGCGCTGGCTGGTGCGGATTGCCGCGCTGGCGAGCTGCATCGTGCTGTGGCAACTCGCCTCGTCGCACAAGGCGCACCTTGGCATTGTTACCTTCGCCAACGTGCCCGCGCCCAGCGACGTGGTGCCGGCGGCCTGGCAGTTGCTGCAGTCGCCCAAGCTGGTGCTGCACCTGGGCAACAGCCTGGCGCGCGTGTTTGCCGGCTTCGGCGCGGCGGCGCTGGTCGGCATCGTGCTCGGCATGCTGATCGGCCGATCTCGCTGGCTGGAAGACCTGCTGCTGCCGCCGCTGGAAGTACTGCGGCCGATCCCGGGCGTGGCGTGGATTCCGCTGGCGATCCTGATGTTCCCCTCGTCGGAACTGAGCATGATCTTCATCACCTTTATCGGCGCGCTGTTCCCGATCCTGCTCAATACCATCCACGGCGTCGAGCGTACCGATCCGCGGCTGGTCGCCACCGCGCGCAGCCTCGGGGCGCGGCGCTGGTCCGTGTTTCCCGAGGTGCTGCTGCCGGCAGCGCTGCCGAGCATCGTCACGGGGCTGGCGATCGGCATGGGCACGTCGTGGTTCTGCCTGGTCACCGCGGAGATGATCGCCGGCCAGTACGGCATCGGCTACTACACCTGGGAGGCCTACAACCTGCAGAACTACGCCGATATCGTCGTCGGCATGCTGCTGATCGGCGCCTTCGGCATGGGCAGCAGCGCGCTGATCAAGCGCGCCGGCGCGTGGCTGATGCCGTGGACGCAGTTGCAGGAGGTGCGCGCATGACTGCATCCGGCCACACTATCGACGCGGGCCGGCTGCAGGTGCGCGGCGTCGATGTCGCACTGGGCAAGGGCGATGCCGCCTTCACCGCCGTGCACCAGTTTTCCCTCGACATCCCCGCCGGTCAGTTCGTCTGCATCCTCGGGCCGTCGGGCTGCGGCAAGTCGACCCTGCTGGGCGCCATCGCGGGGCACCTGCCGGTTGCGGCGGGAGAGATCCTGCTCGACGGCGTGCCGGTGCGCGGCCCCGCGCCGGAACGCGGCCTGGTGTTCCAGCAGCATTCGCTGTTCCCGTGGAAGCGCGTGCTCGACAACGTCAGCTTCGGCCTGAAGATGCAAGGCATGCCCGCCGCCGAGCGCCAGCGCGAGGCGCAGGCGCTGCTGGACCTGGTCGGGCTCGGCAGCTTCGCGCGGCGCTACCCTGCGCAATTGTCCGGCGGCATGCAGCAGCGCGTGGAAATCGCACGCGTGCTGATCAACCGGCCGCGCGTGCTGCTGATGGACGAGCCGTTCGGCGCGCTCGACGCGCAGACCCGCGCGCATATGCAGGCACTGCTGCTCGACGTCTGGGCGCAGATGCGCACCACCGTGGTCTTCGTCACCCACGATATCGACGAGGCGCTGTTCCTGGCCGACCGCGTGCTGGTGATGTCGCCGCGGCCCGGCCGCATCCTGGACGACATCGATATTCGCTTCGACCGGCCGCGCCACGGCGACCTGCTGACCGACGACGCCTTTATCCAGCTCAAGCGCCGTTGCCGCGCGCTGCTGCACCACGACCACGAAGGTGTGCCCCGCACCGCCGGCGCCACTGCCTGACCGCCCCATTGCCACCAGATTGCTTCCATGCCGCACGTTTCCGCCTTGCCCGACGATTCCCTGTTCACCCTGGACCCAGCCATCGGCGCGATTACGCCGCGCCTCTCCGACCCAGACCCCGCCGTGCGCCGCGTGGCGGTTCTGCAGCTCGCCGACCTTGAAGACGAAGCCGGTGTCCCGCTGCTGCTGCAGCGGCTGCAATCCGACCCGGCCGCGGCCGTGCGCGCCGAAGCCGCGCGCACGCTGGCGAGCTGGGAAGCGGATGCAGTCGTGCGCGCGCTGGCTGCCGCACTGGCCGATGCCGACCGCGAGGTGGCAGAAGCCGCGGCACTTGCGCTGGCGGAACTGAAGGACCCCGGCTCCGGCGCGGCCGTGCTGCCCTGTGTCACGCATGAAGATCCCTTTGTCCGCGCGTCAGCCTGGCGCGGCCTGCGCGAATTGCGCTACGCGCCGGGCTTCGATGCCGCGATGGCGGCGCTGGCCGATAGCGCCGCGCCGGTGCGGCGCGAAGCGGTGACCGTGCTGGGCTGGCTCAGGCGCAGCGAAGCGCTGCCCGCGCTGGCGCGGGTCGCCGCCGGCGATGCCGACACCGAAGTCCGGCGCGCCGCGGCCGGGGCGCTCGGGCTGGCTGCCGACGCGTCGGCGCGCGACGCGCTGCTTGCCGCGCTGGGCGACAGCGCCTGGCAGGTGCGCGAGGAAGCCGCGCAGACGCTCGGCAAGCTGAAATTCGCCGAAGCCGTGCGCCCGCTGATCGCGGCTCTGGAAGACGCCTATTGGCAGGTACGGCTGCAGGCGGCGCGTGCCTTGGGCAAGCTCGGCGACCGGCAGGCACTGGCGCCCCTCACCGTGCAGCTTGCCCATGCGATCAGCAACCTGCGCAAGGAAGCCGCGCTGTCGCTGGGCAGCCTGCGTGATCCCGCGGCTCTTCCGGCACTGTCCGCCGCGGCCAATGATGGGGATCCCGAGGTGCGCAAGGCCGTGCGGATCGCGCTGGCGCAGATCGGCCAACCGCATGGCGAGGCATGAGCATGCTGGTGCCCGCGCGGTTGGAATTGGTCAGCACTGAAGCGACACTGCGCATTCACTGGCCGGATGGGCGTTGCCAGTCGCTCGATCACTCGCGCCTGCGTGCGGCGTGCCGTTGCGCTGCATGCCGGAGCAAGCGTGCGGAGGATGCGCCGGCGCAAGCGGTGCGCGTCGTCGGCGTGGAGGATACGGGCTATGGCATCCAGATCGTGTTTGACGATGGGCACGATCGGGGCATCTATCCGTGGGCTTACTTGCAGACGCTATAGACGCCAGTACTTTCATCGTGCCCCTCCGCGTCTGGCCTTCGCTGCAACAGGCGACGGCGCTTGTACGGCAGCCTCATCTTTGCCGACCAGAAACACGCGCGACGGCATCTTCAGCCCCACCAGGGACAGCATCTCCAGTGGCCCAGGACCGGCCTCGCTACGCATCTGGAACCGAATCATGCGAGGCATGGGCTGTGACGGTGCCGCTCCGTCTTCAGGTGCGGAGCGTGTGTCGGGTTCGGCCGGCCAACCGATCTGGTAGGTGGCGCCGTCGATCTGCTCGATGTGGCCGCTTGCCAGCATGCGCAACAGCGCGAAGCGCCCGCCGAATTCGAAGCTCTTGCTGGTCCCCGCCGTCTCGGTTTGCCATCGCAGAAGTGTTCCCGGCTCCTGGAGGTTGTTCACAGGCCAAGCCATCCGCTGCCAGGTCTCGCGCTGGTTGTAGTAATGCAGCTTCTGCCCGTCGATGGAGAGCACCGTATCGGTAAGTCCCGGGGTGGGAACCGGCTTGAGTTCGAAGCGGTATTGCGGCTCTCCTTGGACCAGCATGTGGGCGCCGATGCGTTGAAGCAAATTGATGGTCTTGAGGAACGCGGGGTCGAAGGTGATGCCGTCAGCACCGGCTGCGGGCACCCACTGGTTGCCCTGCAACTCCAGTACTCCCGCGAGCTGGGTAGCCAGGAAGGTGTTGATCATGCCGCCCTGCGGACGCAGGAACTGCGCGAGTTCGGGTAACGAGGCGTCATTGGTGGTGTCGGCGAACGGATAGCGTCCGGCAAAGGTCCGGTCCCACTCGGCGACAATGAAGCGCTGCCACGCAGCATTCAGGCTGGCCTGCGCGGGCAGCACGATGGCCTGGGTGGCCTGCATGATGGGGCGCACAAACAGGGCATCGCCCATGCCGGCCCATTCCGCGCCAAGACTGGCCGCAATCAACTGCGCATAGGCGTGCGTGTCGGCGAGATCGGAAGTCCTGCCCTGGAAGAGGGCTTGCGCCATCTGGCGGGCCTGCTCATCCGCATCGGCGCTCGTGCTGACCTGCTGCAGGCGCAGCCGCAGCGCCGTGACGCGGTCAAAGTAGCGTTGCAGGCTCAGGTCGCCGCTGGCGCCTTGCCCGGTCTGCCCCACCAGGCGCAGCACCGGCCCGAATGCGGCGCCCAGCGAGCCTGCCGTATTCGGCTTGGCGGTGTCCGGTCCCTGCGCCTTCTTGCCCAGCAGGTCCTGAGCCTTGGCTACCAGTGTGTCGGACAGGGAGTCTTTGCGGGCACCGGCACCACCCTGGTATTCGAGCGACTTCATGAGCGCGATGACGGGTGACTGGCGGGCATCCGCCATCAGCGTGAGCTGGTCGATCGCGGCGGGCAGCGTCGGCGCCGCTTCCCATTGCACGCTGTTCATGAAGCCCTGCCAGCGGTCTGCGTAGTCGGCGAAGTACTGCTCGGTCAGAGCCGCCTGCAGGGCTTCGGCCGAGCGGCCCGTCGTTTGTTGAGCGCCCTGCGCCTTGCCATCGCTCAGCACCCAGTCGCTGGCGATCTCAGTCCGCTTGGCGGCCGCCTCGATCGCGGGGGCGACATATCCCTCGTAGGCCTGGCGGGTGAAGACGCCAGGCACGATCGCCGCGGTGCGTAGCAGCCCGCGGGGATCGGTGCCCGCTGTGAGCGACACCAGGTTCAGGTCGGGGTACTTGTTACTACCGTTGTCGCCGAAGGCGTTGATGATGCCCTGGTAGACCGTGTCCTCGGCGTTGCGCTCCCCGATCGCCGCCAGCAGGGTCTGGCGCGCGCCGGCCACCAGGTCGGACCGAGGCTCGATGCGCCAGGCCGGGTTGGCTTTCAGGTGCTGCGCGTAGAACTTGAGCAAGCGTTCGCCAAGATCCTGCTGCTCGCCCGGCGTGATCCGCGCGTCGGTAGACCAGTGCTGCACCAGTTGCGGTGCCAGGAAGGCGGAGTCGGCCCGCTCGGGCTCGGCCAGCATCAGGTACGTCTTCAGCCCTGCATGGCCGCCCAGCGCCCAGCG
The DNA here is from genome assembly GCF_003402535.2 of Cupriavidus sp. P-10. Taxonomy (NCBI): domain Bacteria; kingdom Pseudomonadati; phylum Pseudomonadota; class Betaproteobacteria; order Burkholderiales; family Burkholderiaceae; genus Cupriavidus; species Cupriavidus sp. P-10. The sequence goes on from NZ_AP025171.1 coordinate 2,515,316, forward strand.
GCTGGTTTGCTCGTCCAGCGAGTCGGTCCGCATTTGCGAGAGATCCACCAATGATGCTTCCAGGTCCTGCTGCACGGGCGCGACCAGTAGCAGGCGGCTCGCCTGCGTGTACGACTTCCACAGGGTCGCCAGCACCTCCCGGTCACGGTTCAGGCCAAAGCGGGTTGCGAGAGGCGCATGATGCTGGACGCGATGCTCGTGGCGCTCGATCTGCTGCTGCAGGGCCAGCAGCGCTTTCAGGCAAGCGGCGGCGTTGGAAGCCGTGTGAATGGCCTGAATGGTTTGCCGCGCCGTACTAATGTCCTGCGCATTGCGCAGGCCGGACACCAGCATGCCGGCACTCCACGCGCCGGCGAGCACAACAGCGAGTACCGCCAGCACCACCATCGGATGCATCCCGATGCGGCGAACTCGATGGCGCTTGGCGCCTTCGGCAATCCCTCGCCAGGTGGGCAGCAGCGTGGCTTGATGAAGGCCAAGGCGTTCGGAGGGGAGCATCGCTGTCGCCCGCTTGACCACATCGTCGGGGGCATCCTCGCTGGGGACGGGAATCTGCATCGCAGGCGTGGCGAACACAGGTGCGAACATGACGCCGGCCAGTGGAGAGCGCCGCCATGCCGATGCCTGCCATGCGGTCCACCGGTTCACGATGCCGGCGCGATGCGCGCCGATATAGGCCGAGATGCTGGCGATGAAGCGCGTCGGCTTGGGTGCTATCGCGCACTGCACCCCGAGCACGGCGCTGCGCGTCTCAAGCGAGGCCAGTGCCTCATGTAGGCCGGTGGCTGTGCTGCCGTCCGTCCGGCAATTGGCCGCTGCCGGGAATGTGCCGATAGCGGCAAACTCCTCCGGGTGGATGCCTTTCAATTCGACGGGATGAAGGAATGTCACCGGCGCGGCCCAGCCCAATTCGGTTTGGAGCGCCGCCAGGACACGCAGCGATTCTATGTCCGGTGCCACCGCCTGGTTTCCCGGGACGACTTGCACCATCCCATCGACCGGGCGGCAACGTAACCCGCGGAGTTGCTTGAGCCATAAGGATGCCGCGATGCCATCGGGCGAGGCGTGGACGAGTACGGCTGTGTCCGAACGCCAGACGCCGGCCTGCTTGAGGCCGGGCGCCACCTCGTTGATCCTGGTCTCGTCGCCACACAGCATCAGCCATGGCATGCGGTAGCGCCAACGCCAGCCCAGCAGGCTCCGCAGTTCATTGCACAATTCCTCCAGGCGGGCGTCGCGCTTCAGCTTCTTGAGCGATGGCGATCCGGTCTTACCTGTCTCGCGTGCAAATAACCGAGCTGTGGCCTTGTCGGCGCCAAGTAGTATGGCGATCAGGTACAGCACGATGGCGACAACGGTGATCAGCAGAATCCACAGCAGGACAGTAAGTCTGGCATCGAGCGAGGCTAGCCCAAACAAACCCCGTTCGAGCCATGTCACGAGGGCCGCTGCCGCGCCCATGCCGGTTAGGACCAGGCAGCCACCCCACAGGGCTATGGCACCAGGCTTTTTTGAGGGCGGGGCATCGGAAGCCAGCGCCGCCAGGTCATTGCTCAGATTCGTCATGCGGTGACGGGAGGACGTGCAGGACCGCCGCGTGGGTGTGGTCGAGCACAAGGTGGACGCCGCTCTCGCGGGATTCGATGGCGGCGGCGATGGATAGCCAAGGGTTCATCGTGCCGCTCTCGCCGACTACGCGATCGGGTCGGCGTTGTGCCTCCAACTCGCCAAGCTGCGGCAGGTGCGCCGCCTTCAGCGCGGCAAGCAGTGCGATATCGTGCTCGCCGCCCAGTCGGGTCACCCAGGCTCGCTGCAAGGTCGCCGGCTCGGCGTTGCCCCACAGGACCGCGTTGGCAATGAGGTCGCCCAGGGCACTAATTCCGCCGGCCAGCGGGCGGTGGAGTTTGCCGAGGACCTTGACCGGCGCGGGCAACTGAAAGCAGCCAGGGTCAAGCAACACGGCGACGCAGCCCTCGACGCTGTTGACCGGGGGGTTGGCATCGTGCCATTCGGCGGCCACAAGCAGCATGGGACGCCATTCTTGCTGGTCGAGCCAAGCGTCGACCACCATAAGCCCATCAGACGCCGGCACTGGCTGACAATCCAGGCGCGGCAAGTCCATGCGGCGCAAGGCCTCCTGTACCTGGGCCAGTCGCAGGACGGCCATCTCGGGACCAACCAGCACGTGAACCGCTGGTGCATACCTCTGTCCATACCGGCTGAGCGCGCGCAGGCTCTCGGCCAGCGGCTGCAGTGCCTCGACCAGCTTCAGGACCATCGTGGCCACCGTCTCGGTAGCTGGCTCGACAGGCGCATCGAGATCAGGGACTTTCTCTCGCAAAGTGCCTTCGACGGGGACATCGGACTGTGACTCGCCCTCGAAGCGGTTATGCGGGATCAGTCCTGCGCCTTTCCTCGGGGACTGCTCCGCAATCAGCGGCTTACCCGCTTGCAGCGCTCCGGACAGGCTCTCGTGCCCGGGAAGGGGCAAACAGGAGCCCGCCCCCAGCACCTGCAAGGGACGCTGGGCCTCGCGCACCCGCGCCCCAAGCCATCGCCGTCGATGCCCATTCCAGTGATGGGCGCGATACCACTGCACCTCATAACCCATGCGCGCGACCCCGAGCACAATCACGAATGCGAGATTCGATATGCCGACAATGCGCCACCAGAACAGGATCCCACGTGCCGGCACGCCCTTGGGCCACAGCGACAAGCCAATTGCTGCACCGGCGACGCAGAAAGCGACCCATATGGCGAGCCACGGCAACAAACGCGGACCGCGCTCCGGGTACGGGCTTGCCTCCCCAGCCGGGGATAAATCAATCGGCATGCTCAGGCAATATGGACGTTCTGGAGTGATGAAATCAATCGGCAGCCGCATGCGCAGCGGTGGTGGTGCATGACGACGGCCCTGCCATCCTGATCGGGGAAACCGTCGTGACCTTCTGCAAGCGTCGTCGGGCCGTGACGGGCGCAGAGCGCGGCATCGCCCTCGCGCGCGAGCGGGCGGCCCATGAAGGTCATGGTCGGTGAGGCGCTGGTGACCTGGCCGCCGTTTTCGAGTGCGTCACCGAGACGGATCGGAGAGCGGGCACTCATTCGGCACTCGAAGTTTTCGTCTTCAATATCAGCTTCTTAAAACGCTCTACCTGTGCATCGCCTTTACGGGTATGGGGCGCACAGAACCGCGCTTGCAAAGAGTGTCTTTCGTTACCAATGACTGCTGACAGACATTTTACATTTAACGAATATCCGGAATTTGGCTCTTTATATTCTGAAGCCACCTGAACAAAACCAACCCACTCGCCAATATAAGCAGTTAATCCATTAGTCTTTGTCTGTAAAATGGGTTTGTTTTTGATTGTGTGTTGCGTGAACCTCGGATCATCCACCTCATCAAAGACAAAATATCTAGCGCCGCTGCCCATGTATGTAGTGGATTCGTTTGCAATTCTGCTTTTCACGGAATCATTAAAAATGTAGGCGTAATTCAGCCCCGCATAATTTTTATAATTCTTTATCTCAAATACGCATTTTTCACCCTCTGCAAAGACAATTTTTTCGTCTTTTGGAACTATCAATCCGCAATCTGTTGATGCAAATCCAGACAAGGGAAATATGAGAAAATAAAAAATCACTGAGGCTGAGTGAAATTTCATCATTAATTTTTCATTGGCTTGTAATCAGGAAGAAAATCTTGCGCCATATCGGAAATGTATGAGTAAGCGTGAATGAAATACTTCACCCGATTACCTAGCCCATCTCTAGCAGCATTAACACACACCGTGACATCGCTCACCACTGTTTTGGCAACAGTTGTAACCGTTAGTTTCCCAAGATTGCCTTGATCGGCCCAGTAGTTGATTCCCTGTTTCCCTAAAGGGATGAGTTTTTTGTTTTGCATTGTGTATCGTTGTTTGCTTGCCCAATAATATCCGCCGGTATCGCAGGCATTGTTAGCATTCGTTATGATGGTCTCCGGCGCAGGATCAATTGTGAAATTCTCTCCGCCTCGATAGGCTTCGTACTTCCTGTAATTATCCCCACCAGTTAACTGAATCATTCCTTTTCCAGAAAATCTCGCACCGTCGCCAGGATTGCAATTTCCAAGAGGGCTTAGTTTTTGTAACACCCCCCCAATTATGCGCTCCACTTTCTCCTTGCAGCGGCCTTCATAGTAATTTTTGAAATACTCGAAATCACCTAGCTCTCGCATGCAGGAAAATAGCCCAGTCTCTTGGAGGATTTGTCCAAACCAATGGGCTGCGCGTTCAGCATTGTTGATGCCATATTTTCTCATGGCTTTCGGCAGCGATGGATACAAGTTCGCTGGACGCAGCACACGATTATGTTTGTCTCGCAATTCATTAGCAAATAGATCGCAGACGAACTTGATTGTCCTTTTGCCCTCAGCGGGCACTGCTTGCGAAAACTCCCGTATATCTAGCCATCCGCACTTCCTAAAATGCCGCAAGAACGCCAGCGGATGGAAGAACCAGAATTTCTTGCCACCGCCCAGCGGCGTTTTCTCCAGAAACTGAAGTTGCGTGTGGAACTTGAGAAAATTGGCGTACCCATTCGGATCGGTTTCCTTGCGCTTGCCGAAGAACCCATCCGGGTCATTCAGACGCTTGAAGCGCTCTTCATTGCCGGAGGCATCCCATTCGCTCGGGGCATGACAAATAAAGCCTCTGAGCTTCTGTCGCACCTCGGCGTGGGTCGAGATAAAGTCAGCCAGCTTGTCTTCCTGCACCCACTCCGAGCGCAGCCGCTCGGCTGGCGCTTCCATATCCTCAACCACATCGACAATCTTGCGCAATTCGTCGTGGTCGCACAGGCCGTCCTGGCTGAACGGCGTATTGCCTTCGTCGAGCTTCTGCCAACCCATAAAGAACGGAAAATCCGCATCCGAGAGTTTTTGGATGGCACTCTGGCTAATATCAACATAGCCCTGCTTGCCCGCATCGAAGGTCACCGCCACCCACGTCTTTGGCGGGGCAGCAGGCGGAGTCAGATCTTTGCTTAAAATCCGCCCGAACCGGAGCATCTCGTAGCCGTCGCTCGGGCATGACGGATAGAGCGCGGTGGCGCGCGCGTACATCTTGTACTCGTAGTCGGCATAGGCGTCCCGTTCTGGGGCAGGCGTCAGCGGCGTAATGGTGTCGACCTTTTCCAGCCAGGAACGTGTGTAGCGTTGGCCCTTGTGAAAATAGGCTTCGACATACAGCTTGGTGCCGGCGTCCAGTGTGCCCGCCTGCAGCGCTGGAAAGTACTCGGCGGCTGCTCCGACCGCATGGGGAGTACTGACGAACGCTTGAGGGCCTGTGATGACGAAGTAGCTATGCCCCCAGTAGTCTTTTGACGCTGGGGTAATGGGAGCCGCATTTCCAAGCTGCACCGTGTGGCCAGCCTGTTCGAACCATGCCCCGAAGTCGACTTCGGTCATGAAGATCTCGAAGTGAAGGTGCGATTGCCCGTGGCAGGCTCCGGGATATCCGAGCATGTCCTTGCGGTAGACCTTCAGGTTTTTCGGCACCTTTACGCCATCGCTCGGATAGCAAAGCCATTTCGGAAGCACCGTGGATGATCCGACCGCCGGTGGGTTAGCCGGCAACGGCTTGATGTTCGTGCGCGTGCTTTCGAGATCCAGCAGGTGCATGTACAACGAATAAAAGGTAATGGTTCTGCCATCCCCTGTCTCGGTGGTGTGCTTGAGCAGTACAAAGCCGGTGTTCGAGTTCAGTGCATCGCTGCCGTCGTTCTTCTTTTGCCCATCTCCAAGGGCTTTCTGGCTGACGCGATAGGCAACGACTTCACCATCCGCGATGGCGCGGACCGCCTCATTCTGGAGGCTTGGCTGCAGATGCGCACCGCAATGCCAGCGGCGGTCAAACGCGATGGGGTAGACGCCGTGATGGGGCAATTCGAGCTTGTCCACGACATCCATCATCGGGTCAATCCTGGCCGGATCGCTGGATTCCATGCCGTTGGCCGGCAGGAAGGGGGGGCTGATGATCATGATCAGTGGGATGATGGATACAGGTTGCTGAGCTGCAATTGGCTATTCGGCAGGGTCGGCAAGGCAAAGTCCTTCCCGTCCGGACCTTCGAACGTAAAGGACGCGGCTTTCACCTTGAAGGCGCCGGAGCAATGGAAGGTGGCGCTGTGATTGTCGAAGACGAGGTAAGCACCGCTGCTGCCTATCACAGCCTTCTTGGCAGCATTGATCACCACGTCCTCGCTGGCGCTGGCGATATGGACCTGCTTGTGGGCGAACACATCCATCGCATCGGCCTGCGCCTGGATCTCGACCTTGCCTTTCGCGGCGAAAACCTTGATGCCGCACCTTGAGGCGAACAGGGACAGCGCTTCACCGGCGGCAATGGCGATTTTCGCCAGGGCGCTGACATTGAAGCCCGCCTTGGTGGCGACGTTGACATCCCGCCCGGCTGCGACCGATACCCGGTCCGGCGTGGTGACGGCCACCCCGTTTGGGGCGGCTAGCATCATGACGGCCTGCTTGAGGTCGTTCAGGCTGTCACGCAACCATCCGTTCTCGGCTTTCAGGTCCGCGATTTCGGCCTTCGACTGACTGGCCGCGTTCATCAGTCCCTGTGCTTGAGCAAGGATCGAGCGCATTTCGTTCATGGCTGCAGTCATGTCAAGCTGCTGGCCGTTGGCCTGCTGCTGTGTCCACGCCGTAACCAGAATGCCCCGACCGCCGCGCACCGCACCTTTGAGGTCGGTGCGTAGTTCGAACCCTTCGCCGCGCTTCTTCTTAGTGTGGTCAACCAGGCAGCCCAGGTTGAGCTGGGTCTTGCCACCGTATTCGGTCGACAGCTTGATTCCTTCCTGCCCCTCCCAGTCCTCGAAGCGCAGCTTGTTGTTGCTCTGCGTACGGATCACGTTGCGCGACAACCACCGGTCCTGGTTGGTGATCAGGTCCGTGTGCTGGCTGTTGTGCTGTACGTGCGCGATATACGGCTTGTTCGGATTGCCGTCACGGAAGGCCACGTCCACATAGGTGCCGTCGATCAGCGGGAAATGGAAGCCCGTCTGGTTCGCCCCCGCGAACGGCTTGGCAAACGCCAGCGGCACGCTCTCTCCGCCGTTGGGCCATTCCTCGAAATCCAGATCGAAGCGGACCACGTAGCGGCCATCCTGCGTGAGGTAGGCATACTTGTACTCGCCCGGCGAGGTGATGCGCGCGCTGAGCGTGCCGGCAATGCGCGGCCAGTTGGCCTCGTCCAGAGGCAGGCGGAAGCGCCGGTCCGAGGGGATCGCCCGATAGGTGTTGCGGTAGGCCGCATCGCGCGCGCCGCTGTGGATGACCTCGGTGACGACCTGTCCGTTGGGCGCGTCAGGCAGCGCGTAGTCCATGCGCAGGATGCGCGCCGGGCACAGCGCCAGCACATTACTCTCGCCCGCGTAGACCAACTGTTCGGCAAACTCCGCCTCGTGGCGCAGCAGCGCCTCCCACTTTCCCCCCTCGAAGTCCAGGTGGTGCGTGCCGTAGACGTAGGACTGGCCGTAGGTTGTCTTCTCCTTGCGCGCGACGTTGGCCTCGCCGGTGGGTCGCTCCCACGCCTTGTCGGGGTTGAAGTCCGCGACCCGGAACGACTCGGGGATGGTCCTGGCATGGGTCGTGAGCGAGAACACTGTTTCCTGCCCGGACTCCAGTCCTGCCGTCTCGCGGTATGGCACGCGCAGTTCAGGCTGGTAGAGGTAGTGGTCGATGTCGTCGGCGAACACGATCATCTCGCCGAACTTGCCGGGGGTGAAGTAGCAATACAGGCCCTCCTGCACCATCAGCAGCCGGATATAGTCCCAATCCGACATCTGGTATTGCATGCGGAAGGCGTGCGGCGGGTATTTGCGGCGTGTCTTGAAGACGAACCGGTGGCCCTTGAGGTCGTGCCGGCGCAGGATCGCCTCGATGATTTGCGGAGCGGTCTGCTGCTGGTAGATGCGGCTGGCGCGTGTGAGCCGCAACCGCGCGACCAGCGGCTCGACCACGATCTCGTAGCCACAGAAATCGCGGGTCTGGCGGGTCTGGCTGAAGTGGGTGATGCACCCCGCGAACTTGCGCGGCTCGCTGCCATCGGCGGGAGCGATCAGGAAGGTGGCTTCCTTGCCCAGGTAGTCGGCACGGTCGAGCGCAAGCGGGTGCGTGAGTTGGATGGTGACGACATAGGGGGCGCCCATCCGTTCCACCGCTTCGAAGGACACCACCGACAGCGCGGCGGCGCTGGCCGTGCCGGGTACTTCGAGGAAGTAAGCCTGCCGCCCGGTGGTCAGCTCGTTGAGTGCGCGGGCGCCGGGAGCCTTGAGTTCGTCAAATCCTTCCGCCATTCTTGTTCACTCCGCTTTCGCCATACCGTTACGCTTGGTACTTCGTGCCAGGTTGGACATTCGCTGCCGCAGGCAGCCAGGGATTGGCAATTTTGCGGAGCAATCGCTGCGCCCGCATTTGAGACGCGTCAATACATGGCGAATGGTATGGAAGGGAGCGCGCTGCGGAATATCGGACGTTTCCTAAAAATCATTCGATCATGCGGAAATCAGGTTCTAGAGAATCTGAATTCCCCAGAATGATTTTTTTTTCGTGCATGCAGACGAACGAATGCCGGCGCGCCGGAATCTCCCCGCGACGTCGTGACAATTATTTGCAAGACGATTAAACGCTCAGTGCGCGCGGAAATCGCGCCGACAGCCCCGCACGTCCCAGGTCTCGATGTTGACGGAACCGCCTTCGAGGGTGACGTGAATGTAGGCGCTCATCGCATCGGCGGCGCAGGCCGGAGGGGATGGGAGAGATGGCCGACGTGGCCGGTCTTTGGAAAACGGCACACAGGATCCTTGAAAGCCCGCCGCTCATTGTCACGGGAGGGTGGCCGGCCCGACGACGAGGGGAGCAAACCAGCCGCTAGCCCCCCGCCAGCGCCTGCAGGATATGCACCTCATCCGTTTCCCGCAGCGGCGCATCCAGCCGCATTAACTGGGTCCGATTCACGAACACCCGGATATACGGCCGCAACTTCCCCTGCTCATCGACAATGCGAAACCGCATACCCGGAAACTGCCGGTCGAGGTCGTCCAGCAGCGCGCCGATGCTCTCTCCTTGGGCTTCCACGTACTCGCGCTGTCCGGTATAGGAAAACAACGGCGTGGCGATGCGGACTTGCATGGCTGCGCTCCGCTCAGGCCGGCCGCGCCACGCTGACGGCGTAGACCTGCGGCAGGTGGCTGGCGATGCAGCGCCAGTGCTCGCCCTCATCGACACTGGCCCAGATCTCGCCGCCGGTGGTGCCGAAGTACACGCCCACCGGCCCATGGCTGTCAGTGGCCATGGCCTGCCGCTTTACCGTGAACCAGCCCTGCTCGGGCGGCAGGCCGCGGTCCTGGCGCTGCCAGGTTTCGCCGGCGTCGTGGGTGACATAGGCCGCTGGCTGGCCGCCCGGACTGACACGCGGCCAGACATCGCTGCCGTCCATCGGGAACACCCACACCGTGCGCGCATCCCGCGGGTGCGCGACGATCGGGAAGCCGATGTCGCCCACCTCGGCGGGCATTGCCTCGCCAATGCGCTTCCATACGCCTTCGCGCCGGTCCATGCGATAGATGCCGCAATGGTTCTGCTGGTAGAGGATGTCGGGATTGGCCGGGTGCTGCAGCACGCAGTGCGGGTCCTGGCCGTATTCCGGATTGGGGTCGGGCAGGAAGAGGGCCAGGCTGCCGCGGTTCAACGGCTGCCAGTTGGCGCCCGCGTCGGTGCTCTCGAACACGCCGCCGCTGGACATGCCGATGTAGAGATGGCGCTTGTCGCGCGGGTCGACCAGCACGGAATGCATCTTGGGGCCGTCGGGCGTGCCGTCCTGCTCGCCGCCGGTCCAGTTGCGCCACATCGGGTTGTCGTTGAAGCCCGACACGGGCTCCCACGAGGCGCCGTGGTCGGTGCTGCGGAACAGCCCCTGCGGCGAAGTGCCGGCATACCAGGCGCCGGGTTCGCTGGCGTGGCCGGGGGTAAGCCAGAACACATGGTCGACCACGCGGCCGGACTCGCCTTCTGGCGCCTTGTCGAACGCGGGCGGACGCGCGGCTTCGGTCCAGTTGCGCCCGCCGTCCGCGGAGCGGAATACCGTCGGGCCAAGGTGGCCGGTACGCGCGGCCATCAGCATCCGCGACGGCTCGCGGGGATCCTGCACGATGTGGTGGATGGTGTGGCCAAGGAAAGTAGGACCTGCCACCTGCCAGTGGCCGCGGCCAGCGTCGCTGGTCAAAGTCCACGCACCCTTGGTGGTGGCGACCAGCAGCGTGATCGGGCCGGTTTCGGGGGACGTCGTCATCATGGCTCCTGCGGGAAGGCCGTTGAACGATGCTTCCGAGTCTAGTACATGTAGACAGTGTTCACAATTGAGATTCGTGCTGACGCTATCGGCGAGGGCACGTCGCAACTGCATTCCACCAGTGGGTAGGCAGCAGATAAAAGCGGATATCTGCACGTTAGCTGGACATCGCCGCGCAAATATGGCATAAGCGTGGTTCCCTCTTATTCCCGACTCACCGCGCCCCATGTCTCGCATCGTCCGCTTCGCCGCATCGAACCGCCCGGCCCTGCCGGCGGCGGCGTTCGCCATGACCGCGCAGCAACCGGGCTACGCCATTGACCACGCCGCCTCCGGCGTGGTCCGCAGCGCCGTGCTTTTCCTGGCCGTGCGGGCAGCTCGGGACACTACCCTCCAGCAGACCTGAGCTTCCCCGCACGGCACATGGCGCGGATTGCCATCCGGCATCCGCTTGATCATGCAGCCAGGAGAAAGCCAGCCATGCCTCAGCTCTACCGCCAAACCCTTCTTGCCATGGCGGCGCTCGCCGCCCTTTATCTGCTCCTCGAAGCCTGAGGCGCAGCCATGGTCCCGTTTCCTTCACTGGGCCCGATGTTGGCCCCGACGCCGGCCCTGACGCGTCCGCTGGCTTTGCGCATCGACGTGGAACTCGCCCCGGGTGAGATCGAGCGCGAACTGGACGCGCTCCACGATCGCATCCACCGGCCCGGCGACCGCCTGCACGGCATGCCCGCACTACCGGCGGGCACGCCGGCGCTACGGCTACGCTACCGCGAAGCCGACGGCGAGTACTACGTGTATGTGGAAGACGTGATCCAGAAGCGTCTGGCCGGCTATACCGTGTTCAACCGCCTGATCGAGGTGGGCCGGCGCGCCGACCCATGGGTGCGCGCACCGCATACGAAGTTTGCGCCCGCTTACCAGCGCCGCGGCCTGGCCAAAGCGCTGTACCGCTGGGCGCTGGACGGGGGGCTATGCCTGCTGAGCGGCGCCCGCCAGTCGGCCGGCGCGCATGCGCTGTGGCAAGTCCTTGGCGCGGATTACGCCGGCGGCTACGTCGACCTACGGCAGAAGACGCTGACATGGCTGGGCGAGACGGTCAGCCCACCGGAGCGCGAAGGCCTGCATACGCGCCGGCTGCTGCTGGGCCGTGGCTGCACCCTGCAGGCGTTCATGGCGCGTACCGGCATGTACTGAGCGCCGGCTGTACCACGACAACAGCTTTACAGGTGGACCAGCGGCGCCACGGCGCGGGCGTTGTCGAGGTAGAGCGTCCAGCCGCGGGCGAAGTACTCGCGGACACGGGCCGACAGCGAGCGGCCGCTGCCCATGCGGGCGTAGTAGTCGACCTCGCGCGCCGCTTCGGCGGCAGGTCGGACGCTGGACTTGGCCTGCGGTTTAGCCTGCGATTTGGCTTGGGCGGGTTGACGATAAAGGGTATCGGCGAGCACTTGCATGGCAATGTTTCCTTTTCCGGATCGGAGGAATGTTTAGTGCCTCGCAATGCACATCCGACCGGATTCCAGTCAGCCGTGCGAGGCAGTTCAGGGTTATCCCTAGTATAACGAAGTACCTCGGGCGGCATCCGGGTCAGTACCTATAGGCCGTATATGGCTCGCGTGATAATGCCAGGCGCCCAAAACGCCACCTGGCAACGTTCTTCGACCCCAAGATAACAATCCTCCACTTCCGGTATTCCCCACAACGCATGCCGCGCATTTTGCTGCGGTTATGACGACTCCCTCGCGCTCACCTAGCCTTCAGCCTTGCCCAGATCACGCCCGCACAAGAAGGCAACGACAAGCCGGCACACCGATAACAGCGGGTTGGCGAGGCTCCATGCCCCCAACCGAAAACAGCCAGAACCACGTGAGACAAGCCTGACGACGCGCCGTACGACGGACGTTGCAGCGCCCTGCAAGGAGACAGTTCATCATGATCGAGCAGCCCTATCCGTCGTCAGCGACGGAAGCCGATGCGGCACGCCCCAACGTCCCCGAGGTCCGAAACCGGCTCGACGCCTATTTTGAGATCACCGCACGCGGCAGCACCCAGCGCAAGGAAGTGGTGGCGGGTATCACCACCTTCATGGCAATGGTCTACGCGGTCTTCGTCGTGCCCGGCATGCTGGGCAAGGCCGGCTTCGACACCAGCGCGGTTTTTGTCGCGGTGTGCCTGACCACAGCCTTCGGCTCGCTGCTGATGGGCCTGTGGGCCAAGCTGCCGATCGCGATCGGATGCGCCATTTCGCTGACTGCGTTCATGGCCTTCGGCCTGGTGCTCGGCCAGGGCCTGTCGCCGGCAGTCGCGCTTGGCGCCGTGTTCCTGATGGGCCTGATCTTCACCGCGATCTCGGTGACCGGGGTGCGTTCCTGGATCCTGCGCAACCTGCCGGCAGGCGTGGCGCATGGCACGGGCATCGGCATCGGCCTGTTCCTGCTGCTGATCGCCTCCAATGAAGTCGGTTTGGTGGTCAAGAACGCCCACGCCGGCCTGCCGGTCTCGCTGGGCAAGATCACTTCGTTCCCGGTGGTGATGTCGGTGCTCGGCCTGGCCGCAATCTTCGGCCTGGAGCGACGCAAGGTGCCGGGCGGCATCCTGCTGGTGATCATCGCGATCTCGGCGTTGGGCCTGGCCTTCGATCCGGCGGTGAAGTTCACCGGAGTGTTCGCGCTGCCGTCGCTGAGCGCACCGGGTCACGCCTCGCTGATCGGCGCCATGGACGTGCGCGGCGCGCTGTCCGCGGCGGTGCTGCCGAGCGTGCTGGCGCTGGTGATGACTGCCGTGTTCGACGCCACCGGCACCATCCGCGCCGTGGCCGGACAGGCCGGGCAGCTCAATGCCGCCGGCCATATCCACAATGGCGGGCGGGCGCTGACGGCGGACTCGGTCAGCTCGATCTTCTCGGGCTTCTTTGGCGGCGCACCGGCAGCGGCCTATATCGAATCGACCGTCGGCGTGGCCGCGGGCGCCAAGACCGGCCTGACCGCCGTGGTGGTGGGCCTGCTGTTCGTGGCGGTGATGTTCTTCTCGCCGCTGGCGGCGCTGGTGCCGTCGTACGCCACCGCGCCGGCGCTGATGTACGTGGGCCTGCTGATGCTGTCCAGCGTCAGCCGCCTGCATATGGACGACATGGTCGACGCCATGGCCGGCCTGGTCTGCGCGGTGTTTATCGTGCTGACCTGCAATATCGTCACCGGCATCATGCTGGGATTCTGCACCCTGGTGGTGGGCCGCGTAATCGCCGGCGAATGGCGCAAGCTCAATGTCGGAACCGTCGCCATCGCGGCGGTACTGGCTGCGTTCTATGCCGGCGGCTGGGCGATCTGATCCTGCCTGACGCATCCCGGGCAAACTGCCCGGGACGTCCACGACAAGTTGTCTCCTCCACCGCGATCCAGGTGGATTTCAAGCCCGGGCTTCCTGCTTTCCCGGGCTGTTTTTTTTGGTGCGCGCCTTACTGCGCCCCCTGCATTGCCGCCATATCCATGTAGACCAGTTCCCAGACATGGCCATCGAGGTCCTGGAACCCATGCCCGTACATAAATCCCAGGTCCATCGGCGGCTTGTAGATATTGCCGCCCGCGATCACTGCGGCATTCACCATTTCATCGACACGCGCACGGGTATCCATCGACAGGCAGACCAGCACTTCGGTGAATTTGCGCGCATCGCAGATGTCGTTAGGCGAAAAGCTGCGGAACTTGGCTTCGGTCAGCAGCATCACGAAAATGTTCTCGCCAACGATCATGCAGGTGGCGGTGTCATCGGTAAATTGCGGATTGAAGGCAAAGCCGAGACTGGTAAAGAACTCGATCGACTTTTGCAGGTCGCTTACTGGCAAATTGACAAAGATCTGCTGGCTCATGGCGTCTCCGGAAACGTTGTGCAACGCAGAGAACCAGTCTAGGTGCAAAAGGCGGCAGCGCCAGCCTTTTCCATTTCCCGAAAATCGATGGCGGTATTGCCATTGCAGCAAGACCAACACCGCAATGGCGCGCCGTGGTGCGCTATAAAACAGTCCGGCTACGGGCCACGACAATCAGTTCGTGCAATCGCCGTTATTTTTTGTAAAATTTTTATGTCAACCGACGCCTGATGTTCTAGTACCATGCAGCCGCCTAAATGCAGAAAGGGGATATAAATGGCGACATACAAGCAACTCCTGGCTGAGAAGGAAGCGCTGGAAGCCAAGCTGAATGAAGTGCGCGCGACGGAAGTGGCCAGCGTGATCGACAAAATCCGCGAATTGATGACCGAATATGGCCTGACCGCGGAAGACATCATGCCCCGGCGCAAGCGCGGCCGCCCCGCAGGTGCCGCCAGCAAGAAGGCGGCTTCGGGCTCGGCATTGCCGCCCAAATACATGGATCCCAAGACCGGCAAGACCTGGTCCGGCCGTGGCCGCGCCCCGGCATGGCTGGGCAAGCGCCCCGAGCGCTTCCTGATCGAGCAGTAACCCCGCGCCACGGGCGGGCGGGGGCCTGCCCGGACGGATCCGCCCGATGCCCGCATCAGGCGCTATCGTCCCGACATCGCCCGGGCGCGGTCACAGCGCCTGGCAGACATACTCCTTGCGCAGCGCGCGAAAGCCTTGCTGCGTCGGCTCGGCGGTCAGGCGCGCGCCGCCACCTTCCAGCGACTGCATCCGCAATACCTGCGCCGAGCACTGGCTCGCGTCCTCATCACGCTGATACCGGATTTCATACAAGCCGCCAGGGGCGGGCACGAACGACACGCCGGCCGCACAACGCTGCTCGGGCAACGGCGGCTCGGCTTTGGACGTCACGGCCACGTAGATGCGCCGGCCCGCCTCGACCAGCCGTTCGCGCGTGCGCGCCGGCGGCTCCGGCGAGCGGCCCGGCAAGCCCAGTTCACGATCCCGGCCGATTGCCGACAACTGCTTGCCAGTGCCGGCCAGTACCAGCGGGCGTGCCGGCACCGGGCACTTGGCCGGATCGACCACGGCGAAGGAGGTGATTTCGTCGGTATTGGTCAGCAGGCGCACGCTGGCTGTGGGGGCGCCCGACGGCACCCGGTATTGCGCCACGCAGCCGCATAACGCCGCTGTGGCAGCCAACGTGACGACCGAGATCAGGCGAGAGGGCACTGCGGACGACCGGTCATGGCGCATGGCGGCAGGCAATCTGGAGTTGCGGTTATGCCAGCCGGACGATCGCTGGCAGTGGGATAGCAGCAATTGACGGCGGAATAGCCTGCGAATCACGCGCGATATCGGCATGCACCGCAACCGGCAGGTAACTTCGTCGCAGCTGGCGCAGCGTAGCCTGGTCCCAAAGCTGTGCAGCATACCGGTTTCCGGGACATTGCGGCAGCCGCACAAACCCATGTTGAAAATCCCGGCGTGATATCCACAGAATCTGTGGATATCCTGCCTCCTCCCTCCCCGGAAGCCTTGGTCTGTGCGGCAACGCACCGGACCGCACAAATTTTAGGCAACGCGTTGCATCGAACCGTGTTAACGCCGTCGATGCCCTCCCGCAAGGCCGCTCCCCCACCCTGGCCCAGTCCCCTGGTTGCGCTGCCTTGGCCACACATCCACCCCCCACGTGCCCTTGAAGGCGCCGCCGGCACCGCGTAATCTCAGTCTTACCGGGGGCTAGCACGGGCGCCTTGCGCCAATTTGCCAGTCCAATAACAATGCCACTACAAGAGCCAATCCAGGCCAGGCCGTTTCCTCGTGACCTGCTGCACGCGCTGCGTGAAGGCGGTTACGATGTGTCGGCGCTCGTGCCTGCTCCTGAATCCGATCCTGAAACCCTTCCCAGCCCGGACATGCCCGAGGCCGGGCCCCAGCAGGCGAGCCACCTGCTGTGCACCGTCTACCAGGCCACCGGCGATCCCGCCATCGGCCTGTGGCTGGCCAGCCGGATGCAGCCCGACCTGCTTGGCCTGGCGGGCATGCCGGCCATGGCGGGTCCCTCGCTGGGCACGGCGCTGCGGCGTATCGCGCGCTACCAGAAGCTGATGATGGGCGACCGCATCGAGCTGCGCCGCCAGGGCGAGGAGGCCTGGGTCTGCATCCGCCCGAGCGAACCGGAGGCGCCCGACACCCGCCCGCGCATCGACATGGAGTTGTGCTCGCTGCTGGCCTTCGGGCGCCAGTTCACGCGCAAGCCGCTGCATCCGCTGCGAGTTTCGCTGCGCATCGGCCAGCCCGACTGGCACCTGCGCTATACCGAAGCCTTCGATTGCCCGGTGCGCTTCGGCGAGCCGGAAGACGCGATCGTGTTCGGACGCCGCGACCTGGCGCTGCGCCTGGTCGCCCGCGCCCACAGCCGTCCGCCGGCGCCCGCCGCCACGCACGATGCGCGGCACGCGGCGGCATCGCTGGACGACGTGCGCGCCGCCCTGCACCAGCTGGCCGGCGAGCGCGCGTTGAGCCTGGCCGCGGTGGCGCGCCACCTCGACATCAGCGAGCGCACGCTGCAGCGCCGGCTGATGGCGGCGGGCACGGGATTCCGCGCGCTGTGCGAAGATGTGCGTCGCGAACTGGCCGGCCGATACCTGACCGAAGGCAATATGTCGTTGGGAGAAATCGCTTTCCGGCTCGGCTTCGACGATGCCAATTCGTTCTTCCGCGCCTTCCGCCGCTGGACCGGCATGACGCCGGGCGATTACCGGCGCTCGGCGGCGCACCCGCCGGGCTAAGGCGTCGCGCCCCGGGGCCGGCCTTCCGACCCCGCCTCCCGGTCCCGCCTTCCGGGCCCGCTTCCCCGGCCGGCTTCATGCGCCGGTCGGCGCTTCCCACGGCGGGTTGCCGCCGTACTGCTGCGCCAGGTAATCGACAAAGGCGCGCACCCGCGGCGGCACCAGCCGCCGTTGCGGCATCACCGCGTAGATGCCGGTGTCGGCGATCGGGAAGTCCGGCAGCACCTGCACCAGCCTGCCGGCGCGCAGGTCGCCGGCGACATGCCAGGTCGAATGCAGCGCGATGCCGAACCCGGCCAGCGCCGCGTCCGACAGCAGCTCGCCGGTATTGGCCTCGATGCGCCCACGCACCCGTACCGCGATTTCCCCGCCCTGGCCATCACCCAGCCGCCAGACGTCCTGCCGCCCCTGGCTGCCCACCAGCACCAGGCAGTCGTGCCGCGCCAGGTCTTGCGGCGTGCGCGGCGTGCCGCGCCGGCGCAGGTAATCCGGCGCGGCGCACAGCACGCGCCGGTTGACGGCCAGGCGGCGCGCCACCAGCGTGGAATCGTCGAGCCCACCGATGCGGATGGCCAGGTCAAAGCCGGCGCTGACGAGGTCGAGCACGTTATCGGTCAGGTTGACGCTGACCGATAGCCCGGGATGCTGCTCCAGGAACCGCGGCAGCAGCGGCGACACATAGAGCCGGCCGAATGATGACGATGTCGTCACCCGCAGCGTGCCCGATATCCCGGTGCCGGCCTGCCGCAGCGACGCCCCCAGCGCTTCCAGGTCATCGACCAGCGCACGCCCCTGCTCGGCCAGCACCGCGCCCTCGGGCGTGGCATGCAACCGGCGCGTGGTCCGGTGCAGCAGGCGCACGCCAAGGTCGCGCTCCAGCCGCTGAAGGCGCTGGCTGGCGACCGCCACCGACAGGTCCAGGCTGCGCGCCGCGGCGCTGATCGAGCCCAGGTCGAGCACGCGCAGGAACAAGCCGATATCCCCGATGCGATCCATGATTATCAAGATTCTGTTGAAACTGATTATGGATCATGCCGGTTTTTGCAAAAGACAGGAAGGTGCAGACTGCGGCCTTCCTGCCTCGCTCCCATCTTCTTTTCTTAACTTCTCTCCCTGAGCTTCCAACCATGGCCGCCCCACTTTCCCCTCCCGCCCCCGCTGGCGCCGCCCCCGCGCACGGCGGCCGGCTGCCCCTGGCGCTCTATGCGCTGACCGCCGGCTCGTTCGGCATCGGCTGTGCCGAGTTCGTCATCATGGGCCTGCTGCTGCAGGTCGCCGCCGACCTGCAGGTGACCATCGCCGCCGCCGGCATGCTGGTTTCCGGCTACGCGCTCGGCGTGTTCGCCGGCGCACCGGTATTGACGCTGCTGACCCGGCGCATGCCGCGCAAGGCCGTACTGCTGGCGCTGATGGTGATCTACACCGTCGGCAACGCCGCCTGCGCGCTGGCGCCCGACTACACCACGCTGATGGTCGCGCGCGTGCTGACGTCGCTGACCCACGGCACGTTTTTCGGTGTCGGCGCAGTGGTGGCCACCGGCCTGGTGCCGCCCCACCGGCGCGCCTCGGCAATTTCGGTGATGTTTTCCGGCCTGACGCTGGCCACGCTGCTGGGCATGCCAGCGGGTGCCTGGCTCGGCCTGCACCTGGGCTGGCGCGCGACCTTCTGGGCCATGACGCTGATCGGGCTGGTGTCGCTGGCCGTGATCGCGCTGCTGGTGCAGAAGAGCCGCGACCAGGGCGCCCCGGTGGCGCTGCGCGACGAGCTGGCCACCGTGGGCCGCCCGCAGGTGCTGCTGGGCCTGCTGATGACGGTGCTGCAGTCGATGGGCACCTTTGCCGTGATCACCTACGTGCAGCCGCTGCTGACGCGCGTCTCGGGCTTTGGCGAGGGGGCGGTGTCGCCGATCCTGTTGCTGTTCGGCGGCGGCATGATCGTTGGCAATATCCTTGGCGGCCGCCTCGCCGACCGTGCGCCGGCGCGCGCGGTGCTTGGATCGCTCGCCACGCTGACGCTGGTGCTGGCGGCCATGACGCTGGCCATCCACAACCAGGTGATGGTGGTGGCGTTCGTGGGCATCCTGGGTATCGCCGCATTCGCCACCGTGTCGCCACTGCAGCTGCGCGTGCTGCGGCATGCCAGCGGCGCGGGCGAGAACCTGGCCTCGAGCTTCAATATCGCGGCGTTCAACCTCGGCAATGGCATCGGTGCCTGGATGGGCGGCGTGGTGACCGACCACGGCCCCGGACTGACGGCGTTGCCGTGGATCGCGGCCCTGGCGCCGCTGGCCGCGCTGGCGGTGGCCTGGATCAGCGTCAGGCTCGAGCAGGGCCGCGGCGCCGCCGCACCGGTAGCGCAAGCTTGCCCCTGACTTGCTTGCCTCGCTCTCCCCGCTAGCTCAGCCCGGCTTGCCGTCCACCCGTGGGCGCGCAAGCCGCGGCGCATAGGTCAGCGCATAAAGGCCAAATCCAGCCACCCAGCAAGCCCCAGCGCCCCAGATCCAGTGCAGGTAGCCGGCCGGCCACACCATCGGACCGAACACGCGCAATACCGCGGCCAGGGCAATGAGCCAGTACGCCACCGTTTCCGCACGGCCGGCCACCAGCATGCGCCCGGTATGGCCCAGCGCGGTGCGGGTGATCATGGCGATGATGGCCACGCCGAGCACGCCCACCGTGAACGCATGGGTCGCCAGCCCGGCCATTACCAGGCCAAGCGCACCCAGTGCCTGCAGCAGCAGCGCCACTGGCAGCCACGCATAGGCGAGGTGCAGCACCCACAGCAGCGGCCGGTTGCCCACCGCATAGCCGCGCCATCCGGCCACGCGCACCGCCAGCACGCCGGCGCCGAGCAGGGACAGCGCCGCGGCCAGCCATCCCGGCAAGGGCAGCAATGCCGACGCCAGCCCCAGCACCGTCGCCGGGATCACCATGCGATCGATCTGCTTGTACTGCCGCAGGCGGAAACCGGGAATCGCGTTGGTGGTGAACATCGGGATCACGCGGCCGCCGATCACCACCACGAACAGCGTCACCAGCGCCACGCCGGCGCGGCAGGCATGCAGCGCCGCGGCGTCGTGTCCGCCGGCCTGCAGCGACAGGGCCGCAATATTGGCCACGGCGAGGAGCCATAGCGCCAGAGCGAGCGGGTAGTTGCGCCGGTTGCCGGCCCTGGCCAGCGTGCGGGTGAAGGCCAGCGCCGCCAGCGGCAGGAATGCGCCTTCCACGGCGAAGGCAGCGGTGCCCGGCGCCACCCACATGCCCACCCGCCCCGCCAGCCATAGCAGGAACAGCACGGCAAGCGCCGCGCCGGTCGGCGTGGGCTGGCCAGTCCAGGCGCGCCCCGCCGTGAACAGGAAACCCACCACGATCGCCGCGGCAAAGCCGAACACCATCTCGTGCGCGTGCCAGAACATCCCCGGCAGCACCGGCGCCGGCCCGGCCGACTGCATCCCCGCGAGCATTGCCGACCATGCCGCGATCGCCAGCGCGGCAAAGACCGCGCCACCCAGGTAGAACGGCCTGAACCCCAGCGCGAACAGGGCGAAGCCGCGCGGCGGCGGCCCGGCAGGCGTCTTGCCTGAGGGCGGCCGGGCGGGAAGGATGGGAATGGTTTCCATGGCAGCAAAATAAGTGTAGCGGGCAGGGCCGATGCGGCCTGCAGCCTGATTCTTGATCTGGCGCAGGATTGCCGCAAGCACGCAAACGGGTGCCATGCGTGCCGCAATCACGATAGCACCAGCGCCGCGCCACCAACCTCCGCCGGTAGAACTACTTCCAACGACAGATCGCTCCATGTGGCGCGCTGTGCTGCCGGCGAATAGGCAGCACCAGTGGCCGCCCCTACTCTGGCATCACCCCCGCCAAAGTTGACACAGGAGCATGGCCATGGCCACCCAAACACGCGCGCCGGAACCCGTTCCGGCCGGCGCGGCAATAACGCTGGCGTCCAGTACCTTCGCATTCACTATCTGCTTTGCCGTGTGGATGCTGTTCGCCGTCCTCGGCATCCCGCTCAAGCAGGAGCTCGGCCTCAACGACACGGAATTCGGCCTGCTTGCCGCCACGCCGGTGCTGAGCGGGTCACTGATCCGCGTGCCCCTGGGCATCTGGACCGACCGCTTCGGCGGCCGCATCGTCTTCTTCGTGCTGATGCTGGCGACGGTGATCCCGATCTGGCTGATCTCCTACGCGCACAGCCTGTGGCAACTGCTGGTGCTGGGCCTGTTCGTCGGCCTGGCGGGCGGGTCGTTCTCGGTCGGCACGCCCTACGTGGCACGCTGGTTCCCGCGCTCGCGCCAGGGGCTGGCGATGGGCATCTTCGGCGCCGGCAACTCGGGCGCGGCGCTTACCAAGTTCGTCGCGCCGGCGATGATCCTGGCAGCCGGCACCTGGACCGTCGTGCCGCGCGTGTATTCGGTGGCGATGCTCGTCACCGCCCTGCTGTTCTGGGTGTTCTCGCGCAGCAACCCGGCGCACATGGTCAAGTCCAGCGTGGGCTGGCGCGAACAGCTGGCGGTGATGCGCGATCCGCGCGTGTGGCGCTATTCCCAGTACTACTCGGTGGTGTTCGGCGGCTATGTCGGCCTGTCGCTGTGGATGACTAAGTACTACATCGGCGAATACGGCTTCGACATCAAGACCGCCGCCTTCCTGGCCGCTTGCTTCTCGCTGCCCGGCGGCGTGCTGCGCGCCATCGGCGGCTGGATCTCCGACCGCTACGGCGCGCATCGCACCACCTGGTGGGTGATGTGGGTGAGCTGGGTCGGCTTTTTCCTGCTGAGCTATCCGCAAACCGATTTCATCATCCAGACCACCGGCGGCCCGCAGGCCTTCCGCATCGCGCTGACGCCCACGGTGTTCACCATCCTGCTGTTCGTGGTCGGCATCGCCTTCGCCGTCGGCAAGGCCTCGGTGTTCAAGTTCATCTCCAACGACTTCTCGCACAACATCGGCGCGGTGTCCGGCGTTGTCGGCCTGGCCGGCGGCCTGGGCGGCTTCATCCTGCCAATCCTGTTCGGCATGCTGGCCGACCTGACCGGCGTGCGCAGCAGCTGCTTCATGCTGATGTACGGCACGGTGTGCGTGAGCCTGGTGTGGATGCACTACAGCCACCGCGCTGAACGCCAGCGCAAGGCACAGGCCGTTGGCCTCACGCAGGCAGCCTGATCGCTCATCTCCCAAGCGCGCCTCCGCGCTTTCATCACCAAGGCACACCTATCATGACCTCATCCGTACTCACCCGCTGGGAGCCCGAGAACGCGGCGTTCTGGCAAAGCGAGGGCGAGCGCATCGCCTATCGCAACCTGTGGATCTCGATCCCGGCGCTGATGCTGGCGTTCGTGGTCTGGATGTTGTGGAGCGTGGTCGCGGTCAACCTCGACCGCGCCGGCTTCCAGTTCACCAAGAACCAGCTGTTCTGGCTGACCGCGCTGCCGGCGCTTTCCGGCGCGACGCTGCGCATCTTCTACTCCTTCCTGGTGCCGGTATTCGGCGGGCGCCGCTTCACCGCGATCTCCACCGCGCTGCTGCTGATCCCGGCACTGGGCATGGGCTTCGCGCTGCGCGACCCGTCCACGGGCTATCCTACGCTGCTGGTGCTGGCGCTGCTGTGCGGGCTGGGCGGCGCCAACTTCAGCTCGTCGATGGCCAATATCAGCTTCTTCTTCCCCAAGGCGAAGAAGGGTCTGGCTACCGGGCTGAATGCCGGCATCGGCAACCTGGGCGTGTCGGTGGTGCAGTTCGTCACGCCGCTGGTGGTGTCGCTGGCGGTGTTCGGCGCGCTCGGCGGCGACCCGCAGCAGTACCAGGCCAATGGCGCCACGCAGGACCTGTGGCTCCAGAACGCGGGCTTTATCTGGGTGCCGTTCATCGTGGTGTCGGCACTGGCCGCGTGGTTCGGCATGCATGACATCGCCGATGCCAGGGCATCGTTCGCCGAACAGGCCGTGATCTTCAAGCGCAAGCACAACTGGCTGATGTGCTGGCTGTACGTGGGCACCTTCGGCTCGTTCATCGGCTTCTCGGCCGGGCTGGCGTTGCTGACCAAGTCGCAGTTCCCGGGCGTGAACCCCACCGCCTATGCCTTCCTGGGGCCGCTGGTCGGCGCGCTGACGCGTCCCGTGGGCGGCTGGATCTCTGACAAGCTCGGCGGTGCGCGCGTCACGCTGTGGACCTTCGTCGGCATGATCGCGGCGGTGTTCGCGGTGCTGGCCGCGCTGCCGCATGACGGCGCCGGCGGCAACTTCACCAACTTCCTCGCAGCCTTCATTGCATTGTTCGCACTGACCGGCATCGGCAACGGTTCGACCTTCCGCATGATCCCGGTGATCTTCCTGACCGAGCGCCAGCGCGCCGCCAGGGGCAAGGGCGACGCCGCCCAACGCCAGGCGCTGCAGGAAGCCGGCAAGGAATCCGCGGCGGTGCTGGGCTTCTCCGGCGCGATCGGCGCGTACGGCGGCTTCTTCATCCCCAAGAGCTTCGGCACCTCGCTGGAGCTGACCGGCGCACCGGACACCGCGTTGTACTGCTTCATCGCCTTCTATGTCAGCTGCCTGCTGGTGACCTGGTGGTACTACGCGCGCCGCAACGCGCCCATGCCCTGCTGACCCCCTTGCCGGCCGGGCTAGTTCTTCAGAACTAGTCCCGCGCCCGGCACCTCCCCCGATCGCCATGCGGCGGCTGTTCCACCAGCGAATTGGCTGCCGCCCCGCTCCCCCATAAGCTCAAGGTGTCCCTGCAAACGCTCCCGCAAGCCCCGGAGCGCCGCAGAAAAGCCTCGCGGAGAACAAGCAAATGAGTCATTTCCTGGATCGACTGAAGTTCATGTCGCGCGTCAAGTCCACCTACGCGGACGGCCACGGCGCGGTGGTGAACGAAGACCGCAAGTGGGAAGACGGCTACCGCAGCCGCTGGCAGCACGACAAGATCGTGCGCTCCACCCACGGCGTGAACTGCACCGGCTCCTGCTCCTGGAAGGTCTACGTGAAGAACGGCCTGATCACCTGGGAAACGCAGCAGACCGACTACCCGCGCACGCGCCCGGACCTGCCCAACCACGAGCCCCGCGGCTGCCCGCGCGGCGCGTCGTACAGCTGGTACGTCTACTCCGCGCAGCGCGTCAAGTATCCGATGATCCGCGGCCGCCTGATGGAGATGTGGCGCGAGGCCCGCAAGACCATGGACCCGATCGCCGCCTGGGAATCGATCAGCCAGGACCCGAAGAAGGCGGCGCGCTACAAGAGCGTGCGCGGCCAGGGCGGCTTCGTGCGCGCCGACTGGAACACCGCCACCGAGATGATCGCCGCGGCCAACGCTTTCACCGTGAAGAAGTTCGGCCCGGACCGCGTGGTCGGCTTCTCGCCGATCCCGGCGATGTCGATGGTCTCGTACGCGGCCGGCGCGCGCTACCTGAGCCTGCTCGGCGGCGCCTGCCTGTCGTTCTACGACTGGTACTGCGACCTGCCGCCGGCCAGCCCGCAGATCTGGGGCGAACAGACCGACGTGCCCGAATCGGCCGACTGGTACAACTCCACCTACCTCATGGTGTGGGGCTCCAACGTCCCGCAAACGCGCACGCCCGACGCGCACTTCTACACCGAGGTCCGCTACAAGGGCACCAAGACCGTTGCCGTCTCCTCCGACTTCGGCGAGATGGTCAAGTTCGGCGATATCTGGCTGGCGCCGAAGCAAGGCACCGATGCCGCGCTGGCGATGGCCATGGGCCACGTAGTTCTGAAGGAGTTCCACGCCAGCGGCAAGTCCGCCTACTTCCGCGATTACATCAGGCAGTATACCGACATGCCGATGCTGGTGCTGCTGCGCGAGAACCAGGACAACGCAGGCACGCTGGTGCCCGACCACTTCCTGCGTGCCTCGCACCTGGCCGACAACCTCGGCGAAGCCAACCATCCCGAGTGGAAGACGCTGCAAATCGACGATGCCACCGGCGAGATCGTCGCGCCGAACGGCTCGATCGGCTTCCGCTGGGGCGAGGCTGCCCACAACGGCGGCGAGAAGGTGGGCCGCTGGAACCTGGAAATGAAGGATGGCGGCAGCGGCCGCGCGGTCGAGCCGCGCCTGTCGCTGGTCGGCAATGGCGACGAAGTGGTGGAAGTGGGCTTCCCCTATTTCGGCGGCGAGCACGACGAACTGCTGCGCCGCCGCGTGCCGGCGCGCCGCATCACGCTGGCCGACGGCAGCACCGCGCTGGTGGCAACCGTGTATGACCTGCAGATGGCCAACTACGGTGTCGACCAGGGCCTGGGCGGCCCCAACGTAGCGTCGTCGTATGAAGACGACGTGCCCTACACCCCGGCCTGGCAGGAAAAGCACACCTCCGTCCCGGCCCGCCTGGTGACCCAGGTGGCGCGCGAGTTCGCCGATAACGCCGACCGCACGCAGGGCAAGAGCATGGTGATCGTCGGTGCCGCGCTGAACCACTGGTACCACAACGACATGATCTACCGCGGCATCGTCAACCTGCTGATGATGTGCGGCTGCATCGGCAAGAGCGGCGGCGGCTGGGCCCACTACGTCGGGCAAGAGAAGCTGCGTCCGCAGTTCGGGTGGGCTCCGCTGGCATTCGGCCTGGACTGGTCGCGCCCGCCGCGCCAGATGAACGGCACCTCGTTCTTCTACAACCACACCAGCCAGTGGCGCCACGAGAAGCTGGCCGTCGACGAGATCCTGTCGCCGACCGCCGACCGCAAGCGCTATGACGGCATGTCGCTGCTCGATCTGAACGCGAAGTCCGAGCGCATGGGCTGGCTGCCGTCGGCGCCGCAGCTGGGCGCCAACCCGCTGGACGTGGTCGATGCGGCCGAACAATCCGGCAAGGACCCGGTGGCCTACACCGTCGAGCAACTGAAGTCGGGGGCGCTGCAGTTCGCCTGCGACGATCCGGACAATCCCGCCAACTTCCCGCGCAATATGTTCGTGTGGCGCTCCAATATCCTGGGCAGCTCGGGCAAGGGGCATGAGTATTTCCTGAAGTACCTGCTCGGCACCCAGAACGCCGTGTTCGGCGACGAGGCCGACGCGATCACGCCGAGCGAAGTCAACGTGCGTCCGGCCGCCGAAGGCAAGCTGGACCTGCTGACCGTGCTGGACTTCCGCATGAGCACAACCTGCCTGTACGGCGACATCGTGCTGCCGACGGCAACCTGGTACGAGAAGGACGACCTCAACACGTCCGACATGCACCCCTTTATCCACCCGCTGTCCGAAGCCGTGCAGCCGCTGTGGGAAAGCAAGACCGACTGGGAAATCTACAAGGTCATCGCGAAGAAGTTCAGCGAGATCGCCGGCCCGTACCTGGGCACGCGCAAGGACCTGGTGTGCACGCCGCTGCTGCACGACACCCCGGGCGAACTGGGCCAGCCGTTCGAGCCGAAGGACTGGAAGGCCGGCGAGTGCGACCTGATCCCCGGCAAGACCGCGCCGTCGATGACGGTGGTCGAGCGCAACTACGCGGACATCTACAAGAAATTCACTTCGATCGGCCCGCTGCTCGACAAGCTCGGCAACGGCGGCAAGGGCATCAACTGGAACACCCGGCATGAGGTGAAGGAAATCGGCGACCTGAGCCACACGGTGACGGAACCCGGCGTGAGCCAGGGCCGGCCGAAGCTCGAAACGGCGATCGACGCCGCCGAGATGATCCTGACCTTTGCGCCCGAAACCAACGGCCACGTTGCCGTCAAGGCATGGGAAGCGCTGTCGAAGATCACCGGGCGCGACCACACCCACCTCGCCGAAGGGCGCGAGCACGACAAGATCCGCTTCCGCGACGTGCAGGCGCAGCCGCGCAAGATCATTTCCGCGCCGACGTGGTCGGGGCTGGAATCGGAAGAGGTCAGCTACAACGCCGGCTACACCAACGTGCACGAGCTGATCCCCTGGCGCACGCTGACCGGCCGCCAGCAGTTCTACCAGGACCACCGCTGGATGCTGGACTTCGGCGAAGGCGCCTGCGTGTACAAGCCGGCAATCGATACCAAGACCGTGGCGCCGATGCTGGGCAAGAAGCCCAATGGCAACCCGGAGCTGGTGCTGAACTGGATCACGCCGCACCAGAAGTGGGGCATCCACTCCACTTATTCCGACAACCTGCGCATGCTGACGCTGTCGCGCGGCGGCCCGCACGTGTGGATCTCGGAAGCCGAGGCCAAGGCCAACGGCATCCGCGACAACGACTGGGTCGAGGTGTTCAACGTGAACGGCACGCTGACCGCACGCGTGGTGGTGTCGCAGCGCGTGCCCAAGGGCATGTGCCTGATGTACCACGCCCAGGAAAAGATCGTGAACGTGCCTGGCGCCGAGACCAGCGGCATGCGCGGCGGCATCCATAACTCGGTCACGCGCGCCGTGACCAAGCCCACGCACATGATCGGCGGCTACGCGCAGCTGGCCTACGGCTTCAACTACTACGGCACCGTGGGCAGCAACCGCGATGAATTCGTGATCCTGCGCAAGATGAAGAAGGTCGACTGGCTGGAAGGCCCGCTCGTGGAAAAGACTGAGAAGGAAGGAGCCTCGCAATGAAGATCCGTGCCCAGGTGGCCATGGTGCTGAACCTCGACAAGTGCATCGGCTGCCATACCTGCTCCGTGACCTGCAAGAACGTGTGGACCAGCCGCGACGGTGTCGAGTACGCGTGGTTCAACAACGTCGAGACCAAGCCCGGCATCGGCTATCCCAAGGAATGGGAGAACCAGGACAAGTGGCAGGGCGGCTGGAAGCGCAACGCCGACGGCACGCTCGAGCCGCGCCAGGGCGGCAAGCTGAAGATCCTGGCGAACCTGTTCGCCAACCCCAACCTGCCGCAGATCGACGAGTACTACGAGCCCTTCACCTACGACTACGAGCACCTGCAGAAGGCGCCGCTGTCGCAGACCCCGCCCACCGCGCGCCCGGTGTCCGTGCTGACCGGCCGCAAGATGGAAAAGATCGAGTGGGGCCCGAACTGGGAAGACGACCTCGGCGGCGAGTTCAGCTCGCGCGGACGCGACAAGCTCTTTGACGACGTGCAGAAGGAGATGTACTCGACCTTCGAGAACACCTTCATGATGTACCTGCCGCGCCTGTGCGAGCACTGCCTGAACCCGGCCTGCGTGGCCTCGTGCCCGTCGGGCTCGATCTACAAGCGCGAGGACGACGGCATCGTGCTGGTCGACCAGGACAAGTGCCGCGGCTGGCGCATGTGCATCTCGGGCTGCCCGTACAAGAAGATCTACTTCAACTGGCAGAGCGGCAAGGCCGAGAAATGCCTGTTCTGCTATCCACGCATCGAGGCCGGCCAGCCCACGGTCTGCTCCGAGACCTGCGTCGGCCGCATCCGCTACCTCGGCGTGATGCTGTACGACGCCGACCGCATCGAGCAAGCCGCGTCGGTGGCCGATGAGCGCGACCTGTACCAGTCGCAGCTCGACGTCTTCCTCGACCCGCATGATCCCAAGGTACAGGCCGAGGCACTGCGCCAGGGCATCCCGCAAAGCTGGCTCGACGCCGCGCGCAAATCGCCGGTCTACAAGATGGCGTGCGAGTGGAAGATCGCCTTCCCGCTGCACCCGGAGTACCGCACGCTGCCGATGGTCTGGTACATCCCGCCGCTGTCGCCGATCCAGTCGGCGGCGGAAGCGGGCCACATGGGCATGAACGGCATCATCCCCGACGTCAAGAGCCTGCGCATCCCGGCCAAGTACCTGGCCAACCTGCTGACCGCGGGCGATGTGATGCCGGTGCTGTCGGCGCTGGACCGCATGCTGGCGATGCGCGCGTACAAGCGCTCGCAGGTCGTGGACGGCGTGCAGGACCTGGATGTGCTCAAGCAAGTGGGGCTGACGCCCGCGCAGGTCGAGGACATGTACAAGACCATGGCCATCGCCAACTACGAGGACCGCTTCGTGATCCCGTCCTCGCACAAGGAAATGGTCGAGGACAGCTTCAACGACAAGGCCAGTTGCGGCTTCACCTTCGGCAACGGCTGCTCGGGCGGCACCTCGGATGGCGCGCTGTTCGGCAAGAAGCCGCAGGGCAGCGTCCACTTTGTCGACATGCCCAGGTCGCGCAAGAATGCCGTGACGAGCTGAGCGCTCGCGAACGAACCGGAGAAGAACATGCCCCTCTACCCCATCCTCAGCGCGCTGCTCGGCTATCCCGAGCAGGACCTGCTCGACGCGCTGCCCGAGATCGACACTGCCCTGGCCGAATGGCCGCAGGCGCACGGACTGCTGGCACCGGTTACCGGAATGCTGCGCGGCGAGACGCTGATCACGCTGCAGGAAAACTATGTCGCCACCTTCGACCGCAATCCGTCGCACTCGCTGCACCTGTTCGAGCATGTGCACGGCGAAAGCCGCGACCGCGGCCAGGCCATGGTGGACCTGATCGACGAATACCGGCGCGACGGCTTCGAGCCGGCCGCGTCGGAGCTGCCGGACTATGTGCCGCTGTTCCTGGAGTTCCTCGGCGCACTGAGCGCCGATGGCAAGGAAGCGCGCGCCGAGCACCTGCTGGGCGAGGCGATCCACGTGCTGGCCGCGATCGGCGACCGGCTCGCACGCAACCAGAGCCCGTACGCCGGCGTGTTCGCCGTGCTGCGAACGCTGACCGACGTGCAGCCGCAACCGCAGCAGGAGCCACCGGTGCGGGACATGGACGAGGCGCTGGAGACCTTCGGTCCGGGCGCCGATGGCGTGGAACCGCTGCTGGCGCCGCAGACCGGGCCGCAGGCCGTGAAGTTCTATCCGCGTGGCACAGCGCCGGTTCCTGCGCATTGCTGACCACACCTGGCAAGGCAATCCGAACACCAGACATTGGGCTAACACCATGGCAACGCTTCACCAATTCCTCTACGGCATCTACCCCTACATCGCTGCCGCCATCTTCCTGTTCGGCAGCCTGGCCCGCTTCGAGCGCGAGCAGTACACCTGGAAGACCGACAGCTCGCAGGTGCTCTACCGCGGCAACCTGCGCATGGGCAACATCCTGTTCCACGTCGGCATCTTGGGACTGTTCTTCGGCCACCTGCTCGGCCTGCTGACGCCGGTCGCGGTGTGGGACGCGCTGGGCGTCTCGCACGGCTTCAAGCAGGGCGTGGCGATGGCCGCCGGCGGCGTGATGGGCACCATGTGCCTGGCTGGCCTGCTGATCCTGCTGCACCGCCGCCTGACCAACGCACGCGTGTCCGCGGTGACCCGCACCGGCGACAAGGTGCTGCTGCTGTGGCTGCTGGTGACGCTGCTGCTGGGCCTGTCCACCATTTTTGAATCGGCCAGCCACATGGACGGCCACATGATGGTGCAGCTGATGACCTGGGCCCAGCACCTCGTCACGCTGCGCGGCGACGCCGCCAGCTATATCGCCGACGCGCCGCTGCTGTTCAAGGCACACCTGTTCATGGGCATCACGCTGTTCGCGATCTTCCCGTTCACGCGGCTGGTGCACGTGTGGAGCGGCTTTGCCTCGGTCGGCTACGTCGGCCGTGCCTGGCAGCTGGTACGCGGCCGCTAACCCCACGGAGAACGACATGCCTGTCACCGTCAACGGCGTAGAACTGCGCGACGCCGATATCGAACGCGAGCTTGACCATCATCACGACGCGGCCAATCCCGCCAGGATGGCGACGATCTCTGCCATCCTGCGACTGCTGGTACGCGAAGAGGCCGGCCGCATCGGCCTGAGCGTGCCCGGCCAGGACGACGACGCGCTCGCCATGGCGCTGCTGGAGCAAGAGGCCGGCATCCCCGAGCCGGACGAAGCCAGCTGCCGCCGCCACTACGACAGCCGCCCGGAACGCTTCCGCGACGGCGAGTGGGTCGAGGCCGACCACATCCTGTTCCAGGTGACGCCGCGCGTGCCGCTGGACGCGCTGCGGGAGATCGCCGCGCAGACGCTGGCACTGGTGCGCGGCGATCCGTCGAGCTTCGCACAGCATGCCCGCGCGCTGTCGAACTGCCCGAGCGGCAACAACGGCGGCCGCCTGGGCCGCGTATTCCGCGGCGAAACCGCGCCGGAGTTCGAGCGCGCGCTGTTTGCCGCGCAGCATGACGGCGTGCTGCCGCAGCTGGTCGAGACCCGCTTCGGGCTGCATATCGTGCGCGTCCTGGAGCGCTGCACCGGCACCCGCCTGCCCTTCGACGCCGTGCGCGGCGACATCGCCGGTGCGCTGGCCACGGCGGCGCGCGACCGCGCCTGGAAGCAGTACGCCAGCCTGCTGATCGGCCGCGCCCGCATCGAAGGCATCGAACTGGAAGGCGCCGACAGCCCGCTGGTGCAGTAGCGCCGCCACCCTGACCAACGGAAACCGCCATGCATCAGATCGAACATCTACTGAAGGGCTTCGAGCGGTTCCAGCAACGCTATTTCGACGACGCGCCAAGCCTGTTCGACGCGCTGCGTACCGGGCAGCAACCGCCCACGCTGCTGATCGGCTGCTGCGACTCGCGCGTGGACCCGGCCCTGCTGCTGGGTTGCGACCCGGGCGATCTCTTTACCGTGCGCAATATCGGCAACCTGGTGCCGCCCTGCACCGGGCGTCATGAAGGTAGCCTGCACGGCGTGTCCGCGGCGATCCAGTTTGCCGTCGAGCAGCTGCACGTCGACCGCATCATCGTGATGGGCCATGGCGGCTGCGGCGGCATCCGCGCGTTGCTGGCACAGCCGGCCGATGCCGGCGACCATCCCCCCGATAAGGGCGAAGAAGCCGACTACCTGGGTGCCTGGGTGCGCATCGCCGCGCCCGCGCGCCGGCAGGTGGAGCAAACGCTTGCCGACGCCAGCCCGGCGCAGCGCCAGCGCGCCTGCGAACAGGCGGCGATCCTGGTATCGCTGCGCAACCTGCAGACCTTCCCGTTCGTGCGGCGCGCGCTGGCAGCAGGAAAGCTGACGCTGCACGGCTGGTATTTCGACCTGCAGGCCGGTGCGCTGCTGGCCTACTCGCAGCGCGCCGATGCCTTCCTGCCGCTGGTATGCCCGTTGCCCGCACAACCTGAATCCGTCACACCATGAATCCCTTTATCTTTGGCATCGCCGGCACCTCGGGCAGCGGCAAGACCACGCTGATTACCGCACTGCTGCCCTGGTTTCGCGCGCAAGGCCTGACCGTCAACGTGATCAAGCACAGCCACCATCCGCTGGAACTCGAGCCTCCCGGCAAGGACAGCGCGCGCTTTCGCGCGGCCGGTGCAACCGAGGTGATGGTGGCCTCGCCCTATCGCTACGCCATCGTGCGCGAGCTGGCCGACGAAGCGGAGCCGACGCTCGCCGAACAGGTGGCGCGGCTGCGGCCCGCGGACCTCACGCTGGTCGAAGGCTTCCGCCAGGAGGATATTCCGCGCATCGAGGTGTATCGGCCAGCGCATGGGCGTGCGCCGTACTACCCCTGCGATCCTTCGATCGTCGCAGTGGCCACCGATGCGCGGCTCGACACTTTGCTGCCATGCCTGCCGCTGGGCGATGCCACGCAGGTCGGGCGGTTCATTATTGCCATGCGGAGCCAGAACCATCTGGATCCGCTACGGGATCCGCTAAGCCAGGGGGCAGTCGCCTTCCCGAAGTCGACGGGCATGGTCGCCGCCTGACCGCAGCCTCCCGGCGGCATGTGCGCAATCGTGCGTCTGTGTGTCACCGGAACACCCCCGCTTGTGCCCGCCTCGCCACCCGCCTCGACAATTTCCGCACGCCGCCTATCTTAAGGGTGTCAGTACCGTCGCCGTCGGTGCTGCCGCCTTGCGCATGTGCGAGAGGCGGCGGTCGCCGTCTTGCCCGGACACAGCACTAAGCGAATGAACGAGGACTCGCCCCCGCGGCAGAACTACGAGGATGCCTTGCTCGGCATCGTGGGGGAGATGTCTACCGCCATGCGGCCGCAGACGGAATCCGGCGCAGCGGCCTCGCCCTCGCTGGACAGCGCGCTCGAAGCCGAACTGGGATTCGACAGCCTGACGCGCGCCGAGCTGCTGGCCCGTATCGAGCAGCGTTTCAACGTAAGCCTGCCGGAGCAGGTACTGGCCCAGGCCGACACGCCACGCGCGCTGCTGCGTGCCGTGCTCGCCGCCAGGGACTTGCCCCCCGGCGCCGCTGATGCGCCGGCTCGGCTGGCCCGTCCGGCACCCGCGGACGAGGCAGCGCAGGCGCCCGAGGGCGCCGCCACCGTCACCGACGTGCTGCGCTGGCACCTGCACCGCCACCCGGAACGTACCCACATCATCCTGCACGGCGGCGACGGCGAAGATACGCCGATCACCTTTGCGCAACTGCACCGGCACGCCTGCGCCGTTGCCGCGGGCCTGGCCGCGCGCGGTGTGCGCGCCGGTACGACCGTGGCGCTGATGCTGCCAACCGGCGCGGAGTACTTCTACTGCTTTACCGGCATCCTGCTGGCAGGCGGGATCCCCGTGCCGCTCTACCCGCCCGCGCGGCTGGCGCAGATTGGCGACCACTTGCAGCGCCACGCCGGCATCCTCGCCAACGCGCAGGCGCCGATCCTTGTCACGGTGGCCGAGGCCCGGCCGCTGGCCGCGCTGCTCAAGGCCAGCACCGGCACGCTGCAAAGCGTGCTGACGCCGCAAGAGGTGGAGGACACCACCGCGGCGCCGGTCCAGGCGATGCTGCGCGCGCACGACATCGCGCTGCTCCAGTACACCTCCGGCAGCACCGGATCGCCCAAGGGCGTGGTGCTGACGCATGCCAACCTGCTGGCCAACCTGCGCGCCATGGGCAAGGCGCTGTCGGTCGACTCGCGCGACGTCTTTGTCAGCTGGCTGCCGCTGTATCACGACATGGGCCTGATCGGCGCCTGGCTGGGCAGCCTGTACTACGCTTTCCCGCTGGTGGTGATGTCGCCGCTCACGTTCCTGGCTCGGCCCGAGCGCTGGCTTTGGGCGATACACAAATATCGTGGCACGCTTTCCGGAGGGCCCAATTTCGCCTATGAGCTGTGCCTGCACAGGCTCGCGCAGGCGGACCTGTCGGGGCTGGACCTGTCGAGCTGGCGCTTCGCGTTCAACGGCGCCGAGCCGGTCAGCCTGCAGACCATGCGCAAATTCACGGCGCGCTTCGCCCGCCACGGACTGCGCGCGCAAGCCGCAGCCCCGGTCTACGGGCTGGCGGAAGCATCGGTGGGCCTGACGTTCCCGACGCCCGGGCAGAGTCTTACCGCCGACCGCATCGACCGCGCCGCATTCGTACGCACATCGCGGGCCGTTCCCGCCGATGGGAACGCAGGCCGGTCGGCAGGCGAACGGGACCAGATGGAAATCCCCTCGTGCGGCCGGCCCCTCCCCGGACACGAAATCCGCATCGTAGACGTCAGCGGCCGCGAGCTGCCCGAGCGGCAGGAAGGCCTGCTGCAGTTCCGCGGGCCGTCGGCCACCACTGGCTATTTCCGCAACCCGGCACAAACGCGCCAGCTCTTCGACGGCGGCTGGCTCAACACCGGCGACTACGCCTATATCGCCGACGGCGAGCTCTTTATCACCGGACGCGCCAAGGAGACCATCGTCCGCGGCGGCCGCAATCTCTATCCCTACGAAGTGGAGCAGGCCATCGGCGCCATACCCGGCATCCGCAAAGGGTGTGTCGCGGTGTTCGGCAGTCCCGATCCGGACAGCGGCACCGAGCGCATCGTGGTAATGGCGGAAACCGCCGCAACCGAGGAACCGGCGCGCCGCGCGCTGCAACAGCAGGCGCTGAAAACCGCGCTCGATGTACTCGGCATGCCGCCCGACCATGTCGTGCTGGTGCCGCCGCACACCATCCTGAAGACGTCGAGCGGCAAGATCCGGCGCGCCGCTTGCCGCGAGCGGTTCGAGCATGGCGGCACCGGCCTCGGCGATGCCGCCCCCTGGCTGCAGATTGCGCGTTTCGGCTGGCAGGCGCTGCTGCCGCAGCTGCGGCGCGGCCGGCATGCCGCCGCCGGGCTGTCCTATTCGTTGTACACCTGGCTGTTGTTCGCCGCGATGGCGCCGGTGACGTGCCTGGCCTCGGTGGCGATGCACCGGCCCGCCATGGGCTGGGCGCTCAGCCACCATGCCGCCCGGCTGCTGCTGCGGCTGGCCGCGGTGCCATGGTTCGTGCAGGGGCTGGAGCAGCTGCCGCGCAACCGCGCCTGCGTGCTGGTATCGAACCATGCCAGCTACCTGGACGGCATCGTGCTGATCGCCGCACTGCCCATGCCGGTGTGCGTAGTGGCCAAACGCGAACTGCAAGCGCAACGCATTCCGGGCGCCTACCTGTCCAGCATCGGCGCCGACTTCATCGACCGCTTCGACAACGTGCGCGAATCCGAGGCCATCGCGCGCCTGGTCGCGGCGGTGCGTGACGGACGATCCGCCCTGCTGTTCCCGGAAGGCACCTTTGGCCGCGAGCCGGGGCTGCAACGTTTCCGCTCGGGCGCCTTCCTCGCCGCCGCCCGTGCCGGCGCGCCGGTGGTTCCCATTGCGCTGCGGGGCACCCGCTCGGTACTGCGAGACGGCCAGTGGCTGCCGCGCCGCGGCCCGATCAGCGTCGTCATCGGCCGGCCCGTGCCGCCTGACGGGCAGGACTGGCCGGCGGCAATGCGGCTGCGCAACGCGGCCCGCGCCGAGATCCTGCACTACTGCGGCGAACCCGATGCACTGCGCGTGAAGGCCCAGCCTGCGCGGCCCCACCTCGCGCGGCAGCTGCCATGATCCCGGTTGGCCGGACCGGGCGCCGGCCTCCGGCAGTTGCACCGGCAGTTACCCCTGCAGTTACCCCATAAGGCAATGGACACCTTTGCAACCGCCCCGATGTGGGCCGGATTCTTCATCCTGGTGCTGGGCACGCTGCTCGTGGATATCTTCGTCCTCGGCGGGCGGCATGCGCACCGCGTCTCCACGCGCGAGGCGCTGGGGTGGACCCTCGTCTGGATGACCCTGGCCGCGCTTTTTGGGCTGGCACTCTGGTATGTGGTGGCCGAGGACGCCGGCCGGGATACAGCCTCTCGCAAGGTGCTGGAGTTCTACACCGGCTACCTGATCGAGCTGTCGCTGTCGGTCGACAACATGTTCGTGTTCGCGATGATCTTCAGCTACTTCGCCGTGCCGCCGGAGCTGCAGCGCAGGGTGCTGCTGCTCGGCGTACTCGGCGCAATCCTGATGCGCGCCGCCATGATCCTGGTGGGAGTGTGGCTGATCAGCCAGTTCGCCTGGATCCTCTACGTGTTCGGCGTGTTCCTCGTCATCACTGGCATCAGGATGCTGTTCATGTCCCGGCATGCCCCCGACCTCTCGCGCAATCCCATCGTCCGCTTCCTCTGCGCCCACATGCGGATCACCTCGGACTATCACGGCGAACGCTTCTTCGTGCGCATCGACGGCCTGCGCTATGCGACCCCGATGTTCGTGGTAGTGCTGATGGTGGAAGCGACCGACCTGGTGTTCGCCGTCGACAGCATCCCGGCGATCTTTGCCGTGACCACGGATCCCTTCATCGTATTCACCTCGAACATCTTCGCGATCATGGGGCTGCGAGCCCTGTATTTCCTGCTGGCCAACCTGGCGGCGCATTTCCAGTACCTGAAGTACGGCCTCGCCATCGTGCTCGCTTTCATCGGCGCCAAGATGCTGGTCGAGCCGTGGTTCCATATACCGGTGCACTGGTCCCTGGGCGCGGTCGCGATGACGCTGTTCGTCTCCGTCCTGCTCAGCCAGGCCAGGACCAGGCGAGCCGCCGCAGCGGGCGATCAGCCGGGCCGCAGCGGCGCACCGCGCGAACGCGGTGCCGGTAACCGGCGCACATGAGGAGCAAGCCATGAACAAGATCCTGCTGGCGACCGACGGGTCGTCCTATAGCGACGCGGCTGCGCGCTACCTCGCGCAAAGCCCGTTGCTGACCCGCGACTTCGTCGTGCACGTAGTGCATTGCGAACCGGATGTGCCGGGCGACATCAAGTCCTTCATCGACCGCGGCACGCTCGACGACTGGCATCGCGAGCAGAACGAGAAGGCGATGGGCTCGGTGGCCACCATCCTCGGCGAAGCCGGGATCCCGTTCGAGCGCCATGGCTTCACAGGCTTTGCGCCGACCCGCATCGTCGAGTATGCAAGCCAGATAGGGGCCAGCCTGATCGTGATGGGCTCGCATGGCCGCGGCGGCTTTCTCGATGCCATCGTCGGATCGGTAGCCAGGCGGGTCCTTGCCCATGCGCACTGCCCGGTGCTGTTGATCAAGGATTAGCAGCGCGTCGGTCCACTTCTCCACGCCATGCCGTGAGGGCGCTGCGCTATCCCGCGGGATAGCGCAGCGCCCCGTGCATGCATGCGCCTGCGCGGCACGCACGCAACCATCTTCGGCTCCGCGCACAAACCGTTGCGTGTCATCCATCCCGGTTTGATGCCAGTCAATCCCCTACTCGCAGTGTGTCCGCATCATCACTGCAAGCGCCTGGTGCCAGTTCGCGCCCCACAAGCACCGCGACAACAGCTTTCCACAACCCGCTGAACCACGGCACCATGAAAGCAAGAAGATGGCTTTACCCCGCATTCGCGGCACTGCCGCTCTCACTCTGGCTGGGACTTCCCCAGGCAGCCACCAACCCCGCCAAGGCCGCACAGAAGCCTGAAACCAAGGCAGAGCAAAAGGCGACGATCCCCACGCTGACCACGGCCGAGTTCGATCACGCCAGGCAGATCTACTTCGAGCGCTGCGCCGGCTGCCACGGCGTGCTGCGCAAGGGCGCGACCGGCAAGCCGCTGACGCCAGACATCACACGCGCGCGCGGCTCGGAATACCTGAAGACCTTCATCAAGTACGGCAGCCCGGCCGGCATGCCGAACTGGGGCACATCCGGTGACCTCTCCGACAAGGAAGTCGACCTGATGGCCCGTTATATACAGCTCGATCCGCCGACGCCGCCGGAATTTTCACTGGCTGACATCGAGAAAAGCCGCAAGGACATCCTGCCCGTCGCGCAACGGCCGTCGAAGAAGATGAACCAGTACAACCTGGACAATCTCTTCTCGGTCACGCTGCGCGATGCCGGCGAGGTCGCGCTGATCGACGGCGACAGCAAGCAGATCATCAGCATCGTCAAGACCGGCTATGCGGTGCATATCTCGCGCATGTCGGCATCGGGCCGCTACCTGTACGTGATCGGGCGCGATGCGCGGCTGGACCTGATCGACCTGTGGCTGCCCAAGCCCGACATCGTCGCCGAGGTCAAGATCGGCATGGAGGCGCGCTCGGTCGAAACCTCCAAGTACAAGGGCTATGAAGACAAGTACGCGGTGGCGGGCTCGTACTGGCCGCCGCAGTACGTGATCATGGAAGGCGATACGCTCAAGCCGCTGAAGGTGGTGTCCACGCGCGGCATGACCGTTGACAACGAGTACCACCCCGAGCCGCGCGTCGCCTCGATCGTCGCCAGCCACTACCACCCCGAGTTTGTGATCAACGCCAAGGAGACCGGCAAGATCCTGATGGTCAACTACTCGGACCTGTCCAACCTGAAGACCACCACCATCGATTCGGCCAAGTTCCTGCATGATGGCGGCTTCGATTCCACCGGGCGCTACTTCCTGGTCGCGGCCAATGCGTCCGACAAGATCGCCGTGGTCGACACCAAGGAAGACAAGCTCGCCGCGCTGATCGAGGTGGGCAAGACCCCGCACCCGGGGCGCGGCGCCAACTTCACGCATCCGAAGTTCGGCCCGGTCTGGGCCACCAGCCACCTCGGCGACGAAACCATCAGCCTGATCGGCACCGATCCCGCCGGCCATGCGGCGCAGGCCTGGAAGGTGGTGCAGACGCTCAAGGGCCAGGGCGGCGGCTCGCTGTTCATCAAGACGCATCCCAAGTCCTCGAACCTGTGGGTCGATACACCGCTCAATCCCGATGCCAAGCTGAACCAGTCAGTGGCGGTGTTCGATACGCGCAACCTGGAAGACGGCTTCAAGGTGCTGCCGATCGCCGATTGGGCCGGCCTGAAAGGAGCCGGCGCCAAGCGCGTGGTGCAGGCCGAATACAACCAGGCCGGCGACGAGGTCTGGTTCTCGGTCTGGGGCACCAAGGACGGCGAGTCCGCACTGGTGGTGGTCGATGACAAGACCCGCACGCTCAAGACCGTGATCAAGGACAAGCGCCTGATCACGCCAACCGGCAAGTTCAACGCCTACAACACACAACACGACGTCTACTAACAACCCGCGGCACCGCACCGCTCTGTCGGTTGCGGTGCCCGGTTCCATTCCCCCCAAACGGAGAAATCAAGATGAAGCACCCCGTCCAACTGCCTGCTCGCCTGCCCGCGCTGCTCGCAGCCGCCGCCTGTGTCCTGTCGTTCGGTGCCGCCATGCCCGGCGTGGCCCACGCGAACCAGCAGCTTGCATCCAGCAAGGCCTGCCTGTCCTGCCACGGCGTCGACAAGAAGGTGATCGGACCGGCCTTCAAGGACATCAAGGCCAAATACGCGGGCAAGAAGGACGGGCAACCGCATATGGTCCAGTCGATCCTCAAGGGCAGCAATGGCCAGTGGGGCGCGATGCCGATGCCGGCCAACGCCGTCAGCGAGGCCGAGGCCAATACGCTGGCCAAATGGATCCTCTCGCTCTGATTACCCGGGCATGGCGTGGCGCCACGGTGAACGTACTCGCCGCGACGCTGCTGGCCGCGCCGGCCACTGCGCCAGCGCAGTCAGCGCCCCCTCCCGTTCGGCAGGCGCAACTGGCGCACTGGCTGCGCGATGACTGCGGCGCCTGCCACGGCATGACGCTGCGCGGCGGGCTGGGTCCGCCGCTGACGCACGAGGCGCTGGCGGACAAGCCGCCGGAAAGCCTGGTGGCCACCGTGCTGTACGGGCGGCCCGGCACCGCCATGCCGCCCTGGCAACCCTTCATGACGCAGGATGAAGCCCAATGGCTGATCGAACGACTCCGGGCCGGCGACCCGCCGGCCGTCATGCCAACCAACGCGGCGCCGGCACGCTGATGCGCGGCCTGGCCGCCGCGCTCGGCTGCGCCGCGGCACTGTTGGCCGGCTGCGCCGGCGCGGTGCGCGGCACCGGCGATCTCGGCGTGGTGGTGGAACGTGCCGCCGGCCGGCTGCAGATCGTGGAAACCACCGGCATGACGCGGCTGGCCACGGTCGACGGGCTGGGCGACCTGTCGCACGCCAGCGTGGTGTTCTCGCGCGATGCGCGCTACGCCTACGTGTTCGGCCGCGATGGCGGGTTGACGCGCGTAGACCTGCTGGACGCGCGCATCACGCACCGCATCCTGCAGGCCGGTAACAGCATCGGCGGCGCGATCTCGCAGGATGGCCGCGTGGTGGCCGCGCAGAACTACGCGCCTGGCGGGATCCGGCTGTTCGATGCCCAGACGCTCGAGCCGCTGGCGGACCTGCCAGCCATCGGCCAGGACGGGCGCCGCGCCAAGGTGGTGGGCCTGGCCGACCTGCCGGGCCGGCGCTTCGCCGCCAGCCTGTTCGAGTCCGGCGAGATCTGGATCATCGATGCCGCCGATCCGCGCCAGCCGCAAGTGGCGCGCCTGCCGGCCGGGCGCGAGCCCTACGACGGCCTGGTCACGCCCGACGGCCGCTGGTATCTGGCCGGGCTGTTCGGCGAGGACGGCCTGGCGCTGGTCGACCTGTGGCAGGCGCCGCCGCAGGCACGCCGCATCCTCGCTGGCTACGGCCGCGGCGGCCAGCCGCTGCCGGTCTACAAGATGCCGCACCTGCGCGGCTGGGCGATGGCGCAGGGCCAGGCATGGCTGCCGGCCATCGGCCGCCACGAAGTGCTGGTCGCCGACCCGGCGCGCGGCTGGCAGCAGACCGCGCGCGTGGCGCTGGCCGGCCAGCCGGTCTTTGTCATGGCACGCCCGGACGGCCGGCAGGTCTGGGTCAACTTCGCCTTCCCCCACAACGACGCCGTGCAGGTCATCGACACCGCCACACGCGAGGTGGTGCGCACGCTGCGCCCGTGCCGCGGCGTGCTGCACATGGAATTCACGCCCAAGGGAGAGGCACTGTGGCTGTCCTGCCGCGACGACAATCGCGTCGAGGTCTACGACACCGCCACGCTGGCGCGCATCGCCACGCTGCCTGCCGACAACCCCAGCGGCATCTTCTTCACCGCGCGGGCACAGCGCTTTGGCATGTAAGGGGCAGCATGCTAGACGAACGCACCCTGTACGACACGCTGCAGCGCGACTTCCCGCTGCAGCCCCGCCCCTACCAGGCGCTCGCGGAAGGACTGGGCCTGTGCGAGCACACACTGCTGTCGCTGCTGGCGCGCGACCTGGGAGCGGGCCGGATCAGCCGCGTCGGCGCCGTGTTCGCGCCCAACGTGATCGGCGTCAGCACGCTGGCCGCGCTGAGCGTGCCGACGGGGCACCTGGATCGCGTCGCCGCGCGCATCAGCACCTGCGCGTCGGTCAGCCACAACTACGCACGCAGCGGCCACGCCTACAACCTGTGGTTCGTCGCGGGTGCGCGCGAGCGCGGCACGCTGGATGGCACGCTGGCCGCCATTGCCGACATGGCCGGGCAAGTGCCGCTGGATCTGCCGATGGCGCGCGAGTACCACATCGACCTGGGCTTTGCGCTCGGTACCGGCAAGCGCGGCACGCCGGCCCGGCGCCGGACCGCCGCACCCGTGCCGCCGATCTCGCTGGATGCGGATGACTGGCGCCTGGTGGCGGCGCTGGAGGCGGGCCTGCCGCTGACGCCGCGCCCGTTCCAGGAACTGGCGTCGCGCACGCGGCTGCCGCTGCCGCGGGTGCTGGAGCGGATTGCACAATGGTCGGCACTGGGCGTCATCCGGCGGCTGGGCGTGGTGCTGCGCCATGGGCGCTTCGGCTATGGGCACAACGCCATGTGCGTGTGGGACGTGCCGGACGCCCGTGTCGACGCGATCGGCCTGCGCCTGGCACGCCAGCCGCGCGTGACGCTGTGCTACCGGCGCGAGCGGCGCCTGCCGGCCTGGCCCTTCAACCTGTTCGCGATGATCCATGCCCGCGATGCGCACGACCTGCGGCCGGCGCTCGACCACATCCGCGCCACCGCCGGGCTGGACCAGACACCCGGCGCGGTGCTGGTCGGCACCCGTTGCTACAAGCAGCGCGGCACGCGCTACGCCACGCAGGAGGCGGCATGAGCATGGCCGCCGATGCCTCCTGCGCCGTGCTTCCCGACACCATCGACGCCACCGACCGCCGCATCGTCAACGCGCTGCAGCGTGGCCTGCCGCTGGTGCCGCGGCCGTATGCCGAGGCTGCCGCCGCGCTCGGCATCGAGGAAGACGAACTGCTGGCGCGGCTGCGCCGGCTGCTCGACCGCGGCGTGCTGACACGCTTCGGCCCGCTCTACCAGATCGAGCGCGCGGGCGGCCGCTTCGTGCTGTGCGCCTGCCACGCGCCGGCACAACAGCTCGCCGCCGTGGCCGGCGCGATCAACGCCTTTCCGGAGGTCGCGCACCACTACCAGCGCACCCACCACCTGAACCTGTGGTTCGTGCTGGCGGTCGCGCGGGCCGAAGACGTGGCCCCGGCGCTCGATCGCATCGCCGCCGCGGCTGGCGTCGAGATCCTGCCGTTTCCCAAGGAACGCGAGTTCTTCGTCAACCTCTACCTTCCCGCATGATGTCCGCCGACGCCCACGATGCCATCGACCTAGCCTTGATCCGCGCCACCCAGGCGGGCCTGCCGCTGGAGCCGGCGCCGTTCGCGGCCGTCGCCGCCACGCTGGGACTCGACGAAGCCGAAGTCATCGCCCGGCTGGCGGCAATGCATGCGCGCGGCACGCTGCGCCGCATCGGCGCGGTGCCCAACCACTACCGGCTGGGCTGGCGCGCCAACGGCATGACCGTGTGGGATGTGGACGATGCCTGCGTCGATGCGCTCGGCGAACTTGTCGGTGCGCTGCCCTTTGTCAGCCACTGCTACCTGCGCCCGCGCCGGCTGCCGCACTGGCCTTACAACCTGTTCGCGATGGTCCACGCGCGTGCCCGCGCCGACGCGGCGCCGCAGATCGAACGCATCACGGCACTGCTGGGCGACGCCTGCCGCGCGCATGACGTGCTGTGGTCCACCCGCATCCTGAAGAAAACCGGCCTGCGCCTGCCGCCGGCCGGACCTGCCCCACAGGAGCCACGCTGATGTTCCGCCTGTCCCGTTTCATGGAAGCCCTGCGCGACGCCGGGCCGGTGCCGCCCGCCCGCAAGGCCGCCGGCCCGGTCGTGATCTGGAACCTGATCCGCCGCTGCAACCTCAATTGCCGCCATTGCTATGCCACTTCGGCCGATACCGACTTCAAGGGCGAACTGGATACCAACGAGGCGCTGCGCGTGCTGCCGCAGTTGCATG
Organism: Cupriavidus sp. P-10; assembly: GCF_003402535.2. NCBI lineage: Bacteria > Pseudomonadati > Pseudomonadota > Betaproteobacteria > Burkholderiales > Burkholderiaceae > Cupriavidus > Cupriavidus sp. P-10. The sequence continues at coordinate 2,558,658 of NZ_AP025171.1, forward strand.
ACGCGCGCGTGCCGGCGCTGATCCTGTCTGGCGGCGAGCCACTGCTGCGGCCGGACCTGTATGACATTGCCGCGCATGCGCGCGCGCTTGGCTTCCATTTGTCGCTGTCGTCGAACGGCACGCTGCTCGATGCCGGTCACGCTGCGCGGCTGGCCGCGGCAGGCTTTGACTATGTCGGCGTCAGCCTGGATGGGCTGCCCGCCACGCACGACCGCTTCCGCCGCAGCAACGGTGCCTTCTCGCAGGCACTGGCGGGATTGCGGGTCGCGCGCGCCGTCGGCCTGCGCGTCGGCGTGCGCATGACGCTGACCGAAGCCAACGCCGCGCAGTTGCCCGACCTCGTCGCGCTGGCCGAACGCGAAGGCATCGACAAGTTCTACCTGTCCCACTTCAACTACGCCGGCCGCGCGCGCAGCCATCGCGCCGAGGATGCCCGGCATGCGCGCACGCGCGCCGCGCTGGACTGGCTGTTCGACCATGTCTGGCAGCGCGCTTGCGCGGGCCATGCCGGTGACTTCGTCACCGGCAACAACGATGCCGACGGGGTCTACCTGCTGTACTGGATCGCGCAGCGCTTCCCGCACCGCGTCGCCGACATGCGCCGGCGGCTGGAACAGTGGGGCGGCAACGCCACCGGCGTGGGCGTCGCCAATATCGACAATCTCGGCAACGTACATCCCGACACGATGTGGTGGCACGTCACGCTGGGCAACGTGCGCGAACGGCCCTTCGGAGAGATCTGGGCGAGCCGCACCGACCCGCTGATGGCGGGACTGGCCAGCCGGCCGCGCCCGCTGCAGGGACGCTGCGCTGTCTGCGCGCACCGTGCCATCTGCAACGGCAACACGCGCGTGCGCGCATTCACGCTGACCGGCAACGCGTGGGCGGAGGATCCGGGCTGCTACCTCAGCGATACCGAGATCGCCGCCGCGCCCGGCTCGGAGGTGGCGGCATGACGCGCATTGCCCGATGGCTCCTGTCCCTGGCTCTGGTTGGCGGGATGCAATCCGCGTTCGCGCTCGATCCCGCCGCGCTCTATGGCCAGCACTGCGCCGCCTGCCATGGCGCCGACCGCCTCGGCGCCATGGGCCCCGCGCTGCTGCCGGAAAGCCTGGAGCGCCTGCGCGCCAGCGAACTCGACACCGTGCTGCGCGACGGCCGCGCCGCGACGCAGATGCCGGCCTTCGGCGCCACGCTGGCCGCCCGGGAATTGCAGGCGCTGGCGCGCTGGCTGCGCACGGCGCCCGCCGCCGCGCCGCAGTGGAGCACCGACGCGATCCGCGCCAGCCACGTCGTCACGCACGCGCCCGGCACGCTGCCCGCGCGTCCCGTCTTCAGCGCCGATCCGCAGAACCTGTTCGTGGTCGTCGAGGCGGGCAGCCATCACATGACCGTGCTCGACGGCGACCGGCTGGCACCGATCCATCGCTTTGCCACGCGCTTCGCCCTGCACGGCGGCCCCAAGTTCAGCCGCGACGGCCGCTATGTCTACATGGCCAGCCGCGACGGCTGGGTCAGCAAGTACGACCTGTGGAACCTGGCCTACGTCGCCGAGATCCGCGTCGGCATCAATACGCGCAACGTTGCCGTCAGCGACGACGGGCGCTGGGTGCTGGCCGGCAATACGCTGCCACGCACGCTGGTGCTGCTGCACGCCGACGACCTGTCGCTGGCGCGGGTGATCGACGTCAAGGGCCGCAGTGGCGATGCCTCGCGGGTATCTGCGGTCTACGACGCGGCGCCGCGCCGCAGCTTTATCGCAGCGCTGAAGGACATTGCCGAGGTCTGGGAAATCCCGTATGCCGACGCCGCCGGCAAGCCCCTGGCATCGCTGGCGCCGCGCGCCATCGTGCTGGACGATGTGCTCGACGATTTCTTCTTCGACCAGCCCTACCGCCACATCCTCGGCGCGTCGCGCAGCGGGGGCGGGCAGGTGATCGACCTCGACCAGGGCCGCAAGGTGGCCTCGCTGGCGCTTGGCGGCATGCCTCACCTCGGCAGCGGCATCACGTGGCAACGGGACGGCCATGAAGTGATGGCGTCGCCCGACCTCGGGCAGGGGCGCATTTCGGTAATCGACATGCAGGACTGGCACACCGTCGCCGCCATCCCGACCAACGGCCCGGGTTTCTTCCTACGCAGCCACGAGAACAGCCGCTACGCCTGGGCCGACGCGATGATGAGCCCGCGGCGCGACACGCTGCAGGTGATCGACAAGCTGACCCTCCAGGTCGCCGGCAACGTCACGCCCAGCCCGGGCCGCACCGCCGCGCATGTGGAATTCACGCGCGACGGGCGCTATGCGCTGGTCAGCCTGATGGAGCGCGACGGCGCGATCGTGGTCTACGACGCCGCCACGCTGCAGGAAGTGAAGCGCATCCCGATGGACAAGCCCATCGGCAAGTACAACGTCTTCAACAAGACCACGCGTTCGGCTGGCACCAGTCATTGACGCGCTGCCGCCGCGCGCGCAGGAGTCCTACACATGAACTCTCCCCTCAAGCCCGGCAAGGTCTGGCTGGTCGGCGTCGGCCCCGGCAGCCCAGACCTGGTCACGGTGCGCGCGATGCGCGCGCTCGCGTCCGCCGACGTATGGCTGGTCGATGACCTGGTCTCGCCGGAAATGTCCTGCTATGCCCGGCCCGGCACGCATGTCGAGTGGGTCGGCAAGCGCGGCGGCCGCTGCTCGGTCACGCAGGCGCGCATCCAGCAGCTGACGCTGCAGCATGCGCTGGCCGGCCGCACCGTGGCGCGTGTCAAGGGCGGCGATCCGCTGCTGTTCGGCCGCGGCGGCGAAGAGGCCGCCTTCCTGCGCGCGCACGGCGTGCCGGTGGAAGTGGTCAACGGCATCAGCAGCGGCATGGCGGCGGCGCAGGCCCTGGGCGTGGCGCTGACCCACCGCGCCCACTGCCACGGCGTGACCTTCGTCACCGCGCATACCAGCGAACACGGTTCGCCCGACTGGAACGCGCTGGTGCGCGGCGGCACCACGCTGGTGATCTACATGGGCATGAGCCGGCTCGCGGCGATCCGCGACGGGCTGCTGGCGGCCGGCATGCGCGCCGACATGGCGGCGGCGGTCGTGATGCATGCCGGCGGCGCGGAAGAGCGTTCGTGGACCGGCACGGTGCAAACGCTGGCCGAAGCATTGTCCGCCGGGATGGCCAGCCCGGCGGTGGTGCTGGTGGGAGGCGTGGTGGCAGAGGCGATGCCGCGGATGATGGCGATGTCGTCCGCCGCCCAGTAGCGCCCGCCGGCGGGGCTCCCCCTCCCGCCCGGGATATGGCACCATCGTTGGCACGCCCCACCTGCCCCGCAATCGCCCCGCAATCGCCAAAAGTGGCTGCCCTGACACATCACTCCCCCAAGCTGCACCTGACCGCCGGTCGTGGCTTTGCCTTGCACGAAAGCCGCCACGCGGGATTCCGGCGCGAATGGCATACGCACGACTGCAGCATGCTGCTGTGGACGCGCGCCGGCCGCCTGCGCAGCGTGTGGGAAAACCAGCCCGACGCGCAGCATCCCGGCCCGGTGGCGACCACGCTGGTACGCGGCGGCGCCGTCCTGCTGCCGGCGTCGACGCGCCATTTCACCACGGCGGAAGCCGGCCGCCAGCATCACGGCGAACTCTACCTGGCCCCCGACAGGCTGCACGGCCCCGCACCGTACGGCGCGCTGCGGCTCGACGGCGCTGCGCTGGCGATGCTCGAAGCGCTGCTGACGCCCGGCCTTGCGCCTGCCAGCGCGGAACTGCTGGTGCGCGCCATCGTCGGCCAGGTCATGGCCAGCCCGCTGCTAGCGCTGCCGCAGGAGCCCGCCTCGCTCGCGCTCCGGCTGGTGCGATGCTTCAGCGCGGCGCTGGAGCGCGACCAGGCGCTTCCGTCGATCGATGCCGCGGCCTGCACCCTGGGCGTCTCGGCGCGGCAGCTGCAGCGCGCCTGCCAGCTGGAGTTCGGCGCCAGCCCGGTCGCGGTCCGCCGGCGCGTGCTCGCGGCGCATGCGCGCAGCCTGCTGGCCGCAGGGTTGCCGTTGTCCCGCGTCAGCGAGCGCCTGGGCTTTGCCAGCAGTGGCCATCTCGCACGCCTGCTGCGCGAGGTGCCGCCAGCCGGCTGAGCACACTGGCCGGGGGCTTACCTGCCATTCAGGCCAGGGAGGCCATTCAGGCCAGGCAGGCTTCCAGTTCGATCTCGATCCAGGCACAGTCCGGCAGGCTTGCCACACCCACCGCGGTGCGAGCGGGGAGCGCCTGCGCGGGGAAGGCCAGTGCCAGCACGGCGGAGGCGCTGTCGACCACCAACGAATGCCGGGTGAAATCGCCGTGCGCGCGCACGAAGCCGCGCAGCCGCGTAACCTGCCGCACTGCCGCCAGCTGGCCGCCGGCGGCTGTACGCAACGCGGCCAGCGCGTTCAGCATCGCCACCTCGGCGGCCCGGCGAGCGCCCGGGATATCGGCTTCAGTGGCGCAGCAGCCGGCCAAGGCAACGCCGTCGCGTCGCGGCGTCTGGCCGCTGATGCTGATGCGCCCGTCGATCACGCAGGCCGGGGCGTAGCTGCCGCGCGGCACGGGCGCGGGCGGCAGCACAAAGCCCGCGGCCGCGAGCCGGCCTTCCGGCGTCGTGGCACTCATGGCTGGCTCCATTGCACCGCGCCGCTGAGCCAGCAGCCCTGCGCGGTGCCGTCGGCGGCCACGCGCGGTGCCACCACGATCTCCGACGGGCGGCCCATGGTTTCACCCTGCCGTACCGCCAGCACTGGCGCGACACCCCGAGAATTGCCGGCAAGGTGACCCCACAGCGCAGCCGCGGCAATACCGGTGGCGGCATCCTCCGGGTAGCCGGAAGAGCGGGGAAACTGCCGTGCATGCACCGCCCGCGTGGCCGGCGGCGTTGCCGGGTCGCCCGTTGCCGCGTCCGCGTACGGATACAGCCCGGTGGACCCGATCGCATCGCACAACGCCGCCATCCGTGCGAAGTCCGGCCGCAACGCGGCCAGCGCCGCCACGTCCGGCATCGCCACCAGTGTCTTGACGCGGCTGGTGCAGGCGTTGGTCATGGCAATGCCTGCACCATCGCCGGGCAGGCCCAGCACCGCGGCGACCGCCCGGCGCTGGGCCGCATCCAGCGCGCTCGCCTGCACCGGCGGCTGCGAAATCCACACCCGTTGCGCCGCGTCGTCCCAGCGCGCCGTCACGCTGCCGCTCAGCGTCTCGATGCGCGCGGCCGGCGTGGTCCAGCGGCCCCACTGCCGCAACGCCCACAACGCGCCCACCGTGGCATGGCCGCACATTTCCATCTCGTGCCGCGGCACGAAAAAGCGCAGGCGCAGGTCCGCCCCATCGGCCGACGGCGGCAGCACAAAGGCGGATTCATGGCCGTGGCGCGCCGCAACCTGCTGCATGTCCGTCTCGGACATGCCTTGCGCATCGGCCACCAGCGGCACCGGATTGCCGCCGCCGGGGCCGCGCACGAATACGTCGATCAGCGCGACGCGGCCGCGCGCTGGCATGGTGTGTCGCTGTGGCTTATTCAATCGTCGCTCCCACGGACCGGGCAGTCGCGCCCCAGTAAGACAGGTCGTGCTGCACGGCGGCCAGCATCTCGGCAGGTGTGCCCGGCCGCGCCGTCACGCCCTTGTCCGCAAGTTCGCGGATAGTGTCCTTGTCCGCCAGCACCTGGTTGAGCACGTGGTTCATGCGCGCGATCACCGGCGCCGGCGTCCCGCGCGGAAACGCCAGTCCATACCAGAGCTGTTGCGCGAAGCCCGGCACCCCCTGGCTGGCGAAGGTCGGCACGTTGGGCAGCAGCGGCGTTGGCGCGGTCGTCGCGACGGCAACCAGCTTGTTGGCGCGGAGGTACGGCACAAGTCCCGCCGGGTTGTCGAACATCAGCTGCACCTGGCCGCCGATGAGGTCGGTATAGGCGGGCGCTGCGCCGCGATACGGCACATGCGTGAGCGGCACTTTGGACAACGCCTGGAATTGCACCCCGATCAGGTGCGATACCGTGCCCACGCCAACCGAGGCAAAGCTGTGCTGCGCGAGCTTGTCGTGGCGCAGCCGGTCGAGCAGCGTCTTCACGTCAGGTGCCTGCAGTGCGCGATTGACTGCGAGCACATAAGGCGACGTGCCGATAAAGCCAGCGTAGGCAAAGTCGGTGGCGGGCTTGTACGGCAGCCTGGGATAGACGCTGGCGCTGACAGCGTGCGTGCTGGTCGTCGCCACGCCCACCACGTAGCCGTCCGGCGCGGCACGCGCCACGAACGTCGAGCCGATGGTGCCGCCCGCGCCACCGCGGTTGTCGATCACCACAGGCTGGCCAAGCGCCGCCTGCAGCTTGGGCTGGATGGTGCGGACCAGCAGGTCGGTGCCGCCGCCGGCCGGAAACGGCACCACCAGCGTGACCGGCTTGGTGGGCCAGTCCTGGGCGACGGCGGCGCCGGCTGGAACCAGGCAAAGCGCCCCGAGGATGCAGGCGGACAGATGGGGCACGAAGGGTGGCAGGGTTGCCATGGCGCGTTCTCCTTGACTCGAACGGCTTGAGTCTAGGGACGGGGCACCCTGCGGCCAAACCGGCAGGCGACAGGTCTTGATCCGAAATCGGACAACGGCAATTGCCGCCCCGCCATGCCGCCGCGCCACTGGGGTAGCATGGGACCGCCCGATACCCACGGACACGACCATGCTGACCAAGGCTCTCCTCGCATTCCTCCTGATGGCGCTTTGCGTATCGATCCACGCGATCGGCATCATGGCGGCGTTTCACTGGCTCAAGTGGCGGATCCCGGCGGGGCCACGCTACTTCTGGCGCGCCACGCACGCGCTGATCAGCCTGGCGGCGTGCACGATCCTGCTGCACCTGCTGCAGATCGTGGCATGGGGCCTGTTCTACTACTGGCGCGCAGGGTTGCCCGACCTGCATACGGCGCTCTACTTCAGCGCCGTGACGTACACCACCACCGGCTATGGCGACGTGGTGCTGCCGCAGGAATGGCGGCTGGTGGGAGGCGTCGAAGCGCTGACCGGGATCCTGATGTGCGGCCTGTCGACCGGCCTGTACTTTGCGTTCTTTTCCAGGGTGGTGAGCAAGGTGCTGCGCAAGGGGGACGACGAAGGCCCCGCACAAGGCGGGGCCGCACAGGGCTGACCAAGCCCACCGGTGGGCGTGTGGCTCAGCGGGCCGCCGAGGCGGTCAGCCAGCCTTCTTCGGTGCTCGCGGCCGCGACCTGACTGGCGATCGAATTGCCCAGGCGCGTCGCATCGGCGGAGATCGAGTCATGCGTCATTTCCGTGGCGCCGTGCACACCGGCACCACCGGCAGCCGCCATCGCCACGTGCCCGGCCGCGGCACCGATGCCGGCGGTTTCGGCCACGCCCGGGATATGGCCGCTGTCGGCGTTGGCGACAAAGCTCTGCAGCGGGACCGGGGCGCCATTGGCGGGCTTGTACGAGATGCGCACGTCGGCGCCGACTTCGCTCTTGCCGGCACCCAGGCCGATGAGCAGACGGCGGCGGCCGCTGCCTTCGTCGATCTTGCGGAAATCGCCTTCGACGATCAGTGCGTTGGCACCCGCCGGCGCCGGGGCATCGGAACGCACGGCGTTGAGGCCCATGCCGCGCAGTTGGCGGACGATCTCGTTGGCGACCTGATCGCGCGCTTCGGCTGCGGTCTGGCCTTGCGCATTGGCCGACGAGCCGCCGGCGGCCATCATCTTGACCTTCTGCGCCAGGCCACCGTCAAGCTTCACCTGCCCGGCATCGGCGTCGAACGCGTGGACATAGATCACGTCGGCGTGCACGGCCTGCGTCAGGCCCATCTGGTTGATGCCGGTGACAGCGGCGTTGGCGTAGCCGGCGCCGAGCATGGCGGTGGCGGCGAGTGCGGCGATGGTCAGGCGCTTGGTTTGCTTGGCGATGGTCTGGAGAGCGTTGCGCATATTCGGTTCCTTCAGGTTGGCAGGTCGTTGCCGGTCGGTAGTGGAAAGCTGTCGCCGACATCGTTGCACCAGGAGATCGCAAACCATCGGGAGCTTCTTGTCGCGCTGCCTGCTTCGGTGTTTCCGTGTCTGGCCTCGCGGTGACGGAAGTATGGAAAAAACCCGCGCGCAGCGCCATCTGGGAATTATTTCGCGCCATGTCACGGCGCCGGGGGACGAGGTGGTGCCCGCGCTACGCCGCCGGTGCCTGCAGCGGCAGCGCCACCACTGCTTCGAGCCCGCCGCCATCGCGCGGGCGGAACTGCAGCGAGCCGCCGTGCAGCCGCGCGATGCGGTCGACGATGGCCAGCCCGAGCCCGGTGCCACCAGCGTGGCCGCGCGCGTTGGCGCCGCGGCTGAAAGGCGCCTTGAGCTGCTCCAGCTCGTGCGCGGCGATGCCGGTGCCGCGATCGCCAACGGCCACATAAGCGCACGCGGCATCGCGCCACGTGCGCACGCTGAAGCCCGACTTGCCGTAGACGACAGCGTTCTGCATCAGGTTCATCAGCAGCCGCATCAGGCTGACCGGGCGATAGGGAACCGGCGGCAATTCCGCCAGCGACAGCTCGAACTCATGGCCCAGGCCGGCGAAGTCGGCGGCCAGTTGCGACACCAGGGCGTTGACGTCGCCGGGCTGGGGCTGCTCTTTCTCGCCGCTGCCGGCGTAGTCCATGAACTGCTGCAGGATGGTCTCGATGTGGTCCAGGTAGCCCTCGGCCGAGGCGACGAAGGCATCGTCGGCGCCGCGCGGGATCGACATGGCCATGGCCAGGCGCAATTTGGTCAGCGGCGTGCGGATGTCGTGCGAGACACCCGCGAGCATCAGCGCCCGGGTCTGCTCGGCCTGCTGCAATGCCTGCGTCATCTGGTTGAAGGCGCTGCTGACCTGGGCGATCTCGGTCGGGCCGTCGGTCGGCAGCGGCGGCGGTGTCGAGCCCCCGCAAATGTCCTGCGCTGCACGCGCCAGGTCCTGCAGCGGCCGGTTCAGGTGGCGCTGGATCAGGTAGCCGGTCAGCGCCGCCAGCAGCGCCAGCGCGGTCGACAGCGCCAGCGCCGTGGCAATGCCGCCGGCGCGCACGTCATCGCTGATCGGCAGCCCGATCCAGCGGGGCGCGCCGCCCACATGCATGCGGATCCACAGCTGCTCGGCCTCGCCGGCCTGCCATCGCACCGGCATGTCGGCGGGAAGATGGCGGCGCAGGGCTTCCATGAAGACGTCGCGCTGCCAGGTGCGCAGCAGGTGTTGCAGGTCTGGCGCCGGCTTCTCGGCGGCGTGCGCGGGCTCCTGCGCCTGCGCGCCCATGCGCGTGGCCGTGGCACCGCTGGGATCAAGCGGCATTGCCGCCACCACGCGGTCGAGCGTGCGCACGTAATCGGCAAAGACGATGGCGGCGCGCTCGATGCGCGGGCGCTGGACGTAGTGCAGCAGCACCGTCAGCGAACACGCCTGGGTGATGGCCACCAGCGCCACCAGCAGCAGGATATTGCGCGCCAGCAGCGAGCGTGGCAGCAGGCGCCTGAGCATGGGCGACGACCGCGTCACGAATCCACGCCGGCGACCAGCATGTAGCCGACGCCCCACACGGTCTTGATAAAGCGCGGCTTGGACGGATCGTCTTCGACGATCTGGCGCAGCCGGAGGATCTGCACGTCGATGCTGCGGTCGAGCGCGTCATGGTCGCGCCCACGCGCCCGCGCGAGCAGGTTCTCGCGGCTGACCGCACGGTTCGGCGACGAACCCAGCGCGTGCAGCAGCAGCATCTGCGCCGAATGAACTTCGACCGGCTCGCCACCGCGCATCAGCGTCTGCTGGCCGACATCGAAGGTAAAGTCGCCAAAGCGCAGCCGCTGCGTAGTCACGGTGGGATCGCCGGCCGACATTTTCTGCCGCCGCAACAGCGCGCGGATGCGCGCCACCAGCTCGTCCGGCACGAAGGGCTTGGCAAGGTAGTCGTCGGCGCCCGTTTCCAGGCCGGCGACGCGGTCCATCGGGTCGCCCTTGGCCGTCAGCATCAGGATCGGCAGCGTGTGGCCCTCGGCCCGCAGGCGCTTGCAGATGGTGAGGCCATCCTCGGGCTCCATCATCAGGTCGAGCACCAGCAGGTCATGCGGCTCGCGCTGCAAGTACTTGTCGAGCTGCTTGCCGTCGGCCACCGCGCGCACGCGGAAGCCGTGCCCGGTCAGGAAGCGTTGCAGCATGTTGCGCAGCTCGGCTTCATCGTCGAGCACGACAATCCTGTTCACCTGTTCCATCACGGGTCTCCGGCGATGCCGGCGTGCCGGCTTGCTGTCCCAAACTCGGCGCCAGGCTTGAGCGCATGGCCTCAGCGCGACTGCATCCCGGCACTTTGTGCATAGGCGCCTGCAGAAACAATACACAACATAAGCACTGCAATCATCTTCCTCATGATGGACTCGGTGGGCTGGCCGGTCTTTTTCCGGCGCTCTGCAATGGGTAACCGCCTCGTGGCGCTCAGACCACATGGGCGGGTACCCACACGCCGCCGGCCCAGTGGCCGGGGATCATGACGGCCGGACGGGCCACGTAGACCGCGCGCGGCGCGACATAGATCGTGCGCGGCACCGGTGCGGCGACCACGACGCGGACCGGCGGCGGCGGGGCAACCACGACCTTGGCGGGCGGCGGCACGTACACCGTGGCGGGCGCCGGGGCCGGCACATAGACAGGCACCGGCGGCGGGGGCGGCGGCGTGACCACCACCGGCGGCGTGCTGACCGCCACCGTCGTACCCACCGTACCCACCGTACCGACGGCAGCGACCGTTCCAACCGTTCCGACCGTGGTGACGGTAGTGCCGCCGGTCGTCACCGCCGCGCCGTGGACCACGGTAGTGCCGCCGCCGGTGGTCACGACTCCCGGCGCCACGCTGGTGGCGCTGCCCGAGTGCGTAACGGTGCCGCCCTGCGCGCCGGTCCCGGTGCCGGAGCGGTAGCAGGTCGAGCCGGCGCAGTTGGTGGAAGCGGCGTGCCCGTAGCTATTGCCGTTTGCGCCAGTGACCGTGCCCGACGACGAATACTGGCCCACGCCTTCGCGGGTCACGCTGCCTGAAGTGGTGGCGGTCTGGCCATTGGGGCCGGTCAGGTCGCCACTGTGCGAACAGGTGCCGCCGGCGCAACTGGTGCTGCCGTCGTGCTGCACCGAGCGCCCGTTGGGACCGACGGCGGTGCCGCTGTTGCTGAACTGTCCCGGCGCGGTGCGCGTCACGGTGCCGGTGTTGGTGGCCAGGCCACCATGCGGCCCCTCGATGCCACCGGCGTGCGAGCAGCTGCCGCCGCCGCAGGCGCCGATATGCCCGCTGCTGAACGTGCCGCGCGGCGTATAAGCCGTGCTGTGGCCACCGAATGCGGCAAAAGCGGGCGTGCTGGCCAGGATCACCAGTGCGCCACTGGCGATACCGAGCAGGCGGGGCAGGCGCAGGGAAGAGGCAAGATTGCTGAGGCGTTTCGTCATGGCAGGTCCTTCCGGTTCGTTTCATGCCGCGCTCCGTTGCGCGGCGACGGTCGAACTATAGGAAAGGGGCTGCAGCTTTTCGCGGTAAGAAAAATGTCGCGGTGTTACACCGCCCGCGGCCCGCCGGGCATGACATACGGCGAAATAATTGCCGCATGGCGCCGCACGGGTCCAGCCACTACATTTGCCTCACCGACGCAGCAAGCAGCAACCCGCAAGCCAAGCGTCCCACCTCACCGCACTGGACCCGACATGCACAACCTCGGCAAATTCACCCTCTACGTCACGGCGTTTATCGTGGCGGTCTCCCTGGTCGAAGCCTTCGTGCTGGCACGCAAGGCGAACCGTCAGGGCAAGGCCTATCCCTGGCATGAAGTCGCCCTGTCGCTCGCCGACCTGGTTGGCCGCAAGCTGCTGGCGCTGCTGCCGCTGTCGCTGGCCACGCCGGTGTTCGCGTTTGCCTGGCAGCACCGCCTCTTCACCGTCGAGATCAACAGCGCGCTGGCCGTGCTGCTGCTATTCCTCGGACAAGAGTTCTGCTACTACTGGTACCACCGCGCCTCGCACCGCATCCGCTTCTTCTGGGCGACGCACGCGGTGCACCACTCGCCGAACGAACTGACGCTGGGCACCGCCTATCGCCTTGGCTGGACCGGCAAGATCACGGGCACCGCCATCTTCTTCGCGCCGCTGGTCTTCCTGGGCGTTCGTCCTGAAGTGGTGCTGGCCACGGTGAGCCTGAACCTGCTGTACCAGTTCTGGCTGCACACCACCTGGATCCCCAAGCTGGGCTGGCTCGAATACGTGTTCAACACCCCGTCGGCGCACCGCGTGCACCATGCCTCGAACATCGACTACCTCGATGCGAACTTCGGCGGCGTGCTGATCATCTTCGACCGCCTGTTCGGCACCTATGTGGCAGAGCGTGAAGACGAACCGTGCCGCTACGGCCTGGTCCACCCGACCACCACGCACAACCCGCTGGTCAACCAGTTCGAACACTGGATCGGCCTGGGCAAGGACATGGCCAATGCCGGCAGCCTGCTGAATGCGATTGGCTATCTGGTGATGCCCCCGGGCTGGACGCCGGATGGGTCGGGGGATACCACGGAAAGCCTGCGGCTGCAGGCGCAGGCTGGGGGGAAGGTGGCGGTGGAGATCAGGTAATACCTGATGGATGCAGGTTAAAAAGCGCGGCAAATGCCGCGCTTTGTCTTTGCTACCATCTACGCCCCGCGCGCCGCCGGTTTTGGCCGTTCAGTAAGGCAACCCCACATAATTCTCCGCCAGCACCCGGCACGCCGCTTCCGAACCCACCAGGTAATCGAGCTCGGCCCGCTGCATGCGCAGCGCAAACGGATCCGCATCCGGGAAGCGATGCATCAGCGAAGTCAGCCACCATGAAAAGCGCTCGGCCTTCCAGATGCGGCGCAGGCAGCGCGCCGAATAGGCATCCAGCTCGCGCTTGTCGTCATGCCGGTAGGCGGCGATCAGTCCGTCGGCCAGGGTCAGCACGTCGCTGGCCGCCAGGTTCAGCCCCTTGGCGCCGGTGGGCGGCACGATATGCGCGGCATCGCCGGCCAGGAACAGGTTGCCGAAGCGCATCGGCTCGCTGACAAAGCTGCGCAGCGGCGCGATGCTTTTCTCGATGCTCGCGCCCGTCACCAGCGACTGGGCCGACTGCGGATCGAGGCGGCGGCGCAGTTCGTCCCAGAAGCGTTCATCGGACCAGTCCTCCACACGCTCGCTCGACGGCACCTGCACGTAGTAGCGGCTGCGCGTGCGCGTGCGCATGCTGCACAGCGCAAAGCCGCGTTCGTGGCTGGCGTAGATCAGTTCGTCCGCGACCGGCGGCGTGTCGGAGAGGATGCCAAGCCAGCCGAACGGATAGACGCGCTCGAACAACTGCGTGGCGGTCTGCGGCACGCTCTGGCGGCTGACGCCATGAAAGCCGTCGCAGCCGGCGATGTAGTCGCAGTGGATCTCGTGCGCCACGCCATCCTTGCGGTAACGGACCACCGGCCTCGCGCCATCGAAGTCATGCAGGCTGACCTCCTGCGCGTCATAGACCGTGGTGATGCCCGCTTCCTGCCGTGCCGCCATCAGGTCGCGGGTGACCTCGGTCTGGCCGTAGACGGTCACGCTGCGGCCGACCAGCGCGTGCAGGTCGATGCGATGCCGCTGGCCATCGAATGACAGCTCGATGCCGTCGTGCACCAGCCCTTCCTCATGCAGCCGCGCCGCCACACCCGCGCGCTGCAGCGCATCGACGGTCACGCTCTCGAGGATGCCGGCGCGGATGCGCCCCAGCACGTATTCCGGACTGCGTTGCTCGACGATTATGTTGTCGATGCCCGCCTTGCTGAGCAACTGCCCGAGCAGCAGGCCGGCGGGGCCGGCGCCGATGATGGCAACCTGGGTGCGCATGTCTTGTCTCCTTGTGCATATCGATCTACTGGCGCTAACGATAGTGGCAGCACGCCCGCTACGGAATGGACAGACCGAACCAATGAAAGGACAATCGGAACATCGCTGGTAAACACTGACGCCCCCCGTGAGACCTGTCCCGACCTACTCCCTGTACGGCGTGAATTCTTCCGAGCCGCTGTCCGACCAGCTGCATTTCGAGTCCATTGCCGCGCGCAGCCGCCTGCACGGGTGGGAGATCAAGCCCCACCGGCATGAGCGATTCCTGCAAATTCTGTACATTCATGCGGGTGGCGGCGAAGCCCTGCTCGAAGAGCGCCGCGAGCCGCTGCGCGGCGGCTCGCTGGTGACGATGCCGCCGCGGCACATCCACGGCTTCGTGTTTACGCCAGACACCGATGGCATGGTGGTCACCATGACCGACAGCCACCTGCGCACGCTGCTGGCGGGGGTGCCGGATGCTCTGCCGCTGTTTGAACACCCGCGCCATGACCGCGTGCGGCGCGGCCACGCGCTGGCGGATGCGCTGGCGCTGTTTCGTGGGGAGATGGAGGCAGTGTCCGCCTGGCGCGGGGCGTCGCTGTCGGCGCTGCTGACGCTGGTGCTGATCGGCATTGCGCGGCTGGCCAATGCCGCGGCGCCGGCGGCCGCGCGCAGCAGCAGCCGGCCGGCGCGGCATTTCCAGCACTTCCAGCAACTGCTGGAATCGGATTACCGCGAGCAGAAGGAGATCGGCCACTACGCCGGCGCGATCGGCATCACGCCCACGCAACTCAACCGCGTGTGCCGGCAGGCGTCGGGGCAGTCCGCCCTGCAGATGATCCACGCGCGCGTGCTCGCCGAGGCGCAGCGCGACCTGCTCTTCAGCGACCTGGAGATCAAGCACATCGCGTTGTCGCTCGGCTTCTCCGATGCGGCGTACTTCTCCCGCTTCTTCGCGCGGCTGGTGGGCCAGGCGCCCACGGAGTTCCGGCAATCGGGGCGGGCGCGGCTGCCGACGTTTGCGGTGCAGCCGGCCCGGGAGCCGGCCGGCTGATTGCTCAGGCTGGCCTATCCATCTCGGCGAAGACCTCTTCGGCCAGGTGGAACGCCGAATTCGCCGCCGGCACACCGCAATAGATCGCGGTTTGCAGCAGCACTTCCTTGATCTCGTCGCGCGTGACGCCATTGTTGGCCGCGGCGCGCAGATGCAGCTTCAGTTCTTCCGAACGGTTCAGCGCCACCATCATGGCGATGGTCAGCAGGCTGCGGGTGTGGCGCGGCAGGCCTTCTCGCGTCCAGATCTCACCCCAGGCGTAGCGCGTGATCAGGTTCTGGAACTCCTCGTTGAGCGGCGTCAGCCGCGCCAGCGAGCGATCGACATGCGCGCTGCCGAGCACCTCGCGCCGCACCGAAAGGCCGGCGTCGTAGCGCGCGTGGTCGTCGGTCACGGGCAGGCGGCCTTGCACGAAGTCCACCAGTGCAGCGGTAAAGCGGCCGGGCTGCTCGAAGCTGGAAATATGCGCGGCAGGCAGTTCGACGAAGCGCGCACCGGGAATCGCATCGGCCAGTGCGCGGCCCTCCTGCGCGGTGGTCGACGGGTCCTGGCTGCCGGCGATGACCAGCACCGGCACCGGAATCGACGACAGCGCCTCGCGGAAGTCGGCGTCGCGCACCGCCGCGCAGCTGGCCGCATAGCCGCGTGGGTCTAGTCCTGCCAGCACGCTGCGCAGGCCGTCCAGGGCTCGGTCGGCCGTGGCGGCAAACCCGGGAGTGAACCAGCGCTCGACCGAAGGCGCGACCATCACGCCCATGCCGTCGCGCAGCACGGTATCGATGCGCGAATTCCATCCCTCGGCGTTGCCGATCTTCGCGGCGGTATTGGCCAGAACGATGCGGGAGAAGCGCTCGGGCGCATGGATGCCGAGCCACATCCCGGTCAGGCCGCCCATCGACAGGCCACAGAACACGGCCTGGCCGATACTCAATGCATCCAGGATAGCGATCACGTCCTGGCCGAGTTGTTCAGCTGTGAAGGCATCGCCGGGTGCGGTCGAGCGGCCGTGGCCGCGCGTGTCGTAGCGCACCACGCGAAAGCGCCCGGCCAGCGCGGCGGCCTGTGGCTCCCACATGGTGTAGTCGGTGCCAAGCGAGTTGGAGAAGACGATGGCCGGTGCGGATGCGGGGCCGTCGACGGTGTAGAAAAGCCGGGCACCGGCGTGATCGAGATAGGGCAATGCAGTCTCCTGAGAATCTTCAGGCCGGTCGGCGTGCGGCACGTCCGGCGAGCGCGGATTTCCACGCCTGCACGGCAGCGTCGGCAAAGGCTGCTGACTGGCCCGCGTAGTTGGCGGGGTTGGCGAGGCGGTCGAGCGTGGCGTCGTCGAGCAGGCCCGCATGGGCAGGCTCCTCCTGCAGCGTGCGGGCCAGAGCATCGCACAGGCTGGTGCCATCGGCCACGGCACGCCGCGAGGCGCGCTCCACCACGTGATGCGCCTGCAGCCGGCCGATCCTGCCGCCGAGCTCCAGCATCGCGGCTTCGCCGAGAATCAGCCCATGCGTGAGATCAAGGTTGGCACGCATGCGCGCCGCATCGACCTGCAGCCCCGCCACCACCTCGCCCATCTGGCGCAACGCGCCCGCGGCCAGCGTGACGATCTGCGGCAGCGTGTCCCATTCCGCCTGCCAGCCGCCAAGCGCGCGCTCGTGTTCCTGCACCATGCCCGACAGCATGGTGGCCACCAGCGGCGGCACGCGCACCGATGCCGTCAGCACCGCCGCGCAGCCGACCGGATTGCGCTTGTGCGGCATGGTGCTGGAACCGCCGCGGCCAGGCCCGGTGGGCTCGGCCACTTCCGCCACCTCGGTCTGCATCAGCAGGGAGATGTCGCGCGCCATCTTGCCGAGCGTACCGGTCAGCATGCCGAGCGTGGTGGCAACTTCGACCATGCGGTCACGATGCGCATGCCACGGCAGCACGGGTGCGGCCAGGCCCAGCTCGCGGGCCAGTGCGGCAGCTACGCCGGGCGCGGCGTCGCCGAGACTGGCGAGCGTGCCCGCTGCGCCGCCAAACTGCAGCGTGCGGGCCTGCGCGCGCGCTGCATCAAGGCGGGGGAGGTCGCGGCGCAGCGCGTCGAGCCAGCCGGCGGCCTTGCAGCCAAAGGTGGTCGGCAGCGCATGCTGCAGCCAGGTGCGCGCCACCATCGGCGTGGCGCGATGCATGCTGGCCAGCGCGGCGCTGGCATCGCCCAGGCGGACCAGGTCGGCATCGAGCGCGCGCAGCGCGTCGCCGAGCTGGAGGACCAGCGCGGTGTCGATGATGTCCTGGCTGGTGGCGCCCCAGTGCACGAAGCGCGCCGCATCGGCATCGCGCGCGGCCACGGCGGCGGTCAGTTGCCTGACGAAGGGAATGGCGAGATTGCCGGCGGCGACCGCGGCCTGTGCCAGCGCATCGCGGTCGATGGCGCCGATGTCGCTGCAGACTTCGGTGATGACGGTCGCGGCAGCGGCCGGGATCACGCCGCATTGCGCTTCGGCGCGCGCAAGCGCGGCCTCGACGGCAAGCATGCGTTGCACGGTGCCGGCGTCGGAGAAGATGTCCAGCACAGCGGGGCTGCCGAACATGAAATCGGTGAGACGCGTGACGGTTGGCATGGGGGCGATCGGTAGGGGGTCGTGGCGATGACGACCACCTGATTATGCGTCTGTCGCCGGCGGCCTGGGGAGAGTCCCCGGCCGCCGGCGCGGCGTGTCAGATATCGAAGAACACTGTCTCGCCCGGGCCTTGCAGCACGATATCCCAGCGCAGCGTGCCGCTGCCGGCATCGTTGCCGACCAGCGTGCCGCGCCGCCCGGCCGGCACCAGCGCCAGCACCGGATCGGCGCCATTGGCCGCGGCCTCGTCCGGGAAGTACATGCGCGTGGCAACGTGCTTGACCAGTCCGCGCATGAACACCGACACCATGATGTGCGGCGCCTGCGGCCGGCCGTCGGCCCCGGGCACGGCACCCGGCTTGACGGTGACGAAGCGGAACGACCCATCGGCCTCGGTCGGCACGCGGCCGAAGCCGGTAAAGCCGGGCACCAGCGGCAGCTCGCGCGTGTCTTCGGCGTGGCGGTAGCGGCCAGCGGGATTGGCCTGCCAGATCTCGACCATGCCGTCCGGCACGGGCTCGCCGTTGCCGTCGATGACGCGGCCTTCGATCACGATGCGCTGGCCGGCCAGTGCCGGCGCGCTGGCGGTCAGGTCGGCGCAGTTCAGCCCGCTCAGGCCGATATGAAGGTAGGGACCGACGGTCTGGGATGCGGTGGCGTAAAGCATGGTCTTACTCCATCGGCGTGGCATCGCGGCCACGCAGCACGATATCGAAACGGTAGCCGAGCGCGTATTCGGGCTGGGTGGTTTCCCAGTCGAGGCTGGCGATGAGCCGGTCGCGCGCCTTCTCGTCCGGCACGCAGTTGAAGATCGGATCGAACGGCAGCAGCGGATCGCCGGGGAAATACATCTGCGTCACCAGCCGCGTGGCGTAGGCGTTGCCGAACAGCGAGAAGTGGATATGCTGCGGCCGCCAGGCATTGTGGTGGTTGCGCCAGGGATAGGCGCCGGGCCTGATGGTCTTGAACCGGTAGTGCCCGTTGGCGTCGGTGACGGTGCGGCCCTCGCCGGAGAAATGCGGGTCCAGCGGTGCGTCATGCTGGTCGCGCTTGTGCACGTAGCGGCCGGCCGCGTTGGCCTGCCACACCTCGATCAGCGCATTCGGCACCGGGCGGCCATTCTCGTCCAGCACGCGGCCGGTCACGAGGATGCGCTCGCCAATGGGTTCGCCGCCGTTGCCGACGGTGAGGTCGTTATCGCCTTCGCGGACGAACTCGGCGCCGAAGGTGGGACCGGTCACTTCGGACAGCGACTGCGGCAGCGCAATCAGCGGCTGATCCGGCGAGCGCTTCTGCGTGGAGGCGTAGGGATCGAAGCGGTATTCGGGCTGGGTGTCCCAGTAGGGACGGCGATACTGGGCAAGGCGGGTCATTTGCGCAGTCTCCTTGTCGTTGGAATGGTATGACTTTAAGCAACACATAAAGTCATGTAAATTAAGATTTTTGAGAATTAAGATAACTTTTAGGCATGAAAACCGCCGCTTCGCCCGTGCTCGAAATCTTCCGCAACCGCGTGCGGCTGCGGCATCTCTATTGCTTCGTGGCGGTGTCGCAGACCCAGCACCTGGGCCGCGCCGCCGACCGGCTGGGGCTGACACAGCCTGCCGTGTCCAAGACCCTGAGCGAGCTGGAGGAGTTGACCGGCACACGCCTGCTGGTGCGCCAGCGCGCGGGTACGGAGCTGACCACCGCCGGCACGCGCTTCCTGCGCCACGCGCTGCGTATCCTCGCGGACATCGATGCCGCCGCCGACAGCATGGCCGGCGAGCAGACCCAGCCACAGGAGCGCATCCGGCTGGGCGCATTGCCCAGCGTCGTGCCGGCGGTGCTCACCGATGCCTTGCTGCGCTTCCGTGCCGCGCACCCCGAGGTCGGGCTGGCCGTCCAGACCGGCATGAACCGCAGCCTGATCGACCAGCTCAAGGCCGACGTGCTGGACCTTGTCATTGGCCGGATGGATGACCCGGTGGCCATGGAAAGCCTGTGGTTCGAGTCGCTGGGCCCGGACTCGCTGGCGCTGGCGGTGCGTCCCGGGCATCCTCTTGCCGCCGTCTCGCGGCCGACCTTGCTTGACGTGCTGGCGTGGCCGCTGGTGATCCCCGCCGCGGGCTCGATCCCCCGCCACAACACGGAAAGCCTGCTCGCCCGACACGGCCTGCCCCTGCCGGGCGGATGCGTGGAAACGTCGGACGCCTACCTCGGACGGCTGCTGGCCCGCGACAGCGACTGCGTGTGGGCGGCGCCGCTGTCCGCCGCGCAGCGCGCGGTGGCCGAGGATGGGCTGGTCCTGCTGCCGCTCGATACGCAGGGCACGGAGGAGCCGATCGGCCTGCTACGGCACGGCGACCGCACGCTCAGCCCGATGGCCGAAGCGCTGGCGGACTGCATCCGCGCCGCGGCCCGGCCGCTTGGCGCTCAGTGAATGTTCAGTGAGCGGCCACGCCGGCGCCGCTGCCGGCGTCGGCACCCGGCGCGCGGCTGCCGCTGACATGCTTGACCACCAGCGCACCGGCGGCCAGGAATGCCGGCACGGCGAGCAGCGTAAAGATGGTGTCGAAGCCCAGGTGCAGGCGCAGCAGTTCGGCACCGAGCAACGCGCCGGTGATGCCGCCGAAGCGGCCGATGCCAAGCATCCACGCCACTCCGGTGGCACGGCCCTGCGTCGGATAGAACGCGGCGGCCAGCGAAGGCATCGACGACTGCGCGCCGTTCATGGCGGTGCCGGCGAGGAAGATCAGCACGCCAAGCAGCACCTGGCTGCCGGTCCCCTGCCCCACGGCGTAGATCAGCACGCCGGTGGCCGCATAGGTGATCGCAATCACCTTGTTCGGATTGAAGCGGTCCATGAACCAGCCGGCCGCGATGGTGCCGATGCCGCCGCCGAGCGGGAACAGCGCCGTCAGGAATGACGCGTGCTGGATCGAGAAGCCGGCATCCTTCATCAGCGTGGGCATCCAGCTCGTCAGCAGATAGAAGATGACCAGGCCCATGAAGTAGGTGCACCACAGCATCGCCGAGCCCAGGCGATAGCCGGGCGCCAGCACGGTGCCGACGGCGGAGCGGGTCGCGGGCGCCTGCTCGCCGATGCTGAAGGCGTTCGCGCCGGCCACGTCCGCGCCGGTCACGCGCCGCAGCAGCTGGCGGATCTGGCCGGCCGGATAGTTGCGCAACACCATGTAGCGCACCGACTCAGGCAGCAGCACCACCAGCAGCAGCGCGAGCGCAAGCGGCACGATGCCGCCCAGCAGCAACACGCTGTGCCAGCCGAAGTGCGGGATCATCGCGGCGGCGACAAAGCCGCCGGCGGCGGAGCCGAGCGGAAAGCCGCAGAACATGGTGTTCACCAGCACGGCCCGGCGGCGTTGCGGCGCGAACTCGGCGGTCAGCGTCACGGCATTGGGCATGGCCGCGCCAAGGCCGAGGCCGGTCAGGAAGCGCAGCACCGTCAGCCAGCCCAGCGTGGGCGCGAAGGCCGTGGCCAGGCTGCAGGCGCCAAAGAAGAAGACCGACAGCACCAGCACCTTCTTGCGGCCGATGCGGTCAGCCAGCGGGCCGGCAAAGATCGCGCCGAAGGCGAGGCCGAACAGGGCCGCGCTCATGACGGGACCGAGGGCCGATTTTTCGATCCCCCAGTCCTGCACCAGCGCCGGCGCGATATAGCCGATGGCGGCGGTATCGAAGCCGTCGACGGCAACCACCAGGAAGCAAAGCACAAGGATGAGCCACTGGTAACCAGTGAATCGCTGGCCGTCGATCAGGGCCTGGACGTCCACGACGCCAGCCTTGGATTGGAGGGATTGGTGCACTGTTGTCTCCGTCTGCCTTGGAAATCGCGCGGTTCGCCTGCAAGCAGGCGCTACTGGGCGCTACGATTTTGTTCTAATAGCGAACTCACGTTCTCTAATTGAACGAATCTTAGGCAACGGGGATCGGGGCCAAAAATTAGCGTTAACCCGGCAAAAACGCGCGGCCAGATGAGCACGGATTCACCGTGATTTCTGGGGTTATAGCCTTTCTAACTATCTTGTGACGACTTTCTTGATATTTTCTTCCGAAAATCTTCATCATTGAGAAATTTTCACTACGACGCAAGAATTTGATTAAGAAAATTTCATATAAAAAGCGCCAGCCTTCAATTTACATTCCATAAATCTCTGGAAATCGAGGAATTCCGACCAACTGGCGCTCGTGGCACGCTGGAATCAATGCATCAACCCGCCGGTCAAATGCTTCAAGATCGCCTCGCCCCGCCTATTCCATGCAACGCGTGCTCCTCATCCTCGGCTGCCTGCTGATCGCCGCCGCCGCGGCCTGGCCCTGGCTGTCCAGGCTTCCCTTTGACCGCCTTGGCCGCCTGCCCGGCGACATCCATATCGTGCGCGACGGCTTCAGCTTCTACCTGCCGATCACCACCTGCATCCTGGTGTCGGTGGTGGTATCGGTCGTGATCTGGCTGCTGCGGCGCTGACCGCGCGCCGCGTGGCGTAGTACCGGAATCAGGCGGCCTGCGCCTCGGTGCGGAACACCGCCATCGCGTGCTGCATCTGCTGCGCCTGCGCCTGCAGCGACTGCGCCGCGGCGGCGGCCTCCTCCACCAGCGCGGCGTTCTGCTGCGTGACCTGATCCATCTGCGCCACCGCCTGGTTGACCTGGGCGATGCCTGTGCTCTGCTCGCGCGAGGCGTGGCTGATCTCGTCCATCATCGCCGTCACGCGCCGGATCGCGGCCACGGTGCTGTCCATGCTGGCGGCAGCATCCACCGCCAGCGACGTGCCCGAGGCCACGCGCTGCGCCGACTGCGAGATCAGCGTGCCGATTTCCCTGGCCGCGCTGCCGGCGCGCTGCGCCAGCCCGCGCACCTCGGTCGCCACCACGGCAAAGCCGCGCCCGGCCTCGCCCGCGCGCGCCGCTTCCACCGCCGCGTTCAGCGCCAGGATATTGGTCTGGAAGGCAATGGCATCGATCACCGCGATGATGTCGACGATGCGGCGCGAATCGGCCTCGATGTCCTGCATGGTCTGCCGCATGCGCCCCACCGCGGCGCCGCCGGCCAGCGCGATGTCCGACGCCTCGCGCGCCAGCTCGCTGGCCTGCCCGGCGCTGCCCGCGTTCTGCTGCACGGTGGCGGTGAGCTGCTCCATGCTGGCCGCGGTCTGCTCCAGCGACGAAGCCTGTTCCTCGGTGCGCCGCGACAGGTCGATATTGCCCTGCGCGATCTCGCCGGCGGCGGCCAGCACGTTGTGCGCGCCGGCCTTGGTATCGCCGATCAGCCCGCGCCAGCTATCCACCAGCGACAGCAGGTGGCGCTTGACCTCGCTGAACTCGTCGCGCCCGTGCACGGCCGTGTGCAGGCTCAGGTCGCCGGCGTTGATGCGTTCCACCATGTCGCCCACGGTACGCACGTCGCTGCGCATACCGCGGCTGAAGCCGGTGAACAGATAGAAGGCAAGGGCCAGCGTGACCACGCCCAGCGCGGCCAGCAGCGCGAACTGGCGCTGCTGCGCCGCGATGCGTTGCGCCAGCATGGCGCCGGCGATCGCCGAAAACTCCTTGTTGGCGGCCAGCACGCCGTTGATTGCCGCGCTGGCCTCGTCGAAATAGCTCTTGGCGTCAATGCCGATGCCGCTGGCACCGAGCATGCGCACCTTGAGCGTGCGGTGGAAGTTGTCCATCGCGGCCAGCCGCTGCATGGCCGCGTCGACCTGCGGCTGGTAGGCCGGCGCGTTCTCGCGCACGCGCGCGGCATCGCGCCGGATGGCTTCCAGTCCATCCTGGATCTGCTCGGCCAGCGCGCCCAGGTCGGCCTGCTGCGCGGCATCGGCATAGCCGCCCTGCGCGATGATGCCGGCGCCGCGTCCGCGCGCCAGCGCGCTCTGCTCAGCCAGCCGCGGCATCGGGCCAACCACCAGGCTGATCAGGTAATAGGCGCCGGCTTCGCCATCGAGCGCCAGCTCGGAGCGGTCGGCCACGTCGCCGATGAACAGCTGCGTCTGCCTGACCAGCGCGCTGTGCCGCTCGAACAGCGGCCCCGGCGTCGTGTTCAGGCCGAGGCCGCGGACGTGCTGCCAGTCCTGCTCCAGCTTGCGCGCCGCGGTCTCCAGCGCAAAGCCGGGATTGTCTGCAGTGGCGCGCAGCAGTTCGGCGAGGTTGGCCGCGGCCTTGCCGTCGGCCGCGTCGAAAGTCGGACGGAAACCGGCGTTGCCGGCCAGCACGGTATTCGCGGCGCCGCGCCGCACCTGCGTCTCGCGCATGAAGTCGAGCGCATGGCCGACGATGACCAGGCCGCGCCGTTCGCTGTCGGTGGTGCGGATCGACTGCGCCGAGCCATGCAGCACGACATACATCGCGCCGCACAGCGGCACGAGGAACAGCACCGCGATCAGGGTCAGTTTCTGGTTGATGTTGAGGCGCGCCATCAGGCGCTCGGCAGGGCGGAAAAAGGCGGTCATCGGCTCGGTGGGACTGGCAAAAAATGGACTGCAAGGGGTTGGCTGTCCCCCCGGCTATCGGCCACGTTTTCCACGCCTGAAGCAAGAAATCCGATCGTTTTGACGATGCGCAAACGGGGTGCAGGAAATGCCCTGCCGCGGGGCAAAATGCACGCACAGAGGGCAGGAAATTCGCGCTTGCACACGCAGCGACCGCTATGCCGCCGGAGCCCTTCGCGAGGCCGCCCACTCGCGTTCTTATCGCTTCGCCGTTCCCGCTTTACCCGCCGACCGTGCCTGCGCCTGCCTGCGCCGCGCACGCGGCGGCTGCACGCCGGCCATGAATGGCACCGCTTCGCGCATGGCTTCGATGAACAACCTGAGCCGGGCCGGGTAGAAGCTCGCGCGGGGATAGACCAGGTAGACCGGCAGCGGCTCGGCGTGCCAGTCGGGCAACAGGTGCAGCAGGTCGCCACGGGCAATGTCGTCGGCAAAGATCCACGCCGAGCCCACGCCGACGCCAAGCCCCTGCAGCACAGCCGCGCGCAGCGCATAGAGGCTGTCGGTGCTCAGGCGCGGCCGGAACCGGAGTTCGCGGCTGGCGCCGCTGACCGCGTGCGACAACGCCATCGCCTGGCGGTAGAAGGTGTGCAGTGCCAGCCAGGGCAGCGCCTCCAGGTCCTCGGGCTGGCGCGGCAGCCGCCGGCCCTCGAACAGCGCCGGCGCGGCGACGGCCACGCGCGGCACTTCGGCCAGCCTGACGGCGACCAGCCCGGGCTCGCGCACCTCGCCGACATGGATGGCGCAATCGATAGCCTCGGCGATGAAATCCGGGGTGCGGTCATGCAGCAGCCATTCCACCGCGACCTGGTCGTGCCGGCGCATGTAGGCGGCCAGCGGGGGCACCATCAGGTCCTGGCCGAAGGCATGCGGCACCACCACGCGCAGCGTGCCTCCGGGTGCATGGCCGGCGCCGCGCAGGTCGGCCTCCAGCGTCGCCCAGTCGCCAACCAGCGCCTTGGCGCGCTCGTAGCAGCGCCCGCCGTCTTCAGTCAGCTTCATCGCATGCGTGGAGCGCTGCAGCAGGCGCACGCCCAGTTGCCGCTCCAGTGCCTGCAGGCGGCGGCTGACGGTGGGCTGGGTGGTCTGCAGCTGCGCGGCGGCTTGCGACAGGCTGCCCGCCTCGACGATGCGCACGAAGGTCTGCAGCAGCTCGATGCGGTCGGCGCCGGCCGGGGCCGCCTCACGGCTGCTGGCCTGCGCCTTGGTCGGCGATTTGGTCATACGCGCCTCGTATAGCCGTTGTTCACCGCACACCTCTACCAGAAAAGGCGGTGGCCGGACAACATTTGCATCTGTCGCGTCCATCGCGGATCCGCGCTATTTCCATCGACTCGCCAGATTCAGGAACACCAACCATGTCTTGCCTTTCCGCCTCGCCCGCCGCTGCCATCGCGGCGCCCTTGCCCGCGCCGGCGTTGCCGGCGCGCCTGGTATTGATGCTTGCCACCGCCGCGGGCCTCGCCGTCGCCTCGCTGTACTACAGCCAGCCCATGCTCGGCATCATGGCGCCCGACCTGCACGCCTCCGGCACGGCGGTCGGCGCCATCCCGACGTTGACGCAGCTTGGCTATGCGCTGGGCATCCTGCTGCTGGCCC
Source organism: Cupriavidus sp. P-10 (assembly GCF_003402535.2). Classification (NCBI taxonomy): domain Bacteria; kingdom Pseudomonadati; phylum Pseudomonadota; class Betaproteobacteria; order Burkholderiales; family Burkholderiaceae; genus Cupriavidus; species Cupriavidus sp. P-10. The sequence goes on from NZ_AP025171.1 coordinate 2,584,248, forward strand.
CGCTCGGCGACCGCTTCGACCGCCGCCGCATCATCCTGGCCAAGTCGGCGGCGCTGGTGGCCGCCCTGCTGCTGGCCGGGCTGGCGCCCGGCATCGGCATGCTGCTGGCGGCGAGCCTGGCCATCGGCCTGTCCGCTACGCTGGCGCAGGACATCGTGCCCGCCGCGGCGACGCTGGCGCCCGACGCGCAACGCGGCAAAGTGGTGGGCACGGTCATGACCGGGCTGCTGCTCGGCATCCTGCTGTCGCGCGTGGTCAGCGGCTTTGTCGCCGCGCATTTCGGCTGGCGCGGGATGTTCATCGCCGCGGCCGGCAGCATCGCCGCGATGGCGCTGGTGGCGCAGCGCGGCCTGCCGCGATTTGCACCGACCGCGGTGATGCCCTACCGCGCGCTGCTGGGCTCGCTGCTGACGCTGTGGCGCCGGCATGGCGAGCTGCGCCGCGCGGCGCTGGCGCAGGCGTTGCAGTCGGTCGGCTTCAGCGCGTTCTGGTCGACGCTGGCGGTGATGCTGCATGGCGCCCCGTTCCACCTTGGCAGCGAAGCTGCCGGAGCGTTCGGGCTGGCCGGTGCGGCGGGCGCGCTGGGCGCCCCCATCGCCGGCCGCATTGCCGACCGCCGCGGCCCGCAGGCGGTGACCCGGCTCGGCGCCGCGCTGGCCGCGCTGTCCTTTGCCGCCATGCTGCTGGCGCCATGGCTGTCGCCGCAGGCGCAGCTCGGCCTGCTGGTGGCGGCCGCCGTCGGCTTCGACCTGGGCGCGCAGGTGACGCTGGTCGCGCACCAGACCATCGTCTATGGCATCGACCCGGGCGCGCGCAGCCGGCTGAACGCGGTGCTGTTTGTCTGCATGTTTGCCGGCATGGCCGCCGGGGCGGCGCTCGGCAGCCTTGCACTGGCGCATGCCGGCTGGGCGGGCGTGGCCACGCTGGCCACGATCACGTCGCTGGCCGCGCTGGCGGTGCGGCTGCTGCCGTCCGGGCAGGGTGTTCGGTGAGCCGCGGCAGGACTACGCCGCCGGTGCCAGCCCCTCCCCTTCCCCGCCGTCCTCCTCTTCCCCTGCCGGCGCCGCCAGCGGCACCTCGATCGTCAGCGTGGTCCGGCCCGGCACCGATCGCAGTTCCAGCCGCCCGCCGATGGCTGCCGCGCGCACCTGCATATTGCGCAGCCCGCGCCCGCCGCGCGTGGCGTCGGCGTCGAAGCCGCGCCCGTCATCGGCCAGCGTGATGCGGATCACCTCCGGGTCGGCATGCGCCGCCAGCGTGATCGAACTAGCGCCAGCGTGTTGCAGCACGTTGGTAATGCCCTCGAGCAGCAGGTACTGCAGTTCCTGCACCTTGCGCGCGGTGAAGTGGGGCAGCACCGGCAGCCGCTCGACCTGCCAGTGGATGGCGATGCCGGCCTCTTCGATGCGCGGCCCCAGCCGGTAGCGCAGGTTGCCCAGCACCGCCGCGAGGTCGCCGCCGGTGTCCTGCATGGCATCGATGGAAAGCTTGAGCGAGTCCAGCGCCTGCCGCACCTGCCCGGCGATTTCCGCGCGGCTGGGCTTTCCGGATTCCAGCATCGACAGCGTGGTCACCAGCTGGCTGCCGAGGCCGTCGTGCATGTCGCGCAGGATGCGGCTGCGCTCGCGCAGCGCGGTCTGCTCGGCGGCGATCTTCTGCGCGCGCGCGAACACGGCGTGCAGCTCGGCCTCGCGCTGCGCCACGCGCTCGCTCAGCACCTGGTTGGCGCGCTGCAGGCTGCGCACCGCGCTGGTGTAGCGCTCCACCAGCATCCACGCCATGACCACGCTGAACGGCACCGAGACATAGCGGGTCATCGAGCGCACCCAGTAATAGTCGCCGGTCAGCCAGACGCGCAGCCAGTCGCCCAGGAACAGCACCGCCGACACGCCCACGGTGGCCGCCAGCAGCCTGGCCTCGCGGCTCGGGTGCCGCAGCGCGGCCCATACCAGCGCAACCGCCACCGTCAGGATGATGCCGACCTTGGCCAGCCAGCTCAGCGGGAACACCAGCGGATGGCTCGACAACGCGGCCAGCGGCGCCAGCACCGGCAGCGCCAGCCACAGGTAGGCGTTGAGCGTGCGGTGGAGCCAGCGCCAGGGCACGCGGATCACCAGCAGGCAGAACTTGCCGATGGCGCCGAGGAAGACCTCGCGCGCTGCCGCGACGATATAGCCGCGCAGTTCCGGCGGCAGCGCCAGGTCGTCGACGAAATAGTCGAGCAACCGGATGCTCCAGGCGATCTCCGCCAGGCCGTACAGGCCGAACAGCGGGTCGCGCTGGCGCCACCAGATCAGCAGCGCGATGGTGCCGAGCACGGCGCTGAGCACCGCGACGATGAAGGGCCCGGCCACGCGCACCAGGAACGCGTCCTGGTAGCGTGCGCGCACCGCCTTGGCCGGCCCCACCGTGACCGGCAGCAAACCCGCCCGTGAAAACGCGCGCGCCGCCACCGTGATGCGCAGCGTGTTGCCGTGCTCGTGCAGCAGCTCCGGCGGCAAGGGCACGTAGTAAGGGCGCTTGGCCAGCGCGGACGAGGGCGCGGCCAGGCTGCCGCCCGTGGCCACCAGTATGCCGTTCAGGCGCACCTCGTAGCTGCCGCCGGCCCACGGCACGAACAGCCCCGCCGTTGCCGCCGCCGGCCAGCCGCGATCGAAGCGCAGGTCGTACACCGCGGTGCCCGACTTGCCCGGCAACGCGCGGTCCCAGTAGTCGGGCAGCGTCAGCGGCTGCGCCGGCAACACGGTGCCGTCGCGCAGCGTGGCGCTGCGCACCGCCTGCGCCAGCTCTGCCAGCCCGTCGCCGGGGGCCGGCGCGGCGGGCGTGGCGCCGCGGGCCGGCGACGCGAGCCACGCCAGTGCCAGCAGCACCGACAGCACGGCAACCAGGGTCCGGGTGAGTCGCAGCCAGGCTGGCGGCATGGCGCGGGAAGCTACAGGGATTTGAGCAGGCCGAGCTTGGCGGCCTCGAACACGGCTTCGCCACGCGAGCGTACCGCCAGCTTGCCGTAGATGTTCTTGATGTGGGACTGCACGGTATGCACGCTCAGGCCGACATAGCGCGCGGTCTCGGCATAGGTGTAGCCGCGCGAGATCAGGTCGAGGATCTCGCTCTCGCGCGCAGACAACGCCACGCTGCGCTGGGCGGCGTTGTCGCGGCCGGCGCCGTCGGTGGACTCGGCGGGCTCGCCGCGCAGGCGGTTGACCACCTGGCGCGCGATCAGCGGGCTCATCGGCGAGCCGCCGGCGCGCAGCTCGCCGATCGAAGCGGCGATGCGATCGGTAGTCTCGTCCTTGAGCAGGTAGCCGATGGCGCCGGCCTCGATGCTGGCCAGCACGTGCTGGTCATCGCCGAATACCGTGACCACCATGCATTCGCACGCGGGGTAGCGCTCGCGCGCCTGGCGTATCACGGCGATGCCGCTGCCATCAGGCAGGCCCAGGTCGCACAGCAACACGTCGGGCTGGTGCCGCGCCAGCCAGGCCATCGCCTCGGCAACGCTGGCGGCGCAGCCGGCCACGATGGTAGCTGGCGCATGCATTTCGACGGCCTGCACCAGGCGGCTTTGCGCCGCCGGGTCATCCTCGACGATCAGGACTCTTGTTGTGCTTGTCATGCCAGTGTGTTCAGGCCGGGCCTTGCGCCGCCGCGACGGGTTGCCGGCGGATTCTGACATATCCACCGGGTCGCGCGCGTGGCACGTGCCGGATTTCAGGGTAAACACAAGCGCCGCCGCGGCGCGCCTGCACCAGCCCTACCCATCGCACAGTGGCCTGTACTTGCCCATCCCATGTTTTAGGGAGGCGCCGCCGCGCACGCGCTCCTATCATCGCCACAAACGAGCCCGGCGGGCGTCCTGGCAAGGGGCGCGAACGCACGCGGCAGACAACGCGAAACACGGGGAGCCGCTCGCGCGGACGCAGGGGCCAAAGCAGCCAACGCACGCGCAACGGAGTTGCAGGGAAGGCAGAGGGGGGGAGCCCGCGGGCGCCATCCCGGCAGGCGCGGCGGCTTGCCGGGATGGCCGGCTGCGGGCTGGGGCCGCGAGCGTGCCAATGCCGCGCTGCGCAACCAGTTGCCGTCACTGCGGTTTCGGTCGTTGGCCCGCGGCCTCCCGCTGTGGACGCTCCGCCATTTTTCCCATTTCGCACCCTGCATCCCTTACAAGGTCTGCAAGGCTTGCACGGCCTGCGGCGTCATCGGCGCCACAGGCGGGCGGCTGCCGCACGGTACGAATCTTGCCGTTCCTGATAACCCGCCAGCGGATCGAGGGCGCAATTGTGCCCGCCCGCGTACGGCGCCATTCACATATCAGGAAACCAGCATGAGTGACTACTACGACGAACGCCAACGCCGCCAGGCGTCGGACGACGACGACTGGCAACCGGAATCCGAACGTGACCGCTGGCAGACGCAGCGCCGTCGCCAGCAACTGACACCGGGGCAGACCAGCTACGGTGGCCCGGCACGCCGCGCAAGCGGCTACAGTGACGAGTACGGCGCCGGCCGCTACCCAGAGCGGCCCACCCAGGGTGACTATGGCGGCCGCGGCGACTCCAGCGGTGACTTCGGCGGCGGCTACAGCCGCGGTTCTGGCGGCGATTACGGCGGCGGCGGCGGCGGCGGCGGTTACAGCGGCGACGACCGCAGCCGTGACCAGGAGCGCTATCGCAGCGCACAGCGGGGTGCCCAGGACTACCAAGGCCAGCAAGGCTACCAGGGCGATGAACGAAGCCGGTATCAGCAGCGCAACGAGCGCAACGAGCGCGGCCAGCGAGACGAGCGCGACCAGCGCAACCAGCGCTATGGCCGCCGCGCCGGCAGCAGCCTGCGCTATGGCCTGAACGGCGGCTATGGCTGGGAACGCGCTGGCGAATGGCGCAATCCGCAAGCCTGGCAGCGCGATGACGACTACGCCGAGCGCCAGTGGCGCGAAAGCGCCGACCGCGCCCGTGACCCCTATGAGTCGGCCGGCGAGCGCGACCGCGACACCTACTTCAGCGACCTGCGCAGCGACACCCGCTACTGGACCGAGGGCCGCGACGAGCGCGAGGACGAACAGCGGTACGGCCAGCGCTACAGCCGCGAGGCGGCACGCCAGCGTGGCTGGGAAACCGATGACCGGGAAGGCTATCGCGACGATGGCCGTGAAGACCATGGCGTGCTCTATAACCTCGGCCGCCGCATCGGCGAAGCGGTCGGCGACCTGTTCGGCACGGACCACCGCGAGCACCAGGCCGGCCCGCGCGGCTACCAGCGCAGCGACGACCGCATCCGCGACCAGATCTGCGAGCGGCTCAGCTATGCGCGCGGCGTAGACGTCAGCGATGTCAGCGTCGACGTCAGCGACGGCGTGGTATCGCTGACCGGAACGGTGCGCGAACGCGGGCAGAAGTACTATATCGAAGACCTGGCCGATGGCACCTACGGCGTGAAGGAGGTCAACAACGACATCCGGGTGCGCCGCGAGGGCCAGGGCAGCGGCGGCGATAGCACCGGCAGCACCGGCAGCACCAGCGCCGCTGCCGCGACCGGCAGCACGTGGCGCGCGTAGGTAGCCTCGCAAGTCGCCCCTGCAGCAGCGCACCGGCGTAGCGCCGTTGCGCGCAGCAGATGTTCCGGCCGGCACTTGTGCCGGCCGGCCTCGTTACCGATCGGCCAGCTGCCATGCCCGCCATCAAGATCGCCACGTTCAACATCAACGGCATCCGCAGCCGGATCGGCGCGCTTTGCCACTGGCTGGAGCGCGAGGCGCCCGACGTGGCCTGCCTGCAGGAACTGAAGACCGCCGACGAGAGCTTTCCCGCGCGCGAACTGCGCGAAGCCGGCTACGGCGCCATCTGGCACGGCCAGAAGTCATGGAACGGCGTTGCCATCCTGGCACGCGGCACCGACCCGGTGGAAGTGCGCCGCGGCCTGCCCGGCGATCCCGACGACAGCCACAGCCGCTACCTGGAGGCCGCCGTGCACGGGATCCTGGTCGGCTGCCTTTACCTGCCCAACGGCAATCCCCAGCCCGGCCCCAAATTCGACTACAAGCTGGCATGGTTCGAGCGGCTGATCGCACATGCGCAGACGCTGTTCGACAGCGGCCACCCGGTGGTGCTGGCGGGCGACTACAACGTCGTTCCCACCGACGAAGACATCTACAACCCGCGCTCGTGGCGCAAGGACGCGCTGCTGCAGCCGGCAAGCCGCGACGCCTACGCACGCCTGCTGGCGCAAGGCTGGACCGACGCGCTGCGCGAGCACTATGGCGACGAACGCATCTACACCTTCTGGGACTACTTCCGCCAGCACTGGCAGACCAACTCGGGCCTGCGCATCGACCACCTGCTGCTGAGCCCCGACCTGTCCCCGCGGCTGCGCGATGCCGGCGTCGACCGCTGGGTGCGCGGCGAAGACCATCCCAGCGATCACGCCCCCGCCTGGGTGGTGCTGAACCGGCCCGCCGCCCGGCGCAAGCGAGCGGCGTAATCCAGCGGCAAGTTCAGGAGCCGGCTGCCATCTCCGCCGCCAGGCGCTCCCGGGCAAAGCCCAGGAAAGCGCGTACCCCTTCGGGCAGCGTGCGTCCCGCCAGCGTCTGCAGTTCGACCGCACGGCTCTTCATGCCGCGTTCGCGGATGGCCGCGGCATGCAGTTCGCCGCGGCGCAGGCGGTCGCCCACCGTCACCGCCCCCGAGATCGACAAGCCGCCGCCATGCAGCACGAAGCTGGTCAGCGTCTCGAAATGGTTGGTCAACAGCACCGGCTCGAACACGATGCCGCGCTCGCCGCAGGCAATGTCGAACAGCTGGCGCACGGTGTTGTCGCCTTCCGGCAGCGCCAGCGGGTACGGCTGCATCTGCGCCAGCGTGATGCTGCGGAAGCATGATGGCGATGACCGGCGCGGGCTGGCGATGTTCGACGCGGATGCCTTGCTCGGCCGCGCGGCTGTAGGTGATGCCGATGTCGGCGTCGCCATGCAGCACGATGCCGGTCACCTCCGCCGGCGCCGCCACGCGCACGTGGAAATGCAGCCCCGGATAGCGCTGGCGGAACTCGGCGATGATGCGCGGCAGGAACTCGATGGCAAACCCGGCGGAACTGGCGACGCGCACGCGGCCACGGCGCAGCCCCTGAAGCGCGGCGATCTCTGCCACCACGCGGTCCGCTTCGAGGGCGCCGCGCAGCGCATAGGCGGCGAGCACTTCGCCGGCCGCGCTCGCGACCATGCCGCGCGGGCGCCGGTCGAACAGCGGCACGCCCAGCAGCGCCTCCAGCGCCGCGACCTGCCGGCTCACCGCCGACACGGTCACGCTCAGGCGCTGCGCCGCCTCGGTCAGCGAGCCCGCGCGCACCACCTCCAGGAAGTAGCGCAGCGAGGTGTCCCTGCAGGCGGTGCGACAACATGGGGCGGCTCCTTGGGTGGCGGCGGCACGGCGGGGGTCCGCGCTTTGCGTTTTACGCAAGGATATTTGAAAAAATCATCGATTGCGGGAAACCCCGCCGGGCCCGTATGCTTTTTCCCGAAACCAAAGGAGACACCGGGAGAAACCATGGCGAATACGCTTTCCACCGACCCGATCACCGAACTCGACGCCGTCGCCCTCTCGCGCGCCATCCATGCCCGCGAGGTCTCCTGCGTGGAGGTGCTGGAGGCGTTCCTCGGCCAGGTCGAGCGCCACAACCCGCGCGTCAATGCCATCGTCGCCCCCGTCGACCGCGATGCGCTGCGCACCCAGTCACGAGCGCTCGATGCCGAACTGGCGCGCGGCCACAGCCGCGGCCCGCTACACGGCTTTCCGCAGGCGCCCAAGGACATCAGCCCGGCGGCGGGCATGGTCACCACCAAGGGCTCGCCGATCTTTGCCGGGCAGGTCACCCAGAGCGATGCCGCGATCTTCGAGCGCATGCGCGCCGCGGGCTCGGTCTTTATCGGCCGCACCAACTCCCCTGAGTTCGGCCTGGGCGGCCATACCTACAACCCGGTCTACGGCACCACCCGGAACGCCTTCGACCCGGCGCGCTCGGCCGGCGGCAGCTCTGGCGGCGCCGCGGTGGCAGTGGCGCTGCACATGTTGCCGGTGGCGGACGGCTCGGACATGATGGGCTCGCTGCGCACCCCGGCGGCGTTCAACCATGTGTACGGGCTGCGCACCTCGGTCGGCTGCGTGCCGCACGGGCCCGCCGACGAGGTCTTCTTCCAGCAGTTCAGCGTGGCCGGGCCGATGGCGCGCAACGTGCCCGACCTGGCGTTGCTGCTGTCTGTGCAGGCCGGCTTCGATGCGCGCATGCCGCTGACGCGCCGCACCGAGGCGCCCGGCAACTTCACGCTGCCGCCCGCGCGCGACTGGAACGGCGTGCGCGTGGGCTGGCTCGGCGACCTGGGCGGCCACCTGCCAACCGAACCGGGCATGCTCGAGACTTGCGAACAAGCGCTCGACCACCTGCGCGCGCTCGGCTGCGACGTCGACGCCGCCCTGCCCGATTTCGACCTGGAGCGCCTCTGGCAGGCCTGGATCGACCTGCGCAGCTTCTCGGTGGCCGGCGCCAATGCCGCGCTGTACCACGATCCGGCCACGCGCGCGTTGCTCAAGCCCGAGGCGGCCTGGGAAATCGAGCGCGGACTGGCACTGCCCGGCACGCGCGTCTATGAGGCCCTGCGCGAGCGCAGTGCGTGGTACCAGGCGCTGTGCGCGCTGTTCGAGCGCTTCGACTACCTCGTGTTGCCGGCCGCGCAGGTGGCTCCGTTCGACGCGGATTGGGACTGGCCGCGCACCGTCGGCGGCCGCGACATGGACACCTACCACCGCTGGATGCAGGCCGTGGTGCCGGCCACCATGGCCGGGCTGCCGGCGCTGGCCGCGCCCGCCGGCTTCGGGCCGCAGGGGCTGCCGGCCGGCATCCAGATCATCGGGCCGGCGCAGGCCGACGCGGCGGTGCTGCAGCTTGGCAATGCCTACGACCAGGCCGGCGGCTTCTCGCGCGTGCGCAGCCCGTGGCTGGACCGGGCGGCCTAGTCCGGCACCATTTCCCCTAACCAAGCGACACCACACGACACCACGGACCGGCCTGTCTCGACCCTGGCCGGGCCGACGCCCACGCTTCGCTTTCCTACAACTGCCGGCAGGAGTGATTCCGATGACCGCATTGCCCCCGAAGCTGTTTTTCGCCTGTGCCGCATTCAGCGCGGCAATGGCCACGGCGCCCGCCATGGCGCAAGCCCCGGCCTGGCCCGAGCGCCCGCTGCGGCTGGTGGTGCCGTTCGCCGCCGGCGGCGCCACCGACTTGCTCGGCCGGCTGCTCGCCGTCGGCCTGGGCGAAAAGCTGGGCCAGCCGGTGGTGGTCGAGAACAAGCCCGGCGCCAGCACGGTGGTCGGCGCCACCCAGGTCGCCAAGACCGCGCCCGACGGCTACACCCTGCTGCTGGCGGCCAGCACCACGCTGACGCTGAACCCGGCGATCCGTCAGCAGCTGGGCTACGACCCCATCAAGAGCTTCACGCCGCTGGGCCTGGTCGCCGACATGAGCCTGGTGCTGGTTGCCAATCCCGATGCGCAGGTCGGCTCGGTCAAGGACCTGGTGACGCAGGCCAAGGCCCATCCCGACAAGTTCTCCTACGGCTCGTTCGGCACGGGCTCGTCGGTGCATTTCGGCGGGGAGATGCTCAAATCCGCCACCGGCATCCGCATGGTCCACGTGCCGTTCAACGGCAGCGCACCGAGCCTGACCGCGCTCGCCGGCGGGCAGGTGCAAGTGGCGGTCGATACCGTGGTGGCCAGCCTGCCCCTGATCAAGGGCGGCAAGATCCGGCCGGTGGCGGTGCTGTCGCCGCAGCGCCTGCCCGCGCTGCCGCAGGTGCCGACGGTGGCGGAGAGCGGCTATCCGGGCTTCCAGATGGGCACGTGGTTCGCGCTGCTGGCGCCCGCCGGGCTGCCCGCGCCGGTGCAGCAAAAGCTGGAAAAGGCGCTGGCCGAGGTCGCCAATGCGCCCGCCACGCGCGCGCGCATGGTTGAACTGGCGCTGACGCCGGCCTACGGCAACGGCGCCGCGGTACGGGCACGGGTCGAGAAAGAACTGCCTGAAATGCGCGCGGTGGCGGCGCGCGCGGATATCCGGGCGGAATGACGGCGGCAGGCGTCGCCTCTGCGGCGCGCCTGCCTGGCAACGCAGCGCGCGTCCTCAGGCGACGTGCGCTGCAAACCCTTCCAAGCCGGGCGCCACGTCTTCACGCAGCGTCAGCGCGGGGATCTGATAGTCGCCGGCGTTCTGCGGCCGGAACGGAATCGGCGCCGTGGTCGCCAGCGTATCGAGCCGCTGGCCCAGTTCTTCGCGGATCGCGGCGAAGCGCGCATGGTCGACCCGGCTGGTCCGGTACACCACATACGGCGGCAGCACGTCGAAGCCGGGGTAGTACAGCACGCCGTGATGGATCGGGAACAGGATGTCGCCGATCGGGCCGTTGATGCCGCGCGCGCTGTAGTGCGATTCCCAGCCACCGGTGGTAACCAGAAGCATCGCGCGCTTGCCGGCCAGCATGCCTTCGCCGTAGCGGTCGCCCCAGCGTTCGTCCGAGTGCTCGCCCACGCCGTAGGCAAAGCCATAGGCATAGACGCGCTCGATCCAGCCTTTCAGGATCGCCGGCATCGAGAACCACCATAGCGGGAATTGCAGGATCACCGTATCGGCCCAGCGCAGCTTGTCCTGCTCGCACGCGATATCGTCGCTTTGCAGGCCGTTTTCGAACGCGTGCTTGGAATCCAGCGACGGATGGAACGGCGCGTCGCCCCGACGCGCCTTGCTGTCGGCGGCATCGAGCCGGGCTTTCCATTGCATCGCGTACAAATCGGAGACCTGCACCTGGTGGCCGGCATCGCGCAGCCGCTGCACCGCGAAATCGCGGATGGCGCCGTTGAGCGAGGTGGGTTCGGGGTGGGCGTAGACGAGAAGGACGTTCATGACAGCGGCTTCCATTGCGTAAGCATTGATCGGGAGAAGCCAGCTTAGGCCGCCGCACGGTATATTGGAAATGAATATCCAATATCACAGGTATTGTCATGACTAATCTCAGGCGCCTCGACCTCAACCTGCTGGTCACGCTCGATGTGCTGCTGTCCGAGCACAACGTGACCCGCACTGCGCAACGCCTGCACTTCTCGCAGCCCTCCGTCAGCGTCCACCTTGCCAGGCTGCGCGACTATTTCGGCGATCCGTTGCTGCTGCCCGGGCCGCGCGGCATGCGGCCCACCGCCAAGGCCGAATCCCTGCGCGAGCCGCTGCGCGAGGCACTGGCCGCGCTGGAGCACGCGGTGTCGCCGGACAGCCCGTTCGATCCCGCCGCCTCGACGCATACCTGGCGCGTGGCGGCGACCGACTACGGCGAATCGACCATCGTGCTGCCGGCCATGCAGGCGCTGCGCATCGCCGCACCGAACGCGCGGCTGGCGGTGCTGGAGATGGTGCCGTCGCGCATCGCCCGCCAGTGCGAGCAGGCTGAACTGGACCTGGCCTTCCACACGACCGAAGGCTCGCCGCCCGCGCTGCACCGGCGTGCGCTGTTTACCGAACGCTATGTACTGGCGGGCCGCGCCGGGCATCCGCGGCTGAAGCGACGGCCCACGCTGGCGCAGTTCTGCGCGCTCGAGCATGTGATGGTGTCGCCCGACGGCGGCGGCTTCTCCGGCGTCACCGACGAGGCGCTGGCGCTGGCCGGCATGCAGCGCCGCGTGGTGCTGTCGGTGCCCCACTTCCTCTTCGTCACCGCCGTGCTGGCGAGCACCGACCTGGTGGCCATGGTGCCGGAGCGGCTGGTGCGCCAGGCGCCGGCACTGCGCGTGGTGGCGCCGCCGGTCGAGGTGCCGGGCTACGAGATGTCGATGCTGTGGCACGAGCGTGTCCATCGAGACCCGGCACACCGGTGGCTGCGGGAGCGGATCGTGGCGTCGCTGTGAGGCACAGCAATCCCAGCTCTTTTTGCATACAAAACTAGAATACAATCAGCGTTTTCAACGCCGCGGCCGGGTGCGTTCCGCGCCGCCCCAGTTTTGGAGGAGAGACTTATGACTTACTGTGCAACCGGCCTGACTTCCAGCCACACCGCCGCGCTGGCCCCGATCGAGGACTACCTGCAGGGTCACGCCACCGGCAACCCCGAGGTGATGCGCCGCGCCTTCCATGCCGACGCCCGCATCGTCTCGTTCCGCGACGGCAAGCTGCATTCGCTGACGGTGGAAGACTTCATCGCCGCGCGCTGCCCCGGCCATCCGGCGGCCGACGAAGCGCAGCGCAAGCGCGCCATCACCCAGTTCGACGTGGTCGGCAATGCCGGCGAGGCCAAGGTCGTGCTGGAGCATCCGGACGTGGTCTTTACCGACTACATGACGCTGCTGCAGATCGACGGCGCGTGGAAGATCGTCAACAAGACCTTCAGCGCGGCCCCGCGCGCGCCGCAGTAACGCCCCGGCGGCTGGCCGCGCGGCTCAGCCCGGCAGCACCGCGGTGGCTTCGATCTCGAACAGCATGTTGTCGAGCGCCAGCCGCGGCACCGGGATCAGCGTGCAGGCCGGCGCCGGCCGGTCGCCCCACATCTCGCGCAGCGCGGCGCCGAAGGTGCGCAGGCGGTCGTGCGAGTGGTCGACCACCAGCACGGTGAGCTTGGCGACATCGCCCACGTCGGCGCCCGCCGCCTGCAGCGCGGTGCGCAGGTTCTGCATGGCCCTCGCCACCTGCCGCGGGAAATCCGCCGCCAGGCAGCCGGCGGCATCCTCGCCGCCCTGCCCGGCCACGTAGACGATGCGGGCGGGCCCTTCCACCACGGCCACGTGCGAATAGCCATTGGGACGCGGGTCGTACAGCGCGGGGGGATTGATCAGGTTCAGCGAAGCATTGGGGCGGGCAAGCGTCAGCATGGTCATCAACTCTGTGTTGGGCAATGGCGAGGCGAACAATGGAGCCGCAAGTATCAAACCTCAAGTTAGGTTAAGGTCAAGCGCGGCCATGGTGTTAGCATGGGCATTCCCGCGGCCGCCTGTTCCCCTGCCATGCCCAAGACTTCCAAGCCTGCTTCCGCCGCGCCAGCCACGGCCAGTGCGCCGCGCCGGCGCCGGCCTAAACCCGCCGAAGAACTGCTGTCGGTCGGCCAGGTGGCCGAGCGCACCGGCATCGCGGTATCGGCGCTGCATTTCTATGAATCGCGGGGGTTGATCGCCAGCACGCGCAGCGGTGGCAACCAGCGCCGCTATGCGCGCGCCGTGCTCCGGCGGCTGGCAGTGATCCGGGTGGCGCAGCGCATGGGACTGCCGCTGGCGGTGATCGCCGGGGCGATGCAGAAGCTGCCCGATGGGCGCGCGCCTACGGTGGCGGACTGGCGACGGCTGTCGGCCAGCTGGCGCGATGACCTGGACGAACGCATCCGCACGCTGACGCTGCTGCGCGACCAGCTCGATGGCTGTATTGGCTGCGGCTGTCTGTCGCTGAAGGCGTGCCCGTTGCGCAATCCGCAGGATGCGCTGGCCGGAGAAGGGCCGGGGCCGCATTTCCCCGGCGAAGGGGAATAGGCGGGCGCTTTACCGGAAGGTCTGCAGGTAGCCGAGCAGGTCTTCAAGCTGCTTGTCGTTGCCCATGCCCCAGAACCGCATCCTGGTGCCCGGCACGACCTTGGCCGGGGCACGCAGGAAGGCGCTCAGCGTGTCTTGCGACCACACCACCTTCGACGCGCGCATCGCCTCCGAATACTGGAAATCCGCCGTGGTGCCCGCCTGCCGCCCGAAAAGTCCGTTCAACTGCGGCCCGAACGCCCCGCGCGCATTGCGGCCGACGTGATGGCAAGACGCGCAGCGCGTGGCAAACAGCGCCTTGCCCGCCTGCAGGTCAGGCTCGGCACGCGCCACGGCGGGCGTTGCGGCGAGGATGGACAAGGCAAGCGCGGAGGCTGCGGACAAGACGGTACGGCGCATGGACAACATCGGGCAAGAACTGCGAAGCCGCATGATACAGGCCCGCGGGCTGGTGGTCAGGTTACACGGCGTCACACTTGCAACACTTCGAGCGCCCAATATTACGGACCCTGCCCCTACAGTGAGCCCATGTCCAACGCCCCTTGGGAGGCAGCCATGAAACGAATCCTTGCAATGGCAGTAGCAGGTGGTGCATTGCTGGCGGCCAGCGCCGCAGCCCATGCCGGCGTCAGCGTCGGTATCAATATCGGCGCGCCCGCCGTCGTGGTGGCCGAGCCCGCGCCGGTCTACCGCCCGGCCCCGGTCTATGCGCCGGCGCCCGTTGCCTATGCCCCGGCCCCCGTCGCCTATGTCCCGGCGCGCCCGGTGGTGGTAGCCCCGGTGCCGGTGCGCTATCGCCCCGACTATCGGGGTGACTATCGGGGTGACTACCGAGGTGACTATCGCCCCGGCTATCACCGCGCCGAATACCGTGAAGCGCGCCGCGAATGGCGCGAGCGCGAATGGGCCCATCGCCACGGCGACGGCCACGGCGATCGCCGCGGCCCGGGACGTCACTGGGACTGACGCGCCGCTGGCGGCCGGGCCTGCGGGCCCGGCTCCGGCAAAGACCCTTCCTGCAAAGATCCGCAAGTCAGGCTACCCTGTCGGCCAACGTCCCACTTGAGCCGCCGGCTGCACCGCGGCCGGCCAGGAAACCGCCATGCCCCAACCCCTCAGAATCGACTTCGTCTCCGACATTGCCTGCCCGTGGTGCGCCATCGGCCTGTCTTCACTGCAACTGGCGCTGCAGCGGCTGGGCGACAGCGTCGACGCCGAGATCGTGCTGCACCCCTTCGAGCTGAACCCTGACATGGGCCCCGAAGGACAGGCAATCGTCGACTATCTCGGCAAGAAATACGGCCGCACGCCCGCGCAGATCGCCGAAACCCAGGCCATGATCCGCGAGCGCGGCGCCGGCGTGGGCTTCACCTTCGGCGAGCGCGCCTTCGTCTACAACACCTTCGACGCGCACCGGCTGCTGCACTGGGCCGGCCTGGAAGGCAAGCAGGTGCCGCTGAAGCTGGCGCTGCTGCGCGCCTACCATACCGAAGGCAACGATCCGAGCAACCATGCCGTGCTGCTTGCGGCAGCGGTGTCGGTCGGCCTCGATGCGGACGCAGCGCGCCGGGTGCTGGAAAGCGGCCAGTACGCCGACGAGGTGCGCGCCGAAGAGCGCCAGTATCAGCAGATGGGCATCCAGTCCGTCCCGTCGGTGGTTTTCAACAACCGCTACCTGGTGACGGGCGGCCAGCCGGTCGAGGCCTTCGAGCAGGCGATCCGCGAGATCGTGGCCGAAGCGCAGGCGCAGGCGGCTGCGCCGCGCTAACCGGCTGAAGGCATGGCCTGCGGGCCGGCTGCTTGCAGGCTAGGAATTGTGCCTGAGTCCGCGGCGTACATTGACCGCTTCGCTGAGCAGGTCCAGCATTGCCACCGAATCGTCCCAGCCAATGCAGGCATCGGTAATGCTTTGTCCGTATGTCAGTGCGGACGGACTGTGCTGCCCGGGGGTGAACTTCTGCGCCCCGGCAACCAGATTGCTTTCGACCATGACGCCGAAAATGGACCGGCTGCCGCTGCGGATCTGCTGCGCCACGTCTCGCGCCACATCAAGCTGCCGCTCATGCTGCTTGCTGCTGTTGGCGTGACTGAAATCCACCATCAGCGCGTCGCCGAGCCCTGCCGCCTGTAGCTCCCTGCAGGCCGAAGCCACGGCATCCGCATCGTAGTTGGGCACTTTGCCGCCGCGGAGAATGACGTGGCAATCCGGATTGCCCTTGGTGTGCACCGTTGCGACCTGGCCGTTCTTGTGCACGCCCAGGAAGTGGTGCGGCCGCGATGCGGCCTGGATCGCGTCAATCGCAATCTTGATGTTCCCGTCGGTGCCATTCTTGAAGCCGATCGGCGCCGAAATACCTGACGCCAGCTCGCGATGCACCTGGCTTTCCGTGGTGCGGGCGCCGATCGCGCCCCAGCAGATCAGATCGCCGATGTACTGTGGCGAGATCACGTCCAGCAGCTCGCCAGCCGCCGGCAGCCCCAGACGATTGATGTCGACCAGCAGGCTGCGCGCAATGCGCAGGCCCTCGTCGATACGATAGCTCTCGTCCAGATAAGGGTCGTTGATCAGTCCCTTCCAGCCGACCGTGGTACGGGGCTTCTCAAAGTACACCCGCATCACGATCTCAAGCGCCCCGGCATACCACTCCCGCTGCGCCAGCAACAGCCGCGCGTACTCAAGTGCCGCCTGCGGGTCGTGGATCGAGCAAGGCCCCATGATCACCAGCAACCGGTCGTCCTGGCCATGCTGGATCCGCGCGATGCGCTGGCGCGTCTGGGAGATCAGAGACTCGACGGCCGTGTTCCGGATCGGGAAGAAGCGGATCAGGTGTTCCGGCGGCGGCAGCGGGATGATGTCTTCGACATGCGCGTCGTCGGTCACGCTGGTGCGGTCCGGCGGTGACTGCCACTCATCGGCGATGGTGGACGAAGATTTTTGGGGATCATTCATGGCGAGGTCGACCAGGTTTTGCTAGCAAACGATGGTGCTACACCAATGCCGGGCGCGTCAAGGCACGCGGAAGCCCGGCTGATTTTTGCTTTGTGTCGACGGGCACATACGCCCCCTTTTTGCTGGCCACGGACAGCGGTGACGCGCGCTAGGCCCGTTTGGAGCGCATCCCGGAATCCCGGTGCTCGCCTGGAACCGGATCGACCAACACCGCCAGGGCATCGATGAGCGCCCGCATTCGCTTCGGCGTAAATCGCCTGGGTTCGATGGGGTACATCATCATCCACCCATCCCCCATGGCGACAAGCTGATCGGTGAGTATATCGGCCGGAATATCGTTGCGGATCGCCCCGCTTTCCCGGGCGGACTCCAGCATCGTCCCGAAACGGTCGAATGCGCTTTCCATCAGGGCAACGACCAGTTCCTCCTTGTTCGCAAAGTAGTACGTCACCGCACCGGTGGTGTAGCCCGCGTGCCTGGCCACCTTCCGCAGCGATGCGTTGGCATATCCTTCGTCCGCAATCACCGATGATGCTGCCCTCAACAATGCCTTCCGTTTCGCTTCACTGTCGCCGATCGGACGACCCCGGGTCGAGACCTGCTCGATATTGACGGGCACAACAAACCATCACTTGATGATGCTTTGTTACCACGTACCCTCAAAAAGAGGGATATGCCAGGAATAACATAGGTGGGCAATATGTCTCTTGCCGAGTGTTTTGACGCATTCGGTCTTCGCGACGCCCTCTCTGCGCAGCGGGCATTTTCTTGGGAATTACTATGCAAACGCGAATTGTTCGCGTTATGCCTGCGGAAATTGGTTGGGCGCTCGAACTGGCCAGCCTCGACATGGCGCCCCAGAAATTCCCAACGATGGAGGCAGCGATCGCCGCGGGCTGGTCGCTGGCTACACGTGAGAAGGCAGAACTGCATATACATCGCCACGATGGTGGTGTCGTTCTGCGCAGTGCGTGGAGCGACATAGAGCCGGGGTGACTTCCGGGCCGGCCCGCCAGCATGTGGCGCCGCTTCCCTGCCTTTCAGAATTTGTATTTGACCCCCGCGTAGAACGCGCGCCCGACACCCGGATAGAACACCGAGGTATTGGCCGTACGCGCATCGGCGACGGTGCTGAAATCGCTGATATAGCGTTTGTCAGCCAGGTTGCGCGCATCCAGGAACAAGGTCACGCCGCGCTCGAATTCGTAGCTGGCTTCAATCCCGAACAGCACATAGGACGGCACCTTCAACGTGTTGGCGTAATCTCGCGCCGGTTGCGATAGGCCTTCACGCCAGCCATCAGGGCAACCGTCGGCGCTACGTACAGCCGGTCTTCCAGGTAGGCCTCATAGTTGTAGGCGTCTTGCCTGGCATTCAGCGTCTGCGCGCCGCGGGTACCATTGACGTTGATGTACTGGCGGGCGTCATTATTGCCGCCGAAGAAACGCAGCCCGGCGATCACCTCGTTGCGCATGCCGCCGAGCGTGAACCGGCCCGTGTAGCGCGGCGCGAACCCGTATGTCCAGCTGTCCTGGTCGATGACCTGGAAAATGGGGTGGTACAGGTCCTTGTGGATGCCCCATGTGGTGAAGTCGACTTGCCCGTTGTCCAGCTTGACGCTGGTGACATTGGCCAGGCGCACGGTCCGCGTGTTGCGGGCCTGGTCTCCGGCGAGTGCGCTCGCGGAGGCCATGCGCGAGTTGTTCAGCGCATCGTTCAGCGACAATGCGCCGGGCAGCCCTGCTGCGACGCCCCCAGCGTATCGCGCTTGATCTTCTTCGCCAGCGACCACTTGTGGACCTCGGTCGGGCCGTCGTAGATCCGGAACGCACGCAGCTCCCGGAACGCCTGCTCGACGATGGTGTCGCGCGACACGCCGTTGCCGCCCAGAATCTGCACGCAACGGTCCGCGACGCGGAACAATGCTTCGGAGACCGCAACCTTGGCCATCGAGCTTTCGGCGGTGCCCGCCGAACCTGTGTCGAGCACGCCGGCGCACCAGTCGATCATCAGCGCAGCCTGCTGCAGGTCGATCAGGTTTTCTGCCAGCATGAAGCCGACGCCTTCATGGTCGATCAGCAGCTTGCCGAACGCCTTGCGCGTCGTGGCGTAGGCCCGTGCGATCTCATCGGCGCGCGTGACCGTGCCGAACCAGCGCATGCAATGGGAAAGCCGCGCCGGCGACAGCCGTACCTGGGCATAGCGAAAGCCTTCGTTCACCTCGCCCAGTACCTGGTCGGCAGGCACGCGCAGGCCGTCAATGAGGACCAGCGCATGCCCGCCCGGCATGGAGCTGTCGATCGTGTCGAGCACGCGCTCGGTCCGGATGGCCGGGTGCGGCAGGTCGACGAGGAACATCGTGGCCTGCGCGCGCTCGCCCTCGCCGGTTCGTGCCATCACGATGCCCACGCTGGCACCTTCGGCGCCGGTGATGAACTTCTTGCGGCCGTTGAGCACCCAGTCATCGCCATCGCGAACCGCCGTGGTGCGCAGCATCGACGGGTCCGACCCTGCGCCGTCCTCTTCCGCGGGCTCGGTCATGAAGAACGCCGAGCGGGCGTCCCCACGGATCAGCGGATCAAGGAACCGCGCCTTCTGCGCCGCGGATGCCACCTTGCCCAGCAGGAACATGTTGCCTTCGTCGGGCGCCATGGTATTGACGGCGACCGGACCAAGCGGAGACAAGCCCGAGCGCTTGAGCACGGCGGCCGTTTCGCGCTGGTTCAGGTGGCTGCCATCGGCAAGGATATGCGGCGTCATGACGCCCGCCTCGCGCGCCCTGGCGCGAAGCTCCTCGACCAGCTCGGCCGAAGGGCCATGCGCAGTGCAGCGCGGATCCTGTTCGTACGGCGCCACGACATCGCGCACAAAGCGCTCGACGCGGTCCGCGATCTCCCGGCTTCTTTCGGTGGGACAGGGGGTGAACATGGGTCTCATTCCCTCAGAGTGTGTTGACCAGATGGCCGCCGTCAACGGCGAGCACGGTGCCCGTCATGTAGCGCGAAGCATCGGACGCCAGCAACAGCAGCGGCCCGTCCAGATCCTCGAGCTGCCCCAGGCGGCGCTGCGGAATGCGCTGAATGAGCGCCTTGCCGGCATCGGTCTGCCAGAAGTCGCGGTTCAGCTCGGTATCGATGTAGCCGGGCGCAAGGGCGTTCACGCGAATGCCATGGCGCGCCCATTCCAGGGCGAGCGTCTTGGTCAGCTGCACGACGCCCGCCTTGGAAACAGCATAGGACACCACGCCACCCGCCTGCCGCAGGCCCAGGATCGACGCCACGTTGATGATGCTGCCGCCACCGCGCTCGCGCATGCCGGGGGCCAGTGCCTGCGCCATGAAGAACAGGCCCTTGAGATTGGTGTCCAGCACCTGATCCCAGTCTTCCTCTGAATGCGCAAGCGCCGGCCCTTCGCGTACCAGCCCGGCGTTGTTGACCAGGATGTCGATGGGCCCGGCTTCTTCCACCAGCGCCGCGCGCGACGCGGCGCTGGTCACATCGAGCGCCACGCAGCGGGCACGCCCGAATTGCTCCACCTGTTTCGCCACCGACTGCAGCGCATCCAAGCGGCGTGCCGCCAGCACCACTTCAGCGCCGTGGGCCGCCAGCAGTCGCGAAAAGTGCGCGCCAAGCCCGCTCGATGCGCCCGTAACCAGCGCCCGCTTGCCGGCAAGGCCGAGCAACGTATCCCCCATGAGTGTCTCCGTTCGTTTGCATGATAGGATCGAATTGTAGGATGATTTCATCCCATGTCAATGACTCGGGAATTGATGTCCGGGCAATCCATTAGAATGGCGCCCGTGCCACGACCGACCTCTCCTTCCTCCGCCATGTCCATCGATACCCCCGTTGCGCCCCCCCGGGCGGACAGCAGCGCGTCTGACACGGTGTTCTTCGGGATCATGAATGGCCTGGAGCTGGGCAGCTTCGTGCCCGGCCAGCGGCTCGTGGAAACAGATCTCGTCGCCCAGTTTGGCGTGGGCCGCAATTCGGTGCGCGAGGCGCTGCAGCGGCTGGCCGCCGAGGGCATTGTCGACCTGCCGCGCCATCGCGGCGCGATCATCCGCCGGCTGACCTTGCAGGAAACCCTCGATGTCCTCGATGTCGCCGAGCGCATGACCGGCCTGCTTGCGCGCGCGGCCACGCGCGGCAGCGGTAACCGGGCACTGGCCCAGGCGCTGCGCGCTTCGGTACAGGCGTTCGTCGCCGCGGAGAAGGCGCATGACGACGAGGCCTTCTCCAGCGCCAGGCGGAATTTCTATCGCACGCTGCTGGAAATGGGCGACAACCGGGAACTGCGCCGGCTGTTCCCGACCATCCATATGCCGATCGTGCACGCGCAGCATCGACTGTCTTCATTGCGACAGATGCGGCTGGACGACTACCGGCACATCGCCATGGCCGTGCTGGCTGGCGACCCTCAGACGGCCGAGGCTGCCGGCACTGCGCACGTGCAGAACGTCCGCCGTGCGATCGTGGAGCGGCAGCCGGCCTGAGGTGACTGAGGGCCCGGCACTACACCGTTGCGATCGCTGGCAGCGGCTGAACCGTCGGTTCAGGCCTGCTTATCCGGTGACACGCCGCAGGCACGCAAGAAACCATTGCGCCAGCGCCGGCACCGGCCGCTGCGGATTCAACAGGATGTGGCTCTGGAACACGACCACCGGATCGAACGGCATCGCCTTGACGCCGGCGGGTTTCAGGCTGCGTACCACCAGCGGATTGACCACGCTCACGCCCAGTCCCATGCCGACCATCGTGCAGATGGTTGCGGCGTAGGGTGTTTCCAGCGTCAGCACGCGCCGGTCATCCGGCACGAACGCCGCGTCGACGGTCGTGCGCGTGCCATCGCCGTGGGTCAGCGAGATAAAGGGCTCGCCGACGAGGTCGCTGGCATGGATACGCCGCTTGCGCGCCAGCCGGTGCGTGGCCGGCACGATGCACACACCGTCCTCGCGCCGCAGCAGTTCACTGCGGATACCGGTGGTCTCCGCCATGTACGACACCAGGCCGATGTCGCAAAAGCGGGCAGCGGTCCATTTGGCCACCGTCGGCGAGTCGTTGGTGTGCACGGCGATCGGCACGTCCGGATAGCGCGCGCGGAACGCGAGGATTGCCTGGGGCATCACGCTCATCGCGATCGACGGCACCGTGCCGATGCGCAAGGTCCCCACGCCGGACTCACGGATGGAGCGCGCGGAGGCGCGCAGGCTGTCGAGCCCCACGAAGGAACGCTCGACGTCAAGGAACAGCGCATCGGCCTCGTCCGTGGGCACGAGCCGGTGGCCGACACGCTCGAACAGCCGGAAGCCTGCCTCCCGTTCCAGCAGGCTGATCAGGCGGCTGATATTCGGCTGCGAGGTATGCAGCTGCGCCGCCGCTTCCGTCATGGAGCGCGTCAGCATGACGGCGCGAAAAGCTTCGATCTGCTTGTAGTTCATGGCGGCAACATGCTGGCGAAGGCAGGTCGAGCATATCAAATCCTTATAGTCGCGTCCAAATTACTGATTTGACGTTATATGACGCGCATTTCCATACTGTCTCCAACCTTTCCGGAGATCGAACAGCATGGAATCCAAAGTCAGCCGCCGCCTGACGCAGCCCACTGCCGCCGAGGTTTGCGAGCATATCTACCTGCCCCGCCTGATGCGCGAGTTCGGCAGCGGTTTCCGTTATCTCACCGACATCAACCAGGCGCACCTGCTGATGCTGCACGGCAGCGCGCTGATCCCGGCCGACGTGGCCGCGGTGCTGGCACAGGCATTGCTGCGCATCGAGACCGAAGGCGCGCAGGCCGTGGCGCTGGATCCGGCCCGCGAGGACGCGTATTTCAACTACGAGGCCCACCTGATGCAGATTGCCGGCGCAGACGCCGGCGGACGCCTGCATGTCGCGCGCAGCCGCAACGACATCCTGGCCACGCATGACCGCCTGCGCGCGCGCGACCTTGCGCTCGACCTGCTGGAAGCGATGCTGGCCGTGCGCACGGTCGCGCTGGACAAGGCCGAGGCCTACGCCGATGTGGTAATGCCCGGCTATACCCACCTGCAGGCCGCGCAGCCGATCACGTATGGCTACTACCTGGCCGGCGTGGCCGAAGCGCTCGGCCGCGATATCACGCGCATGCAACACGCGCTGGCGGCGCTGGACGCATGCCCGCTGGGTGCCGGCGCGCTGGCGGGCACGGCGTTTGCCATCGACCGGGAAGCGACCGCGCGCTGGCTGGGATTCAGCACCTTTGCGCCCAATTCGCTCGACGCGGTGGCGTCGCGCGACTTTGCCTGGGAGATGCTGTCGGCGATCACGATCGGCGCGGTGAGCTGGGGCCGCGTCGCGCAGGACCTCTATATCTGGGCGACGCCGGAGTTTGGCCTGATCGACTTCCCGGACAGCGTGGCCGGCACCTCCAGCATCATGCCGCAGAAGAAGAACCCGGTCGTGCTCGAATACCTGAAAGGCAAGGGCGGCCATATGCTTGGCCTGCTGACGGGAGCGCTGGCCGCGCTCAAGGGCAGCCACTTTACCCATTCCGGCGACGGCAACCGCGAGAGCATGCGCGGCTTCTGGGAAGCCGGCGATGAATGCCTGCGCTGCCTGTCGCTGCTGCGCCTGGTGATCGACACCGCGACCCCGCAGCAGACTGGCATGCTGACGCGCGCCAGCCGCGACTTCTCCACGGCCACCGATCTCGCCGATGCGCTGGTGCGCGACGCCGCAATGTCGTTCCGGCAGGCGCACCACGTCGTCGGCGCCGTGGTGCGCGATGCGCTCGACCAGCATCTGCCCGCCAGCGAGATCAGCGCCGCCATGGTCGACGAGGCCGCCATGCGCGTGGCAGGCCGCCCCGCCGGCCTGGACGCCGCCGCGGTCGCCCGCTGCCTGGATCCCAGGCAAGGGGTCGCGGCGCGCATGGCCGCAGGTGGTCCTGCGCCGGCTCTGGTGCGCGCAAACGTCACCGCGCAACGCGCCGCGACTACGCAGGCACAGCAGGCCCGCGACGCCACTTGCGCGCGCCTGGATACGGCCCGCGACGCGCTCAAGCGCTCGCTCGGACACCTCGCCTCGTTGCACTGACGGACGCCGCGCACCGCAGCCGGCATTGCCTATATCCTTGCCCCACGGAGAACCTGCCCCCATGAAAACCCTCGCCAATGCCCTGGTTGCCACGTGCGTGACGCTCGCGACAAGTCTTGCCCTGGCCGGCCCCTACCCCGACAAGCCGATCCGCATGGTCGTGCCCTTTCCGCCCGGCGGCACCACCGACCTGCTCGGCCGCGTGCTCGCGACCCGGCTGTCCGAAACGCTGGGCCAGCAGGTCGTGGTCGACAACCGTCCGGGCGCAGGCGGCACCATCGGCTCCGACGTGGTGGCCAAGGCGCCGGCAGATGGCTACACGCTGCTGTTCGGCACGGTGGGCACGCAGTCCATCAACGCGTCGCTGTACAAGAAGCTGCCGTTCGATACGCAGAAGGACTTCACGCCAGTCGCGCTGTTCGCCGGCGTGCCCAACATCCTGGTGGTCAATCCCAATGTGCCGGCAAAGACCGTGCAGGAACTGATGAGCTACGCCAGGAGCCATCCCGGCGCGCTCAATATGGGTTCGGCCGGCAATG
The DNA here is from genome assembly GCF_003402535.2 of Cupriavidus sp. P-10. NCBI lineage: Bacteria > Pseudomonadati > Pseudomonadota > Betaproteobacteria > Burkholderiales > Burkholderiaceae > Cupriavidus > Cupriavidus sp. P-10. Next base: position 2,608,348 of record NZ_AP025171.1, read on the forward strand.
GCACCACCAACCACCTGTCCGGCGAGTTGTTCAAATCGATGGCAAAGGTGAAGATCGTCCACGTACCCTATAAGGGTAGCGGCCCGGCCATGGCCGACCTGCTCGCCAACCAGGTCCAGTTGATGTTCGACAACCTGCCCGGCTCGCTGCCGCACGTGAAGGCCGGGCGCCTGCGCGCGCTGGCCGTGACCAGCGCCACGCGCTCCCCCGCGCTGCCCGACGTTCCGACCATGGCCGAGGCCGGCGTGACCGGCTACGAAGCCGATGTATGGTTCGGCGTGGTGGGACCGCGCAACTTGCCGCCCGAGGTGGTCACCCGCCTGTCGCAGGAAATCACGCGCATCGCGCAGGACAAGTCCATGCGCGACAAGCTGGTGCAGGCGGGAGCGTCGCCGCTGACGTCGACGCAGGACCAGTTCTCGCTGCGGATCCGCAAGGATATGGAGAAGTGGGCCAGGCTGGTGAAGGAATCGGGCGCGAGTATCGACTGAGCTGGCCGAGGGACCGAGGCTGAGGGATCTGCCCGCACCATGCGCCTATGGCGCGCGCGTCGCAGGCCGCGTGTCGCGCACGGTGGTAGGAGCCGGGTACACATCGTCACCGCTCGCGATCGGCTCGCGCGGCGGAGGCGGTGTTGCCCTGGTATCCCTCGGCACGCCCTCGCATCCCGCCAGGCCAGCCGACAGCACGGCAATGACAGCGCCTCCGGCCAGCGCGCAGCGCATGGAGTCGCCTATGTGTGAGATAAAGGTGCGGAATGGCATTTGACGGCCCTTCGAGACAACATTTTGTCTCCTAGCTTAGTCCATTGGCGCACAAGCAGGCACAGGAACTCAACGCACCGCCCACGCTTGCGCGGTTGGGCCGCCTGATCCGGGAGGCATTCCATGCAAGGTGCGTACGCGCTAGTGCGCGTACACGGCCTCCCAGGTCTTGAACCCCTTCACTTCAATCGGGTTACCGAAGGGGTCGATGAAAAACATCGTCCACTGCTCGCCCGCCTCGCCTTCGAATCGCACTTGCGGCGCCAGTACGAATTCCGTACCGGCCGCCGTCAGGCGGTCGGCCAGTGCGCGCCATTCAGGCAGCAGCAAGATAATGCCGAAGTGCGGCATCGGTACGAGGGCATTGCCCACGCGCCCGGTGCGCGCGGTCTCGAACGGCTTGCCGAGGTGAAGCGAAATCTGGTGGCCAAAGAAATCGAAATCGACCCAGGTGTCGGTGCTGCGGCCTTCCTTGCAGCCAAGCACGCCGCCGTAGAAGCGGCGCGCCTCCCCGAGATCGGTGATATTGAACGCCAGGTGAAAAACGGACTGCGTCATGGTTCGTCAGGTGCCGGTTTAGGGGAAAGTGGGATTATGCGCGATCCCGCGCCGAAGTGACGCTACCCCGAATGACGCTACCGGCACGCGTGGGCACGCGTGCCGGTGGTCGCCCGGCCCGGAGAGAGACGGGACTCGCTGGCTGAAGGAAGTTGTCAAACAATGCGCCAGCGCAAAGACGCTCTGTTACCAGGCGTCTCGCGTTTGTCAGGATCAGGATGCCGCCGACTGCAAGAGATCGTCGACGCCTGGCTGCTCTTTCGTCCGGCTTTGACTGGTTTTGTTGACGTAGCCCTCCTGCGCGCAGGCGCTTGGCGTAACGCCCTGGTTGCGGAGATGGGCCGCGACCGTCTCGCACCATTCGAGCAACTGGTGCTTGTCAAGATCCGCAACCACGTCTTCGCCGAATATGTTCGAAAGCTCAAGCGCGACCCCTGAAAATGCGGCCCCGTCGTCTCGAATGGTCAATACTCCGTCACCATCGTGGTCGTACATCTCGATCCTTGTGGCAGACATACCGTTACCTCCTGAAGCTTCGTAACTGTCACTTGATTCGTCACCGTCATCTCAGGCGCTCCTGCCTTGCCGGTCGCTTGGCTAGCGTATCTATCCTAGAAGATCGGCTTCCCTGCCCCAAGGGGATACGGCGTGCGCATTGTGCTCAGAATCCGGCGAAATCACTCCGGCTGAATGCCAGCGTCCTTGATGACCTTCGTCCACCGGTTAGCTTCGTCGTCGAAGAACTTCTTGTGGCCTGCCGGTGAGAGACGGTCGTCCGCGACAACCGTAATGCCCAATGCCTCTTCACGTTTGATTAGCGCCGGATCCTTCAGCGCTGCGCGCAGGGCCTTGTTGATTTTCTCGAGTACGGCTGGCGGAGTACCGCGCGGCGCATACAACCCATGCCAGACGGTAAAGTTGAATCCCGGCAGGCCGGCTTCGCTGAGAGTCGGAATGCCGGCCAAGGCTGGCACCGTCGATCGTTGGGCGCTCGTCACCCCAAACGCCTTGACCTTCCTGGCTTCGATCTGCGGCGTACTGTTGGTGGCCTGCTCGCACATCAGATCGACTTGCCCACCCATGATGTCGGACATCGCGGGCGCCGTTCCCTTGTACGGTACGAAGGTCATGTTGCTCTTCAGCGTGCTTTGCAGCAGCAGGCTGCAGAGGTGCGACGCCGAGCCCACGCCTGCATTGGCCAGGTTCAACTTTCCGCCATTCGCGGCAATAAACTTCTGCAGTTCAGGCAGGTTGTCTGGCGGCAGGCCGGTCTTGCCGATCAGTGTCGACGGGGCCTCGTTAATCAAGCCCAGGAACTCCAGGTCCGAGGTCTTGTAACCGAGCTTCCTGTACAGTGCGGGCGCGGTCGCCAGGCCGATATGGTGTACCAGCAGCGTATAGCCATCCGGGGTCGCACGGGCGACACGTGCGGTGCCGATGGTACCGCCGGCGCCGGCGGTATTCTCCACCACGACCGTCGTGCCGAGTGTCTTGCGCAGCGATTCGGCGACGTCTCGCGCGATCTTGTCGCTCGGGCCACCAGCCACGAACGGGACAACCAGGGTGACAGGCTTCTCCGGGTATTCGGCACGGGCGTAGCCGGATGCGACGAAGAGGCCGCTAACAATGCACAGGGTTGCGGCGCGGGCAGCCGCTTGCTTGATCCACATGGTTGTCTCCGATTATGTTTTTGGGATGCTGCGGCTTAGGCCGACAGTTGCTGCATCACGCTATACAGGTCTGATTTGCCTTCGAAGCCAATACCGGGCAGGTCCGGCATCGTGAGGTAGCCCTTCTCGACCTTGATGCCATCGGGGAATCCACCGAATGGCTGGAACAAGTCGGGGTAGGTCTCATTGCCCCCCAGGCCCAGTCCCGCGGCAATGTTCAGCGACATCTGGTGACCGCCGTGCGGAATGCAGCGGCTGGCCGACCAGCCGTGCTCCCTGAGCATGTCGAGCGTTCGAAGGTATTCCACCAGGCCATAGCTGAGGGCGCAGTCAAATTGCAGGTAGTCGCGATCCGGGCGCATGCCGCCGTAGCGGATCAGGTTGCGGGCGTCCTGCATCGAGAAGAGGTCTTCGCCGGTGGCCATCGGCTTGTCGTAGTAGTTGCGCAGCGTGGCTTGCAGTTCGAAGTCCAGCGGATCGCCCGGCTCCTCGTACCAGAACAGATCGTATTGGGACAGCGCCTTGGCGTACTGGATGGCAGTGTCGAGATCGAAGCGCCCGTTGGCATCGACGGCAAGCTTCTGGCCATCCTGCAGCACGCTCAGGATCGAGTCGATGCGGCGCAGATCCTCGTCCAGCGACGCGCCGCCAATCTTCTTCTTGACCACGGTGTAGCCGCGGTCGATGTAGCTGCGCATCTCGTCCTTGAGCTTGCCGTGGTCCTGGCCGGGGTAGTAGTAGCCGCCGGCGGCATAGACGAACACCTTGCGGTCGGGCTTGCCATTGCCGTAGCGGTCGGCCAGCAACTGGAACAGCGGCTTGCCTTCGATCTTGGCGACAGCATCCCAGACCGCCATGTCGATGGTGCCGATGGCCACGGAACGCTCGCCATGGCCACCCGGCTTCTCGTTCTTGAACATCGTGTCCCAGATCTTGTGCGGATCGAGGTTGTCGCCGGTGGCGTCGACCAGCGACTCAGCATCGGCTTCCAGGATGCGCGGAATGAAGCGCTCGCGCATCAGGGTTCCCTGGCCATACCGGCCGTTGGAATTAAAGCCGTACCCGACTACGGGCTTGCCGTCGCGGATCACGTCGGTGATCACTGCGACCAGGCTCAGCGTCATCTTGCTGAAATCGATGTAGGCGTTGCGGATGGGCGAGCTGATCGGGAAGGTCTTTTCGCGGATTTCTACGATTTTCACTATGTATCTCCTGACTCACATGTGATGAACGCCGGAGCGTCGGAGTACGTAGCTTAGGTGCGGAAAGGCGTACTACAATTGAATCACTTTCATTTCATTATTTTCTTAAGGTGAAGACTGAGATCGCGTCCGAACTGGAGTTCTTCGTCCTGATCGCTCGGCACGGCACTCTGGCGGCCGCGGCGCGCGAAATGGATCTGACACCCCCGGCAGCGACCAAGAGGCTCGCCCTGATGGAAAGCCGGCTTGGCGTTCGCCTGGTGAATCGCACCACGCGGCGCATCAGCCTGACGAACGAAGGCGAAACCTACCTGGCATATGCCCAAAGGATCCTGGCCGACCTCCGCGAGATGGAAAGCGTCGTGGCGAGCAGCGGTGCCGAACCGCGCGGACTGCTCCGCGTCAATGCAACACTCGGCTTCGGACGGACCACCATTGCGCCTCTGGTTTCCGAGTTTGCAAAGCGCTTTACGCAGGTGGAGGTGCAGCTTGAGGTCACGGATCGCCCTGTAGACCTGGTGGACAGTGGAGTCGACCTGGCGATCCGCTTCGGGACGCTTCCGGATAATCGGTTGAGTGCAAGGCGGATCATGTCGAATCGCCGCTTTCTCTGCGCTTCCCCGGTCTACCTGGACAAGTTCGGCTCTCCTGAATCATTGTCCGAACTTCACCAGCATCGCTGCATCATTCACAGGCAGAACGACGAAGCCCACGCCATCTGGCGCTTCGAGCAGGAGGGTCATCACGAAAGCGTGAAGGTCGCCGGGGCGCTATCCAGCAACGATGGGGACATCGTTCTCGGCTGGGCCCTTGATGGGCACGGCATCCTGATCCGTTCCGAGTGGGACCTGGCAAAGTATCTGGAGAGCGGCCGGCTGCGAGTCGTCTTGCCGCAGTTCAGACTGCCGTCGGCCGATCTCTTTGTTTACTACTCGCAGCGCCGTAATCAGACAGCACGCGCGCGCGCCTTCATTGACTTCCTGGTAGCAAGATTTCAGAATTCCGCGACTGCCTGAGGGCAGCCTGTTCACACCGCCCGCTGCCCTGCCGCCATCGGTTCGCGCGATCTGATGAAGAAGCCGATGCCCGCCATCACCGCCACTGCATTGCCGGCGACATAACCATAGACAGCGCCACGTGCCCCGAACATCGGGATAACGATGAGGTCCACCACGATCATGGTGGTCAGCACCAGAAACCACTTTTCCACCAGCCAGCGTGGTTTGCCCAGGTAGACCACCAGCAGCGTCAGTGCGCCGTCCAGGAACACCAGCCCGGATGCCATCGCCGACAGCCTTAGCAGGTCGGCCGCCGCCTCATAGTGGTCACCGTAGATCAGCGAAATAATCCAGGGTGCGCAGAAAGCGAGCACTGCGCCCCCGACGATGCCAGCCGCCAGCATGCCGGCGGCGACGTACAGCACATTGCGGCGTACCCGCGCAAAAGTCGGCTGGGCATAGATCATCAGCGGTGCAACGGAGCTTGCCACGATCGAGCCGAGCAGCATGAAATTATCCAGCACCTGCATGGAAGCGGCATAGCCGCCAAGCTCGAACAGGCTGATATGCGGCTTGAGCAGCAGTTGATCGATACGCTTCGCCAGCAGCATCAACATCAGGCTTACCCAGAATACCGTCCCGTCACGCAGCAGCCTCTTGGCAAGACTGACATCGATGCTGACCGCCACGCGAGGGCTGCGCTTCCGGTAGTGGCGGGCAAGCAGGGACGCGCATATCAGGGCCTCGCCAGCGAACACCCATGCGAACGTCGGCGCCGCGTGGGATCCCGCCAGGTAGAGTCCCCCGATGGCCGCCACCCGGAAAGCCAGGCCGATCATGCCGAACACAACAGCGGGCCGGCTGTTGGTGCTCGCCTGTAGCCAGGCCCGGATGGTTCCGAAGGGCTCATAGAACAGGATGGGTATGCCTATGATGATGGCAGTCAGGACGATGACCTCGTCCTCCTCGGTCAGCGCCACCACCGCCATCACGATCAGGTAGCCCGCGATGGCGGCAGCTTCGCGCAGGGCAAACACATGGATAAGCAACCTGTGCTGGGCTGCGGGGACACGGTCGGCAACCAGTCGCGGGACGACCACTTCGGCCCCACAGATCAGTGCCACCGATGAAGCAATCAGTACCAGCGATTGTGCATACTGGAACTCGGCAAAGCCTTCTGGCCCGATGGCGCGCGCAATCATGCCGATACTGGCGATTCCGAACACTACCTGCAGGCCGCGCTCCAGCACCAGCCAGAGAACGTTCCGGGCAATCTGCATACGCATTGCTAAGCTCTCCTGGGCAACCTCCACAACAATAGGGTAATCGGCGTGACCACAGGGTGCAGGAGCCAGGGCGCTATCACTAGCCCGGCTCCGACATGCGAGCCTTTTCGCGCAGGTCTTGAACATCCAGTTGCGCCACCGCAGCCGGATGCCGTCCCGGGGTCATCGGACCCGACGCGGGGGCCGATGCGGGAGGTCCAGGAAGGGATCTGGTAGCGCGGACGCGAGGAACATCGGCTCCGTATGGCTATGCCCGGAAGCGGGCTGCTCCAGAACGGCTGGCAACGCCGCGCTCAGGCTGGTGCCGTAGTCAAACTCCAGTTGGTGCCCGAGCGAGTCGCCACCGCCGCCATGGTGGATGGTCCCGTCTTCGTCATGGTGATGCAGGACATGCTGTGCATGTTCCACCATGTGCTCGAGCATACGATCCGGAGCGTGCGTGAGATGCCGCCACGGTGCAGAAAGCACCTGCAGGGGCAAGAACAGCACGAGAAGAAAGACCACAATGCGGGACATAGGGGAGATTCTAGGCAAGCGCCGGCCGGTGCTGTGGCGTGTTTTGCGAGGTAGCGCACCAATTTGCCGGCGCTGGGTGAGTCCTCCCTCTTCTCTCGCCGGGTGCCTGCCCTCCAAATGCAAATGCTTCGCCGGGACGTGCGCCCCCCATTGTAAAAAGAACGCCAGGTTGGGCCGAGGCCTCATGTCGGGTGTCATCGAGGCGGCGAGTGAACCGCGGGCGACTTTCATGAAGACACCTCTCTGGCTCTTTGCCTTCGCGGGGTCCGGTTCATGCATTGCCAACTATGCGGACAGGCCGTTCTCCGCTGGGTACAGAATTTGCGGCAATACCGAAGTCCGTGTCGCCTTTCGTCGCAATCCGGCGAGGCCGCACCACAGTCCGTCCACGATTTGGAGATAGACATGAACCAGGGCATGAACCGACGCAACCAGCCAGACTACCGGGGCGGCTTCTCCGACGAAGAGGTCTATGCCGGCGGCTTCGGCGAAAGCAACTTCGGTGTCCTCGACGCCGACCGCAACCGTGGCGGCGGCACCTCCGGCGGCAAGCGTGCCGGGCCGAAGGGCTACCAGCGCTCAGACGAGCGCATCCGCGAGGATGTCTGCGAGCGCCTGATCGAATGCCGCTACCCGGTGCACGATGTGGAAGTCAACGTCGCAGCCGGCGTCGTGACCCTGACAGGTTCGGTGCGCGACCGCGGACTGAAATACCGCATAGAGGAAATCGTCGATGACACCTTCGGGGTGAAGGAAGTCGACAACCGCCTGCGCGCAGACGCGGAATCCGGCACGGCCTCTTCGCAGGGCTCCGCAAGGCCTGGCAGCACCGGAGGCGGGAGAATCAGCGGGCTGAGCACCTCCAGCGCGACGACCGAAGGGTCTTCCGGGGGCAGCGGCGCGGTGTCCCCGGACAAGGCCGGCACGCTCGCGAGCGGGACAGATACAGTAGGGGGATCGACAAAGGGCTAAGGAACAAAGGCCTAAGGAAAGAATCTGACGTCCCACCCTTCAAAGACCAGCTTTCTCGGCCGGTGGCTTGCTGAAGTGTTCTTGTACGAGCCTGGCGGCCGCCTCCCAGAGAGCCGGCGCGCCACGCTGTATGGGCGGCCCGTAACGCGCGAAGACCTGTTCTTCGTTGACCTGATGCGCGGCCCAGGTCCCCCCCCGCGGCAGAATAGATGTCGCCCCTATAGAATTTGAACCCTGGGGGCGATGAGAGAGAGAAGTGGCTCGTTACGGGAAGGATTTCAAGGACCGGGCGGTAGCGCGGTTGTTACCGCCGGAGAGTGCGGCGGTGGAAGTGGTTGCAAGGGAACTGGGTGTGGCAGTGGCCACGCTGGAGCGCTGGCGTGCGGACGCTATGTCCATGCCCGCTCGCGAGCGGGCATGGACAGCGGCGGCCAGGTTTGAGGCGGTGCTGGCGACGGCTGCGATGGACGAGGCCAGCAAGAACGCCTGGTGCCGTGAGAACGGTGTGTATCCGCAGGAGTTGGAGCAGTGGCGTGCTGCCGCCACGCAGGCGCTGGCGGAGCCCGAGGATGCGCGCGCCACCCCTCGCGAGACGAAGGCCGATCGGCGCCGCATCAAGGAACTCGAACGCGAGCTGCGCCGCAAGGAGAAGGCGCTGGCTGAAGCCGCCGCCCTGCTGATACTCTCAAAAAAGCTAGAGGGCATCTTCCCGAAGGACAAGGACGAGGACGCATGATCGGCCTGGAAGATCGCCACACGATGGTCCGCCATATCGAAACCGCGCATGCAGGCGGCGCTCGCCTGCGCCTGGCGTGCGAGGTAGCTGGCATAACCGTGCGCACTCTGCAACGCTGGAAGGCCCACGATGGCCTGGTGGTCGGCGACCGCCGCCCCGGGGCCGAACGGCCCACGCCCGCGCATGCGCTGAGCATTGAGGAGCGCGAACGCATTCTGGCCGTTGCCAACGAGCCGCGCTTCGCCGACATGCCGCCGGCGCGCATCGTACCGATGCTGGCCGACGAGGGTGTCTACCTGGCCAGCGAATCGAGCTTCGGTCGGGTGCTGCGCGCCCATGGGCAGACCCGGCATCGAGGACGCGCTAAGGCGCCGCGCCAGCGCCGTCCGCCCACCACGCACGTGGCCACGGGGCCGCGCCAACTGTGGTGCTGGGACATGACGTATTTGCCGGCCGAGGTCGCCGGGCGCTGGTTTTATCTGTACCTCATCCTGGACGTGTACAGCCGCAAAATCGTGGGCTTCGAGGTCCACGACCGCGACGACGCCGACCACGCGGCGCATCTGGTCAAACGCACAGCGCTGGCCGAGGGCATTCACGCCATGGCGGCCAAGCCGGTGCTGCACGGTGACAACGGCGCCACGCTCAAGGCCACCACGGTGTTGGCGATGTTGCACTGGCTGGGCGTCAAGCCCTCGTACTCGCGTCCGCGGGTGAGCGACGATAACGCCTTCGTGGAAAGCCTGTTCCGCACGGCCAAGTACCGGCCGGAGTTCCCGTCTACAGGCTTTGCCGATCTGGTCACGGCACGTACGTGGGCGGCCCACTTCGTCCACTGGTACAACCATGAGCACCGGCACAGCGGCATCCGCTACGTGAGCCCGGCACAGCGCCATGCCGGAGAGGACAACAAGATTCTGGCCGCGCGCCACGCGCTCTATGTTCAGGCTCGTGACTGCAACCCGCGTCGCTGGTCACGACACACGCGCGACTGGTCGCCAATCGACACGGTCACGCTCAATCCGGAGCGCGAGATTGCCGTGCCCACCGGTGGTATCAAGCCAGGAGCCGAAAACCAGCGTTTGGCTGCATGAATGAGGCGACATCTACCTTGACGCGCGCCGGTCCCACCGTCCGTGGCGACGTTATGGAGCAACGGCTGGAAGCGGTCCAACGCTTTGGCGAACTTTGCATCGTCGCTCTCCGCCGCTTCGAATTCGGACCAAAGACTGCGAAACTCCAAGGCCTGCGCATCCGGCAGCAAAGAAAAGATCCGCTCCGCCGCCAGCTGCTCCCGCTCCGCCTGGCCGACTTGCATCGAGGGATCATGGAACGGCGTATCGCCGGCATCGATCTCCACGATATCGTGGAGGAGCAGCATCTTCACGACGCGGACCACGTCGATGGGCGCTGCCGCATGCTCTGAAAGTACGAGCGCATACATGGCGAGATGCCAGGAATGTTCGGCACTATTTTCCCGACGCGACTGATCGATAAGCGGCGACATTCGTACGACGCTCTTCAGCCGATCAATCTCTCGGAGGAAGACGAGCTGGCGCTCCAGGTGGGAAAGGTTCACGGTGAAGACAAAAAGACCACGATCACTGGAAGAAGTCTGGCAGCCACCATGCGAGCCTTGGTCAGGCAGTCTCGTCGTCCTTCGGTTCGTCGAGCAAGTGCCCATAGGCATCGATTTCCGCTTTCGTCCTTGCCTCGCTCGCAGCGATTTTCTCGGGGGTGACTTCCCCATCAATGAACTCGACCGACACTCTTTTTACCCTCGGGTCTCTGTCGACAATGCCTTGCAGGACCTTGTCGAACAGCTTTTCCCCGGCTTTAAGGCCCAGCGCTTGCGGCACCAGGACCTTGACCAGCAAGATTTCATCGTCGCTACCTTCAGCCACACCAGCGATTGCCGCCCTCAGGTAGCTCTTCAGCTTGAGGACACTGAGGTCGCCAGGTACTCCCACATACGATACCCGAATCGATTTCTTGTCCATGCCGTCCTTACCTGGGTGTGATGTCAAGCGGCTGAATATACCGCACTGATGCGGCCAACTCACGCGGCCCGCCACCGCACGCTCTCCCCCCACGCCCGGATCAAGGATGAGCGCCTTGATCCGACACGACCAGCGCCTGCGCCGCTCTATCGATATGGTCGGCAAGCCGGCTCGCCACTGGCTGCCGGCTGTGCCTTGCGCGCTCGACCAGACCCACCTCGCGATAAAACGTGTCCTCACCAAGCGACAGTGCCGTCACACCGCCCGGCCGGGGGCCGCCTGCAAGCATGCGGGGCAGCAAGCCAACGCCGAGCCCGCGCGCCACCAGTTGCTCGATGCCTTCGAGTTCGTCGAGCTCGATGGCTTCCTGCGGCGCGATCCGCTGCTTGCGCAGGAACTGGTCGACCTGCCTGCCGCCAAACGAGGCCCGGTCATAGCGGATAAAGGGCGCCCTGGCGATTGCGTCGCGCCAGTCCGAGCCGGCCAGCGCGCTGGGCGCCAGCAGTTCGAAGGGCTCCTGCAGCAGCGGGCGCCATTCCAGTTCCGCGGGCAATGCATAGGGCGGCCGGATCATGACGGCGATGTCAATCTCGCCGGCGTCGACCTGGCCGAGCAGGTTGAGCGAGACGCCGGGCACCATGCGCACACGGCAGCCAGGCAGCTCCGCCCGGAACGCGGCAATGGCATTGGCCAGGAAGGTGGCTTGCGCGGAGGCGATGGCCCCGATGCGTACCATGCCCGAGCCCTGGATATCGAGGCCCTGGTGGCCGATCCGCTCGTACAGCACTACCAGTTCCTCGGCCAGCGCCAGCGTTTCGCGCCCGGCGGTGTTCAGGCGGGCTGAACGGCCGGTGCGGTCGAACAGTGCAAACCCTAGCTCCGACTCCAGCCGCTGGATCTGCGCACTGACCGCCGACTGCGTCAGGCCAATGTGTGCACCGGCGTTGGCGAACGTGCCGTGGCGGGCGACGGCGATAAAGGTGCGCAGTTCTCGCAACATGGCGATTCATCAAATTTCATGGAGCTAAGGTCAAAAATATATCGCTTTTATTAATTTTTGACCATGCATAGACTTTGGTTCCAGGGCGGCGCGTGATGCGCGCCGCACGACCTGACCACAAATCCATTGCCCAGAGTCCCCACACCATGAGCGAAACCACCGCAGTCCTGCCCCCGTTCCACCTGGCCTTCCCGGTCCACAGCATCGCCAGCGCGCGCGAATTCTACGGCGAGTTGCTGGGCTGCCCGGAAGGCCGCAGTTCGGAAGACTGGGTCGACTTCAACTTCTACGGCCACCAGATCGTGGCCCACCTGGCACCGGAAGAATGCGGCCACCGCAAGACCAGCGCGGTAGACGGCGACGCCGTGCCGGTGCGCCATTTCGGCGTGGTGCTGCCGATGAGCGACTGGCAAGCGGCTGCCGACAAGCTGAAGGCCGCGGGCCTTGAATTCATCATCGAGCCGCATATCCGCTTCAAGGGCGAAGTCGGCGAGCAGGCCACCATGTTCTTCCTGGATCCGTCGGGCAATGCGCTGGAGCTGAAGGCGTTTGCCAATATCGCCTCGCTGTTCGCCAGGTAAGTCTTAAAAGCGCGGCCACGCCGCGATCCGACCGGCCCGCAGGCCGGCATTGCACGCGGCGCCCAAGCCAGCGCCGCGTGTCCGCCCCCAAGCAGCAAGAGCCTGACATGCAAAGAATCCTGGTAGCCAACCGCGGCGAGATTGCCTGTCGCATCATCCGCGCCGCAAAGGCGCTTGGCATCGAGACCGTGGCCGTGCATTCCGAGGCCGACGCCGGTGCCATGCATTGCCAGATGGCCGACGTGGCCGTGCCCATCGGTGCCGCCCCCGCGGCACAAAGCTATCTGAATACCGAAGCCGTCCTGGCTGCCGGACTGGCGCATGGTGCCGACGGCGTGCATCCGGGTTATGGCTTCCTCTCCGAGAACACTGCCTTTGCCCAGGCCGCCGAGGCCGCCGGCATGCGCTGGATCGGGCCGTCGGTCGAATCGATCGAGAACATGGGCGACAAGAACCGCGCACGCGAGATTGCTGCCGCCTGTGGGGTGCCGGTGCTGCCGGGCAGCATCCGCTTCCTGCCTGGCGAGCTGTCCGGGCTGGAAAGCGCCGCCGCGCAAGTGGGCTATCCGCTGCTGGTCAAGGCCGCGGGCGGTGGCGGCGGCATCGGCATGAAATGCGTCGAGGGCCCCGACGCGCTGGCCGCGACCGTGGCCTCCACGCAGGCGCTTGCGCTCAAGGCCTTCGGCGACGGCAGCATCTACCTGGAGCGCTACGTCGCGCGCGCACGCCATATCGAAGTGCAGGTATTCGGCTATGGCGACGGCACGGCGGTGCATCTGTTCGAACGGGAATGCTCCGTGCAGCGCCGCTTCCAGAAGATCATCGAAGAAAGCCCGGCACCCGGCCTGCCGCCCGAAGTGCTGGCACGCATGACCGCCGCCGCCGTCGCGCTGGCCGAGTCGCAACGCTATCGCGGGGCCGGCACGGTCGAATTCATCGTCGATGCGGACAGCGGCGAGTTCTTCTTCCTCGAAATGAATACCCGCATCCAGGTCGAGCACGGTGTCACCGAAGCGGTCACCGGCTGGGACCTGGTGCAGGCGCAGATCCGGCTGGCCGCCGGCACCCTTGAGCGTGTCGCGCAAGCCGACATCCGCCGACAGGGCGCGGCGATCGAATGCCGCCTGTATGCCGAGAACCCGGCCCGCCACTTCATGCCCTCGCCGGGCAGGCTGTCGGCCTTCGCGCTGCCGGCGATGCCGGCGTTGCGCGTCGACACCGGCGTGCGCGCGGGCGACACCATCACGCCCTACTACGATCCGATGATCGCCAAGCTCATCACGCACGGCACGGGGCGCGAGGCGGCGCGGCAGGCGATGCTGGCCGCGCTGGCGGACACGCATATTGAAGGGATCCGCCATAACGTCGAGTTCCTGGGCAATGTACTGGCGCATCGCGATTTCCGCGCGGGGCAGGTCGATACCGGCTTCGTCACGCGCGAAATCGCGCAACTGACCGGTGCGAGCGAGGTGCAGGCATGAGCGCGCTGCCTGTCGACATGCCCGCTGCCGCGGCCAAATCGTGGCGCATCGAGCCATCAGGCGATCGCCTGCTCATCATTGAATTCGACGTGGGCAGTGATGCCAACGCCTTGAGCGCCGCCAACCGGCAAGCCTGCGCTGCGGCAGCGCGCATTGTTGCCGCCGCGCTGCCGGGGGTAACCGATGTCGTGCCTGCGCTGACCACGGTGGGCATTCACTACCGCCCGTCCGCAGTCGGCGCGGCGGCAGCTTCGGCACCGTTCCAGGCGCTGGCCACGGCGCTCTCCCGCTTGCTGGCCGAGCCACTCGACACCTCGGCCGCCACCTCCCGCGTGGTCGACATCCCGGTCTGCTACGGCGGCGACCACGGGCCGGATCTCGAGGAAGTGGCCGCAAGCTGCGGGGTCTCGCCCGCAGCGGTGATCGCGCTGCACAGTGCGGCGCCGGTCGATGTGCTGATGCTCGGATTCGCGCCCGGCCACCCATACGTGGGCAAGTTCGACGCACGGCTCGCGCCGCCACGGCGCAGCACGCCGCGCACGGCCGTGCCCGCTGGCTCGATCGGGCTGGCCAACTGCCAGTCCGTGATCTATCCGATGGTGCTGCCCGGCGGCTGGAACCTGATCGGGCGCACGCCGCTGGTTTTGTTCGATCCGCACCGCGATGCGCCCTGCCTGCTCAACGCGGGCGACCAGGTACGCTTCGTGCCGGTCTCGGCCGCACAGTTCGATGACATCGCCGCGTCGCAAGGCACCGCCTCACCGGCTCAGGGAGCGCTCTGATGACCACGACACCGACTACACCGGCGCAACCGATCGGGGCCGTCATCGAGGTGATCAAACCCGGCGCGCTGAGCACGTTCCAGGACCTCGGCCGCGTCGGCTACCAGCAGCTCGGCGTACCCGCCAACGGCGTGATGGACGAGCGCGCGCATCGCCTGGCCAATGCACTGGTCGGCAATCCGCAGGACACCGCGACGCTGGAGATCACGCTGATGGGGCCGACGCTGCGCTTCGGCACGACCACGGCCGTGGCAGTCTGCGGCGCGGATCTTGACGCCAGCATCGACGGCACGCCGTTGCCCACCGCGCAGGCGTGCGTCGTGCCAGCCGGCGCGACGCTGAGCTTCGGCAAACGCAAGAGCGGGCTGCGCGCCTACCTGGCCGTTGCAGGCGGCTTTGCGCTGGATCCGGTCATGGGGAGCGACAGTACCTTCGTGCGTGGCGGATATGGCGGCATGCAGGGCAAGCCGCTGCGCAAGGCCGATGTGATCGGCTTGCGCGCACCGCGTGCCGCGTTGCCCGGCGCGCCAATGCAGGCGCGCTTCGCCGCCGGCGTCATGGCGGCGCCCGAAGCCCCATTGCGCGTGGTACGCGGGCGCGAGTGGGATGCGTTCAGCACCGACGCGCACGCGGCATTCACCAGCGCCGGGTTCCGTATCGGTGCGCAGTCCGACCGCATGGGCTACCGGCTCGAGGGGCCCGCGCTGACGCTGTCTTCGCCGCGCGAGATGTGGTCCGAAGCGGTGGCCTTCGGCACGATCCAGGTGCCGCCCGACGGCCAGCCGATCGTGCTGATGGCAGACCGCCAGACCACCGGCGGCTATCCCAGGATCGCCCACGTCTGCACCGTGGACCTGCCGCGGCTGGCGCAGCGCATGCCCGGTGAGAGCGTGCGCTTTATCGAGGTCGGGCTGGAGGAAGCGCAACGGCTCGCGCAGTTGCAGGATGCGGCCTTCGCGGCGCTGGAGCGTGACCATGGCTGAGATCGATTTCAACAGCGACCTTGGGGAGAGCTTCGGCATCTACCGCCTTGGCGACGATGCCGCGGTGCTGCCGCATATCAGCTCCGCCAACATCGCCTGCGGCCTGCACGCCGGCGATCCGCAGACCATTGCCGCGACCGTGCGCGCCGCGGTGGCGCAAGGCGTGGCGGTTGGCGCGCATCCGGGCTTCGCTGACCTGCAAGGCTTCGGGCGCCGCGCCATGACGCTGTCGCATGGCGAGATCTACAACCTGACCGTCTACCAGGTCGGCGCGGTGCTGGCCTTTGCCCGCGCCGCCGGCTGCCGCCTGGCCCATGTCAAACCCCATGGCGCGCTGTACAACATGGCAGCGCGCGATGACAGCATGGCGCGAGCCCTGTGCGAGGCCGTGCGCGATGTGGATCCTTCCCTGGTGTTCTTTGGCCTGGCCGGCTCCGCGTTGGTGCGTGCCGCGCGAGAGACCGGCCTGGCAGTCGCCGAAGAGGTCTTCGCCGACCGCAGCTACCAGGCGGACGGATCGCTGACGCCCCGCGGACAGCCAGGCGCCATGATCACCGACGTCGGCACTGCGGTTGCCCAGGTGCTGCGCATGGTTCGTGACGGCGTCGTGCGCTCGCAGCAAGGCACCGACGTGCCGGTGCGCGCCGACACGCTGTGCATTCACGGCGACCAGCCGGGCGCCGCCGGCTTTGCGCGCGACATTCGCGCCGCGCTTGCGGCCGAAGGCATCACGATCCGCGCCCCGCGTACCGGGCCGGGTCGCTGACAGTCACCACCCCATCCAGATCAACAACACAAGACGCCCCCATGCCAGACCAACCGAATGCCTTGCCCATCGTCGCCGAGACCACCGGCACCTTGTGGAAGATCGTGGCCGCGCCCAATGTCGCGCAAGCGCGCGATGCCACGCTGGTGATTATCGAATCGATGAAGATGGAAATTCCCGTGGAAGCGCCCGCTGACGGTTATGTGGCCGAGTATCTGGTCGGTGAAGGCGAGCCGGTCGAAGAAGGCCAGGTATTGGGTGCTTTTATTCTGGCCGCCTGAATTTCCGGACCAGTCATCGCTTGCCATGGCTTGATTTTTTCAGGCCTCATCCTCGCCGGCCATCTACAGGTCGGATTATCAGAAGAAAATAATCGGCCGGCCCACGCTTCAAAAAAAGAACGGGCAGCAATACGACGACAATAGTGCATGCCATGCCCCGCAAGGGAACACGGCATGCACCCGGTCAGTTCATTGCCGGGCAGCCGAATAAACGGAGACAGAAAAATGCATGGTCATCACCGACCAGGACCCGTTGCGTTTATTTTCACGGATTTTCGCAGTTGATTTTTACTGGCACGCTTGTTGCTGAATAGAAAATCAGAGCTTCCAGGCGTGCATTAACGCTGTGAATGCGGTGAGGACTGACCTGATAAATCCGGCAGTCCATTAACAACAACAGGTACGCAGCCGCGAAGATGGCGGCGCAGCGTACCGGGTATTCATGCTCAGACCCCGGGACCCGCGGGCTGCCACCGGCAGCCCGCGCGGCTTCTTTTACCCTGCTTCTGGAAACGTGATCATGTCCAACGCCCCCACTTCCACGCTGCCGCTGGCGGATGCCCCCGCTTCCGCCCCGGCTTCGACCCCGGCTTCGACCCCAGCTTCGGCTCACACCTCTGCCCCGGCGAGCGGCGATGTCGCCGTGGCCCGCAAGGCCGCGGTGGCCGCCGCTGCCGGCACTGCCATCGAGTACTACGAGTTCGGCATCTATGGCTACCTGGCCGCCACCATCGGGCCGCTGTTCTTTCCGAGCAACAACGCCACCGCGTCGCTGCTGGCGATCCTCGCGGTATTCGGCAGTGCCTTCCTGATGCGCCCGATCGGCGGCATCGTGCTGGGCCGCCTCGGCGACCGCATCGGCCGTCGCGCCGTGCTGCTGGTCACCGTGATCGGCATGGGTGTGGCCACCGCCGCCATCGGCGTACTGCCCGTTGCCGCGACCGCGGGCCTCGTGGCTCCGCTGTTGCTCTTGCTGATCCGGCTGGTGCAAGGGTTCTTCGCCGGCGGCGAAGTCACCGGCGCGGCCGCGTACGTGGCCGAATCGGCGCCACACGGCAGGCGCGGCTTCTTTGGCGCGTTCACGCCGGTGGGCGTGGCCATCGGCGGCGCGCTGGCGGCAACCGTGTGCGGCCTGACCAGTTCCATCCTCGGCAGCGAAGCCATGACCGCATGGGGCTGGCGCATCCCGTTCCTGAGCGCGATCCCGATGGTGATGATCTCGTTCCTGGTGCGCAAGCGCGTGGAAGAATCGGTGGCGTTCCAGCAGTTCCAGCAGCACAGCGAACCGCCCAAGGCACCGCTGAAGGAAGTATTCAGCCTGCACACGCCTGCCGTGCTCAAGGTGCTGGTACTGTCCTTCGGGCAAAACGTGGGCTACTGGGTGGGCCTGGTGTTCATGAATATCTACATGACCACCTACCTCAAGTACGACAAGACCACCGTCTACTGGATCATGGCCTTCGTCAGCCTCACCATGGCGGTGCTGATGCCATTCTGGGGCGGCCTGTCCGACCGCCTGGGCCGGCGCAAGGTGCTCGCCATCGGCTTTGTGGGCTACACCGTGCTGGTGGTGCCGATGATGATGCTGATGGACCAGCAGAGCATCGGCCTGGCCTTCCTCGCCATGCTGATCGTGGCGCTGCCGATGCCGATCGTACAGTCCGTCGGCTACCCCACCTACGCCGAGCAGTTCCCGACCCGCGTGCGCTATTCCGGGATGGCCTTCAGCTTCAACCTGGGCGCGATCCTCGGCGGCGGCGTGACACCATACGTGGCCACCGCACTGATCGGCGCCACCGGCAACCTGCTCTCCCCCGCATACCTGCTGATGGGCGGATCGGTCATCGCATTGCTTGGGCTGCTGGGCGTCAGGGAAACCGCGCGCGAGGCCCTGCGGTAATGCGACACCAGCCTGGAGCGACCAATATGCATGACGCTACCGTTGCGCTGCCCGGCTGGGCAGCCAGCCCCGCCGGCGCGCGCGCCGCCATCCGCAGCGGCGCGTGGCGCGGGCACACCGCCGGCATGGCGCCCGGCCGCGTGCAGGGCAACCTGATGATCCTGCCACGCCAGTGGGCCGATGATTTCCTCGCCTACTGCCGTGCCAATCCCGTGCCCTGCCCGCTGATCGGCATGACCGGGCCGGGCTCGCCGCTGGTGCCGGGGCTGGGCGAGGATATCGACCTGCGCACCGACCTGCCGCGCTACCGCGTCTGGCGCGATGGCAAGCTGGCTGAAGAGTGCGACGACATCAGCGCCTTGTGGCGCGACGACTTTGTCGGCTTCGTGCTGGGATGCTCGCTGTCCTTCGAAGATGCGCTGCAGCGCGCCGGCCTGGCGGTGCGGCATGTCGATGAAGGCAAGGTCGTGCCGATGTACCGCACCAGCATCGAAACCACGCCGGCAGGGCCGTTCCGGGGGCCGATGGTGGTGTCGATGCGGCCCTATACGCCCGGGCAGGCCGCGCACGCCAGCGAAATCTGCGCCGCGTTGCCGGCGGCGCACGGCAAGCCAGTGCACGCCGGCGATCCGTCTGCCATTGGCATTGCGGACATCAACCGTCCCGACGAAGGCGAGCCCACCGCCATCCTGCCAGGCGAGATCCCGGTCTTCTGGGGTTGCGGCGTGACACCCCAGGCCGCGGCCGTGCAGGCGCGACTGCCGCTGTGTATCACGCATGCGCCGGGCTACATGCTGGTGGGTGACGTGGCGATCGAGGACGTCAGGCTTATTTGAGCCGCTATCGCTGCAGCAAGTCCCGCACCGCCAGCTCGAATCGCGGATCCAGCACGGCGCCCACGTTGAAGCGCGACCAGGGCGAGACCGCCTCGGAGTCGACGCGAAATACCCGCCCGGGCGCCATCATGACTTTTCTTGCGAGCAACGCCTGGGCGATCGGCAGGGAATCCGTCACGCCAGGCAGCGTGCCCCACAGGTACAGGCTTTGCCCGGTCCGTGCGAAGACGCTGGCATCAAGCCGGTCGAACAGCGCCAGCGCCTGCTCCGTGGCATGCGCCAGGCGCGCGCGCAACCTGGCGATGTAGCGCTGGTAGTGTCCCTCGCTCAGGATGACGTCGACGGTACGCTCGCAGTATTCCGAACTGCTGACATGGATCAGTGCCTTCAGGTCCGCGAGATCGCTGGCAAGATCGGCGCCGCAGGCGATGTACCCCACTCGCAGGGCGGCAGAGAACGACTTGGAAAAACTGCCGACATAGATCGTGCGCTCCAGCTGGTCCAGCGCAGCCAGCCTGGGCAAGGTGGCAGGCTTGAAATCCGTGAGGGCGTCGTTCTCGACAATCAGCAAGTTGAAGCGCTGGGCCAGTTGCAGCACGCGGTAGGCCTTGGCAGCCGACAAATCCGATCCGGTCGGGTTGTGCGCCAATGATTGCGTGAAGAACAGGCGCGGGCGCTCTGTCAGCAGCAGGCGTTCGAGCGCTTCCAGGTCCGGACCGTCGGCTAGCCTCGGCACGCCGATGATGCGCGCGTTCGCCAGCTTCAGTTTGCCGAACAAGGGATAGTAGCCGGGGTCGTCTACAAGGACAGGGGCGCCGGCCGGCACGAAGTAGCGGATCACGAGGTCCAACGCGTCGTTGGCGCCGTGCGTCAATACGATCTGACGGGGATCGGCGCCAACGCCGATGTCGGCGAGCTTGCGTACAAGGTGGGTGCGCAGCGGCTCATAGCCGAAGCGGTGGCCGTACCGGAATAGCGATCCCAGTCCGGTCCGCACCACCTTGTGGTGGTATTTGTCGAGCCGCGCTTCCGACAGCCATTCGACGGGAGGAAAACCGTCTCCCACCGCCAGCACATCCGGCCGGCTCTTCAGCTGTTCCCGCATGAGCCAGACGATATCCATCGCGCGCCCGAGCGAACCGGCCTCCTCGGCTTGCGTCGATTTCGGCGGTCCCGCCAGCACGAAGTATCCCGCGCCTCGGCGCGGCTCCACCAGGCCGCGCGCCACCAGCATCTCGAACGCCGCCACCACCGTGTTCTTGCTGTAGCCATGCATCTGTGCCACGTCGCGCAGCGACGGCAGCCGCTCTCCCGGGCGGTAGGCGCCTTCGGCGACTTGCCTGGCGAGCGAGTCGGCCAGCGTGGTGGCGATCGTGGGGCGTTTGCGGGGCATTGGGGACGGCGATGCGCAAAAGGACTCGCCGGGGGTGGGCGGCCACTGTCCCGAAAAATTGTACCTTTATTCACTGGTACAGTGTCCCTAAGCTGTGTCCCATTCCACATGCCCCGAAAGGATGGAGACACCGATGGCTACCAGTTCCGTATTGCCCAATTTCCGCGCGCTGACGCCGGCGCAGCGCCTCGATCACATCGTGGGTGCCGCGTCGCTCACGCCGGAGGAAGCCCGTCTCGTGGCGCAGCCCGGTGCGCTGGGGGCAGGCCTTGCTGACGGCATGATCGAGAACGTCGTCGGCACCTTCGAATTGCCGTTCGGCATCGCCGGCTACTTCCAGGTCAACCGCCGCGACGTGCTGGTGCCGATGGTCGTCGAGGAGCCCTCGGTGGTGGCCGCCGCCTCATACATGGCAAAACTCGCACGCGAGTGCGGCGGCTTCGAGGCATCGAGCACGGGGCCGCTGATGCGCGCCCAGGTCCAGGTGCTGGGCATCGGCGATCCCTATGGCGCACGGCTGGCGCTGCTGAAGCGCCGCGACGAGATCCTTGCCGTGGCGAACAGCCGCGACAAGGTGCTGATCGGCCTTGGCGGCGGTTGCCGCGACATCGAGGTCCATGTCTTTCCCGACACCCCCCGCGGCCCCATGATCGTGCTGCACCTGATCGTGGACGTGCGCGACGCGATGGGTGCGAACACCGTCAACACGATGGCCGAGGCCGTGTCGCCGCTGGTGGAGACACTGACAGGCGGCTCGGTGCGGCTGCGCATCCTGTCCAACCTTGCCGACCTGCGGCTGGCACGGGCGCGCGTGCGGCTGACCGAGGCGGCGCTTGCCACCCCCGAGCGCAGCGGCGCCGAGATCATCGACGGCGTGATCGACGCGTACACCTTTGCCGCCATCGACCCGTACCGGGCCGCCACGCACAACAAGGGCATCATGAACGGGATCGACCCGCTCATCGTCGCCACCGGCAACGACTGGCGCGCGGTCGAGGCTGGCGCGCATGCCTACGCATGCCGTGGCGGGAGGTACACCTCGCTCACCCATTGGGAGAAGGACGCCGCCGGTGCGCTGGTGGGCACGATCGAGATGCCGATGCCGGTCGGGCTTGTCGGCGGCGCCACCAAGACGCACCCGCTGGCACGCGTGGCACTGAAAATCCTCGATGTCAGGTCGGCCCAGGAGCTTGGCGAAGTCGCGGTGGCGGTCGGGCTGGCGCAGAATCTCGGCGCGCTGCGCGCGCTGGCCACCGAGGGCATCCAGCGCGGCCACATGGCCCTGCACGCCCGCAACATCGCGCTGGTCGCCGGCGCGGTGGGCGGCGAGATCGAAGCCATCGCGAAGCGGATGGCGACCGAAAAGGATGTGCGTACCGATCGCGCGGTGGCCCTGCTGGCAGAGCTGCGCACGCGCTGATTTCACCCCGCCGCACCGCCGCTTGACTACATACACACGACAGATGGAGCCGGGCCGCAGACGTCGACCCGGCGCAGACCATCGGGACAGGAGACAACCCATGCACACCAACGAAGCTTCGGCGCCACTGCGCCTGATCGAAGTCTGGGGCGACACCGCAGATACCCGACACCTCGCCTGGTCGATCGTGATCGGCGCGGTTGTCAGCCTTGGCGGATTCCTTGTCGCGGCGCGCCTGCTGGCTGGCCTGGCCAGTTCGCCCGAGTTGGCCAGGGCCTACGCAATGCTGGCGGGGCTGGGCGGTTGCCTGCTGGCCGGCGTAATCTGCGCGGTGCTGTTCCGTCCCAAGCGGCAAGTGATCGAGGGCGAGCCTGGCGATCCGCGCTGGCGCGACGACGTCCTCGCCACGCTCGCCGGCCAGCCCGGCGGGCTCGGATCGATCGCCGATCTGCCTGCCGCCGTCCGCCAGGAGATGAAGGAGCTGCAGCTCTACGATCTCTTCGCCTCCCATGAGCACAACCATACGGCGGGCAATGGTCCGCCGCGCCTGGCCACGCCACGGACCGCCGTGCTGGCGGATCCGAGCGCCTGACGCGGCCTGACACCGCCTGACGCCGCCTGACACCATTCCTTGCCGGAGACGCCATCATGATCGAATCCGTATTGCTGACCCATCTCCTCGTCGCGGCCGCCTGGGGGCTGGCCGGTGCCATCGCGTTCGCCGCCATCGGCCTGATTTCCGGGACGGACGAAACCACCACGCTGGCGCCGCTGACGCTGCTGGTGGTGCTTCTGGGCGCGCCGCCCGAAGGTGTGTTCACCTTCTTCCTCGCCGGCGCCGTGGCCAAGCACATGACCCACGCCATCCCTACCGCGCTGCTCGGCATCCCGGGCGACACGATGGCCACGCCGCTGCTGGAGGACGCCAATCACCTGCGCAACCTCGGGGTGCCGCATATTGCCCTGCGCAAGATGATTTCCGGTGCCATCATCGCGGCCTTCGTCTCGGTGCCGCTGGCAGTGCTGTTCGCCGTCATGCTCGCGCCGTTCGGTGCAACGATTACCAAGGCAGCGCCGTGGATCTTCGTCGCGGCAGCGGTGGCCATCGCCTACTGCTCGTCCGGAAAATGGGCCTCGGTGGCAACGCTGGTGCCGTTCGTGATCGTCATCGTGGCGCTGCAGGCCATGACTGCCAAGTTCGGCAGCAAGCTGAGCATCAGCTACTTCCTGGGTATTGCCATCGGACCGCTGATCGCGGACCTGTTCTCCATGCTCTCGCCCAAGGAGCGTGAACGTATGCGCCGGGATAAGGTCCGCGCGTTCGCATTGGCGCCCGACGTCAAGGGCTGGTCCGGCTATTTCCCCAATCCGGCGCGCGTGCTCGACAAAAGCCAGGTGAAATGGACGATCGGCGCCGCCGCCGTGTCCAGCGCGACGTTCGTCTTCAGTCCGGTCGCCATGACGGTGGTGCTGGGCGAAGTGGTCGGGACGCGCATCCGGCACGCGTATCACCGCCTGACCACCGTGCTGAGCGTGCGCAACGGCGTCACCGAGGCCACCTACATCGCTGAGGCGCTCATCCCGCTCATCGCGTTTGGCTTGCCGCTCAGCCCGGTCGCCGCCGGTCCCGCCGCACCGCTGTTCAACGCACCGCCGGTCTTCACCGTCGATGCCGGAACCGGCCAGACGCACAACCTGCACAACTTGCTGAGCCACTGGGAGTTCCTTGGCTATGGCCTGCTTGCGGTGGCGCTCGCCGCGCTGGTCGCCTACCCGTTCGCCATGAACTTCGCCCGCCGCTCGGCGCTGTTCGTCTCGCGCAGGATTTCGCACGAGGCCATCATCGGGACGTTCGTCGGACTGATCCTGGTAATCAGCGTCTGGGAGGGCGGCCTGGTCGGGCTGCTGGTCATCCTGACGATGGGCCTGCTGGGCGGCTTGCTCTCGCGGGTTATCGGCTTCAATACCGGCGTGCAGTTCATGGGGTATTACACGGCGGTGCTGACGGTGCCGGCATTGCTGAAGCTGATCGGCCTGTGACGGGTTCTGCCATCGCAATCCGCGATGGCGGATTCTCGATTCACTGATTTGCCGACGGCAAGCGCGGCGCGATCATCTGGCAACCTTTCCACACTTTGCAAGGATGTCAGATGCAGCACACCGAACCCAGGCGCTACCGCTTTACCGGGCATGAGCGCGTCTTCCACAACGTTTCGGCCATCGACGCCCTGCCGGACGTGCTGGCGTTATTCGGGTATCGCCGCGTCTTCGTCGTGTGCTCGCGCTCGATCCGGACGAAGACGACATGGATCGACCGCTTGCAGGCGCGGCTTGGCGAGCTGATCGTCGGCCTCACCGATGAAGTGGGGGAGCATTCGCCCCTGTCCAATGTGCTGAAGGCAGCCAGGCAGGTGCGCGAGGCCCGCGCGGACGTGATCGTGTCGGTTGGTGGCGGGTCGGTCATGGACATGTGCAAGGCGATGCAACTCTGCATCTCCGAAAACGCCTGCGACCGCGAGTCCCTGCTCAGGCTGCAGTTCGTCTTGTCCGCCGACGGCACCGAGATGCTGACCACCTCGCACGCCCCCGCGGCGATCCGGCAGATTGCGATTCCGACGACGCTGGCCACGTCGGAGTGGACCCCGGTCAGCACGCCGGTCGACGACCAAACCCGGCTGAAGGCCCGCTTCGTGGTTCCCGACGGCTCGCCGCAGGCAATCCTCTACGACCCAGCGCTGCTGCGGCAGACACCGGTTCGGCTGCTGTGGTCAACCGGCGTCCGTGGCCTGGACCATGCGATCAACACGGCCTGCTCGTCTTCGCCCCATCCTTTTGCCAGCCTGTTGGCCGAGCAAGCCATTGCGTTGTACCTCCGACACCTGCCGCAACTGGCGGACGCCAGCGCCCCGGAAGCGCTGGCTGCCTTCACGCAGTGCCCGCTGGCTACATCAATATGCAATTGCTGCGCCATGCCAGCGAGCATGGCGTGCCGGCTAAATTCCGCATGCAAGTCAACAGCTACGATGCCGTCTGCCTGATGGTGGAATCCGACATGGGCATCGGCATCCTGCCGGTCAGCCTGGCGCAGCGCTATGCCCGGACCATGGCTATCCGCGTGGTCAGGCTTGATGCGCCCTGGGCACACCGCAAGCTGAACCTTTGCATCCGATCCTACGAAGCCTTGCCCGTCGCTGCGCGCAAGCTGGTCGACCACCTGTGCCCATCGGCACAGGCGATCATCGCTGCCGCTTCCGATCTGGCGCCTAGTCCACGGTTGCGCCGGCGGTCCTGACGATGTCCGCCATCGCACCATCGCCGATGGAGATGGCAGGCCTGCGCGCTGCCATCGCCCTGCAAAGCTCGCCGTCGGCTACTCCCAACGCCGTCACTTTCGCATCGCACAGGACTCGCCGAGCACGAGATCCAACGGCAGATTTACCTGGCGTGCGGGGACATCGACCACGCCCTCCAGTCTGTCCAGCATCAACTGCGCCGCTGCTTGCGCCGCCGCTTCGATATTGAAGCGCAGCGTTGTCAGCGGGGGATACATCAGCTCCAGTGTTTCCGGGGTACCAATGCCTATCACGGAAAGGTCTCGCGGAATATCCAACCCGGCTTTCCGCGCCGCATAGATGGCACCCGAGAGCAAGCGGGTGCCAAGCCCGATCATTGCGGTGGGTGGCTCTTTAAGGGCAAGCATCGCGCTCATCTGCGCTCGCGAGGAATCCACCGCAGACCGTGACATGAATACCAGTGCCGGGTCATAAGGGATCCCCGCTGCCTGAAGGCCATCCTGGTACCCCAACAATTTCTCGCGCCCCGGCCGAATGTGCTCACCGGGGCCGAACAAGGCAATGCGGCGATGGCCAAGGGAAACCAGGTAGTCCACTGACTGCCGCACGCCGGCGCGATGGTCGAGCATGACCGCATCCATCGGCGTTGGTGTCTCCCTGTCAAGAATGACAACGGGCAGGCCACATGCACGGAACACAAAGTCCGCGGGCGACTCGCTCTCCACACTGGGCGCGGCAATGATGCCCTCAAGCCGCCGCGTCTCGAAGAGTGTGACCAGTTCACGATCGCGGTGAGGCTGGTCCAGCGTATTTCCCACAATGACCGAATAGCCGGCCGCCTGCAGGTGACGCTCCACCTCGCTGAAATGGGCAGCCAGCAGCGGATTGCGAATGTTCGAGACCAGGTATCCGACCGTGTGGCTGCGACCTGTGCGCAGGTGTTTCGCGGCAAAGCTTGGCGCATACCCCAGCTTGTCCACGGCAGCCAGGACCCGTGCGCGCAGTGCAGCGCTTGCGTAACCCGTTTCATTCAACACACGCGACACGCTGCCGATTGAAACGCCCGCAGCCTCAGCTACATCCCTCACCGATACGCGTTGCGTCATGGTCTTCCCTAATGAAAACGTTCCACAGTTGGACGCCATTTTTTCCGACTGCTAATTTACCACCACGCCGTTTTTCAGTGTTTTGCCGCTCTGAAAACGTTTTCCGAATTCTGTATAGAGGCGCCGCCGGTGCCCGCACCGGAGACCCACCGCTTTACCCATCAACCATGCGCCGCGCCAACGCGGCCAGAGGAGACCCTATGGCTCGCATGCCATATTTTGACGTCAACGAAGTGACCGGCCCGCTCGGCGAGCTGGTGCGCGGCCGTCCGCCGCTCAACCTGTACCGGATCCTTCCCAACGCGCCCGAGACCGCTATCGGCTTCCTGTCGCTGGGGCGCGCCATTCTCACCAGATCCGCGCTGCCCGCAACGCTGCGCGAACTGGCCATCCTCAGGGTGGGCGCACTGTGCAGGGCTACCTACGAGATCCACCAACATCGCCGGGTGGCGCGCGCCGCCGGCTTGCCCCAGGCAAAGATCGAAGCTGTCCTCAGGCCGGAGTCCACCGACGGCCTCGACCCGCGCGAGGCGCTGGTGGTCGCGTTCACCGATGCCGTGGTGCGGGACGTCAAGGCGCCCGAGGAACTCTATGCGCGCATAGCGAAGGAACTTGGAGACCAGCAGACCATGGAACTGCTGGTGACCATCGGCTACTACATGCTGGTGTCACGCCTGCTGGAAAACCTGGAAGTCGATATTGAGAACCCGCCGATTGAACATCTGGAGATGCCCCGTGACTGATACCCTGCAACCGCGTCCTGACCAACAACTTTTCGCGCCCGCGCTGGGCACTGTCCGGCGCGAGGGGCGCCTTGCCGGCCGTCGTATCCTGGTGGTCGGCGCTGGCCAGCGCCAGACCGTGGATCAGGTCCCTTCCGTCGGAAACGGCCGGGCCATGTCCGTGCTGTTTGCGCGCGAGGGTGCGGCAGTGACTTGCGCCGACATCGACCCCGGTGCCGCCCAAGGCACAGCTGACTGGATCGCTCGCGAAGGGGGCCGGGGCTTCGTCGTGCAAGCTGACGTTTCCGACCCTGCCCAGATTGCGCGGATGGTGCGCGAAGCCGTCTCGGCCATGGATGGCCTGGACGGGCTGGTCGTCAATGTCGGCATCGGCAACCAGAACCGCTTCGGCAGCGAGAATCCTGCCGACTGGGATCGTGTACAAGACCTGAACCTGCGGGCGCCAATGTTCTGCGCGCAAGAGGCGGCGGCGGTCATGCCACCGGGCAGCGCGGTCGTTTTCGTCGCCTCCACTGCGGCGATTTCGCCTCTGAGCGGCCTGCCGGCCTATGAATCGTCCAAGGCCGGGCTGATGGCGCTCGGTCGCGCCGTCGCCTTTGCCGGGCAAGGCACAGGCCTGCGCGCCAACGTGCTCGCGCCTGGCTTGATCGACACGCCAATGGGACGCGACGCCTCCCGCGCCCGACCGTCGCGCGCGGCGCGCCCGCTGCCGTTTGGCAGGCAGGGAACGGGCTGGGAAGTCGCCAACGCCGCGCTCTTCCTGATCAGCGCCGAGTCCTCCTACGTCAACGGGCAGATGCTGGTCGTGGATGGCGGACTGTCCATCGGTGCCGTGCGCGCCGCAGCCTGAGCCACCCGGCGCCGACCGGGCATACCAAGGAGGAGACACGAATGAAAATCTGGAATCCACACGCCGGCCTGGCTGCCGTGGCGTCACGATACTTAGCGTGGTGTGCATGGCTCGCCTTAGCCTGCACGACCAGCACAGCGCTCGCAGACACCTGGCCCGCGCGGCCAGTGCGGCTGATTCTTCCGAGCGCAGGTGGCAGCGGCCCTGACACGATCGCGCGAATTTTTGCGGAACGGCTGAGTCGGGCACTGAAGCAACCTGTGGTCGTGGACAACCGCCCCGGCGCCAACGGCGTCATTGGCGTCGACGCCGTGGCAAAGGCTGCTCCCGATGGCTACACGCTGCTGTTTGCCAGTTCGTCATCGACCGTCATCAGCCAGGCGTTGCTGAACAAACTTCCATTCGACGTGACGCGTGACCTGGTGCCGGTGGCACAGATCTTCTCCGGCGGCATCCACCTGGTGGTTTCCAACGACTTCCCGGCGCAGGATCTCAAGACCTTCGTGACGCTGGTGAAGGCAAACCCCGGCAAATACGACTACGCAACCTGGGGGCCAGGATCGACGGGGCAACTGGTCATGGAGTCCCTGAAGCGCCGGAACGGCCTCGATATCCGCCACGTTCCCTACAAGACAATCAGTCAGATTTACCAGGACATGCAGGGCGGGCGGATCCAGGTCGCCTTCGTCGATGCCACCAGTTCGGTGCCCCTGATCCAAAGCGGAAAGCTGCGCGGCATTGCCATCACCGGCTCTCACCGGGGACCGGCGCTGCCAGCGTTGCGAACCATGACGGAACAAGGCTACCCCTTCGATACCGATGCCTGGTATGGGGTCTTCGCTCCCAAAGGAACACCCCAATCCGTGGTGGCGGCGGTACACCGCGAGATTCTGGGTACGCTTTCAGCGCCTGAACTGCGCGAGCGGTTCCTGCAACTCAACCTTGTCGACCCACCGCTGAAGACGCCGGAGCAATTCGCGCAGACGGTGCGAGCCGACCTGCTGGTATGGCAGGACATCGCAAGAGCCAACCAGATCCACCTGGACTGAGGCCCGTTCCATAGGCCACCTCGGCTGTCTTCCGCCACCCGAGTGGGAAAGCCCGGAAAGCCGATTGTCTCTCCGGGCTTCTTGCCGCCCGGCGCCACCTAGCTCGCAAGGACGTTCACCGCGTCTTCCAGCGCCTGGGCCTGCTGCTTCAGCCCCAACGCCGCCGCGGCGGACTCCTCGACCAGTGACGCGTTCATCTGCGTGATCTGCGTCAGTTGCTCGACCGCCGCGCTGGTCTGCTCGATCTCGACGCTCTGGCCCCTGCTGGCATTGGCAATCGCCGAAATCGTCCCGATCAGCGCCGAGACGGATTGTTCGACACGGTCCATTTCGCTGCCGGCACTGGCCGCAGCCGCAGTGCTGGCCTCTACCACTTCGAGCGAGTTCTCGATCAGCGCCTTGATCTGCTTGGCGGCCGCCTCGGAGCGCTGGGCCAGCATGCGCACCTCACCCGCCACCACCGAGAAGCCGCGCCCGTGCTGTCCCGCGCGTGCCGCCTCCACCGCGGCGTTCAGGGCCAGCAGGTTGGTCTGCATGGCGATGTCGTCGATGACCGAGGTGATTTCGGCAATCTTGCGCGACTGTGTGCTGAGCTGTTCCATCATCGTGGCCGCGCGGCGCACCCCACCTGCGGCTGCGCAAGCTGCCTCGGCCGTACGGCGCCCTGCCTGGTGGGCCTGTTCGGCATCGCTCGCATTCTGCCAGGCGGTCTCCGTGATCTGCGCGAGCGTGGCGGTCGTTTCTTCAATGGCGCTGGCCTGTTGCTCGGTCCGCCCGGACAGGTCGGCATTGCCGCTTGCCAGTCCGACGGAAGACTGCCATACGCCGGCGATCGACGTCCGCGTATCCAGCAGCACGCCGACCAGACGCGCATTCATCTGGTTCAGGAAGCGGCCAAGCCGATGCGTCTGCGCGTCGCCGCACTCGGGAAAGCGGTGCTGCAACTGCCCGGACAGCACGGCCAGCGCGCTGCGGTTCAAGCCCATCAACGGCCTGAGTATGTTCAGCACCAGATAGCAGGCGGCCGCGCCGCACAGCGCAGCGGCCGCCCCGGCCAGCGTCCAGGTGACGGCAGGCGCAGCCGACCAGAACGTCGCACCCGCCGCCGCCATCAGGATCAGCACGATCTGCGCGAACTGGACCGCGAGCAGGCGCGCCACCACAGGCAGCCGCAGCATGCGCTGGATGACACCTGCGGCGCCCCCGCGGAAAGCTTCGCCGCCCGACAAACGCCAGCGGGAATGCGCCCCGCGCTGCAGATCGGCGTAAAGGCGCGTTGCCGCGGCAATCTGGGCCCGCGCCGGCTTGGTCCGCACCGACAGGTAGCCCGCGGGCTTGCCGTCCTGGAAGACCGGCGTGACATTGGCCAGCACCCAATAAAAGCCGCCATCCTTGCGGCGGTTCTTCACCACCCCGGTCCACGGTGTGCCTGCGCGGATGGTGTCCCACATATCGGCAAACGCGGCCGCTGGCATGTCGGGGTGGCGGATGATGTTCTGCGGCTGGCCGATGACCTCGGCACGCTCGTAGCCGCTGCTGCGGAAGAACGCCTGGTTGGCGTATTCGATATTGCCCCGCACATCGGTCCTGGTGATGATGACCTCGCCCGATGGCAATTCGTACTCTTTGTCTGTGACCGGCAGATTCACTCTCATATGGCTGGTTGTCTGTCTTGATGCAACCTCGCTCCGACTTTGCCTGAAAGTCGCCCCTTGTTTCCCGGCCCAGCTCCGGATCGCCGGGCCGCGCGGAAGTATTCCCGATGCGCTTCACCATGAGGAGGTCGTTCGCGGCGAACATCGCTGCCGCTTGACCTGGCGCAATTGCAATGCACCCTTACCCCTTCGGACGGATTGCATCAGGGCGCAAAGGGCACCGCTGCACCAAGAGCTCGACGGACCAGGCAAGCTGCGGCCTCGAGCAAGCCGACAGGCTCCGCTCAAGCTACTCTGCCAGCCTTGCTGTGACGTCGCCCAGCATGTTGCACGACGCCAGCCCCAGCTTTTTATGCAAGGCGCGGTGGGCGGGTTCCCACAGCGCCAGAGCCCGTTGCAAGCCAAAGGCACCCGCCTCCGTCAACCACACCGCGCGGCGACGGCGATCGGCCTCGGACATGACGACTTCCACCAGTCCCGCGCTGGCAAGCTGATCCACATTCCTTGACATGGTCGATTGATTCAGCCCGGCGCGTTGCGCCAATGCGCCAAGCGTGTCGTCTGTTGCTGACGCGATCAGGCACATCAATCCAAATTGCGTGCTGGACAGCCCCGATGGCGCCAATGCCTCATCCAGTTCCGCGGTGATCCTGCGCGCCAGCAGGCGTGACGACCAGCCGAGGTCGACATCGAGAACCCCGGCGGCGTCGGCGCGCAGCGTCCTGGCTTCTCCTTGCTTTCGCTTTTTCATGACGTTAGCATATGCAGATGCATTGTTTGTATCTGCATATATTATCAACGACGAGGAGATCTGACGAGATGGAATACCGATATGGCCTGGCCTCACCCGCCGACGTCGCAAACATGAACGGCAGGGCAATTCTTCAAGCCATTGTGGACGGACATCTTCCGCAGCCGCCCATCTCGCAGGTCCTCGACTTCTGGCTGGTCGAGGTCGGCGACGGCTTCGCCGCGTTCGAAGGCGAGCCGTCTTCCCGACTGCTCAATCCGATGGGCACCGTGCACGGCGGATGGCCGCTGACGCTGATTGACAGTGCGACCGGTTGCGCAGCCAGCTCCCTGCTTCCCGCTGGCGTCGGTTACACCACTGTCGAGACGAAAGGAAATTTCTCCCGACCGATCAAGCCTGACACAGGCAGGGTTCGCGTCGAAGGCCGCGTGATCACCCAGGGCCGCCAGATCATTACCGCGGAAGCCCGCGTGCTGGCGAAGGACGGGCGCGTCCTGGGCCATGGTACGTCGACCCTGCTGGTGCTATCGGCCGCGCGGGAATAACCGGCGAGCGAGGCGAACGCCAGGGGAAGTCGCCCGCCAGCCGCCGCCCTGCCATCAGTTGATCGGCCGCGCCGCCATCCACCCTTCCTCCTGGCTGGCGGCTGCCACCTGCTTGCCGATCGAATCGCCCAGGCGCGTGGCATCGGCGTAGATGGTGTCGTGCTTCACTTCGGACACGCCATGCACCCCCGTGCCGGCCGCGGCGGCGACAGCCACGTGACCGGCCACGGCGCCGACGCCTGCGGTCTCGGCAACGCCCGGGATATGACCGCTGTCGGCATCGGCGACAAAGCTCTGCAGCGGCACCGGCGCACCGTTGGCCGGCTGGTACGAGATGCGTACTTGCGCCCCGACCTCGCTCTTGCCGGCACCGAGGCCGACCAGCAGGCGGCGGCGGCTGGTGCCTTCGTCGATCTTGCGGAAGTCGCCCTCGACCACCAGGGCGTTGGCGTTTGCCGGCGCCGGCGCGTCCGAGCGGACCGCGTTCAGGCCCTGCGCCCGCAGGGTACGCACGATCTCGTTGGCCACCTGCTCGCGCGCCTCGGTGGCGGCCTGCGCTTGTGCGCCGGCAGTCGAGCCACCAGCAACCATCGTCTTCACCTTCTGCATCAGGCCCCCGTCAAGCTGCACCTGCCCGGCATCGGCGCTGAAGGCATGCACGTAGATGACGTCGGCCTGCACCGTCTGCATCAGGCCCGTCTGATCGATGCCGGTGACGCCGGCGCTGGCGCAGCCAGCCGTCAGCATCGCGCCGGCCGCGAGAGCGGCGATGGCCACGCGCCTGGTCTTGGTGGCAATGGCCTGGAAAGTGTTCTGCATCTTGAATCCTTCATTGGCACCCGCGTGCCGTCGGTGGTCTGAAGCGCTGTCACCGACAATCGCTGGATCCGGGACAGGATCACAAACCATCGGAGAGCATGTCATCGCGCCGGGGCTCAGTGTGGCTGTGCGTTGCGGCGCGGTGACCAGAGTATGGAAAACGCTGCCGCTGTATGCCAGGCGGGAATTATTTCGTCCGATGTCATGGCACTTGCAGAGAGGGAGCGATGTGGCGCAGACGGTACGCACCAGTGGCGCGCGCCGTCTGTCCGGCACCTTGAAGGCGGACTACTCAAGCGCCGGCATCGGCACCCCCGCCGAGCACCTTGAACAGGGCCACGCGGTTGCTGCGCTCGGTCAGCTGCAGCGTGATCAGGTTCTGCTGGGCGCTGTACAGCGAGCGCTGCGCGTCGAGAGCGTTCAGGTAGCTGTCGGCGCCACTGCGATAGCGGGCGTCGGCCAGCTTGTAGCTGCGCGAAGTGGCGTCGACCAGGGCCTGCTGCGCCGCCAGCCGCTGCTGAACCGTGGCGCGCACCGCCAGGGCATCAGCGACCTCACGGAACGCGGTCTGGATGGCCTTCTCGTACTGCGCCACGGTGATCTCGCGCTGGATCTTCGCAGCATCCAGCGAGGCGCGCAGGCTGCCGGCATTGAAGATCGGCACGCTGATGCTCGGCGCGAACGACCACGCGTAATTGACGCCCGAGAACAGCCCGGCGAGCTGGGTGCTGCTCTGCCCGGCCGCGGCGGTCAGCGTGACGGTGGGGAAGAACGCCGCGCGCGCCGCACCGATATCGGCGTTGGCGGCCTTGAGCGAATGCTCGGCCGACAGCACATCCGGGCGCTGCAGCAGCACGGTGGAATCCAGGCCGGCCGGGACCGGCGCCAGTGCCACCGGCGTGTCCAGCGTATCGCCCGGCAGCATCGCATCGGGCACCGCCGCGCCGACCACAAGCTCCAGTGCATTGCGATCCTGTGCGACCTGCGCCTGGTAGGTCGCCACGTCGACACGCGCGCTTTCCACGCTGGTCTGCACCTGCGCCAGATCCAGCCCTGACGCAATGCCCTGTGCGTGCTGGTATTCGGTCAGCTTCAGCGTTTCCTGCTGGCTCGCCAGCGTCTGCTGCGCGAGCGCCAGGCGCTGGCGGTCCGCCGCCAGTGTCAGCCAGTCGGTCGCGACCTCCGCCACCAGCGCCAGGCGCGTGCTGCGCTGGGTCTCGTCGATCGCCAGCCAGTTTTCCAGTGCCTCGTCCTTCAGGCTGCGGATGCGGCCGAACAGGTCGAGCTCCCAGCTGGTCATGCCGACGTCGGCCGACACCTGCCGGCTGACCGCTGCAGTGCCGGTACCGCTGACGGAAGCCGTCGCGCGCGATGCGCTGTAGCCGCCGCCGGCGCTGACCGCCGGGAACAACTCGGCGCGCTGGATCCGGTACTGCGCGCGTGCCTTGTCGATGTTGAGCATGGCTACGCGCAGGTCGCGGTTCTGCTGCAGCGACAGTGCGATCACCCGCTGCAGGCGTTCGTCCTGGAACACCTCGCGCCAGTCGATCTCCGCGACGGCCCGTGCATCGGCACCGGCCGGCGACGATGCGGCACCGGTGTCGCGCCAGCCGCTGGCCACCGGCGCGTCCGGCCGCTCGTACTGCGGCGCCATGCTGACGCAACCGGCCAGCATCAGTGCTGCCAGCAAGCCGGCAACCTTCGTCACCACGCCAGAGCGTCCCAGTCGCCGGCCTGCTTCCCGGCGATTCAATGTATTGCCCCACTTCACGACTTCACCTCCTCAATGCCACCCTGCGTCGGTTGCGCCGATTGCGCCGATTGCGCCGATTCGTCGGCATGGCGCTTGCCCGGGAACAGCGAGCGCACGATCACATAGAACAGCGGCACGAAGACAATGCCCAGCACCGTCGACAGCAGCGTGCCACCCAGCACCCCGGTGCCCAGCGAATGGCGTCCGCCCGAACCGGCACCGCGGCTGATGACCAGCGGCAGCACGCCCAGCATGAACGCCAGCGACGTCATCAGGATCGGCCGCAGCCGCATCCGGGCTGCGTGCAGCGTGGCGGCGACCAGCGAACGGCCCTGCGCTTCCAGCTCGCGCGCGAACTCGACGATCAGGATGCCGTTCTTGGCTGCCAGCCCGACCGTGGTCAGCAGCCCCACCTGGAAATAGACGTCATTCGACAGCCCGCGCAAGGTGGTCGCGACCAATGCCCCGGCAATCCCGACCGGCACCGCCAGCATCACCGAGAACGGGATCGACCAGCTTTCATACAGCGCCGCCAGGCACAGGAACACGAACAGCAGCGAGACCGCATACAGCAGTGGCGCCTGAGCGCCCGAGAGCTGCTCCTGGTATGACTGGCCGGCCCATGCGTAGCCAAAACCTCCCGGGAGTTGCGCCACCAGCCGCACCATCTCCTGCATGGCCGCGCCGGAACTGACGCCCGGCGCCGCCTCGCCGGTGATCTCCATCGACGCCGAGCCGTTGAAGCGCGACAGCGATTGCGGCGCATAGGTCCAGTCGCTGGTGGCGAAAGCCGAGAACGGCACCATCTCGCCCGCGCTGTTGCGCACGTACCAGCGGCCGATATCCTCCGGCGTCATCCGCGCGGAGGCGTCGCCCTGGACGTAGACCTTCTTGATGCGGCTGCGGTCGACAAAGTCATTGACGTAGTTGCCGCCCATCACGGCCGACAGCGTGCTGTTGATGTCCGTGGCCGACAGCGAGAGCGCACCGGCCTTGCGGTCGTCCACCTTGACTTCGAGCGTGGGCGCGTCTTCCAGGCCGTTGTAGCGCACGTTGCGCAGCAGCTTGCTTTCTGCGGCCAGTTTCAGCAGCCGGGTGCGCGCCGCCACCAGCCCTTCGTGGCCGGCGCCGCCAAGGTCCTGCAGGCGCATCTCGAAGCCAGCGGTCTGGCCCAGCCCCGGAATGCCGGCGGGCGCCAGCGCAAAGACGCGCGCGTCGCGCTCGGTGCCGGCCATCGCCGCGGTAATGCGGCCGGCAATCTCCTGCGCGCTCGCCTTGCGTTCGCTCCAGTCCTTGAGCCGGATAAAGCCCATCCCCGCGTTCTGGCCGCTGCCCGCGGTACTGAAGCCGGCCACGGTGAACACCGAGCTGATCTCGGCCTGCCCGCGCGCATAGCTGCCGAGACGGTCCATCACCTGCAGCGTGCGCTGCTGGGTGGCGCCGGGCGGCAGCGTCACCATGACCATCAGCGTGCCCTGGTCTTCCTCGGGCAGGAAGGAGGTCGGCAGGCGCCAGAACAGCAGCGCCATCGCCACCAGCAGCAGCGCGTAGATGGCCATGCCGAGCTTGCGCCGGCCCGTCACCAGACGCGCCACGCCATTGCGATACAGATCGGCCCCGCGGTCGAAGCGCTGGTTGAAGCGGTGGAAGAATCGTCCCAGCAAGCGCCCCGGCACGCCCCGCTCCGACACCGCGCCGCCGTGCGCCACCGGCTTGAGCAGGCTCGCGCACAGCGCCGGCGTGAGCGTCATCGCCACCAGCACCGACAGGATCATCGAGGCCGCGATGGTCACCGAGAACTGGCGGTAGATCATGCCGGTCGAGCCGCCGAAGAACGCCATCGGGATGAACACCGCGGTCAGCACCATGGCGATGCCGACCAGCGCGCCCTGGATCTGACCCATCGACTTGCGCGTGGCTTCGCGCGGCGACAGGCCCTC
The DNA here is from genome assembly GCF_003402535.2 of Cupriavidus sp. P-10. NCBI lineage: Bacteria > Pseudomonadati > Pseudomonadota > Betaproteobacteria > Burkholderiales > Burkholderiaceae > Cupriavidus > Cupriavidus sp. P-10. The sequence goes on from NZ_AP025171.1 coordinate 2,644,977, forward strand.
TTCGCTCATCACCCGCTCGACGTTCTCGACCACGACGATGGCATCGTCCACCAGCAACCCGATCGCCAGCACCATGGCAAACATGGTCAGCGTGTTGATCGAATAGCCGAACGCCGCCAGCACGCCGAACGTTCCCATCAACACCACCGGCACCGCGATCGCCGGGATCAGCGTGGCGCGCCAGTTCTGCAGGAACAGGAACATGATCAGCACCACCAGCACGATCGCCTCGGCCAGCGTCTCGACCACTTCCCTGATGGAGATCTTGACGAACGGCGTGGTGTCGTAGGCCACCTGGTACTTCATGCCCGCGGGGAAATATGGCTTGAGCTGCTCCAGCCGCGCATTGACCGCCCTGGAAACATCCAGCGCATTGGCGCCGCTGGCCAGTTCGATGCCCATGCCGGCGGACGGCTTGCCGTTGAAGCGGCCGGTGGCGTTGTAGCTCTCGCTACCCAGCTCCACGCGCGCCACGTCGCGCAGGTAGACCGCGGCGCCGGCACTGTCGGTCTTGAGCACGATCGCGCCGAACTGCTCCGGCGTCTTCAGCCGGCTGCGCGCCTTGACGGTGGCGGTGATCTGCTGGCCGTCGACGGCCGGCAGGCCGCCGATCGAACCGGAAGACACGTCGGCGTTCTGCGCCGAGATCGCGCTGGCGATGTCGGACGGCATCAGCGCATAGTGGCGCAGGCGCTCGGCATCGAGCCAGATCCGCATCGCGTACTTGGCGCCCATCACCTGCACATTGCCGACGCCGTTGACGCGACTGACCGGATCCTGCAGCGACGATGCCATGAAGTCGGCAATGTCGGTGCTGGTCATGCTGACGTCGTCCGAGGTGAACGACAGCACCATGAACATGCTGCCGCTCGACTTCGACACGGTCACGCCGGTATTGCGCACGGCGTCGGGCAGCATGGCCTCGGCCTGCTGCAGCTTGTTCTGGACCTGCACCTGCGCGGTATCCGGGTCGGTGCCCGACTCGAACGTCAGCGAGACCTGCGCGCTGCCCGACGAGGTGCTGCTCGACGACATATACATCAGGTGGTCGAGCCCGTTCATCTGCTGCTCGATGACCTGCGTGACCGAGTTCTCGACGGTCTCGGCCGAGGCGCCGGTATAGGTGGCGCGGATCGAGACCGAAGGCGGCGCGATGCTCGGGTATTGTTCCAGCGACAGCGTGGTGACGGACAGCAGGCCCGCCAGCGTGATCACGATGGCGATGACCCAGGCGAAGATGGGGCGGTCGATAAAGAAACGTGCCATGGCTGCGGTTTCCTCAGGCCTGCTTGCCGGCAGCAGCCGTTGCGCTGGCAGGTCCCGCCGTGGCAGATGCACGGGCGCCGGCCTCGACGGTCTTTACCGCCTGCCCGATCACCACGTTCTGCGTGCCTTCGACGATGACCTTGTCGCCCGCCTGCAAACCCGAGGTCACCACCCAGCGGTCGCCGTGGGTCTGGCTCACGCCCAGCACTTGCTGCGCGACCTTGCCGTCGGCGCCCACCACCAGTGCGGTAGCCTCGCCCTTCGTGTTGCGGCTGACCGCCTGTTGCGGCACCAGGATCGCCTGCTCGTCCACGGCCATCGGCAGCACCGCCTTGACATACATGCCGGGCAACAGCAGGTGGTCGGGGTTCGGCACCACCGCGCGCAGCGTCACGCTGCCGGTGGTCTCGTCGACCGAGGCGCCGACGAACTCCAGCGTGCCGGTGCGCGCGTAGGCGCTGCCGTCTTCCAGCTGGATGTGCACCTCGGCCTTGCCGTCGACGGCTTTGAGCTTGCCCGCGTCGAACTGGCGGCGCAGCCTGAGCATCTGCGCGCTCGACTGCGTGACATCGACGTAGATGGGGTCGAGCTGCTGGATCTTCGTCAGCGCGGTTTCCTGCTGCGCGGTCACCAGCGCGCCCGGCGTGGAGGCCGAGGTGCCGATGCGGCCCGAGATCGGCGCGGTGATACGCGTATAGCCCAGGTTGATGCGCGCGCTGCGCAGCGTCGCTTTTGCCGCGACCACGGCGGCCTCGGCCTTGCGCAGCGTCGCGACGGTGTCGTCGCCATCCTGCTTCGACACGGCGTCGAGCGCCACCAGGTTGCGGTAGCGCTCGGCCTTGGGGCGCGCGGCCAGCACATCGGCCTCGGCCTGCGCCAGTTCGCCCTTCGCGGTGTCGTAGGCGGCCTGGTAGGTGGCCGGGTCGATCTCATACAGCGCCTGGCCGGCCTTTACGTCAGCGCCTTCGGTGAACAGCCGCCGCAGCAGGATGCCGCCGACCTGCGGGCGCACGTCGGAGGCCTGGTAGGCGCGGGTTCGGCCCGGCAGCGCGTTGTCGAGCACCAGGCGTTCGGTCTTGACGGTCACCACGCCGACTTCGGACTGCGGCCGGGGCGGCGCGGCGGGCTTCGAGCAGGCCGACAGGGCGAACGCGGCGGCGCATGCAATCGCCAGGACCAGCGCAGCACGGCGTGGCAGGGCGCGCGGGCCGCGCGATGTGGCGCCGGCGCTGGCGGCGAGGGGGCGGGATTGCGGCATCTGGATCGTCTGGCTTTTTTGGGATGACGCCATCCTCGTCCAGCAATGTGCAGCAAATATGGAGATTGCGCAGGATCGGCGGAAAGGCCTTGATCTGGCCCCGCAGGCCGGGGTTAAGATGCTGCATCGTGCCCATTGCCGCATTGCCGCCATTGCTGCCATTGCCACAGCGCGGCCGCCCGCCCCCGCTCCATGAAGATCAGCATCACCGCCAAGCTCTTCGCCGCCATCCTGGCGGCGTGCATTACCGTGCTCGTCGTGCAGTCCACCGCCATGCGCGTGAGCTTCCAGCACGGCTTTGTCGACTACCTGGATGGCGAAGGCGTGGAGCGCATGGAGCAGGCCATGCCGCGCGTGGTGGCCGCCTATCGCGAGCACGGCAACTGGGACTTCCTGCGCACCGATTTCCGCGCATGGTTCCGCCTGCTGGTGCCGCACCCGGACGCCGGCCCGCCGCCGGCGCCCACCACCGCCGACGAAACCGGCGTGATCCCGCGCATCGGCCTGTTGGACGCCGCGCAGCGCCGCGTCGCCGGCAATCCCAATGTCGACACCGCCGCGATCCGGCGCCCGGTCATCGTCGATGGCCGGCTGGTGGGATGGATCGGCATGGTGTCGTTCGAGCAGGTCATGTCCTCGCGCGAGACCGCGTTCCTGGGCGAGCAGCGCAAGGCCCTGTGGCTGATCGGGCTGGCTTCGGTGCTGGTCGCGATCGCGCTTACGCTGGTGGCGACACGCGCGCTGCTGCGCCGGCTGCGCGCCGTGGCGCAGGGCACGCATGCGCTGGCCGCGGGCAACTACGCCTCGCGCATCGACCCGGGCGCGCCCGACGAACTCGGCACGCTGGCGCGCGACTTCAACCACATGGCGCAGGCGCTGGAGAACAACGAACGCACGCGCCGCGCCTTCATGGCCGACATTTCGCATGAGTTGCGCACGCCGCTTGCCGTGATCCGCGCCGAGGTCGAGGCCATCCAGGACGGCATCCGCCCGCCCACGCCGCAATCGCTGGATGCCATGCACCAGGAGGTCGGCCGGCTCGGCAAGCTGATCGACGACCTGCACGACCTGTCGCTGACCGATGTCGGCGCCTTTGCCTACCGCCGCGCGCCGATCGACCTCGGCACGGTGCTGCGCGCGGCGGCAGACGGCATGCGCGCGCGCTTTGCCGCCGCCAGCCTGCGCCTGGAAGAAGAACCCGCGGCGCAGGCGCTGATCGTGCTGGGCGACGAGCGCCGGCTGCACCAGTTGTTCGCCAACCTGCTGGAGAACGCGCTGCGCTACACCGATGCCGGCGGCGTGGTGCGCGTGCATTGGACGCGCCAGGCCGACAACGTAGTGGTGCGGGTCGAGGACAGCGCCCCCGGCGTGCCCGCCGACAAGCGCAAACAACTGTTCGAGCGCTTCTACCGCGTCGAAGCGTCGCGCAACCGCGCCAGCGGCGGCAGCGGCCTGGGCCTGGCCATCTGCCGCAACATCGCCGAGGCGCACCAGGGCGCCATCCGCGCTGACGCTTCGCCGCTGGGCGGGCTGCGCATCACCATCGAACTGCCGCTGGACGCAGCATGACCGAAGACAACCAGGCCAGACCACCTGGCCACATCCTGATCGTCGAAGACGAACCGCGGCTCGCCGCCGTGCTTGGCGACTACCTGCGCGCGGCCGGCTACACCCACCACTGGGTCGCCGACGGCGATGGGGCGCTGCCGGCCTGGCGCGCGCAGCGGCCCGACCTGGTGCTGCTCGACCTGATGCTGCCGGGCCGCGACGGCATCGACATCTGCCGGGCGTTGCGAGCGGAGAGCGCGGTGCCGGTGATCATGGTCACCGCGCGCGTCGAGGAGATCGACCGGCTGCTCGGGCTTGAAGTCGGCGCTGACGACTACATCTGCAAGCCGTTCAGTCCGCGCGAGGTCGTTGCACGCGTGGGCGCGGTGCTGCGCCGCCATCGCCTGGTGCCCGGCACACAAGCCGCCGGCCCGTTGCAGCTGGACGAGGCGGCAGGCCGCGCCAGCGTGAACGGCGGGGTGCTGGACCTGACGCCGGTGGAATTCCGGCTGCTGCGGATGCTGTACCGCGCGCAAGGACGCGTGTTTTCGCGCGACCAGCTGCTCGACGGGCTGTATGACGACCACCGCGTGGTGGCCGACCGTACCGTTGACAGCCACGTCAAGAACCTGCGCCGCAAGCTGGCCGACGCGGGCGGCGAGGACTGGATCAAGTCGATCTACGGGGTGGGATACCGCATGGAGTTGTAGTGGACCGGGCTGTGGCGGGCATGCCAATACCTCAGCACTGAAATGCCAATCCGCGACAGTCTTCTTCGGTTCACCTGCCGATAATCGTCTCCAGCACTGCCGTTCCAAACCGGCCTGGCAGCGCCTCACAAAAGCGCGACGGAGACTTCCATGACGACAACAACCCCTGGCGCAGCCCTGCGCACGCTTCGCGAACGCGTGGTTCGCGATCACTTTGCCGACGAGATCCGGAGGATCTACTACGACAGCCTGACCATGATGCAGCAGCTGCTGGCCGGCTTGCCAGCCGGGCAGAAGGCGCAGGCCATTGCCGGCCTGCTGCAGGACAAGGCGGCGGACGTAGCCGCCGCGGCGTAATTCCGCGGTGGTCGACGATGGCGTGGAACGCCTGCGCGGGGACCATCAGCACCTCGCAATCGACCACCGCACGCGCGTCATAGACACGGGGCGCATCCATGACCAGCCAGACCTCGCCGAACCATTGCCCGGGCTCCAGCACACTGAGCACGGCCTCGCGGCCGTTGGCCGCCGTGACGCTGAAGCGCATCCGCCCACGCTCCACGCAGAACAGCGCCTCCGGCGACGAGCCATATGTGAACAGCACTTCGTTCTTCGCCAGGCGCCGGCGCATGACTCGGGCGCGCAACGCCGCCTCCAGTTCGGGAGACAGCAGTTCCGGACCCGGATCGCGGCCGGCTTGCGCTAAGCCTGGCATGGGTGGTCAGTCCAGTGTGATGTTGGCCTCTCGGGCCACACCCTTCCAGACCTCGATCTCGCGCACGTTGATGGCAGCCTGCTCTGCGCCACCGAGATAGTCGGGCGTGATGCCCCAGTCGGTCATCCTTGCCTTGACGGTGGGGTCCTGCAGCGTATCTTTCAGCGCCGTCGCGATCTTGTCGACGATCGGCTTCGGCAGGCCTGCTGGCGCGTACATCGCCCAGCCCGTCCATTGGTCGAAGTCGACGCCCTGCTCCTTGTACGTGGCAACGTTCGGGAAGTTGGAAGTCCGCCGGGTGCACATCGCCAGCGGCTTGATCTTGCCTGTCTTCACCGCGGTCGTGCCGGACCCGATATCGAGCCAGCCAACCTTGATCACATCGCCCATCATGGCCGTCATGACTGCGGCACCGCCCTTGAACGGAATATGGTCAAGCTTGATGCCCGTTTTCTGCGCCAGTACTTCAGCGCAGAAGTGCCCCGTCGAGCCCGGGCCCCAGGTGCCGAACTGGATAGGCTTCTGGCTGCGCCTGGCGAGTTCGACGAACTCCTTGAGATTGTTGGCAGGCAGGTCTGCATTGGCGACCAGAATGATCGGCGAGGTGCCGACCCTTGCCAGCGTCGTCAGGCCCTTGACCGGATCGTAGGGCAACTGGCGATAAACCGCCGGCGCCAGCGTGGTCGTGGTCATCGTGCCCAGGGCGATCGTGTAGCCATCGGGCCTGGAATGCGCCAGTTGACCGATCGCAATCGTGCCAGCCGCGCCGGCGACGTTCTCCACGACGAACGGCTGCCTGAGGCGCTTGCTCAGATGACCGCCCAGCAAACGGCCAAAGGCATCCGCGCCGCCCCCAGGGGCAGAGGGCACGATCAGCTTGACCGGGCGGCTGGGGTAGTCGACCGGGGGCTGGGCCAGGGCGACGGTTGGGACCGACAGGCAGATCGCCACGACACCGCTGAGGAGGGAATGCTTCATCACTGTTGTCTCCGGAGTTTCTTGTTGTGGCCACGTTGATGCATGGATGAGCATGGACACCGCTTCATCGATGCCTGCTGTTCGGGGCAGCCGGCCTGTGCAGCCCGCCGGCGCCTGCTCCGCCTCAGCCCACGGAGAACTCCGCGCCGCCTTTCGGGCGGATATAGCGCGGGACGGGAATCCCGGCCTTGCGCGCTGCGGCGAGGAGGCCTTCTTCAATGGCGCCGGCATCGCGCACCTGCTGGAATTCGTCTTCCGAGAATATGATGTTGGCGCCGTACACGACCATGAAGCCTTCGGCTGGCTCCGTAGCATCCGCCGGCACGGAGAACGTATGCACCGAGCCGCCGGGCTCATACAGGTAGCTGCCCGCGGTTTGCGGATCCTCGGGATATTCGACGTAGTTCCACTGCCCTTTGGTCGTGAAGAAGTGCACGGTACCGGTGTGGAAATGCGGCGGGAGCGTCGTGCCCGGCTCGAACTTCCCGTACAGCACCCAGACGCCGTTTTCCCGATCGAGGAACAGCGGGATGATGGTAGAGCCCGGCTCGGATCCGGGGAACTCGCGCGATTCATGAATGTTGACCGTCAGCAGCCGGTCCTGGTGCGTGACAACCTTTGGCAATGGCATTGCTATCTCCAAGAACGTGGGATATGGGGAATGTTTAGTCCAGCTTGATATTGGCTTCGCGCGCGACGCGCTTCCACACCTCGATGTCGCGCGCATTGATCGCGGCCTGTTCGCTTCCGGGAACATAGTCCGGCGTGATGCCGAGGTCGGCCATCTTGCTCGTCACCGCCGGATCCTTGAGCGCGTCCTGCACTGCAGCCGCAAGCTTTTCCGTGACCGGCTTTGGCAGGCCCGCCGGCGCGAACATGGCCCATCCCGTCCATTGGTCGAAATCGACCCCCTGCTCCTTGTAAGTCGGAACATTGGGAAAGTTCGCCGTGCGACGCGTGCACATGGCCAGCGCCTTGATCTTGCCGGTCTTGACCGCCGACGTGCCGCTGCCGATATCCAGCCAGCCCAGCTTCACCACGCCTCCCAGCATGGCAGTCACCACGGGCGACGTGCCCTTGAACGGGATGTGGTCCAGCTTGATTCCGGTCTTCTGCGCCAGCACCTCCGCGCAGAAGTGACCGGTGGAGCCAGCCCCCCAGGTGCCGAACTGCAGCGGCGAAGCACTCTTCTTTGCCAGGGCCACGAGTTCCTTCAGGTTGTTGGCGGGGAAGTCCTTGGTGGCAACCAGGATGATCGGTGACGTTCCCACGCGGGCGATGGTCGTCAGGTCCTTGACCGGGTCGTATGGCAGCGCCTGGTAGACGGCCGGCGCCAGCGTGGTGGTCGTCATCGTGCCAAGGCCGATCGTGTAGCCATCCGGCGTGGCACGCGCGAGCTGCCCGATCGCGATGGTGCCGGCCGCGCCGGCATTGTTCTCGACGACCAGCGGCTGCTTCAGGCGCCGGCCGAGCTGGTCCGCGAGGATCCTGGCGAACACGTCGCCGCCACCGCCCGGTGCGGTCGGGACAATCAGGCGGATCGGCCGGGTCGGATAGCTGGCTTCGCCCTGCGCCTGCGCGCCAAATGACAGCGCGGCGGCGGCGAGGAAAGCGAGGGCGGCGTACTTCTTCATCTTTGTCTCCAGCTTCTGTGTTTCACGCGTTGATGGCGCCGTGTTCCGTTGCCGTTCAACGTGGCATCTCATGGAACATGGTGAAACGTTTCCACAAATTGTGCGACGGTGCCCGCTCGAATCAAATGGTGGTAAACCCGTGAGAGTCTTGCGAGGTTTTGCTGGCGCCAGCGGCGCGGATGTCTTATGCGTCCTGCGTCAGGACGATCTTTCCAAAATGCGTATTCCTGCGCATCAGCTCGCAGGCTTCCGCGACACGCTCCAGCGGCAACCTGGCATCGATGGGCAGGCGAAGCTGTCCTTGCCGGAGCGCCGGCCAGAAATCTCGCTGCACCCGTTCCGCAATGACGCCGAACTCCTCGACGGTACGCGTCCGGAAGGTCATGCCGAGGTACCGGATCTGCCGCAATGAATGGAGGTCGAAGTCGAATTCACCGCTCTCCCCCGCCATCCGGCCGATATTGACGATGCGGCCGCCAATCTTCACTGCGCGCATGCTGTCGTTGATATAAGGGCCGGCCAGGAAATCGACCAGCAGGTCCACGCCGCGGCCACCGGTGTGTTCCAGCACGGCGTCCAGCCAGTGCGGATCGTTGCTGTCGAGCGCGATGTCGGCGCCGAACTCCGCCAGGCGCGCCCGGCGGTCGGGCTTGGTCGAGGTGCCGATGACCACGCTGGCGCCGAAGTGCTTTGCCACCTGCAGCGCCATCAGGCCAACGCCGGAAGACGCACCGAGCACCATTACGCTTTGCCCGGTTTCAAGCCCGGCCAGATGCCGCATCGCCGTATGGGTGGTGCGCAGCGCGACGGACAGGCAGGCGCCGGTCTCGTAATCCATCTCCGGGTCAGGAAACGGAAAGGCGCGCCGCCAATCGGTGACGGCATACTCCGCAAAGCCGCCGAGGCCCGAGCACATCACCTTGTCGCCAACCTTGTACACCGTGACCTCCGCGCCGACCGCGACGACATCCCCGGACCACTCCAGGCCCAGCGGCGTGCCGGTCCCGCCAGCCGCCCCATGTGCTTTCCCGTCGACCAGCGACAGATCGGCGCGATTCAGGGAACTGGCCCGGACCTTCACGAGGATCTCGGTGGCCTTGGGTCGAGGGATCTCCAGCTCTGCAAAAACAAGTCCCGTCTCACCGCGAATCGCAGCTTTCATTGCGCGTATCTCCTGTCGAATAATTCTGGGTACGTGTGCACCGCATCACTGCCGCGGTCACGTGGGGCGCATTCATTGTAGAAACGTTTTCGCATTTTACGCAAGAACTGCCGGACAAAAAAATGCCGCCTCGAACAGGGGCGGCATCGGTGATCAGGGAAGCGCTTGTGGCGCGGCTACGCGGTGGCTTTCTTGCGCGCCGTAGCGGGACCGCATGACTCGCGGAGCACGAGTTGCGTGGTGATGACAATGGTTTCGGGCTCGACGTCTGCGCCGCGCTCCAGTTGCTTGAGCATGAGCTGGGCGAGCACTGTACCGACGATCTCAAGATCCCATGTCAGCGATGTGATGGATGGGCTGAACAGTTGCGACAGGTCGGTATCGCCGATGCTGATGACGCTGACATCGCCGGGAGCCGTGCGGCCGGTATGCCGCATCGCTTGCAACACCCCGGCCAGGATGCGCGTACCAAGACACATGAACGCCGTGGGCGCTTCAGACCCCGACAGCAGCGACAGTGCTTCGGTGAACGCGAAGTCCATTGCTGATTTCTCGCAGCGGATCAGCTTGGGCACCGGCTTGAGACCCTCCTCCTTGTACGCCTCCTTGAATCCGGCGATACGTTCCCGCCCCGGGCGCAGGACGCTGCCCGGGGTCAGCAGCGCAATGCGCGTGTGGCCCAGGTTGAGCAGGTAACGGGTAGCCTGCAGCGCGCCGTTGTAGTGGTCGACATAGACGCCGGTGCCGGTCGGACCGAAATCGCGGTCAAGCGCGATGACCGGCATCTCCTGCGAGAGTTGCTCCAGCAGCCTTGGGTTCTCCGTCTCGCAGGGGCCGAGGATCAGGCCGTCCACGCGCCGGCGGCGGAACAGGTCGATCAGGTTCTTCTCGCGCTTGCCATCGTTATGCGTGCTGGCGATCAGCAACGCATATCCGGCGGCCTGCAGCGCGGCCTCCACGGAGGTGATGATCCTGGCGTACAGCGGGTTGGACAGATCCGAAACGATCAGGCCGATGGCTCCGGACGAGCGCGTACGCATGCTCTGTGCGATCGCGTCGGGCTCGTACCCCAGCCGCCTGGCCGCCTTGGAAACGGCGGCAATCGCCGCTTCGCTGACGCGACCGGCACGATTGAGCGCACGGGACGCCGTGCCAATCGAGACGCCGGCCTCCTTGGCAACTTCCCGGATCGTGATGCGTGGCTTCATCAACGTTTCACGCCAGGTTGAGCCGCCACGGGCTTCGCACAAGACTGCAACATCAACTCCCTCCCCTGTTCTTTTACCGCCGGCCGCCACGGCAGGCGCGGCGATCCGGCGGCGAGTTATGCGTCATTTCCCGGATGCCAAGCATTCTAGCTCACCGGATGACGCGGACTCCCCGGGGTCCGCGGCCGGCACGGCGGCCGGCGGGGATTGCGGGCGATGGCAGCCGGAAAGGCCTGCCTGCCGCGCCTCGCTATCGCGGCGCGCCGATATGGTGGATCGCCTGCCCCTTGCCGTCCCAGGCCAGCCCGGCACGCCTGACCTCGGCAAAGTACTCGCCCTTGCCACCGGTCAGCTCGGAAATCTCGAACATGCCGCTGGGCAGTCCCGGATGCACAAAGTAGGCAAAACGTCCACGCGGACCCATCCGGCCGCCGTGCCCCTCAACGTAGCCGGCCTCCAGCAGGTGGGCCACGATTTCGTCAAAACGGTCTTCCGTCCAGTAGGCAATATGCTGCGCACCTTCGCCGCTGCGCTTGAGCGAGTCCAGGTAGAGCGACGGCGCGTCGTCCCGCTGCTGGATCAGCTCGATCTGCAGGTCGCCCGAGTTGGCCAGCGCGATCGACAGCTTCGGCGGCGTCGCGGGCTTGCCGTAGTAGCGGTACTCCGTGGTGCCCACGTCTTCCTTGTAGAACCACGGTCCGACGCCGAGCTTCTCCGTCCAGTGAGCCATCGCCTTCTCGATGTCGCTCACCACGTAGCCAAGCTGCCGGACGCCGCCGAACAAATAACTCATTGCTGTCTCCTTGTCGTCTCAGGGTTGCCGTCCCGCTAGTGCGGAAACGTTTTAACAATATACGCGTAGCGGCCCGGTTCAGGTGGGTAGTGTTTACCATGATTGTCCAGATTTTAAGCCGAACAAACAATCCTGAATCGTTGTGGAAACGTTTCTTCATTTGCGTAACACAAGGTGATATGCAGGAAGCTGCGCTTGCAGGACAACTCACAGGAGACCATCGAGATGACTCAGTTCAAGGACCAGGTAGCGCTGGTGACCGGCGGTGCAAGCGGCATCGGCGCCGCAACCGCGCGCCTGCTGGCAGAACGCGGCGCGCGTGTCGTCATTGCCGATCTTGCGAGCGGCAACGGCGCCGCTGCGGCGGACCGGATCGGCGCCGCGTTCATGGCGCTGGACGTGACCAGCGAGGCGGGCTGGAAGGCCACGATCGCAGCGATCCTCGAGCGTCACGGGCGGCTCGACGTGCTGGTCAATGCGGCGGGTATCGTCGGCGATGTGGTCAACGGCACGCTCGCCAACACTACCCTCGCTGACTTCCGGCGCGTCATGTCGGTGAACCTGGACGGCACCTTCCTGGGATGCCGGGAAGGCGTCGAGGCCATGCGCAAGACCGGCAAGGGCGCCATCATCAACCTCGCCTCCGTCGGCGCGTATTACCCGACGCTTCAAAGCGTTGCCTACGGCGCCAGCAAGGGCGCGGTGACCCAACTGACCAAGACCGTGGCGCTGGCCGGGGCCGAGAACGGCCACCAGATCCGCTGCAACTCCGTCCACCCCGGCAAGATCGCCACGCCGATGCTCGAAACGATCTTCGACCAGTACAAGCAACGCCAGGCGGCCGGCGGCGTCGATCCCCGAACGGCTGGCCGGCGCATTCCGCTCGCCGATGAAGGCAAGCCCGAGGATGTCGCCAACCTGATCGCCTTCCTGGCGTCGGACGATGCCGGCTACATCACGGGCGGCGAGTTCACCGTGGACGGCGGCTGGCGGCTGCTGCGCTGACACCGCATTCCAATCCCATATGGCGACTGGCGCAGCGCGGGTCGATGCCAGTCGCCGGTCCTTCCCGCAAAAACCTGATGGAGAACATGATGTCCGAATCCCTGAACGCCGCACGCATCCAGACCGTGCGTGATCACATGGCCCTCGAGTGCACGCACGAATGGGATGCCGTGATCGACACCTTTGCGCATCCCCGGTACGAAATGCACGCCACCGGCACGGTGTTCGATGGCGAAGAAGAGGTGCGCGGCTACTTCGATTCCTCGCGCGCTGCCTTCCCGGACCTGGCCAACGAGATCATCGCCATCGCCGCCGCGGACGACACCGTGCTGGTCGAGTTCTGGCTCTCGGGCACGCACCTTGGCGATCTGAAGGCGAATGGGAAGACCTTCCCGCCCACCGGCCGCAAGTTCCGCGTGCGCATGGCCGCGACGTTTGAATTCGCGGCGGATTCGGACAAGATCATTTGCGAGCGCCCCTACTCCGCCACCGACGCCAAGCTGCGGGCCCTCGGACTGCTCTGACGCGCCGCGGCGAATCCGGCAAGAGGCGAGCGCCTGGGGCCCCGCCTCTTTTCATGGGTCAGGCGGCCGACGTGTGGCTGGCCGGGCGCGCGACCCGATCCTTGCGGGAACATCGACGCGCAGAGCATCCAGACGCGCGCATCGAAGATCGCGTCACGCATGCGCGCGTGGCCAGGGCCCGCGCGGTCCTGGCTCAGCATCTGCGCCAGGTCGCTTCGCTCGCGCTCGGTCAGCCAGCGTGCTTCCTTCGGGCTCTCGGAACATGCTGCCACGCTTGCGCAGCGCACCGAGACGATGCGGAGTACGGCGCAGCAGCAGGCGGACGACTTCTACGCGACCATGGACGCGCTACGCCATCCGTTGCCGCCGGCGCGATCAGCTTAGTTCCGTTGCCAGATATTGCGCCGTGCGGCTGGCCACCACGCCCGTGATCTCCGGAGGCCGACCGCAAGCCACGACGCGACCGCCCTCCTCGCCAGCGCCGGGACCCATGTCGATCACCCAGTCCGCCTGGGCCACGACACGCATGTCGTGTTCGACGACTACGACGGTATTTCCCGCATCGACCAGTTCCTGCAGTTGCACGAGCAAGCGGTCAACATCGGCCGGATGCAGTCCGTTGGTGGGTTCGTCCAGCACGTAGAGCGTGTCGCCGCGCTGCGAACGTTGCAGTTCAGTGGCCAGCTTGATGCGTTGCGCCTCACCGCCCGACAGTTCGGTGGCAGGTTGCCCCAATCGGAGATAACCCAGACCGATATCGCGCAACGCCTTCAACGATCGCATCGGCGCGGGTTCGTCCGCAAAGACCTTGCAGGCAGCATCGACGGTCAGGTCGAGGACTTCCGCGATATTCCTGCCCTGCCACAGGATTTCCAGCGTCTGCGGCTGATAACGCGTGCCATGGCAGACGGAGCAGGGTGCATAGACGCTCGGCAGAAACAGCAGCTCCACGCTGACGAAGCCCTCGCCTTCGCACGTCGGGCAACGACCCTGCGCCACGTTGAAGGAAAAGCGTCCGGGCGTATAGCGTCGCCTGCGCGCTGCGGGGGTGTCGGCAAACAGCTTGCGCACGTGATCAAACAGCCCGGTATAGGTGGCGAGGTTCGATCGCGGCGTGCGGCCAATGGGCTTCTGGTCGACACGCACCAGGCGGCGCACAGCCTCCATGCCGCCCGCGACGCGCCCCTCGGTAGGGGCATCCGTCACCGCGAACAGCGGATCGCGCTCCTCGTCGGCGTCGCTATCGTTCACGCGGCCCAGATACCGGTTCACCAGTTCCGGCAGGGCCTGGCTGATGAGGCTCGATTTCCCCGATCCCGAAACCCCCGTTACCGCCGTGAAGCAGCCCAGCGGTATTGCCGCATCGACCTTGTGCAGATTGTTGCGCGAGACATGCGCGAGCTTGAGCCAGCCCGCCGGATCGCGAGCGTTTCGCAGCGGCACCTGGCGCTCGCCAAACAGGTAAGTTGCGGTGCGCGATGCCTGCACCGCGGCGAGTCCGTCGGGTGGCCCGCTGTAGAGCACACGCCCGCCGCCCTCGCCGGCGGCAGGGCCCACGTCCACGATCCAGTCCGCGTGGCGCATGGTCTGCGTGTCATGCTCGACCACGAACAGCGAGTTGCCCGCCGCCTTCAGTCGTCGCAGCGCCAGCAGCAGCGCCTCGCCATCGGCCGGATGCAGCCCGGCCGAGGGTTCGTCCAGGACATAGACGACGCCGAACAGTTGGGAAGACAACTGCGTGGCCAGCCGCAGCCGCTGCAATTCGCCCGACGACAGCGTTGGCGTGCTGCGGTCCAGCGACAGATAACCCAAGCCGAGGTCGATGAGCGTGGACAAGCGCTCCATCAGCTCTTCCGCGATGCGCTGCGCGGCCAACCGCTTTTCGTCGGAGAGGTTGGGCGTGCGCCGCACGTCGGGCGCCCCCTTGTGCGCGGATCCCCCCGCAGCGACGCGCCGCGCCGTGGCAGCGCGCCTCGCTCTCGTGCCCAGTACCGCGCCGGATGCATCCCCTGCGTCCGTCCACGCGCCGTGAGCAATCGGGCGCATGATCTCCGCGACGCGGGCAAGCGGAAGACTCGCAAACTCACCGATATCCATGCCAGCGAACGTCACCGATAACGCTTCTTTCTTCAGTCGCTTGCCGTGACACGCCGGGCATTCGCGTCCGAGCATGTACTGCGCGACCCGTTTCTTCATCAACGCGCTCTGCGTCGTGGCAAAGGTATGCAGGACATAGCGACGGGCGCCCGTGAACGTGCCCTGGTAGCTGGGCTCCATCTTGCGCTTGAGCGCGGCGCGTACTTCCCTGGGGGTAAATCCGGCATATACCGGCACCGTGGGCTGTTCCTCGGTAAACAGGATCCAGTCACGATCCTTCTTCGGCAGTTCGCGCCACGGCTTGTCCACGTCGTAACCAAGCGTGACCAGGATGTCGCGCAGGTTCTGCCCGTGCCATGCTGGCGGCCATGCGGCGACCGCGCGCTCGCGGATCGACAACGAATCGTCGGGGACCATCGACTGCTCGGTGACATCGTAGATGCGGCCCAGACCATGACAGGTCGGGCATGCGCCCTCCACCGTGTTGGGCGAGAAATCCTCCGCATACAGCATTGGCTGCCGGGCCGGATAGGTGCCGGCGCGCGAGTAGAGCATGCGCACAAGGCTCGCCAGCGTGGTGACGCTTCCCACCGTGGAGCGCGCATTGGGCGCGCCGCGCTGCTGCTGGAGCGCGACGGCGGGCGGCAGCCCCTCGATGGCATCGACCTCCGGTACGCCCACCTGATCGATCAGCCGCCTGGCATACGGTGCCACCGACTCGAAGTAGCGCCGCTGCGCTTCGGCGTAGAGCGTGCCGAATGCCAGCGAAGACTTGCCGGAACCCGATACCCCGGTAAACACGACCAGCGCGTTGCGCGGGATATCGACATCCACGTTCTTGAGGTTGTGCTCGCGCGCGCCGCGCACGCGGACGAAGTTGTCTGCCACGCCGCAGGCCGCGGCCTGCAACGCGTCGTCCGGTGTCAACTGGCTCTGGAGTTTTTCATCGTCCATACGAATTGGTGCTGGTTTCGTATCCGCGTCGCGTATTCGGCCGCCCCCTTGCACAAATTTCCGACCGGATCTACGTCCTTCCAGCTACTTCTTACGCCTGGTGGGTGCGCCGCTTCCTCCGCGAGGCTGGCGTCAACGCCGCAATCCAGACGCCTGCAGCGCCGTTCGGCAAGGCCGCAGCCGTGAGCGAGGTCTGCCGCTTCCCTCCGCCGTCGCAAGGCCGCGCGGCAACTTCCAGCCCCCAACAGGCAGGAAGCATGCCAGAGCCCCTCGGGATGAGGGTTGGTTGCCTTGGCGGTTGGCGCACGCATGGCGGCTTTTGCGGACGATGCGGGGATGGGCGGCGCCAGAGCCTGCGCGTGGACGAACTAGTGTTGCACCATCACCAGCATGCCGTAGAACAGCACAGCGAGGAAAAGCGTCTCCAGCACCATTAGCGCCACCGGCTTCCAGCCGACAGACAAGATGTCCTTGAGGTGAGTCTTCATGCCAATTGCCACCATCGCCATGACCAGGCACCACTGCGAAGCGAACTGCCCCGCCTTGACCAGTCCTGAGGGCAACCAGCCGGTGCTGTTGATCGCCACCAGCACCGCAAACGCCACGGCAAACCACGGCAGCAGCGGCGGGCGCGGCCCCTTGCCGGCTTCCCCTTGTGCGCGCTGATGGCGCTGCGACAACCATGCAGCCAGCGCGATCACCGGCAGCAGCATGGCCACCCGCATCAGCTTGACCAGCGTCGCCGCATCCCCGGCTTCGTGTGAGATGCTATAGCCGGCCCCCACTACCTGGGCCACGTCATGGATGGTCCCGCCGATAAAGGTTCCGGCCTGTACTGAAGGCAGAGCCAGCAGTTGCGCGAGCATCGGGTATAGCACCATCGCCACCGTGGATAGCGTGCTGACGGAGATCACCGTGAACAGCGTCGCGCGCTCCTTCAGCGGATGCTGCGGCATGGCCGCGGACAGGGCCAGCGCCGCGGAAGCACCGCAGATTGCCACTGCGCCCCCGGTGAGCAGGCCGAAGAACGTCTGGAACCCCATCAACCGGGCCAGCACGATGCCGCACACGATGGTCAGGGCGACTGCCAGCACGACCATGGCAACGGAGTGCCAGCCCAGCGCCACCACCTGCGAGGCCGTAATGCGCAATCCCAGCAAGGCCACACCCAGCCGGAGCACCTGCTTGGCGCTGAAGTCGATGCCGGCAGCGCTGGAGGATTCCCGCGACAGGAAGTTCAGCGCCATCCCCAGCAGCAAGGCGAACAGCATGACCGGCGCATGATAATGCGAGGCGAGCGACATGGCTGCGACGGTTACCACCGCGCTGATGACCATGCCAGGGAGATTGCCCCGAAAGGTGCTTAGCAAGCTCGGATTCAGAAATCTTTCGGACATGAATGTCTCTCCGATGCATCGATGAAGGTCGCCACTCCTCTCGAAATAAAGCCCGCCATCTTCGCAAACCGGGAAAACGCCGGCGGACACACTATGCAATCTCCCACCTGTCAAGCATGCTGCAAGGCGCGCAGTTCGGCCATGCAAAGGATGCCAACGACTTTGCATTACATGCCACCGGCAATAATTAGCGTTCCCTGCGGCACCGCCTTGAGGGTAGGCTTTGAGTGAGCGTTCGTGCGAATCCGGTCAGGCATTGCCGCCTGCGCAACGGTGGGCGTGACGCCAGTTTCTCCGCCAGCGCCATTGGACGCTGCGTGGGCTATGCTGAACTGGCACACCCCGTCGCCCGACTGGAGAACGATCATGCGTTATCGCCTGCCCGCCTGCGTGGCCGCCATCGTGGCGACCCTCGTGCTGGCCGCCTGCGCCACCCTTCGGCCCCTCGAAACCGCGGAGGGTATGCTTGGCAGCCCACAAAATGCCGTGCGCGATACGTTCGGCACTCCCACGGAAACCTACCGGCTTGCTGACGGCACCACTCGGTGGATCTATTCGAAGCAACCGCTCGGCTTCGAAGTCTATGCGGCGGACTTTGACGTGAACGGCAAGCTGACAAAGTTTCGGCAGATGCTGACCGAGAAGGAAATCTACGAGGCACGCCCCGGCGTCTGGACCAAGCAGGATATTGCCGAGCGCTTCGGCCGTCCGCGCGAGCCCATTCAGTACTATCCGCTGATGAAGCGCGAAGCCTGGTCGTACCGGCTCTACGCAGGTGCCTACATGCCAGCGCATTTCAGCGCCTACTTTGACGAACGCGGCGTGCTCGACCGGACCATGATCATCGTCGACGCGATCGGCGGCGACGCGCGGGACGCCAGCAAGTAGGTCTGGCGTTGCCGCCGGCGGCCAGCAGTTGGCGCACCATGGCGCCGCTGCCAAACGTCAACAGACTGGCGCCGTCCGGCAACGCAATAAGCGGCGCATAATGCACCGCCCAGATCGAAATTCGCATTTAAGCAGAGAGGCAGGATGTAGAGATCTCTACAACGTTGAAATGTCAGCTATGGGCTTCTAAGATCCGAGCCATGACTGCTTTCATCGGCCCCTGGGCCCTGCTCATCGTCAGTCTTCCGACATCCGGCGCCACCACGCGCATGCGAATCTGGCGCTCAACCAAGGCACTTGGATGCGTCGCGCTGCGCGATGGCGCCTACCTGTTGCCGGCTGGGGACGAACACCTGGCGGAACTTCAGGATCTGGCGGAAACCACCAGGCAGGAGAATGGCGATGCGTGGCTACTCAACGTCAGTCCACACAGCCAGGATGAGGTCGCAACACTCCGTGCGTTGTTCGACCGCAGCGCCGGCTACGCAGAATTCCTGGCCGATCTGGACGACTCCCGCCCGACGCTTTCCACACTGAGCGGTGCCGAGCTCAGTCGCCTGCTGCGTCGGCACGCGCGAACGTACGACGCCATCCGCAAAGTCGATTTCTTTCCCAACGAGGCATCGAGCCGCGCTGAAGCGCAGTGGAGAGAATTCAAGCGCACGGTAGCGCTGCTCCAGTCACCAGATGAGCCACAGGCACGCACGCAGGCGATTGCGCGCCGTGATCCCGCCCGGTATCAGGGCCGGCTCTGGGCTACCCGACGGCATCTGTGGGTGGACCGGGTGGCTTGCGCCTGGCTGATCCAGCGCTTCATTGATACCCATGCGAGATTCCTGTGGCTGGAGTCTCCGGCGCATTGCCCTGACGATGCGCTGGGCTTCGATTTCGACGGCGCCACCTTTACGCACGTCGGCGAGCGGGTGACGTTCGAGGTGCTGTTGGCCAGTTTTGGCCTCGATGGCAACCGGGGACTGGCGCGGCTCGGCGCGATGGTCCATGCACTCGACATCGGCGGCACGTCGGTACCGGAAGCCAGCGGCTTCGAGGCCATGCTATCTGGCGCACGGTCGCGCGTGGGCGACGACAATGCCTTGCTTGCTGAAATCGGCACCGTGCTGGATTCGCTGTACGCGCATTTCTCGACCAGCAAGAAAGCCTGACAACCCATTCTTGCAAAGAGCCTCACCATGACTCGCATGCAACAACCCGGCATGGCGTCGCCGGGCACGGCGCAACGTTCGGCCTGCACGCTTTGGCAACTGGTGCTGTATTTCCTTCGCCTTGGCACCTTTGGCTTTGGCGGGCCGGTGGCGCTGGCCGGCTATATGCATCGCGACCTGGTGGAGCGACGGGGATGGATCAGCGACAGCGACTATAAGGAAGGCATTGCCCTGGCCCAGCTCGCGCCTGGCCCGATGGCCGCGCAACTGGCGATCTACCTGGGCTACGTCCACTATCGCGTGGCAGGGGCCACGCTGGTCGGGCTGGCCTTCGTGCTGCCATCGTTCCTGATGGTGCTGGCGCTCGGCTGGGCCTATGTCAGCTTCGGTGGCTTGACCTGGATGCAATCCGTTTTCTATGGCGTGGGTGCCGCCGTCATCGGCATCATTGCCATCAGTGCCTACAAGCTGACCAACAAGAGCATAGGCAAGGACAAGCTGCTGTGGGCCATCTACCTCATCGTCGCCGCAGTGACCATTTTCACTGAGTCCGAAATCGCCTGGCTGTTCCTGGCGGCCGGCATGCTTGCCTGGTTCTGCCGCGCCCCGCCGAAATGGTTGCGCCAGGGTGGCGCCAATGCGCTCGCCGCGACACAGGTTCCCGCCACGATGAGCCTGTTCAGCACGCTGGACTGGCCCTTGCTGACCCAGGTCGCGGTGTTCTTTGCCAAGGCCGGCGCCTTCGTCTTTGGCTCTGGGCTCGCCATCGTGCCATTCCTCTACGGCGGTGTCGTGACAGAGCACCAGTGGCTCAATGAAAGGCAGTTTGTCGATGCGGTAGCCGTTGCCATGATCACGCCAGGTCCCGTGGTGATTACGGTCGGCTTTATCGGCTACCTGGTAGCGGGGCTTCCCGGCGCCTGCGTGGCGGCTTTGGCAACGTTTCTTCCCTGCTACTTGTTTACCGTGTTGCCGGCCCCATACTTCAAGAAGTACGGAAAGGTGCCTGCCATCCTTGCCTTTGTCGATGGCGTTACGGCGGCCGCAATCGGCGCCATTTCCGGCGCGGTCTTCGTCCTGGCCAAGCGCTCGATTGTCGACGTTCCCACGATCCTGCTCGCCCTTGGAACGGTCGCGCTGTTGCTAAGGTTCAAGAAACTGCCCGAGCCCGTCGTCATTACCGGTGCCGCGCTGATCGGGCTCATTATCTATCCGCTTCTTCACGCGCATTCCGGCTAGACCGGGATCCGTTTCCAGGCACCGGTGCAGAAGGGCAACGTCGGATTGGCCATAACTGTGCACGAAGATCACCCGCCAGACGCTGCCCCGGACGGCCTCGCGCGCATCGTCCTGCCATCCGGCGTGGATCGCGATGCCATCCCATTGCTTGCCGGCCGCGGGCTGCGGGGCATTTGCGATGGGTACATCGCGGTGCTTTTGCCTTCTTACCTGCTGGCCCTTGGCTTTGACGCGATGGCGGTGGGATTCATCAGCAGCACGACGCTGGTCGGCTCTGCCGTGGCGACCATCCTGGTCGGGGTCGTCGGGCACCGCTTTGCGCAACGCCGCTTGCTGATGGCCGCGGCGGCGCTGATGTTTGCGACAGGCCTCGGCTTTTCGGGAATTTCCGCACTCTGGCCACTTCTGATCGTCGCCTTTGTCGGCACGCTGAATCCGGGCGCTGGCGATGTCAGCGTGTTCCTGCCGCTGGAACACGCAAGGCTGGCCGAGTCGGCGGTGCCGGAGGCACGGACGGCACTCTTCGCCCGCTATGGGCTGGTTGGCGCCTTTTCCTCTGCATTGGGTGCGCTGGCAGCGGCAATTCCGGCTTCGCTGGTCGCGCGCTTTCCGGTATCGGCACTGGACGCGATGCGCCTGATGTTCATCCTCTACGCATTGGTCGGCGTACTGCTGTGGCGCATCTATGCGCGGTTGCCGGCCACACCACAGGCCGGCCCGGCAACGCCACCGACAACACCATTGGGGCCGTCCCGCCCGATCGTATTGCGCCTTGCCATGCTGTTCAGCGTGGACGCGTTTGCAGGCGGACTGGTCGTGAATTCGCTGTTGTCGCTGTGGTTGATGCAGCGCTTCGGACTGAGTCCGGCCGCCACGGGCCAGTTCTTCTTTGCCGCAGGCATGCTGACGACGTTCTCCCAGCTTGCCGCAGTGCCGCTCGCGCGAAAAATTGGCCTGCTCAATACGATGGTGTTCACGCACATCCCCTCCAGCCTGTGCCTGATTGCGGCCGCCTTTGCACCCACCCTCGAAACGAGCCTGGCCTTGCTTCTGGTCCGCAGTGCACTGTCGCAGATGGATGTGCCCACCCGGACGGCTTATGTCATGGCGGTTGTCACGCCCCCCGAACGGGCTGCCGCGGCAAGCCTGACGTCGGTGCCTCGCAGCCTCGCCGCAGCGCTCAGTCCCGCGCTCGCTGCCGCATTGATGGCCTACGGCTATGCCAGCGCGCCACTGGTAGCCTGCGGACTGTTGAAGATTGCCTACGACCTGGCGATGCTGGGCGGATTCCGCAGGGTCAGGCTCCTGCATTGAGTTCCGGACCCGCACGTGGCCGGTGCTGCGCTGAAAACCCGCTGCATCCGGCAGCGGGGTTCCCCTTTTGGATCAGGCTCACCCCATCAACTTCTCCTTCGTGATGGGAAGATTCCGAATCCGCTTGCCCGTGGCGTGGTAGACGGCGTTTGCAACCGCGGCGGCAAAACCGGTTATGCCGATCTCCCCGATGCCGCGCGCGCCGAATTCATTGAATTCCAGGTCGGGGTGGTTGAGCAGGATCACGTCGATCTCCGGCTGGTCTGCGTGGACGGGGACCGCATATTCGGCGTAGTTGTTGTTGCCCGGCATGCCATCGCGTTCGTCATACTCGGTGGCTTCGAACAAGGCCATGCCGACGCCCATCACGATCGCGCCTTCCACCTGGTTGCGGGCAGTGACCGGGTTGATGACCCGCCCCACATCGATCGCGCTCACGACCCTGGCGACGCGCAGCCGTGAAATGCCGGGATCCCAGCGCACCTCGACAAAGTGGGCGCCGAAAGACATGAAGGACAGCTTGTCGGTCGGTGTGCCGCCGGTCCGGGCGAAGCCCTCCGCGCTGGCAAAGCGCTGGGCATCGAGGACCGAGGCATAGTCGACGGCGCGCTTGCCGTCGGTCAGGCGGCCATTCTGCATCTTCAGTGTTTCGGGCCTGGCACCCGCGAAGGCGGCGCCGTCCTGCGTCGCGAATGTGCGCAGCTGGCCGATCGCGTTGCGCGTGGCTTCGGCCACGGCGGGCAGGACGCTGGCCGTGGCCCAGGAGCCACCGGCTACCGGTGCCGCCGGAAAAGTCGAATCGCCCAGCCTGACATCGATCTTCTCGAATGGCAGGCCGGTCAGCTCGCTGACCGTTTGCGCGACGATCGTGTACATGCCCGTGCCAATGTCCTGGATCGCGCAGGTCACCGCCGCGGTGCCATCGCTGCGCAGGAGGACACGGGCCTCGGCTGGCGTGCGCCAGGCGTCCCAGTTGCATACGGCCAGGCCGTAGCCGACGATCTCGTTGCCGGCCTTCATCGACCCCGTGCGCGGATCGCGCCGGTCCCAGCCGAACTTGCGGCTGCCCTGCTCGATGGCCTCGCGCAGGTGATTGCTGGACCACGGCAGGTTAAGGCTTTCGTCGCGCGTGGACAGGTTGGCAAGCCGGAACTGCAAGGGATCGATGCGGCAGGCAAGCGCCAGTTCGTCGATGGCGGATTCAAGCGCAAACAAACCCGGCGCGGCCCCCGGGGCGCGCATCGACGTCGGCGCGCCACGGTGCACGTTGGTGGTGTGATGGCTCACCATGAGGTTCGGGCACGAATACACGCTCTGCGTCATCCCGCCGCAATTCTCCACGTACTGTTCGATGAACGAGGTGGTGTTGACCGATTCGTGCCGGATCGACGTGAGCTTCCCATCGGCCCCTGCCGACAGGCGCACGCGCTGCCGCGTTTCAGGCCGCTGGCCGGTGGTCGTGAACATGTAGGCGCGCGGCACCACCAGCTTCACCGGACGGCCGGTCATTCGCGCTGCCGCGCTGGCCGCGACGGAATGCGGCCACAGGAACAGCTTGGAGCCGAATCCCGAGCCGATAAAGGGCGCGTCGACGGTGACATGCTCGGGAGTGAGGCCGAAGATCTGCGCAATGGTATTGCGATGGACGGTGGCGCCCTGGGTGGCTTCGTAGAGATGCAGGTCGCCGCCCTCCCACCACGCGAGCGTGGCGTGCATTTCCATCGGGTTGTGGGTTTCGACCGGGGTACGGTAAATGGCGTCGACCTTGACCGCCGACTGGTCGAATGCCGGTGCCGGCGTGCCGCGCGCATGCCCTCTTCCGCCGTCGCGCAGGCCGTTCGCCTTGATGCCGTGTTCCAGGTCCGTGACCGGCCTGGTGCGGGCGTACGACACCTTGACGCGGTACGCCGCCTCACGGGCGTGCTCGAACGTATCGGCCACGACCAGCGCCACCATCTGGCCGCCGTAGTGGATGGTGTTGTCCTCGAACGGCAAACGGTGCTCGTCGGTGATCGACGCAGTCAGGATGGTCGCGCCCGAGATCGGGCTCTTCGGCGTCCGGTACAGGCGGGGGAAGTTGCCGTTGTGCAGGATGTCGACCACACCGGGAACGCGGCGCGCGTCGGCCGTCTCGATCCCGGTGATGCGGCCGCTCGCCACGGTGCTGTACACGCCGTAGGCGTGCAGCATGCCGGGCAGCGTGCGGTCCGCCGTATAGAGGGCGGTGCCGGTCACCTTGAGCCGGCCATCGATGCGGCGCGGCGACGCGCCGATAGCAGTGTTGTTCACGCTAACCCCCCTTCAGGCCATGAGAAGCGACAGGTTCCGCATGACGGCCTGCTGGCCGAGCATGAGCTTGAAGCCGTTCTGTCCGTAAGACTGCGCGCCAGCCATTGCCGTTGCGGCGGCCTCGCGGATCAACGCTTCCGACGCGGGCTTGCCGCGCATCACGGCCTCGGCGTTGGCCGCGCGCCACGGCTTGGTCGTGACGCCGCCCAGCGCGATGCGGATATCGCGAACGACGCTGCCATCGAGCGCGACCACCACGGCGCTGGAGGCCAGCGCGAACTGGTACGAGCCGCGGTCGCGCAGCTTCAGGTATGCCGAGCGGCTGCCGGGCATCGGCGCATCGAGCGTGATATGGGTAATCATCTCGCCGGCTTCCAGCGCATGTTCCTTCCACGGCGTGTCACCGGGCAGCAGATGGAAATCCGCAAACGGAATATCGCGCTTGCCTTTCGGCCCCTGCACGTGGACCGTCGCGCCAATGGCCACCATGGCGACGCACATGTCGGACGGATGCGCGGCAATGCAGTGCGGGCTGCCGCCAAGCACCGCGTGCACATTGCGGTTGAGGCCTTCGATGGCGGCGCAGCCCGAACCCGGGTTGCGCTTGTTGCACGCCGAGACCCCGTCACGGAAATAGCCGCACCGCACCCGCTGCATCACGTTGCCGGCGGTCGTGGCCTTGTTGCGCAGCTGGGTGCTGGCACCGGACAGCAATGCCTGCGACAGCGCGGGATAGTGCGTGCGGATATGTTCGTGGCGGGCCAGGTCGGTGTTGCTGACCATGGCACCGATGCGCACCCGGCCATCGCCGAGCGGCTCGACCTGGTCGAGCTTGAGCTTGTGGATGTCCACCACGCGGGCGGGCTGCATGATGTCGAGCTTCATCAGGTCCAGCAGCGTCGTGCCGCCGGCCAGGAAGACCGTGTCGCCGCCGTGCGCATGCAGCGTGATCGCCTGCTCGACATCGGCGGCGCGCGCGTATTCGAAGTTCCGCATCAGACGTTCCTCCGCATCTTGCCGCGCGCGTCCTGGATGGCCGTGACGATGTTCTTGTACGCGCCGCAGCGGCAGATGTTGCCGCTCATCGCTTCCCGGACCGAAGCGTCGTCGGCCGGAATCCGCTTGTCCTGCAGGATGCCCACCGCGCTCATCATCTGACCCGCCGTGCAGTAGCCGCACTGGTAGGCGTCGTGGTCCCAGAACGCCTGCTGCACCGGGTGCAGCTTGCCAGCGGGGGCCAGCCCTTCGATGGTGGTGATCTCGTCGCCGTCGTGCATCACCGTCACCGACAGGCACGCATTGACCGTGACACCGTTCACGATCAGCGTGCACGCGCCGCACTGGCCGTGATCGCACCCCTTCTTCGTCCCGGTCAGGTGCAGCTGGTCGCGCAGTGTGTCGAGCAGGATGGCATTGGCCGCCACCGTCAGCCGGTGCGTGGTGCCGTTGACCTTCAGCGTGACGGGATATCCCGCGGCGGCGCCGGCTTGCGCGGGCACCTGCGGCGCGGGCTCGCCGGATGCGCCAGGCGACCAGGCCACGTTCGTAATCCCCGCGCCGGAGGTGCAGACGGTTTGCAGGAACCGGCGGCGCGTGAGCGTGACGGCTTCGCCATCAGGAGCAGGGCCATAGCCTGCCGCGGGCGCAGTGGTGTGGTCTTCCATATTCATTCTCCGTTTCGGAGCGTGGGGAACGCTGACGCAGACGCACCGCACGGCCATCGTGCCGGCTGCCTCGCCCATGGGCACGCCTGACATTGCAGGCTTGTCATCTGCGCATGCGCAGCGCGGAAGATGACAGGATTGAAAGAAAAGCGGCGCAGAGAATCGGGGCAGAGAATCGAGGCCAAGAAGCGGGGCCAAGAAGCGGGTACGGCGCGCTCTAACTTTATTCACAACGTTGGCTTTTTCAAGGAGGCGCTGAAATGCGCGCGGAGCCTGGCAATGTCTGCATTTGTCTTATCGTGCCTTGACTTGTCCTATCGCTGGGGTGGTTTTCGGTTGCGAGCCGCAGGGCGCGCCTGGCTGGCTGGCCATTGCATGGTTGTTGCCGCAGCGCTCGCTGACAAACGATTTTTTTGCCCGCTTCGCTTGCGATTTCCTCAAGCGTTCTAAAGCAAGATGCCCCGCTGCCGGAATGGTCGGCGGGGCGGGGGATGGCGGTTCAGGAGGGGGTAGCACCAGGCTAAACAATGGGGATTCATACGCAACTGCGAGTTGCTGATATGGCGGGCGCGGTCAGCGGCTGCTTGCTGGCCACGGGGACAGGCGACAAGCGCAAAAAAATGCAGAAGCATGCACAGGTGAAATCGGCAATGACGGAGGGCGCAGGCTGAACCCAGTGTGTCGACTAACGCATGGCGCGATGTGACCGAATGCGCTCAAGTGCGCTGGGCGAGCCTGGTACACCCCGAACTCATTCCGGTTTGCCCTATATTTGACGTGGCCAAGTCCGCGAACCCTGCCCCGGAAGCAGCGAGCGTTGGCGAGGAGGCCATGGAGGATTGGCGATGAACAATGACCCGGACGAAGCACGCGAAGCGCCGTCGCCAGATCCCGCAGCGAGTGCAGACCATCGCGAAGGCGACGATACCCTCGAGGAAGATTCGGTCCTGCGCGACCATCCTCGTTTCGAGCAGATGTTTCCGGTCCTCAGCGATACCGAGGTGGAAAGGGTGTGCCGCTTTGGCAAGCTGCGCCACTACCCGGCAGGCGATTTCCTCTATCGTGCGGGAAGCCTCTGCCCCGGTGTATTCGTGATCCTGTCGGGACAGGTTCGGATCATCATCCGCGACCGCCTGAATCGCCGGAAGATCATCCACACCTA
The DNA here is from genome assembly GCF_003402535.2 of Cupriavidus sp. P-10. Lineage (NCBI taxonomy): Bacteria > Pseudomonadati > Pseudomonadota > Betaproteobacteria > Burkholderiales > Burkholderiaceae > Cupriavidus > Cupriavidus sp. P-10. The sequence goes on from NZ_AP025171.1 coordinate 2,671,945, forward strand.
TTCGCGGCACGGCGAATTCACGTCGGATATCACGCAGCTTTCCAACAAGCCTGCCATCGTCGACGCGCAGGTCATCGAAGAGGTCAAGGCCGTGCTGCTGCGGCCCGATGAACTGAGTGCGCTGGTGATCAAGGAAGCCGATATTGGCGAGAAAATCATGCGCGCCCTGATCCTGAGGCGCGTCGTGGCAGTCGAACGTGGACGCGGGGCCGTCATTGTCGGCGCACCCGGCAATGCACGTTTCCTTGAACTGCAGAATTTCCTGCGCCGCAATAACTATCCCAATGTTGCGCTGGACGCCGAGCAGGACGCGGACGCCATTGCCTTTCTCAAGCGCCTTGCGCCGCAGCCCGACGATTTTCCGCTCGTCGTCTGTCCAAGCGGCACCGTGCTGCGCAATCCCGATGTCGGCCAGCTCGCATCTTGCCTGGGGCTGATCCCCGAATTCGATCCGAAGCATGTTTATGACGTGGCGATCATCGGCGCCGGCCCTGCCGGGCTTGCCGCGGCCGTCTATGCGGCATCGGATGGCTTGTCTGTCGCTGTCTTCGACTGCCGCGCGCCCGGCGGCCAGGCGGGCACCAGCGCGCGCATCGAGAACTACCTGGGCTTCCCCACCGGCATCACGGGCCAGGAACTCGCGGGCCGCGCGTTCGTGCAGGCCCAGAAGTTCGGCGCCCATATCGCGATCCCATGCGAAGTCAAGGCCTTGTATTGCGACAAGTACCCGCGCGTCCTCGAACTATCCGATGGGAAGCGCATCCTTGCCCGGACTGCGGTCATTGCGACGGGCGCGGAATATCGGCGCCCTGTCCTCGATGGACTTGAGCGTTTCGAGGGCTCCGGTGTCTATTATTGGGCGACCCCGGTCGAGGCCAGGCTGTGCCGCAAGGAACCGGTGGTGCTGGTCGGCGGGGGCAATTCCGCGGGACAGGCCGCGGTATTCCTTTCATCGCACGCCGAGCATGTGCACCTGTTCATCCGTGGCCCAAGCCTCGAACAAACGATGTCACGCTACCTGGTCGAGCGGGTTCGGTCGCTGCCAAACCTGACGCTGCATACCCGCATCGAACTCCAGGGGCTCGAGGGCGACGTGCAGCTCAGGCGCGTGCACTACCGCGGGGCCGGCGGTACCGAAGGCAGCATGACCACCCGTCACCTGTTCGTATTTATCGGCGCCGAACCGAATACCGGCTGGCTGAAGTCTTGCGGGGTTTCGCTGGACAGCAAGGGCTTTGTATTGACCGGCACCGACACCGCCGCAGTGCAGACCTTGCCCTTGCAGACAAGTGTCAAGGGCGTCTTCGCAATCGGCGACGTACGTTCTGCGTCCACCAAGCGCGTAGCCGCCGCGGTGGGTGAAGGTGCAGCCGTGGTGGCACAGATCCATAGTCTGCTGGCCGAAGAGCGGAGCATGGTGCACCCCGGACCGGCCTGACCGCAGTCGGCCGTGCAATATCTGAATGGTTTGACAATACGACCTATTATGTGGAGGCACCCCATTGCAGACGCGCCTGGCGATGCCACCCTGGCTGTGTCGCTGGCGTCCGCCGGGTTCTACGATTGAGCGAGGTTGATAATCTCGGGAGAAAGAAATGAGAGCGATTGTTATCGCGGTAATTGCGGCCTTCGGAGCATCGCTAGCTCTGCCCGGCTACGCGCAAAAAGCTGTGGATCCATACACGCAGGGGGCCAAGGGAAAGGCGGATCCCTATACGGACGGTGCAAAAGCCGGGAAATTCGACACCTATACGGACGGTGCAAAAGCCGGGAAATTCGACGCGTATACGGATGGCGCCAAGTCCTCGACACGCACTGACCTGGCTCCGACAGTGAAGCCTGACCCGTATACCGATGGCGCAAGGGCTGGCAAGGCTGATCCATATACCGACGGGGCAAAAGCGGGCAAGGCTGATCCATACACCGACGGAGCCAAGAGCAAGCAGTAGCGGAAGTCTTTCGCTACGTGGCCTTCCCGGTTTGCCCGGGATGGCCGACAACGAAAGTCAAGGCCCGTCGCACACAGCGACGGGCCATTTTTGCTTAAGGCGTCATGCGCGATCCCGCTGCCGACGCTAGCGCCCCGCCGCGCTGTAGCGCATGGCAAATTGCCAACCAAGCTCTGCTAGCGGCACCGCCTTCCTGCCGGTGTCGACGGCATCCGCCGCGGCGGCGCTGCCGCTCCTGGCACGCTGGCCGATGCCGTGCATGATCGCCGCCAGCCGGAAGAAGTTGTAGGCGAGATAGAAGTCCCAGTGCTCGAGCGCATGCGTGCCGTTGGACTCGCCATACCAGCGCAGGTAAGTCGCCTCGTCGGGAATGCCCAGCGCCTGCAGGTCGAGCCCGCCGATGCCACGCCACAGGTCGGCCGGGATATGCCAGCTCATGCAGTGGTAGGCCAGGTCCGCAAGCGGGTGGCCGAGCGTGGACAGCTCCCAGTCGAGCACGCCGATGACGCGGGGCTCGGTGGGATGGAAGACGAGGTTGTCCATGCGGTAGTCGCCATGCACCACGCTGGTCTGCTCCGCGTCCGGGACGTGCTGCGGCAGCCAGTCCGCCAGCGCGGCCAGCGCCCGGTTATCGTCCATGCCGGCATCGCGGCACTGGCCGGCCCAGCGGGCGACCTGGCGCGCCACATAGCCGCCGCTCCGGCCATAGTCCGCCAGGCCGGCGGCGCGGTAGTCCACCCGGTGCAAGGCGCCGATCACCCGGTTCATCTCGCGATAGATCGCGGCACGCTGTCGCGGGGACTGGCCTGGCAGGGACTGGTCGTAGATCACGCGGCCCTGGAGGAATTCCATCACGTAGAACGGCGTGCCAAGGATCTCGGTGTCTTCGCTGTACAGGCAGACCCGAGGCACCGGCACCTCGCTGTCGCGCAGGGCCTGCATCACGCGGTACTCGCGGTCGATGGCGTGGGCAGACGACAGCAACTGGCCCGGCGGCTTCGTGCGCAGCACGTACTGCCGCGCGTCGCAGGCCAGCCGGTAGGTCGGATTGGACTGGCCGCCGGCCAGGCGCTCCACGGTCAGTTCGGGCCGTTCGGTCAGGCCTTCCGCGTGCAGCAGCGCCGCCAGGGCAGCGCTATTGAAAGCCGACGCGCCGACGGCGGGAACGCCGGGGTTGCGTCCTTGCTGGATCATGACTTGTCTCCTCCCATTTGCTGCCGATGCCTCGCCTCAGGCGGCCTTGAGCATGTCCTCGACCACCTTCTTGGCGTCGCCGAACACCATCATGGTCTTGTCCATGTAGAACAGTTCGTTGTCCAGGCCGGCGTAGCCGGCCGCCATCGAGCGCTTGTTGACGATGATGGTCTTGGCCTTGTACGCCTCCAGGATCGGCATGCCGGCGATCGGCGACTTGGGATCGGTTTTGGCCGCCGGGTTGACCACGTCGTTGGCGCCCAGCACCAGCACCACGTCGGCCTGGCCGAACTCGCTGTTGATGTCTTCCATCTCGAAGACCTGGTCGTACGGCACTTCGGCCTCGGCCAGCAGCACGTTCATGTGGCCCGGCATGCGGCCCGCCACCGGGTGGATCGCGTATTTCACGGTCACGCCCTTTTCCGTAAGCGCTTCGGTCAGTTCCTTGAGCGCATGCTGGGCCCGCGCGACCGCCAGGCCGTAGCCCGGGACGATAATGACCGTCTCCGCATTGCCCATCAGGAAGGCGGCGTCATCGGCCGAACCCGATTTCACGTTGCGCTGGGCCTGCCCTGCCGGGCCGCTCGCGGCGGCGGCGTCGCTGCCGAAGCCCCCGAGGATCACGTTGAAGAACGAGCGGTTCATCGCCCGGCACATGATGTACGAGAGGATGGCACCGGACGATCCCACCAGCGAGCCGGCGATGATCAGCATCGGGTTGTTCAGCGAGAAGCCGATGCCCGCCGCCGCCCAGCCCGAGTACGAGTTCAGCATCGACACCACCACCGGCATGTCGGCGCCGCCGATCGGGATGATGATCAGCACGCCCAGCACGAAGGCAATCGCCAGCATGACCAGGAACGGCATCCATGCCTGCGTCAGGAAGAACGCGATGCCGAAGCCCACCATCGCCACCGCCAGCAGCAGGTTCAGCCAGTGCTGGCCGGCGAACACCACCGGCGCGCCCTGGAACAGGCGGAACTTGTAGCGCCCGGCCAATTTGCCGAAGGCGATCACCGAGCCCGAGAAGGTGATGGCACCAACGAAGCAGCCGATGAACAGCTCGATCCGGTTGCCCAGCGGGATGTCATGCGAACCGGCAGCCGTGATGCCGAACGCCGCGGGCTCCGCCACTGCCGCGACCGAAATAAACACCGCCGCCAGGCCGATCAGCGAGTGCATCGCCGCCACCAGTTCCGGCATCTTGGTCATCTGGACTTTCTTTGCCACATAGGCGCCGATGCCGCCGCCCACCACCAGCGCGGCCAGGATCAGCGCCAGGCCGGTGCCCGGCGCGGACGGGTCCGCCCCGCCGGACAGCAGTTCGCCCTTCAGCTTGAAGATCAGCGCCACCGTGGTAAGCGCCGCGACCACCATGCCGGCCATGCCGAAGGCATTGCCGCGCCGCGCCGTGGTCGGGTGTGACAGCCCCTTGAGCGCCTGGATAAAGCAGACCGACGCGCCCAGGTAAGACAGCGTCACCATATTCATCGACAGGCCATTCATTGCGCCACCGCCGCCAGTTTGCCGCCAGGCTGCCCCTTGGCTTCAGCCTGCGCCCTGGGTGCCTTCTTCCTGAACATCTCCAGCATGCGTTGCGTGACCAGGAAGCCGCCGAACACATTGACCGCCGCCAGCGCTACCGCCAGCGTGCCCATGGCGCGGCCAACGTAGCCCTCGGTCAGGCCGGCCGCCAGCATGGCACCGACGATGATGATGGCCGAGATCGCGTTGGTCACCGCCATCAACGGCGTGTGCAGCGCGGGGGTGACCGTCCAGACCACGTGGTAGCCCACGTAGATCGCCAGTACAAAGATGATCAGGTTGATCACCGTGTGGCTAACCATTTCCATCGATATCTCCTAGATTGCCGGTTCAGCTGGCCAGCGCCAGTTGCTCGCGCCGCGTCATCAGGCAGGCCGCGACGATGTCGTCGTCGGGGTTGATCGCGAGCTTGCCGTCCTTGTCGATCAGCAGCTTGAGGAAGTCGAGCACGTTGCGCGCGTAGAGCGCCGAGGCGTCGGCCGCCACCATGCTGGCCAGGTTGGTATGGCCGATGAGGATGACGCCGTGGCGCTCGACCACTTCGTCGGCCACCGTCAGTGGGCAGTTGCCGCCCTGCGCGGCGGCCAGGTCGACCACCACCGAGCCCGGCTTCATCTGCTGCACGGTAGCTTCCTGCAGCAGCACCGGGGCCTTGCGGCCCGGGATCAGCGCGGTGGTGATGACGATGTCGGCCTGGATCGCGCGCTGGTGCACCAGCTCGGCCTGGCGCTTCATCCAGTCCGGCGGCATCGGGCGCGCATAGCCGCCCACGCCCTGCGCGATCTCGCGCTCTTCGTCGGTCAGGAACGGCACGTCGAGGAACTTGCCGCCGAGCGATTCGATCTGTTCCTTGACCGCGGGGCGCACGTCGGACGCTTCGATCACCGCGCCCAGCCGCTTGGCGGTGGCGATCGCCTGCAGGCCGGCCACGCCGGCGCCGAGGATCAGCACGCGCGCGGCCTTGACGGTGCCGGCGGCGGTCATCAGCATCGGCATGAAGCGCTGGTAGTGGTGCGCGGCCACCAGCACGGCCTTGTAGCCGGCGATATTGGCCTGCGACGAGAGCACGTCCATGCTCTGCGCGCGCGTGGTGCGCGGCGCGGCCTCGAGCGCGAAGGCGGTCACGTTGGCCGCCGCCATGCGCGCGTTGTTCTCGGCATCGAAGGGGTTGAGCATGCCCACCAGCACGGACCCCGGCTTCATCTGTGCCAGTTCCGCGTCGTCCGGGGCGCGCACCTTGAGCACCACCTGTGCGCCCAGCGCTTCGGCGGCAGTGCCAATGGTGGCGCCGACCGCCTCGTACGCGCCATCGGGCTGGCTGGCACTCAAGCCGGCGCCTGCCTGGACGACTACCTTGTGGCCCTGGGCGACGTACTTCCTGACGGTCTCCGGTGTCGCGGCAACACGCGCCTCTCCCGCCCGCGTCTCAGTCGGGATCCCAATCTGCATATCCATCTCCGTGTGGTCCATCCGCGAGCGGGACGAACACCTTTGGTGCCGGGCGCCACCTGCCGGATCTGCGGCAAGGGGGCGCCGGATTGGCGGTACCACTCAGGGCGGTACAACTCAGGGCGGTACTACTCAGCGGGGCACGTCCCCTTCCAGCGTGACGCGGTTCAGTACCCGCTCGGCATTGCCGTAGTCATGCACGGCGTAGTGCATGGTGCAGCGGTTGTCCCACATCAGCACATCGCCCTCTTGCCACATATGGCGGTAGACGTTGTCCGGCGTCACCGAGTGCTCGTACAGGAAGTCGAGCAGCGGACGGCTCTCGGCCTCGGTCATGCCTTCGATGCACTGCGCGGTGTCGGGGTGGCCGACATAGAGCGCCTTGCGCCCGGTCTCCGGGTGCGTGCGCACAATCGGGTGCACGGCTGTCGGCACCCTGTCCGAACCGGTCATCCTGGCCAGCCGCGCGCCCGAGAAGCGGGCCCGCAGCCCTTCGATCATGCGCTGCATCGCCGGCGACAGGCGGTCATACGAGACGTACTGGTTGCACCACATGGTGTCGCCGCCGACCGGGATGGTCACCGCCGACAGGATCGAGATCTTCGGCGGCACCTCGGTATAGATCGAGTCGGAATGCCAGGCCTCGGTCGAGGCGGTTTCCTTGGGGATCTTGGTGACCTGGGCCAGTTCGGGGAACTCGGTCAGGCCCTTGAGCAGCGGGTTGCCCTGTACCGGCGTGCCCCAGCGCCGGGCGAACGCAACCTGGGCGGCAGGCTGCAGGTGCTGGCCGCGGAACACCAGCACGCCATGCTCCAGAAACGCCCGGTGCAGGATCCCGAAGCTGGCGTCGTCGAGCGGCTGGTTCAGGTCGACACCGGTCACGGCTGCTGCCACGGAGCCGGTCAGCGGCTTGATCTGGATTGTCATCATGTCTCCTCTTGTCTAAGGCTTTTCGGTGAAATCAGTCGACCAGCAGCACGATCTTGCCAACGTGCTGGTCTTGCTTCATGTAGGCATGCGCGGCGTCGATGTCGGTCATGGCAAAGGTCCGGTCGATCGGCAGCCGCACACGGCCCGCGCGCAGGAATGGCAGCATGTCCCGGGCGCAGGCCTGGATGCACTCCAGCCGCTCCTGTTCCGTGCGGGTACGGAAGGTCACGCCGATCAGCTGCAGGCGCTTGAGCCAGAGTTGCGCCAGGTCGATCTCGGCGGTCGCCGAGCCCAGCCGCGCGATATTCACCAGGCGGCCCTTGACCGCCAGGCTTTTCATGTTGGCTTCGAACACCGGGCCGCCGACCGTGTCGATGATGATGTCGACGCCCTTGCTGCCGGTGGCCTGCATGACCGCCTCGACCTGGTCGTCCCGCGAGGCGTCGATGCCGACATCCACGCCGTACTGGCTGATCTTGTCCAGCTTGGCCGCCGAGCGCGACGACGCAATCACCGGCCGCGCACCCATCAACGAGGCGATCTGGATCGCCGCCATGGCCACGCCGCCCGAGGCGCCGTTGACCAGCACCGACTCGCCCGCCACCAGGCGGCCGTTGGTGACCAGTGCGTCATGCGCGGTGATAAAGACGTTGGGGAAGGCCGCGGCATCGATCCACGACAGGCCATCCGGCACCGGGATCAGCGCCGTCGGGTCGGCCACCACGTACTCCGCCTGGCAGCCGCGGCCATGGCCCATCACGCGGTCGCCCTTGCGCCAGCCGCTGACACCCTCGCCCACTTCCGCCACCTCGCCGGCGAATTCGACGCCGGTCGTGATCGTATTGCCGGTACGCAACTCCTTCGCCTGGTTGATCTCGCCACGGTTCAGGCCGGCGGCGCGCACCCTCACCAGTACCTGCCCCGCTGCCGCTACCGGCACGGGGATATCCTGCACTTCTACCTTGCCGCCCTCGGGGCCCGGCACTACACGGACTGCCTTCACTGCTGTCTCCTTTACCTGTCTGTCGACTTGTCTCTTGCTGTGTCTGTATCGGCTATGTGCCGCCCAGTGCCGTCGCACGGATCAGCGACAGCAGTTCCAGCGCGCGTTCGGCGGCGGCTTCGCCACCCGGGTAGTTGCCGCGTACGAACGGCGCCCGCATGTCCTCGATGGCGGCCAGGGTCTGCAGCGGCTTCTCCGCCGCCACCGCCAGCCGCCGGAATTCGTTGACCGTCAGCAGGTAGGTGTGGAACACGTCTTCCTGTGGCGATGTCGCGCCCAGCTTGTGCATCAGCGCGTTCAGCCAGTGCGTTCCCGCCAGCATCGCGCCTTCGATCGCCATCTCATAGTCGGCGCTGGTGCACTTCTGCAGCGATGCCTCGATGCTGCGGGCCATCGCCATGTGCTGTTCAATGTCCATGACGGCCCCCCTCCAGGCGCGCTTCCAGCAAATGCAGGCAGCGGCGCAGCGCGGCGTCGCAACCCCCGGCAATCTCGGCGGTCGGCGCCAGCCCCTCGCGCAGGCAGGGATCCCGGTAGTGCTCGATGTGCTCCATGGCCTCCATCATCTCGGCGATATCCGCGGGCACCGGCCCCTCCACTTTGGGACGGCCGACGTGCAGTACGTCGCCCAGCGGCCGGAACGCAGGCTTGAGGCTGCCATCGGGCTGCGGCACCAGATAGACGCCCGGTTGAGTCGGGAACCGGTCGTCGTCCAGCGTGATGCCGGCCTGGTGCAGTGCTGCATTGACGGCATGGGTACCGGCAGTCATGCCTGCCCAGAACCACAGCCCGAAGTCCTGCAGCGGATCCAGGCGCGCGCGCAGGGCCTGCAACTTCACGATCTTCTCCTTGTGTGACATGACGTTCATGTCCGACTTCTCCCTAGGTTCACTGCGTCGAGGTGGCGGCGCCAACCACATCGCCGTTGTCATGACGATAGACAGCGGCCGGACCGATGTCAACAAACTTCTATATAGGACTTACACCGCAGGAGTAGTGGTTTTTGCTGAGTTTGCCTATTTATTCTTGACTACGTGCGGGCAGATTCCCTACATTGGATCTCAACACCTATACAGGAGTTGATTAATGCACCGAGCCATCGTACTGAACCCGGCCGACAATGTGGCCACCCTGCTGGACGCTGGCGCGGCCGGCGAACCCTGTGCGCTCGAAGGCGAGCGCCAAGGCACGCTGGTGCTGCTGCAAGACGTGCCGTTCGGCCACAAGATCTGCATCGCCGACACGGTAGCGGGAGAAACCATCCTGAAGTACGGCCAGGTCATCGGCCGCGCCAGCTGCGCGGTGCGTGCCGGCGAACACATGCATGTTCACAACATCGAGTCGGCGCGCGCCCGCGGCGACCTGCAAAAGGGGTAAAGCAGATGGCGACAACCTTCCTCGGTTACCCGCGCGAGAACGGCGCGGTCGGCGTGCGCAACTGGGTCGCTGTGGTCTCCGTGATGGACAACTGCAACCCGGTCACCCGCACCATTGCCCGCACCGTGGCCGGCTGCATTCCGGTCACCACGCTGTTCGTGCGCGGCCAGTTCGGCGCCGACCTGGACTTCGCCTTCGAGTCGCTGGCCGGCCTGGGGCGCAACCCCAACATTGCCTCGGTGCTGCTGGTAGGCCTGGAGCCTTCGTCCACCGAAGAAGTGGCGCGCCGCATCCAGCTCAGCGGCAAGCCGGTCGAGCGCGTGCACCTGCAGCCCAACGGCACCGTTGACTGCATTGCCGAAGGCACCCGCAAGGCCACGCGCCTTGCGCTGGCCGCGTCCCGCGCGCGCCGCGTGCCGTGCCCGGTGTCGTCGCTGGTGATCGGCGTGGAGTGCGGCGGGTCCGATACCACCTCGGGCCTGAGCTGCAACCCGGTGATCGGCCGCATGGCCGACATGGTGATCGCCGAGGGCGGCACCGTGATCATCTCGGAAACGTCGGAGTTCATCGGCGCCGAACACCTGTTCGCCGAACGCGCCGCCGACGGACGCGTGCGCGAGGCCTTCGTCAGCGCGGTGCGCAACATGGAAAACCTGGCCATCTCGCGCGGCGTCGACATGCGCGAGGACCAGCCTTCGCCCGACAACAAGCGCGGCGGCCTGACCACGGTCGAGGAAAAGGCGCTGGGCGCCATGGCCAAGGCCGGCACCAGCCCGCTGGTGGGCGTGCTGCGCTACGGCGAGGCGCCGCAGAAGAAGGGGCTGCATTTCATGGACGCACCGGCCGCGGCAGTGGAAAATCTGACTGCGCTTGCCGCCGGCGGGTGCCAGCTCACCTTTTTCGGCACCGGTGTGGGCAACCCGATCGGCAGCATGGTGGCACCGACCGTCAAGGTGTGCGGCAACGTCAATACCCTGCACACCATGGCCGACAACATTGACTTCGACGTCAGCGGGGTCCTGCAACGCGGGGAAAAGATCTCCGACCTCGGCGAGCAGCTGTATGCCTATGCGGTGGATGTCGCATCCGGCACGCGGCTGACCAGCGAGGTGCTCGATATCCGGGAGACCGCGATCAGTCGATTCGCACTGAGCCTCTGAGCAACCATGACCAAACTTAACAGCGTCTCCGACGCGATCATCCGCTCCATCGAATCCGGCGCACTGCGCGAGGGCGACCGCCTGCCGTCGGAAGGCGAGCTGGCGGCCATGCACGGCGTAAGCGTGGGCACCATCCAGAAGGCGCTGATCCGGCTGACGCACTCGGGCTTGATCACGCGCGAACAGGGGCGGGGCACCTTCGTCTCCGGCACGCGCGTGGCGCCGGCGGACGTGCGCTACCTGCGCTTCCGCGACGAAGAAGGCAACGAACTGCCGTCCTACGTCCACGCACGCTCGGTCAAGCGCATCAAGCGCAAGGGACCGTGGGCGGAGTTCCTCGAAGGCGATGGCTACGTGCGGATCGAGCGCGTGATCAATGTCGGGGGTCGCTTTGACCTCTACAGCGAATTCTGGCTGCGCGAGGAAGACTTCGCGCAACTGGGCGGCCTGGACCGCGAGGCGCTGGAGAAGAACCTGCGCGAGCTGATCGGCCAGCGGCTGTCGCTGCCGACGTTGCGCGTGGACCAGTGGATCCGCTTCGGCACGCCGCCGTCAACGGTTGCCCGCGAGCTGGGCCTGGCCCCGGAGGCGCCGGCCTTCATCATGGAAATGCGTGGCTACACGCTGCGCGACCAGCCGCTCTACTACCAGTCGGTCTACGCTGCCCCCTTTTCGGAGCGGCTGATGATCGTGCGGGAGAAATCTTCATGACTACGCGAGTAAGCGCCCAGAGCCTGGAGCGCTGGACGTCTGCAGTGTTCGAATCGTGCGGCGTGGCGCCCGGGCAAGCCGCGCAGGCCGCCACCGCGCTGGTGCGCAGCGAGCTGCGCGGCTACAAGACCCATGGCATGACGCGCGTGCCCTCGTATGTCGAGCGCCTGCGCGCCGGCGACTTCAATCCGCGCGCCGCGATGTCTCACCGCAGCTTCGCCGGCGGCATTGTGCTGGACGCCGACGGCGCCATGGGCCAGATCGCCGGGCCGCATGCGGTGCGCCTTGGCCTGGAGGCGCTGGAATCGAGCGCATCCGTGCTGGTTGCGGTGCAGTCGTGCGGCCACCTCGGGGCACTGGGCATCCATGCGCTGCTGGCCGCCGAGGCGGGTGCCTTCTGCATGGTCGGACAACGCACCCCGCCCGTGCTGGGCATGGAGGGCTTCGCGCGCCCTGCCATCGGCCACAACCCCATCGCCTTCGGCTGCCCCCTGCCGGGCCATGCGCCGATCGTGTTCGACGTGGCCTGCAGCGTCGCCGCGCGCGGCCATATCCTGCTTGCCGCCCGCGAAGGCAAACCCATTCCCGAGGGCTGGGCGCTCGACGCCGAGGGCCAGCCGACCACCGATGCGCAGCGTGCGCTGGCCGGTTCGCTGCTGCCCACCGGGGGGCACAAGGGCATCGGCATCGCCATGATGGTGGAGTGCCTGGCCGGCGCCCTCGCCGCCACCGCCGACTCGCTCTCTCCCGAGCGCAACCACGTCGGCAGCGGCGGCGCCGTCGGCCGCCAGGGCGGCTTTGTCTGGCTCGTCAGGCCCGAAGCCTTCGCCGGCCAGGGCGTGTTCGCCGACTACATGGCCCATTGGAGCGGCAACTACCTTGCCGCCGGCGGCACCGACGCGAGGCTTCCGGGCCATCGCGGCGATGCCCTCGAGCGCGAAGGCCGCGAGGGCGGCATCACGCTGCCCGACGCCATCGGCCAGGAGCTGGCCGCGCTGGGCAGGCAACTCGCGATTCCGTTCCCGGCCTAGCCAGACATCCACGACGACATCACAGATAACCGGGCTACCGGCAGACGCCGGCCGCCCCTACTCAACCCCACACTGGCTGATTCCGTCCTATGAACGCTCCAATACTCCCTGATGCAGCCCGGAAGGCCATGGAAGCCGTGTCGATCGACGACAAGTACGCGCTGGAATCCGGCCGCGCCTACATGAGCGGCGTGCAGGCCCTGGTGCGGCTGCCGCTGCTGCAGCGGCGGCGCGACACCCTGGCCGGGCACAACACCGCCGCCTTCATTTCCGGCTACCGCGGCTCGCCCCTCGGCACCTATGACCAGGCCATGTGGCAGGCGAAGAAGTATCTCGCCGACAACCACGTCGTCTTCAAGCCCGGCGTCAACGAAGAGCTTGGTGTGACGGCCGTGTGGGGATCGCAGCAGCTCGACTTCGACGCGGCCAGCAAGAAGTACGACGGCGTATTCGGCATCTGGTACGGCAAGGGCCCCGGCGTCGACCGCAGCGGCGATGCGCTCAAGCACGCCAACCTGGCCGGCACCTCGCGGCTGGGCGGCGTGATCGCGCTGGCCGGCGACGACCATGTGTCCAAGAGCAGCACGCTGGCGCACCAGAGCGACCACACCCTGATCGCCTGCGGCCTGCCGGTGTTCTTCCCGTCCAACGTGCAGGACATCCTCGACCTGGGCGTGCATGCCTTCGCCATGAGCCGCTTCAGCGGCCTGTGGTCGGGCATGAAGACCGTGCAGGAGGTGGTGGAGTCCGGCGCCTCCGTCGTCACCGACTCCGACCGCGTCCGCATCCTGCTGCCGGAAGACTTCGCCATGCCCGAGGGCGGCCTGCATATCCGCTGGCCGGACGATCCGCTCGCGGCCGAGGCGCGCATGATGGAGTTCAAGTGGCCGGCGGCGCTCGCCTATGTGCGTGCCAACCGCCTGAACCGCAACGTGGTCGAGGGCCCCAGCGACCGGCTGGGCATCATCGCCAGCGGCAAGGCCTACAGCGATACGCGCCAGGCCCTGCTTGACCTCGGACTCGATGACGCCGCCTGCCGCGCGCTCGGCATCCGGGTCCACAAGGTCAGCGTGGTGTGGCCGCTGGAATCGCTCAGCGTGCGCGAGTTCGCGCACGGGCTGCGCGAAGTGCTGGTGGTGGAGGAAAAGCGCCCGCTCATCGAGCAGCAGCTCAAGGACGAGCTGTACCACTATCCCCCCGGGGCGCGCCCGGCCGTGTTCGGCAAGTACCACCACACCGACGGCGTGGGTGGCGAATGGAGCCACCCCAGGCCGGCCGAAGACTGGCTGCTGCGCGCCAAGGCCGACCTGTCGCCGGCGCTGGTGGCCAAGGCCATCGCCCAGCGCCTCAGGCTGCTCGGCGTGCCGGCCGACGTGGCGGCGCGCATGGACGTGCGCCTGAAGGAAATCGAGGCCAAGGAACGCGCCACCGCCCAGGGTGATTCGCGCGGCACCGACCGCCTGCCGTGGTTCTGCCCGGGCTGCCCGCACAACACCAGCACCCGCGTGCCGGAAGGCTCGGTCGCAACGGCCGGCATCGGCTGCCACGGCATGGTGGTGTGGATGGACCGCTCGACCTCCTCCTGGTCGCAGATGGGGGGCGAAGGCGTCCACTGGATGGGCCAGGCGCCGTTCAGCAAGCGCAACCACATGTTCGCCAACCTGGGCGACGGCACCTACAACCACTCTGGCCTGCTGGCGATACGCCAGTCCATCCATGCCGGCGTGAACATGACCTACAAGATCCTGTTCAACAGCGCCGTGGCGATGACCGGCGGCCAGCCGGTGGACGGGCAGCTTGACGTGCCGGCCATGTCGCGCGAGCTGGCCGCCGAGGGCGCCAGGCAGATCGTGGTGGTCACGGATGAACCGGACAAGTACAAGGGTGTCGCCAACCTGGCAACGGGCGTCACGGTGCGCCACCGCGACGAACTGGATGCCGTGCAGCGCGAACTGCGCGAAGTGAGCGGCGTCACGGCGATCATCTACGACCAGGCCTGCGCCACCAAGAAGCGGCGCGAGCGCAAGCGCGGCACCATGGCCGACCCGGCCCGGCGCGTGGTGATCAACGAGCTGGTTTGCGAAGGCTGCGGCGACTGCTCGGTGGAGAGCAACTGCCTGGCCGTGCAGCCGGTGGAGACCGAGTTTGGCCGCAAGCGCAAGGTCAACCAGGACACCTGCAACAAGGATTTTTCCTGCACCAAGGGCTTCTGCCCCAGCTTCGTCACCGTCGAGGGCGGCCAGCTCAGGAAGCCGTCGGCAGGCGGCAAGCGCCCTCCCGCCCCGGATGACATCCCGATGCCCGCGCTGCCCGACGCGGCGACGCCGCGGCGCATCGTCGTGGCGGGCATCGGCGGCACCGGCATCGTGACGATCGGCGGCGTGCTCGGCATGGCCGCGCACCTGGAAGGCAAAGGCGTCATCACCCAGGACGCCACCGGCATGGCACAGATGGGCGGTTCCACCTGGAGCCACATCCAGATTGCCGCCAGCCCGGATGCCCTGCATGCCAGCCGCGTCGATATCGCCATGGCCGACCTGGTGATTGCCTGCGATACGGTGGTGGCGGCCAGCAAGGCGTCGCTTGCCGCCATGTCGCCGGAGCGCACCTATGTCGTGCTCAACAGCCATGTCACCCCCACCGCCGCCTTTGTGCGCAATCCGGACTGGGACGCACAGGCCGGGGATGCCGTGGGCCGCATCGCGCAGGCTGTCGGCAATGGCCAGGTTGGCAGCTTTGACGCCGAACAGGTGGCAAAGGGCGTGATGGGCCAGTCCATCTACGCCAACCTGATGATGCTGGGCTACGCCTGGCAGAAGGGCCGCGTGCCCCTGTCGCATGCCGCGCTGATGCGTGCAATCGAGCTCAACGGCGTGCAGGTGGACAGCAACAAGGCTGCCTTCGAATGGGGCCGGATGTGCGCGCACGACATGTCGCGAGTGCCGGTGCGCGCCGCCGACGCACAGGTGATCCAGTTCGTGCGCAAGCTGCCGCTCGAGGAACTGGTGAAGCAGCACGCCGAGTTCCTGGCCGGTTACCAGAACCAGGCCTATGCGGCGCAGTACGAGTCGTTTGTCGGCCGCGTGAAGGCGGCGGAAGCGGTCGTGGGCGGCACCCGTCTGACTGAAGCCGTGGCGCGCTCGCTGTTCAAGCTGATGGCCTACAAGGACGAGTACGAAGTGGCCCGCCTGCACACCGGCGCCGCGTTCCGCAAGCAGATCGAGTCGATGTTCGAAGGCAAGGTCCGCCTGGTGCACCACCTCGCGCCGCCCATGTTCGCCAGGAAGAACCAGGACGGCCAGCCCGTCAAGGGCGCCTACGGTCCGTGGATGCGCACGGCCTTCGGTGTGCTGGCCCGTTTCCGGGGCCTGCGCGGCACGGCGCTCGATGTGTTCGGCTACACCGCCGAGCGCAAGGAAGAGCGCGCGCTGATCGCCGAATACCGCAGCTGCATCGAGGCACTGCTGCTGAAGCTGTCCGCGCAGAACCTGGACCTGGCGCTCGAGATCGCGCGCCTGCCGATGGAGATCCGCGGCTATGGACACGTCAAGGCGCGCAACCTGGCCGCCGTCCGGACGCGCTGGGACCGGCTGATGGCGCAATGGGAGAGTGCCGGGATCCGGCATGAGGCAAGCAGGCCCGGCGTGGCTGCCTGAAGAGAAATGGTGTAGCGAAGCCCCGCCACATCGCTGCGCGGGGACCGTCAGAAGACAACGAGGAGACAAAACCATGAAATCCGTACTGCACCGCGCCGGACACGCCCTGGGTGCCATCGCCCTCGCCGCCTGCGCCGCCAGCGCCCTGGCCCAGGGCGGCGGCTACCCGAACCGCCCTGTACGCATCATTGTGCCGTGGCCGGCTGGCGGTGGTGTCGATACCGTTACCCGCACCGTGGCCGAGAAGATGACCGCGAGCCTCGGCCAGCAGTTCGTGGTCGACAACCGGCCGGGCGCCACCGGGAACATCGGCGCCGGCATGGGCGCCAAGTCCGTGCCGGACGGCTACACGCTGCTGGTGGCCAGCGCGCCGATGGCCATCAATGCCAGCCTGCAGAAGAACCTGCCGTTCGACCTGGGCAAGGACTTCGCGCCGCTGGGCCTGATGGCGAGCTCGCCCTACATGCTGGTCGTCAATCCGTCGGTCGCCGGTTCGGTCAAGGAACTGGTGGCACGGGCGAAAGCCGAGCCCGGCAAGCTGAGCTATGCATCGGTCGGACCCGGCACCCAGCAGAACGTGGTCAGCGAGGTCTTCAAGGAGATGGCCCACGTCAACATCGTCCACGCTCCCTACAAGGGCGGCCCCCAGGCCCTGACCGACATGGCCGGCGGCCATATCCAGATGATGTTCCATGGCGTGCCGGCGGTGATGCCGTTCGTGAAGGGCGGCCAGCTCAAGGGAATCGCCGTGGCAAGCAAGCAGCGCCTGCCGCTGTTCCCCGACATCCCGACCATGTCGGAGGCCGGCTTCCCGGGCATCGAGGCAAGCGAGTGGTACGGACTGGTGGCGCCGGCCGGCACGCCGAAGGAGATCGTCGCGCTGCTGGGCAAGGAAATCGAGAAGGCACTGAATGCGCCCGGCGTGCGCCAGCAACTGGCCAGCAAGGGCTATGAGCCGGCGAACGGCAGCTCTCCGGACCAGTTCGCGACCTTCATGGCCGCCGAGCAGAAGAAATGGGCGCTGGCCATCAAGCAGACCGGCTTCCGGCTGGAATAGTGCACTGGCGCCCCGCTTGCGGGGCGCCGCACCCTTGCTCTCCTGACCGGGACGGGTCGCTTTCCAGGAAAATTGCCCGCTGCCCTCAAACCGGCTTTCCGAGCAACTTTTCGCGAGCGACCTCGACGACAAGGTCGCGCAGCCACTGGTGGGCAGGATCATGGCGGTAGCGCACATGCCAGGCCATCTCCACCGGGAATGTGCCCAGGTCGACCGGCGCGGCCAGTATCTTCAGCCGGGCATCGCGCGCCAGGTGGCGACAGATCATGCCGGGCAGCGTGGCGCAGTAGTCCGTCGCGGCGATGATTTCCGGAATGGCCAGGAAGTGCGTCACCGATATCGCGACCTCGCGCCGCAGGCCGTGGCGTTGGAGCACCTGGAACAGGCCCGCGCGCAAGCGGCCGGGCGGCAGCACGTTGACGTGCTTGAGCTGCTCATACTGCTTCTTTGAGATCCGCTTGTTGACTTGCGGATGGTCGGCGCGCAGCACGCAGGCCAGGCCATCTTCCATCACGGGCTGCACGACAAGGTTGTCCGGCGGGTCGATGATGCGGCCCAGCACCATCGCGGTCGCCCCGGATGTCACGCCCGTCTCCGCCAGGTCCGCCCCGAACGGCACCAACCGCAGCCGAATGCCCGGAGCGCGCTCGCGCAGCCGCGCGACGATGCCTGGCACCAGCACGAATTCGACGTAACTGTTCGGCGCCAGTGTGAACAGGCGATCCGCCTTCTCCGGGTTGAAGCCCTGCTGGCCGAGCACCAGTTCGTCCAGGCGGGCGACAGCGGCGGCGATGCCGGGGGCCAGCGCTTCGGCCTTCTCGGTCGGCTGCATGCCGTACCGTTCACGGATGAACAACGGATCCTGCAGCATGTCGCGCAATCGACCCAGCGCGTTAGACAGCGCCGGCTGCGTCATCCCCAGCCGCTCGGCCGCGCGGGTGACGCTGCGCTCTTCCATGAGCGCGAGAAAGACGGGCAACAGGTTCAGGTCGTAGCGCATGCAGTCATATTGCTGACGATATAACTTGAATTCAATAAATAAATTGGATCAATGCATCTCCGCCAAACATACTGCATTGCAACGAAGCGCTGCTGCGCCGGTCTTCCCGGCAGGCGGCAAGCCCCTCGCCTCACATTGCAAATGCCCTCAGCAAACCGGAGCTGCCATGTCTTCTGAAGCCCTTTTCTCCCCTACCCGCCTGGGTGCCATCGACGTCCGCAACCGAATCGCCATGGCGCCGCTCACGCGGTCGCGCGCAGGCATGGACGGCATCCAGACGCCGCTGGCCATCGACTATTACGGGCAGCGCGCTTCCGCGGGATTGATCATCACCGAAGCCACCAACATCTCGCGCCAGGGCCGTGGCTACGCTTACACGCCCGGCCTCTACACCGATGCGCACGTGGCTGCCTGGGCACCCGTGACCAGGGCAGTCCATGCAGCCGGCGGCCGTATCGTGGTCCAGTTGTGGCACGTGGGGCGCATGTCGCACGTCAGCTTGCAGGAGGGTGGCACCGCGCCCGTAGCACCTTCCGCGCTCCAGGCCGGCGGCAACGTCTTCACCGAAGCGGGACACCTGCCGCCCTCCATGCCGCGAGAGCTAGCCACCGGGGAGATCGCCGGCATCCTGGAGGACTACCGACAGGCTGCACGCCGCGCGAAGGATGCAGGCTTCGATGGCGTGGAAGTGCATGCGGCCAATGGCTATCTGCTGGAGCAATTCCTGCGCGACAGCACCAACCATCGCGAAGACCGCTACGGCGGCTCCATTGAAAACCGCGCCCGCTTTCCGTTAGAAGTGGTTGAAGCCGTTGCGGACGTCTGGGGCGCCGATCGCGTGGGGCTCCGCCTTTCGCCGCTCTCCACCGCAATCGGCGACACGCCGCTGGACAGCACGCCGATGGAAACGCATAACTACCTGGCTCGCCGACTCGGCGAGATGGGGTTGGCCTACCTGCATGTCGTGGAAGGACAACTGCACGGCGGTAACGACGGAAACGGCGGAAGCGGCGCCGGCCTGTTTGATGCGCAGGCGCTTCGCGCGGCATTCCGCGGTGCCTACATTGCCAACAATGGCTATGACCGGCAGCGCGCGCTGGACGCCACCGCTTCGGGTCACGCGGATATGATCGCCTTCGGCAAGCCCTTCATTGGAAACCCCGACCTCGTCGAGCGGTTGCGGCTGGAGGCTCCCCTGCATGACGCCCCGGTGGCCACATACTTCGGTGGCGGCGCGCAGGGCTACACCGAGTTCGCACGCACGTAGCCGCACACACGGAAGCCGGCCACCAGCCACCTCGCACATTACGTCGGGGTGGACTGGCCAGCCCGGCGTGGCTCCCATTCCAGCCAGGCCCCTATTCCGAAAACAGTTCGATGAACTCGTTGCGCAGCCACTGATTCGCAGGATCGCGATGATACCGGGCATGCCAGAAAAGATTGATCTGGATAGCCGGCAGCGCGAACGGATGGTTGACATACCTGAGCCCGAAGTACTTGGCACATCGTTCCGCAAACGTCCAGGTTACGGTGGCGACCAGGTCCGTGGTGGCAATGATGTCCGCCAGTGCCACGAAATGCGGGACGCGCAAGCGGATGCTCCGCTGTACGCCGCCCTTGGCAAGGATCTCGTCGACCCGGGCATGGCCCGTGCCTGCCGCCGTGACCACGACATGCTCCGCGGCTTCGAAGTCCCGCATGCTGACCTTCTTCTTGTCCATCGCGTGGCCGGGGCGGAACAGGCAGACGTATCGCTGGCGAAACAGGCGCCGCTGAAAGAATTCCGTACTGAGTTCAGGCAGGTGGCCGACAGCGAGGTCGATCCTCCCCTGGCTCATCTCGGCCGGCAGGTCGACCGCCGTATTGCGCACCGTGGTCACCGTCACGCCTGGCGCACGTTGCCCAAGCGCACCCATCAGCGGCGGAATGAAGTGGACCTCGCCGATATCGGTCATGGCGATCCGGAATGCGCGTTCGCTGCGCAAGGGATCGAATGTCATCTTGCGACTGAGCGTTGCCTGCAGCGACTCCAGCGCCTGGCCAACCGGCTCGGCCAGTTCCTGTGCAAGTGGTGTCGGCAGCATTCCCTTGCTGCTCCGTACAAACAGTTGGTCACCCAGCAGGGTGCGCAGCCGCGCCAACGCATTGCTGACGGCCGGCTGGCTCAGGTTCATGGCCCTGGCCGTTCCGGAAACGGTTCCCTGCCGCAGTAACTGATCGAACACGACGAGCAGGTTCAGGTCGACGTCCCTCAATTCCATCGCGCGCCTTTATTGATTTCGTGAATATCGACTATAGCCGGGATTCTATTGGCTTATTGAGGTCGATGTCCGATGATCCTTTCCATACGAAAATACAGACGGAGACGCCCCATGAATCTCGCCCGCCTCTGGCAATAGCCCGCGCCAGGGAATCCCTCCCTGCCTGAAGTCAGCCCAAGCACACAGACGTCGCACAGGCCCACCGGGCCCGCGCGCGGACTCCGTTCGCACCTTTGGAAACCCGCCATGGCAACTGCCTCCCATGAAGATCGCCCAGTGTGGGCCGACGACAGCATCAGCCGCATCCCGTTCCGCGTCTATACGGACACGCAGCTTTACCAGCGCGAGCTCGAACGCTGCTTCTACCGCGGCCACTGGAACTATGTCGGCCTGGAGGCCGAAATCCCGAACCCCGGCGACTTCAAGCGCACCACGCTTGGCGAGCGTTCCGTGATCCTGGTGCGCGACCAGGACGGCGAGATCAACGTCATCGAGAACGTGTGCGCCCATCGCGGCATGAAGTTCTGCCGCGAGCGCAGCGGGAACCGGAAGGATTTCCACTGCCCCTACCACCAGTGGAACTATGACCTGAAGGGCAACCTGCAAGGGGTGCCACTGCGTCGCGGCGTCAAGCAGGACGGCAAGGTCAACGGTGGCATGCCCGCCGACTTCAAGCCGCAGGAGCACGGGCTCACGCAACTGAAGGTCGCGACACGTGGCGGGGTCGTGTTCGCTTCGTTCGACCACGACGTGCCCTCGCTCGAAGCCTACCTCGGGCCGGACATCCTCGGCTACTTCGACCGCCTGTTCAATGGCCGCAAGCTGAAGGTCCTTGGCTACAACAAGCAGCGCATTCCCGGCAACTGGAAGCTGATGCAGGAGAACATCAAGGACCCCTACCATCCCGGCCTGCTGCATACCTGGTTTGTCACGTTCGGGCTCTGGCGGGCGGACAACAAGGCCCGCCTGGTGATGGATGCCGAGTTCCGCCATGCCGCGATGGTGTCGACCCGCGGCCAGGGCGGCAAGAGCGACGTGACCTCCGGCGTGTCCAGCTTCAAGGACCAGATGGCCCTGCACGACGACCGCATTCTCGACATCGTCCACGAACCATGGTGGGGCGAGCCAACCGCGGTGATGATGACGGTGTTCCCGAGCGTGATCTTCCAGCAGCAGGTCAATTCGGTGTCCACGCGCCATATCCAGCCCAACGGCCCCGACTCCTTCGACTTCGTCTGGACGCACTTCGGCTTCGAGGACGATACCGGGGAAATGACGCGGCGCCGACTGCGCCAGGCCAACCTCTTCGGCCCCGCGGGCTTCGTGTCGGCCGACGACGGCGAAGCCATCGAATGCTCGCAGGAAGGCTTCTCCCAGAAGCCCTGGCATCGCGTGATCGCCGAACTGGGCGGGAAGACCGCGGAAAACACGGAGCACATGGTCACCGAGACCCTGATCCGCGGCATGTACGCCTATTGGCGCAAGGTGATGGAGGTCTGAGGCCATGAACTTCACTGACTACTACGCACTGCTCGCCCTGTACGCCGACTACACCAGCGCCGTGGACAACGGCGAATGGGACCGCTGGCCGGAGTTCTTCACCGAGGACTGCCTCTATCGTGTCCAGCCGCGCGAGAACCATGAGCGCGGGCTGCCGCTCGCCACGCTGTCGCTCGAAAGCAAGGGGATGCTGAAGGACCGCATCTATGGCATCCGGGAGACGCTCTTCCACGATCCCTACTACCAGCGCCACCTTGTCGGAACGCCCCTGATCCGCGAGGCCAGCGCCGACAAGATCGTGGCTGAGACGAACTATGCCGTGCTGCGCACCAAGCCGGACCAGATGACCGATGTGTACAACGTTGGCCGCTACCTGGACACCATCGTGCGCACGCCCGAGGGCTGGCGCTTCGCGTCACGCATCTGCGTATTCGATAGCGAGATGATTCCCAACTCGCTGATCTACCCCATCTAGCAGGAGCCATTCATGACTGAAACCTGGATCGAGGCAGCGCTGCTGTCCAGCGTCCCGCAGGACGATGTGATCGCCGTGGCCGTGGAGGGCAGGGAGATCGCCCTGTATGGGGTCGACGGCGACGTCTACGCGACCGACAACATCTGCACGCATGGCCACGCGCGCCTGTGCGAAGGCTTTCTTGAAGGACACGAGATCGAGTGCCCGCTCCATCAGGGCAGGTTCGACGTCCGTAACGGCGCAGCGATGTGCGCCCCGCTGACCGAAGGCATCCGTACCTATCCGGTCCGTATCGAAGGCGACAGGGTCTACCTCGACCTCGGCTGAACGCGCCGGTCACGCAACCACAAGGGACGCACATGAATTCCGAACGACCACATGGCGCGACTGCCATTTCGCCAGCCGCCGCCATCGTCATCATCGGCGCGGGCCAGGCCGGCGGCTGGGCCGCCCAGACGCTGCGCAGCGAGGGTTTCACCGGCCGGCTCGTGCTAATCGGCGACGAGACCCACCCACCGTACGAGCGGCCATCGCTGTCCAAGACCGTGCTTGCCGGTGAGGCGGCACCCGCCAGCACCTGGCTGCTCAAGCCGGAGGCGTTCGAAGCGCTGAGGCTGGAATGGTGGGTGGACTCACGGGTGGTCCGCATCGACCGGGGCGCGAAGTGCCTGGAGATGTCCGACGGAGAGTTGCTGTCCTACGACAAGCTGATCCTGTGTACCGGTGGCAAGGCGCGCGCGCTTGCTGTCCCGGGCGCGGATACGACCCCGAGCTATACCTTGCGCACGATTGGCGACGCCTTGTCGCTGGCGCCCGAGCTTCGGCCGGGCCGCAGCATCGTCGTCATTGGCGGCGGCTGGATCGGGCTGGAAGTCGCCGCCACCGCGCGGCAGAAAGGGGCGGAGGTAACCGTCGTCGAAGCACAAGGCCGCCTGTGCGAGCGCACCGTGCCGCCGGAGATCTCCGGACACCTGCTCGGGCTGCATGGTGCGCACGGCACCCGCGTCATGCTCGGCGCCCACATCACCGGCATCGCGCAAGACGCTGATGGCCTGTCCGTCGTGACGCTTGCCGATGGCAACACGCTGACGTGCCACGCCATCGTCGCGGGTGTGGGTCTCGTGCCCAACGATGCGCTGGCGCGTGACGCCGGGCTGGAATGCGATGGCGGCGTGATCGTCGACAAGAGCTGCCGCACTTCCGACCCCGATATCCTCGCCGCGGGAGACGTGGCAGTGACACCGAACCCATGGGCCGGCCGGCACTTGCGGCTGGAATCCTGGCAGAACGCCCAGGAACAGGGTATCGCCGCGGCGCGCGCGGCGCTCGGCCTCCCCGTCGACTATGCGCCCCTGCCGTGGTTCTGGTCGGACCAGTACGGCATGAACCTGCAGATCTACGGCTTTCCCCTGCCATCACATCGCGTGGTGGCACGTGGCACGCCCTCCGGAGACAGCTTCTTGCTGTTCCATCTCGATGGCGACGACGTTGTCCAGGCTGCGGTCGGGGCCAATGCGGCGCGCGACCTCCGCTTCGCACGCCGCCTGATCGAGCAGCGCAGGCAGGTCGATCCCGACCGCCTAGCCGACCCGAATGTTCCCATGGCCAGGCAGTAACCCACTACATAAGAAAAAACACCGGAGACAAGCCCCCATGTCGCAAATCGACGTCCACAAACTGGCCGACGAGGCCTCGTTCAATCGCTTCCATGCGCGCGTGCTGTGCTGGTGCGCGCTCATCATCATCTTTGACGGATACGACCTGGCGGTCGTGGGCATCGCGCTGCCTTCGATCATGAAGGACCTCGGCGTGGCACCGGCTCAAGCCGGGCTCATGGTCAGCTCTGCCCTGTTCGGCATGGTGTTCGGCGCGATCTTCCTCGGCACCCTGGCAGACAGGATCGGCCGGCGCTGGACAATCGCGATCTGCGTCATCCTGTTCAGCGTCTTCACTGCTGCGGCCGGCCTGGTCAGGGACCCCGTGCTGTTCAGCGTGGCACGCTTCCTTGCCGGGCTCGGCATCGGCGGCGTCATGCCCAACGTCGTCGCGCAGATGACGGAGTACGCACCGAAAAGGATGCGGGCGACGCTTGTCACCCTGATGTTCAGCGGCTATGCCGTCGGCGGGATGCTGGCGGCCATCCTCGGCAAGGGCCTGATCGAAACGTACGGCTGGCAATCGGTCTTCCTCGCCGCCGGCCTCCCCGTCCTGCTCGTTCCCGTCATTCTCAGGTCGCTGCCCGAATCGATGCCCTTCCTGCTGAAGAAGGGCGACCACGAAGCATTGCGGCGCATTGTTGCCAGCCTCGCACCGACCCGCCGGTGGTCCAAGACGGATGGATTCGCCGTGGCGGCCCAGGACAATGCCGACAGCGCGCCGATCCGGCATCTGTTCCATGAGGGCCGCGGCTTCAGCACCCTCATGTTCTGGATCGCATTCTTCATGTGCCTGTTCATGGTGTACGCGCTGAGCTCATGGCTGACCAAGCTGATGGCAGCCGCGGGGTACAGCCTGGGCTCCGCGTTGACGTTCATGCTGGTACTGAACATCGGCGCGATGATCGGCGCCGTCGGCGGCGGATGGCTTGCCGACCGGTATCACATCAAGTACGTGCTTGCAGCGATGTATGGGCTGGCCGCGATCTCGATCACGCTCCTCGGGTTCAGGCTGCCCGCCGAACTGCAGTATCTCGTGGTGGGCCTTGCCGGCGCCTCGACGATCGGCACCCAGATCGTCGCGAATGCCTACACCGGGCAGTTCTATCCGACCGCGATCCGTTCCACCGGACTCGGCTGGGCGCTGGGCATCGGTCGCAGTGGAGCGATCCTGGCGCCGATCGTGATTGGCGTACTGGTCGCCATGAACCTGCCGCTGCAGCAGAACTTTATTGCGATTGCCATGCCTGCCGTGATTGGCATGTTCGCAGTCCTGCTGATCGATCACGGGCGGTCGGCATCGGCGGTTCACTACGACCACGCCGGAGCCGAGAGAAACGAGTCACCCGTCAGCCTCTCCATCGCGGACCGGAACTAGTACCAAACCGGGCGGGTGCGTCGGTCAGCCGTTGCGGCCGAGACCATTTCCAGATGCTGGCGCAGCGGCGAAACGCCGTCGACCACCCCCCGCTCTTGCGCAGCGATGGCGCACCGCCCACACCGCCCCTGAATGAAGCCTTGCCGCAGCCAAGCGTCACCGCAATGTCCAGGGCCGGCCAACCGTGCCTCGCTCAAAGGTCAAGGTTCTCTGCCATGTAGTCGCGCAGGTGCCGGCCCACTGCATCCATGATTGCCTCGGACGCCTCTCTTGCTTCCTGCTCCTTGCCAGCGGGAATCCAGGTGGACTCGACCTCGACGAGGGTCCCTCGGCATTCACGTGCTGCCCGCAAGTCCCAAACATAGTGGGCAACTGCCAGGGAGATCGCGGTGGTTTCGGTCTCCTGCCTGAACAGCATGCGAGCGGCAGCCTCCATCGCAATGCGACGTATGACATGTCCGGGCGTATCGCGCTCCGTTTGAATCTTGTCGTTGTACATATTGTTCCACGCCCCCCCACGCAAAGGACTAGTCGATGAAAGCGCTGGCTTGCCTGATGACCGGGGTCCATCTCGCTATCTCGTTTCGCAACTGCGCAGACAACGCTTGCGGAGCGGCGCGCTCTGCCGACACCGGTACAGCGCCAAGCTTATGCATTCCCTCACGGAACGCGGGATCGCTGACCGCGTCCTGCAGCGCCTTGACCAGCTTCGCAACGACCGGCTTCGGCGTGCCCCTGGGGGCGTAGATGCCATGCCACACCGTGACCTCGAAATCGCCCAGCCCCTGCTCCCGCAGGGTGGGCAGCTTTGGCAATGCAGCCAGCCTCAGCGACGTCGTGCTGCCATATGCCTTGACTCGACCGGTATTGATGGGTTGCAACGTGGTGGTTACCTGATCGCAAAGGAGGTCGACCTGCCCACCCTGGATGTCGACCATTGCCGGCGCCGCGCCCTTGTACGGAACGCTTGTCATCGCCGAATGCAGCTGGCTCATCAGCATCAGCCCGCAGAGATGTGATGCCGTACCGATGCCCGCATTGGCGAGATTGATCCTCCGCTGGTTGGCCGAGATGTAGGCGCGCAACTCGCTGAATCCGGTCGGTGTCAGGTCTGGACGGGCAACCAGCGTCATCGGGACGTCGGCGACAAGCCCGATATATTCGAAATCCCTGGTCGGGTCGAACCGGAGCGATTTCGTCAGCGCTGGCAGGGTCGCCATGCCGATGTTATGGATCAACAGCGTATAGCCATTGGGCTCGGCCCGCACGACCGCCTCCGAGCCGACGATGCCGCCAGTGCTGGCACGGTTCTCCACGACAACGGACTGTCCCAGCGATCGGCCCATTGCGGCCCCCAGGTGGCGCGCCACGACGTCCGTCGGCCCGCCTGGCGAGAACGGAACCACCAACGTCAGCGGGCGGGTTGGAAAGGTTTGCCCAAAGGAAGAACTGCATGCCAACAATCCGATGGCGAGTGCTGCAACGTACCTCATGGCCTGTCTCCTTACGACATGTTTTCTTTTGTGACAACTGCTCTGCCTCCCACACCACCATGATCTTCAGTCGTGGTTTCGCATGGTGACGAACTCCTCCGCAACACTGGGATGCAATGCAACGGTCTGGTCGAACTCACGCTTGGTGATGCCTCGCTGCAGCGATATCGCCCCCATTTGCACGATTTCCGCGGCATCGCGCCCCAGCATGTGGAGGCCAAGGACCCGGTCACTGCGCTTGTCGACGACCAGTTTCATCATGACGCGCTCGGGGCTTCTGGCCAGCATCGCCCGCATTGGCCGGAAGTTCGCGCGGTAGACAGTGATTTCGGGATGCGCGGCGCGCGCCTGCTGCTCGCTCATCCCGACACTCGCAATCTCAGGCGTGGAGAAGACTGCCGTCGGCGTGAAACCAAAGTCCGGCGAACACGACTGGGATGCCCCAAACAGCGACTGTGCGAGCCACTGTCCTTGCCGTATGGCGACCGGCGTAAGGTTCAACTGGCCGATCGCATCCCCAATGGCGTAGACGCCGTGCAGCGACGTCGCGTAGCGGCTATCCACGGCAATGGCACCGTTCGGACGCAGCGCGAGTACGCCGCCCGCAGCAGCTGTGTTTGGCAAGCGGCCGGTCGCGTTCATGACAACGTCGCAATCGAAAGACTGTCCTGCGTGATCGGTCACGCGATAGCCCACCGTCAGGGTTTCGATGCGGCGAACCTGGCAATTCAATCGCATTGAGATGCCCTGCTCATGGTACGCGGCAAGGACGCCGGCCTGCACATCGGCATCGAATCCCCGGAGAACCGTCTGGCCTCCGTGAAGCACCGACACGTCGGCACCCAGTCCCCTGAAGATGCCAGCGAACTCGAGCGCGATATAGCCGCCACCGATGATCGCCACGCGGCGCGGCAGTTGCGGCAGTCCAAAAACCTCGTCCGACGTGATCGCATACTCTGCCCCTTGCATGCTCAGGGGCGCAGGCGCTGCACCGGTTGCGACAATGATGTGCCTGGCGAACACCCGCTGGCCCGATGCAAGACGCACACAGCCACTGGCCTCGACCGACGCGCTCTCGTCAAAGATCGTGACCTGGCTGCTATCCAGGCCCTTGCGGTACAAATGCTCGAGGCGGAGCACTTCTTCCGAGATGCCGTCGCGCAGCGCACGCCAGTCGTGGCCCTTGGCCTCAAGGTTCCACCCGAAGCCGATCGCGTCCATGGCTTCCGCCCGGTAGCGACTGGCCGTGACGAGAAGCTTCTTTGGCACACAGCCACGAATCACACAGGTGCCGCCTACCCGCGATTGTTCCGCGATCCCGACCCGCGCGCCGAGTGCGGCGGCAGTACGTGCCGCTCTCACTCCGCCGGAGCCGGCGCCTATGACAAACAGGTCAAAGGTATCCATGTTGTCGTCCACGGCGGTCACCGTGCCATTGCGGTGTCTTCCGTCGGCGCGCTCTCCGGTTCGAGCAGCCTGTCCCGAACCAGCACACCTTCGGCATACAAGGCGTCGATCTCGTCGTCGCCGAGGCCCGCAAATTCCTGCAAGACCTGTTCGTTGTGTTCGCCGAGCAGGTCCGCCTTCAGGGAAGACGAATACTTCCAGGCCGAAAATCTCGCCGGCGGCCCCGGGATCTGGAACTCGCCGACGTAAGGATCACTGACCGTGCGCACAACGCCGCGCTCCCGCAGGTGGGGATGCTCCATGGCCTCGCGCAGGGTGAGGACTGGCGCGCAGGGGATCCGTTCGCGCTCCAGTGCCTTGATGGCCGCGTCCCTGGTCGGAAACGTACCGAGCCACGACTCCAGGATCTCCTTCAGTTGCGCGTTGTTGTCACGGCGCAGCGCCGCAGTGGCAAAGCGGGGGTCGGTCAACAGGTCATCGCGCCCCAGCGCCGACACGAATTGCTCCCATTGGTGCGGGAGCGTGGCCAGCGTGAGGTACGTACCGTCTGCGCAACGAAAGATGCCAGTCGGGCCGCCGTCGGGATGCTGCGATCCCGTGCGCGTCGGTTCGTAGCCTTTGCGAAGGCTCAGGCGCGGGATGGCGACCTCATGCATATTGAAATAGGTATCGAGCAGTGATGTTTCGATGTACTGCCCTTCCCCGGTTCGTTCCCGATGCAGCAGCGCGAAGCCGACCGCCATCGCTGCGGCGACGCCGGTTGATGCGTCGCCGATGGCCATGGTGATCAGTGCGGGATTGCCGGCAGCCTCGCCGATCAGGTCGGTCACGCCGGCGTACGCCTGCGCAACATAGTCGTAGCCCGGCTTGTTCGCCAGGATGCCCTGCTGGCCGGCAAGGGAAATGGAGCACATGACAAGCCGCGGATTGATCGTCTTCAGCACCTCATAGCCGAGACCGAACCGGTCCATCACGCCCGGCGAGAAGTTCTCGACGAGTACGTCGAACTGCGTGATCATCCTGAGAACAAGCTCCCGTGCCTTTTCGCTTTTCAGATTCAGCGCGAGGCTCTTCTTTGAGTGGTTATGCTGGACAAAGTAGGTGCTTTGGGAGCAGCGCTTGTGTTCGGGCTTCTGACTGCGCAGACCGCCGACGCGCGTACGATCGCCAAACGGCGCAAGCTCGAGCTTGACCACCTCCGCGCCCATTTCGGCAAGGATGCGCGTGCAGGTCGGGCCTGCCACGATCTGGGTAATGTCCAGCACGCGGAATCCGGTGAGCATCGGCGTTTTGATTTGCGGCATGTGCCTCTCCTATCGCGTGGCGAACTGGTTCTCGCCAAACAGGTTGTCCCACCGGTCGCCGCTGGGCTTGGCGCCTGTCTTGTCCACCTTCCCCGCCAGTACGCCAACACCACGTTGAACCGCCGGACGTTCGCGCACCGCCGAGTACCAGCGCTGGAGATGGGGAAAGTCCGCGATGTCCTGGCCCTGCCATTTGTGGGCGCGCAGCCACGGATAGGTGGCCATGTCGGCAATCGAGTAATCGCCCGCCAGGTATTCGGAATCTGCGAGACGGCGGTCAATGACCGTGTAGAGGCGACGCGCCTCCCTCGTATAACGGTCGATTGCGTAGTCGATCTTCTCAGGCGCGTATTTGCGGAAGTGATGTGCCTGCCCGAGCATCGGCCCGACGCCGCCCATCTGGAACATCAGCCACTGCAGGACCTCGTACCGTTTTCGCGGGTCCTGCGGCATGAACCGGCAGCCGGCTTTCTCGGCCAGGTACACCATGATGGCCCCCGACTCGAACATGGAGATGGCCTGTCCGCCAGGGCCGTCATGATCGATAATGGCGGGGATCTTGTTGTTCGGGCTGATGGCCAGAAACTCCGGCGCAAACTGCTGCCCCTTGCCAATATGGACGGGTATGACGTTGTAGGGCAGCGTCAGCTCTTCAAGGAGGATGGAGACCTTGTAGCCGTTCGGGGTGCTCCAGAAGTAGAGGTCGATCATCTCGGTAAGGTGGCTCGTTGATGGTGGAGCCATCTTAGAAATGTCACGGCCGCCGCGCCAATACCGTGTCCCGCTTGGGGCATGTCGAAAACTTATGGCTGTCCCACCCCAGCCGCCGCGCCTTACCATTAGCCATGGAATTCCGACAACTGAAGTACTTCGTACGCATCGTCGAGCTTGGCAGTGTGTCGCGGGCGGCCGCAGACCTGTACACCGCCCAGCCCGCGCTCAGCCAGCAGATTGCGAAGCTCGAGGACGAGCTGAAAGTGAAGCTGCTGGCCAGGAGCGCGCGAGGCGTAGTTGCAACAGAGGCAGGCGATGTGTTCTATCGCCACGCGCGCGCCATGCTGCGTCAGGCAGAGCTGATGAAGAAAGACGTCCAGCATGCCGGCGAGCATCCGCAAGGCACTGTTTCGGTCGGGCTTCCAACCAGTGCGGCAACGATACTTGCGCCCCGGCTTCTTGCGGCTGCGGGCAGGCAGTACCCGGATATCCAGCTGCAGATTACAGAGAGCCTCAGCGGTCACCTCCAGGAGCTGGTGGTGAACGGGAGGATCGAGATGAGCCTGCTGTTCGAGCGCGTGGACGGATCCGGCGCGGTGCGCGAGAGCAGGCTGGGATCCCATCTTGAGGTAACGCCGCTGCTGACCGAGAGCCTGATTCTGCTTTCACCCCTGCAGCCGGGCAAGCCGCCCCCCGAAGAGATCGCCATCGCGGAAGCGGCACGGCTGCCACTGATTCTTCCCGGCAAGGCCAACATCACGCGGCAGATTATCGACGAGGCCTTCGAAGCCGCGGGCCACAAGCCCATCGTGTTGGCGGAGCTGGATTCCCTTGCGACGATTCGTGCTGTCGTCGCAAGTGGCGTCGGTTCGACGATATTGTCGCCTTCGATCCCGGGCGGCACCGAAGGACTTGCGGCACAACGGATCGCAGGTGCTGCGTTGCAACGGCGGCTTTCACTTTGCACGTTCGACATCATGCCGCTGAGCTCCGCCGCGCGCCGGATCATGGAACTGATTCGCGAGACCGCGCTGGCGCTGGTCGCCGAAGGCGCATGGCCCGGCGCCGCGAAGATCGACTAGCCATACGGAATCGCAATACCGCTACCACGAAGTCCTATTGGCCGGGTGTCCTGTTGCGTGGCTAGACTGGCCGTGCGTCTAAACAGGCAAACGGCAACCCATGACCAAGCGGATTCTCGATGGCGTCAAGATACTTGACCTTACCCGGTTCTTTTCCGGCCCTCAGTGCACCCTGTTCCTGGCCGGACTGGGGGCGGAAGTCATCAAGATCGACGATCCGGATGTCGGGGATCCGACCGCTTTCTCTCCGCCGTTCGCCGGCCCGCACGGCGTTTCCTTCGAACGACGCTCCCGGCAGGACATGGGTATCGCCTACCTGAAACGGGCGCGTTCAAAGAAATCGACCACCCTGAACCTTAAGAGCGCGGAAGGCAGGGCACTCTTCATGCGAATGGTCAGGCGTGCCGACGTCGTGGTAGAGAACTTCAGCGCCGGAGTCGCCGATCGCCTCGGCCTCGGCTATGACGTGCTGCGTGAAGTCAATCCATCGCTGGTCTACTGCTCGCTGACAGGTTATGGCTCTACCGGCCCCGCAAGGAACCTCAAGGCCTATGACCTCATGGTGCAGGCGGCCGTTGGCTTGATGAGCATCACGGGCCAGCCGGATGCGGGTCCCACGAAGGCCGGCTCCCCGCTCTCGGATGCCATTGCGGGACTGTTCGCGGCATTCGGAATCGTGGCTGCCCTGAACTATCGGCAGCGCACCGGCCAGGGACAGTCGGTGGATGTGTCCATGGCCGACTGCCTGCTGTCCCTGATCCTCGACGAGCCGCTGGATTGCTATCGCGAACTGGGGCTGTCGTTCCAGCAGGGCAACCGGATCATGCGGTTCTCTCCGTTCAACGCGTACCAGAGCGCTGATGGCTGGGTGACGCTCGGCACGGCCAGCAACGACGACTGGCGCACACTGCTGGACGTGATGGGACGTTCCGAACTCAAGGATGACCCCGACATCATGTCCATCGCATGGCGCTTGTCGAACAATGCGGCGGTTGACCAGATCGTGTCGGCATGGACGCTGTCGCTGACCACGGCGGAGATCGAGCAACGGATGCGGTCCGCCAGGATTCCATGCAGCCCGGTTCGCACCATCGACGATGTGCTCGCCTGGGAGCAGATTGCCGCGCGCAACATGGCCGTGTCGCTGTGGAACCCGCTTGCCGAGGCGAAGATGAATGTAAAGGCTGCGTCTTTCCCGTTGCGATTTGGCAATGCGGAGGTCGGCTATGACACGCCTGCTCCGGTACCGGGAGCGCACACCGAAGAAGTTCTGCGAGAGATGGCCGGCGTGGATGCCGCCGAATTTGAATGGCTGCGGGAACGCAGGATTATCTGAGTTCGATACGACGGCGTCTTCAGGCGTCGTCCTGCTTCTGCCGCGCTGCGCAGGGCGCAACGCCCGCAATGTGATGGTCCGGTTCTTCACCAGAGCCCTGTACCGCCACGGCGACAGGACCGAGACCTAAAAAAAATATTGCCTGCCCGACGGTAGGAGCCTAACCGCCGGAGCAGGCTGTGCAGGCTGTGTACCGCTGGCCTACGCAACGCGCGCAAGTTCGTCTTCCATGAAGTCCACTCGATCCTTCCCCCAGAACATCTCGTCTCCGACGAACATCATGGGTACGCCAAAGACGCCACGCTCGACGGCCGCGTCCGTGCTTTGCGCAAGCTCGGCACCGATTTCCTCGCTGGCGGCAACCTCTTCGAACCAGGCGAAGTCCACGCCGAGAGATTCCACGATCGGCCGCAGGCCGGCATACTCGACGATGCCGGCATCGCCACGCTCCCAGTACGCTTCCATCACGCGTTCGACGAACTCCAGCTCCAGGCCTTTGCGTCGCATCGCAAGCGAGCCGCGCAGAACCCTGCTCGACTTGATCGGAAACTGCCTGGGGATCTGGAACGGAAGATTGTACTTTTCCGCCCAGCGCATCAGGTCGCGCTTGCGGTAGCGGAGCTTCGCCTTCGGCTCCTTCATCAGCTCGTAGTCGCTGTTGCGGAAGACGTACCCCAGGTTGTAGGGATGCAGGACGAGTTCTGCGTGATGGCGCTCAAGGATCGGCTTGATCAGCTTGATGGCGAAGTAGGTGTTCGTGCTGCCGACATCCCAGTACAGGTCAACTCGTTTCTTGTCCATTTCGACTCCTGTTGAATGAAACAGTGTTCAGTCTATGGATGCGACGGTTGCCTGACTAATATGGAATGGCGATTCGGGTATATCGGAAAACTATTGGCGCGCGCCCATGGCAAGCCGGTGCCAAGGGCGCGCTGAACGGGCAGTCGCCGCGCAGCGGGTGCCGAACCGGGCGCCGGCGCTTCAGTTCACCGACGGAACCACAGCACCGACAGCCCGCACGCCACCACCAGCAGCAGGACCGAGGCCGCCGCCAGCAAGGCACTGATCTCGACTTCCCTGCGCTCGAGCGCGAAACGGGCGCTCAGCTGGCGGTACACCCGCGTCAGGTCCGCGGCCGAGCCAGCCTGGAAGTACTCGCCGTCAGTGAGAGTCGCGACCGCGCGCAAGGTGGGTTCATCCAGCTGCATGTGGTAAGACAGGCTCGACGCTGACAATCCCGCGTCCTGCGCCGTACCGAAGCCCACGGTATAGACGCGCAAGCCGCGCTGGGCAGCCATGCGCGCGGCGTCCAGAGGGTCCGGGCCGGTGGTGCGGCGACCATCGCTGAGCAGGATCACCGCACCGTGCCGGTAAGAGCCGGGCAACGCCGCCGGCCGCTCCCGGTCGCGCTTGCGGACCGCGTCCGCCGCGGCGGCTTCTGTCAGCGATCTGCCGCCCGGCCCGGGTGCGAGCGACTCGCCGCTGAAGAGGATCGCTTCCAGATCGATGCCATCGTCGGGGAACAACACCGCCAGCGCCTGGATCAGTCCGCTGCCTGTCGCCGTGCCGCGCTGGAGCTGGAAGCGATCGATCGCGTCGAGCATGTCCGCCCGGTTGTCGGTGGGGGGCAGCACCACGGTTGCCGTGGCGGCAAAAGAGACAATGCCCAGGCGCACGCTGGCCGGCAGCCCGACGATGAGATCCCGCGCAGCCTGCTGGGCGGCGCTGATCCGGGTGGGCGCGACGTCGGTCGCCTCCATGCTGCGGGAGGTATCCATGGCCAGCACCAGGGTGATGGTGTCGGACGGCAGCGTGATGGTCGCGGCGGGACGGGCGCAGGCCAGCAGGGCCGCGCCCAGCGCGAGCAGGAAGAGCAGCGGCGGAATGTGACGCCGCAGTCGTTGGCAACGACCCAGCGCGGCGCGTGGCAGCGCAAGACTGGCATACAACAGCGCAATTTTCTTGCGCCGCGCAATCAGGTACAGGTAAGCGGCTGCCAGCAGGGGGAGCAAGAGCAAAAGCCAGAGCATTTGCGGCCAGAGAAACTGCATGCCCTGCTCCTTGGCGCGTGGGTAGGACGATGGTTCTAGTGTAGTTTCGCCGGCGGACGAGACAGCGCAAGTGGGTGTTGGTGACGACCGCCGAGCCATTTGCCGCAACGCCGCACATTCCTCACGTATTGCGGGTGGCACCGGGCTCGCTGCCAGAGCGCCTTTTTCATGCGAACGTCATGAAAGTCATGTTGCTAGGGCTGCTGAGCGCGTATGCTGGGATTGCCACCTTGGCAAACAACCCACCAGGAGCAAGCCATGGCCAAGAGTCAACTACGCAGCACCCGCGAAGCGAAAAAGCCTAAGCAGCCCAAGAAGCCATCGGTCCCGGCAACCCCGTTCAGCACGGTTCACTCGAGGGTTGGGAACGAAGGTGCGGCCAAGAAGAAGTCATGAATCGGTTGGCCGCCGACACGCGGCACAGTGATCGCACGCATCGCACGCATCGCACGCAGGGAATCTCTCATTGAAAGCGCAGACCGCTTCGGGAGGCGCATCATGATCCACCACAACACGGACCCCACCTTTCGCGGGCTTCCACTCACCGCCGAGCAAGACTCGGAAATTCGCCACTACCTGAACAGGAAGGCCAGGCTGGGCAAGCCATGGAATACGCCTGAGTTGCGCGGGATGCTTGAGGACATGCTGCTGCCACCGAGTGCAGAGGACGACATCCAGAGCGACATCCCGCGGGACGCATTGGCCGCCGCCGAGCGCGCTGCAGCGTTCGTGGACCAGGACATGGAGCCAATCGAGGCGTATGAGGAATTACATGCCGCGATGGAAGCCGAGAGCATGAAAGGAGATACGCACTAGCGGGAGCGCTTCGCGCTGGTAGTGAGCGTAGCAACCCGCAGAACGCAGGACGACAACATGGCACTTAGTTTCCCCAACCCCAGCCGCAGCTATGACGAGGCCAGGCATGGCGTGTGGTTCTGGGGTTATGACAACGCACGCGAGATTACCTTTCTTGTGGAAGACCGCGTACTGAAGAATTTCGACTCCACCCTCGGTTCTGACGAAGCCGGGGCACTGGCCTCCTTCGACCGGCATCGCAACGAGATCCTGAAGATCGCCATGGCCCTCTATGCCGAGGGGCAGCAGACTATCTACACGCTGCACTAAGGCTGGCCGCCATTCCAGACCGCTCGATCGGATCCTGGATCTGCCGGTACGCGCGGCCATCCGGATCTGCCAGCCTGCACGGCTAGCTGGCAGATCCGCCAGCGTGGCTCAGCGCGACATCATCTGCCCCATAAAAGCCTCGATCTGCGGCATCGTCACGTAGCCACTTCGCTGCGCGTCGATCTGGTCAAAATGCTTCGCAACCATCGGCATGCCGGCGGCCGCCTGCTCGCGCGTCAGCTTGCCGTCGTGCGTGGTGTTTGCGCTGGCAAAGCGGCTTTGCAGTTGCTGCATCGCACGCTCCATGCGCGGGTTGGCTGCAGCAGGCATTTCTACGCTTTGCGCGAATGCACCAGCGGAAGCCAGGCACATGGCGAGCACTGCAATCATCTTCTTCATGATGTTTCTCCGTTTGCCGGCCCCTGCCGGCGTTGTGAATTCAGATCGGCTGCCGATCCAAGAATAAGGTGCACGGATACGCATACGGCACCCGTGCAGTGGTTTGGCAATATCACCGCACAAAGTAGACAGGGCGAGATGCGACGTAGACGGTACGCGGCAGCGGCGCGGCCCTCACGACCACCGTCGGCAGCGGCGCCGAGGCCACGACCACCTTCGGCGCGGGCTTGACGACCACCTTGGGCGGCGGCGCGACCACCACCGCCGACGGACGGACATACACGGTAGCCGGCGCGACCACCACGGTCGAGGCAAAGGCCTGGGTGCTTGCCAGCAGGATCAACGTACCGGCGGCTGCGCCAAGGACGCGGGGGAAGCGGGGGAAGCTGGAGAGGCGGGAGAAGCTCGAGGTCATCACAGGTCCTTCAGTTTCGGTTTCAGCCGGCCGGTGCAGCGCGGCAACGGACCGAACTATAGGTGCGAGGCACGCGAATTTCGACGTGGAAAACATGTCGCGGTATTACACGGCCGCGGCCTCGCGAGGCATGACATGTGGCGACATATTTCCCACATGGCGCTGGCCGCGATCGGCCACTACATTTGCCTCACCGACGCAGCAATGCCAGCTCCGACAAGCACGCAAAGCAAGGCGGCACCTCTCACCACACTGGACGATCATGCACAACCTCCACAAGATCACCCTCTTCGCCACGGTCTTCGTCGTGGCGATCTCACTGGTCGAGGCCTTCTTCCTGGCACGCAAGGCCCGCCAGCAAGGCAAGACCTACCCCTGGCATGAAATGGGGCTGTCGCTGGCCGACATGGTCGGGCGCAAGCTGATGGCACTGCTGCCGCTGTCGCTGGCCACGCCGATCTTCGCGTTTGCCTGGCAGCACCGCATCTTCACGGTCGAGATCAACAGCGCGCTGGCCGTGCTGCTGCTCTTCCTCGGACAAGAGTTCTGCTACTACTGGTACCACCGCGCCTCGCACCGTATCCGCTTCTTCTGGGCAACGCACGCGGTGCACCACTCGCCGAACGAACTGACGCTGGGCACCGCCTATCGCCTCGGCTGGACCGGCAAGATCGTCGGCGCCTCGATGTTCTTCGCCCCGCTGGTCTTCCTGGGTGTTCGTCCCGAAGTCGTGCTGGCTACGCTGAGCCTGAACCTGCTGTACCAGTTCTGGCTGCACACCACCTGGATCCCCAAGCTCGGCTGGTTCGAGAAAGTGTTCAACACCCCGTCGGCGCACCGCGTGCACCATGCCTCGAACGTGGATTACCTGGACGCCAACTACGGCGGCGTGCTGATCATCTTCGACCGCCTGTTCGGCACCTACGTGGAAGAGCGTGAAGACGAGCCGTGCCGCTACGGCCTGGTCCACCCGACCACCACGCAAAACCCGTTCGTCAACCAGTTCGAACACTGGATCGGCCTGGGCAAAGACATGATCAACGCTGGCAGCCTGCTGAATGCGATCGGCTACCTGCTGATGCCTCCGGGCTGGGCACCGGATGGCAAGGGCCAGACGACGGAAGTCCTGCGGCAGCAGCAAGCAATGGAGCGTGCTGTAGCGGTCAGCGCGAGGTAGACAGGCAGGGCGGAAGGAGAAGAAGCGGGCAGCGCAGGCTGCCCGCTTTTTTTATTACACTGAGCCCTCGGCCCGCATTTTGTACCCGAACTTCGACACGTTACCCGCTTCCGGAGAGACCCCCATGAAGGCCTGGATTGCAAAGTCAGTTGGAGCGCTTGGTTGTGCCATGGCATTTCTTGCGGGTCCGGCGAGCGGCGCCGAACCGGCTACGCTGGTCATTTCGGCCGGTACGCAACAACGCAGCTGGACAGTCGATGCGCTGCTAAAGGACCGTCGGCTGACCGACGTGACGGTCGACGACGACAACCTGAAGCGAAGGCTGACGTTCAGGGCGATTCCGGTGGCCTCCCTGCTGCGCGGCATGCCCGCGGAAGCCGGCGCGACCGCGACGACAGCGGCCAGCGATGGCTATGTCTCTCACCTGCCGCTCCGGATGTTGCTTGCCGATGGCGCCGACGCGCCGCGGGCCTGGCTGGCGATAGAGAATCCCGCGAAGCCGTGGCCGAAGCTCAAGGGCCAGGGTATCGGGCCGTTTCGCCTGATCTGGACGCTGCCATCGGGGCGCGCCGCGTCCGTGGTCAACGAGAGTCATTGGACCTACAACATCGTACGCATCGATATCACCGCATCGCCCGCGGAGCGCTTTGCGGCCATCCGGCCCGCCTCCGACCAGCCAGCCGATGGCCCCGTCATGCGCGGCTTCGCGACGTTCCAGCGCGTCTGCTTCTCCTGCCACTCGCTGAACAAGGTTGGCGATGCTCACCTTGGCCCGGATCTCAACGTACCGTACAGCGCGGTGGAGTACATGGGCGACGACAAGCTGGCCAGGCTTATCCGCGACCCGCAGTCACTGCGCTGGTGGCCCGGCGCGCGCATGCCGGCAATCGGCGAAAAGACGCTATCCGATGCTGACCTGAAGGACCTGCTGGCGTACCTGCATCATATGGCCGGGCGCAAGGGCTCCTGAAGCCAGGATTGCGTCAGGTTTTCTCCGGCATCGCCGACGAATGATGGCTTGTTATCAGCCATTGCGAACCAGTCCAGCGATAGGTGTACGTATAGCGAGCCTTAACGACGGCGCCCGTTCGTGCGAACGTGAAGGTATAGATGCCGGCATCCACCGCGTAATTGCAGCCCAGCTCAATATTGCGGAAGTCGATTTTTCCGGAGGGTCGGCTTTGCAGGAATTCTTTGAAATAGTCCAGCTTCTCGGCGGGGGTCAGGCGCGGCTTGTTGGATACCGTCGGCAGCAGGATCGACCGTTCCGCATAATTGGCCACCACCTTGTCGGGATCGCCTGTCTGCAGTGACTGGTTCCATCGATCAAACAGCGCGGCGATTTCCTGCTCTGAAGTCTGCTTGCAGGATTCCGTGCGGGATGCCTGTGGATTGGCCGGCGATCCCTGGTTCATGGCGCATCCGGCAAGTGTGAAGGCCAGGGCGGCAACGCAGGTCAGCTTCATGGCTAGCTCCTTGGATTTTTTGGTTAGAGCCAGAATGCACGCAATGCAGTATGGACTATCCCGCAGGGGTTAGCCATGTCTGCATCGTGCCGGCGCAGCGGAGACAATCCACCTGTTAAGCGACGCCTTAATTCATGCGACGGTGCTAAGCCTGCGCTGCTCCTGCCCGAAGGTCCGTCATGATCTGCTCGGCAAGGAAATCGCAGGGCGGACGCTTCGACTTCGCGCTCCGTGCAAGGATGAGTTCAAGCGGAGGCAGGTCGGGCAAGCCATGCGCCTGTCCCAGCACGGCCAACTGCTGTGGAATCGCGCATCGGGCCAGCGCCGCGACGGCCAGGCCAGCCTCGACCATGCTGAGCAAACCCAGCAGGCTCGGGCTTTCATACGAAGTTCGATGCGGAATCCGTGCCCGATCCAGGCTGCGGATCGCGTTCTCGCGCGCCACGCTCCCCGGCATGAACACGGCAATAGGCAACGGCCTGTCCTCCCAGACCTGCGGCCCGTTCGCCATGGCGGCCCACGCCATCGGCTCGTACCGGATGAAGTCGCCAGACAAGCCCTTCACGCGCGTGCCGCAGACCAGGTCGACCGTGCCGTCCTTGACCAGCGGTGCGAGCGCGCTGCTGGGCAGGCCGACTACCTGGATCTGCACTTTCGGATACGTCGTCGAGAACTTCTTCAACACCGAGGGCAGCAGCGATGACGCGTAGTCGTCGGGCACGCCGATCGCTACCTTACCCGTCACCTCGGGCCGTACGACCGCGGCCCAGGCTTCGTCGTGCAGGGCCAGCATGCGCCGTGCGAAGCCCAGCAGCACTTCACCCTCATGCGTCAGCACAATGCTGCGCGGCCGCCGCACGAACAAAGGCCGGCCAAGCGCCTCCTCAAGTGCCTTGATTTGCATGCTGACAGCGGACTGCGAGCGGTTCACCGCCTCTGCGGCCCGGGTCATGTTGCCGGTCTCGGCGACGGCGACGACCGTGGCGAGAACGTCGTGGTCGAGCATCTTCATAAGTATCAGGAAAACTGAACGCAACAATCAACATTATGCGTTTTTCTTCTTGAAATGGGCATGCGATATTTCGTCAGACAGCAACCAGAGACGTGGCCGCAACCTCGCGCCACGCCTAGACCGCGGGATTCCGGTACCGCCATCCGAGCATGGACAACAAAGCCGCTTCGTCACTCGTCGACCACCCGCTACGCGCCCCCCTGGCCGCTGAACTGCACGCCCGACCCTTTCTTCGGCTCAGCGGCAGCGTGTCATTGACCCACTATGCGATCTACTCGGATGAGGATCCTGCGATCCACGAGTCTCTCGTTCGCACCTTGTGCGAGCAGACAGGCATGCCGCTACCCATGGACGGCGTCACGCACTACGCCATGCAATCTCCGTTCGGCTGGCAGCTGAAGTGGGAGCGGCACACCGAGTTCTCCACCTTCACGTTCGTCAGTCCGCGCGACGACACCGACTACTTCAACGACCTCGCCATCCATGGTGTGCCGGCGGACTGGCTCAGCCTGCTGGCGGGCAAGCGGTTTCATGCGGTCCGCATGGAATTGCTGTCCGGGCATGCCGCGGCTGCCGTGAGCGCGGACTTGCGCCACTGGCTTGACGGGCCGATTCTCGTCGGCAGCGATGTGCTTGGCGGGGGCAAGGTCTATTGCGACTGGAATGTGCGGGCTGACGGCTACATGCGCATCCTTGCGATCGATGAGGACTTCCGCGAGGAACAGGGCGGCAGGCTGCTGCAGCGGCTCTACGAGATTGAGACGTACCGCATGATGGCCTTGCTTGCGCTGCCGGTCGCACGCAGCCTGGGCCGGGAGCTCGACGACATCCACGCGTCGCTCCAGGAACTGATGCGGGCCATGGACGCCCGTCGCGCCGGCGAGGACGATGCGGGACTGCTGGACAGGCTTACCGAACTGGCCGTGCGCGTGGAATCGCTGTCCGGGCACAGCGGGCGCTTCAGCGCTTCGCGTGCGTATGAGCGCATCGTCCTGGCGCGGATCCAGGAGTTGCGGGAACAGCGAATCGAAGGCATGCCGACGATCTCGGAGTTCATGGAGCGACGTTTCGGACCCGCCATGGAGACGTGCAGGAGCGTCTGGTCGCGCCACGAGCAGATCGCGGCACGGGTCGCGCGGGCGGTCGACCTGCTCCGCACCCGCGTCAACCTGACCCAGGAACGCGATGTCACCAGGCTGCTTGCCGGACTGGAGCGTACCGCGCGGAACCAGCTGCACCTGCAGCATGCCGTCGAGGGGCTGTCGGTTGCCGCGATCTCGTACTACGTGTTGTCCATCGCGGCAGCGGGGTTAAAGGCGCTGCATGTCGTAAAGCTACCCGTCGATCCCGAGCTCGCGGAAGGCCTGTTGATCCTTCCCGTGGTGCTGATCGTATTCGGGATCATCAAGCGCAGCCGGACCCAGAAATCCAACGAGAGCCATGTTCAGGCCATTTCAGCCGGCCGCGCGTAACAAGAGCCGTCATTCTGAAGCACTTCCTACCGTTAAACGCATATGAACTCCTTCATGGGCATCGACCCCTCACACATATCGTGGCCTGGCGCCACCCGGCAGTCGCCGCAGGCCGGGCCGCGTTCGATGAGCCAGGTCAGATCCGAGTCTCGCGCCCTCGCGCAAAGGACGCCGACAGAAGTGCTGACGGACAACTCAAACGATCGGCCGGACGTCGCGACGATCGCGGTGCTGGGCTACAACTAAAAAAAACGCCCGCCCGGAAACCGGGCGGGCAAGTACTGCCTCTCCTTACCTCTTACTGCTTCAATACTGTCGTTACTACCGCCGCGCTGCGCGCTTCAACGTGCAGCCGCCTTCATCCGTACAGCCGCCGCATCCGCCGCAGCCGGGGTACGGTTCGCCAGCCCCAGCACCACCTGCCAGGCAAACGACACCGCGCCGACGATAAACACCACGTCGCCGAACGTGCGCACCCAGCGCAGCGTCTGCAGGATTGGCTGCTGCATGAATGCCTCGCTGCGCGAATACCACGTGCCATGCTCGACGCTGGCCAGGAACTGGATGATGCCGATGGGCAGCAGGCTGGTGCCGATCATCAGCACCAGGCCGACGTTCAGGCCCCAGAAGGCGGTCTTCATCAGCGCCGGGCTGAGGCGGTAGGCCGGCCGTACATAGCGCAGCACCAGCAGCGTGAAGCCCAGCGCCAGGAAGCCATAGACCCCGAAGAGCGCCGCATGCGCGTGGACCGGCGTGGTGTTCTGGCCCTGGATGTAGTACAGCGCGATCGGCGGGTTGATCATGAAGCCGAAGACGCCGGCGCCCAGCATGTTCCAGAACGCCACCGCGACAAAGCACATCAGCGGCCACTTCAGGTCGGCCATCCACGGCGCGCGCTGCTTCAGGCTCCAGTTCTCCCAGGCCTCATGGCCCAGCACGATCAGCGGCACCACTTCCAGCGCGCTGAACGCGGCGCCGACCGCCATCACCGGCGTGGTGGTGCCGGCAAAGTACAGGTGGTGGAAGGTGCCGGGAATGCCGCCGAGCATGAACAGCGATGCCGAAGCCAGGCTGGCCGTGGTCGCCATCGGGCGCGACACCAGCCCCAGCGTGGCGAAGATGAAGGCCAGCGCGGTGGTGGCGAAGACCTCGAAGAAGCCCTCCACCCACAGGTGCACCACCCACCAGCGCCAGTACTCCATCACCGTCAGGCTGGTGCGCTCGCCGTAGGCCAGGCCCGCACCGTAGAACAGCCCGATCGCCACCACCGACGAGGTCAGCAGCGCCAGCAGGTTGCGGTCGGTGCCGCGCGCGCGCAGCGCCGGCAGGATGCCGCGCATCATCAGCACGAGCCAGATCAGGATGCCGGCGA
Organism: Cupriavidus sp. P-10; assembly: GCF_003402535.2. Lineage (NCBI taxonomy): Bacteria > Pseudomonadati > Pseudomonadota > Betaproteobacteria > Burkholderiales > Burkholderiaceae > Cupriavidus > Cupriavidus sp. P-10. The sequence goes on from NZ_AP025171.1 coordinate 2,715,101, forward strand.
ACTTGCCGATCTGCCACAGCCGGCCCAGGTCGACATACTCATAGCCCTGGTGGCCCAGCCAGAAGTTCAGGTGCGGCGGCAGCTTCTGCGCGATCGCCAGGTAGTTGCCGGCGAACGACCCCACCACCACGACCACCAGCGCCCAGAACAGGACATCGACGCCGAGACGCTGGAACTTCGGGTCCTTGCCGCCGTTGATCAGCGGCGCCAGGAACAGGCCCGCGGCCAGGAAGCCGGTGGCGATCCAGAACAGCGCGCTCTGGATATGCCAGGTGCGCACCAGTGCGTACGGGAACCACTGCGACACGTCGACCCCGTAGAACTTCTGCCCCTCGACGGTGTAGTGCGCGGTAAAGCCGCCCAGGAACACCTGGAACACGAACAGCGCCACCACCAGGAACAGGTACTTGCCCAGCGCGCGCTGCGACGGGGTCAGCGCCACCGACAGCAGCGGGTCGCGCGCGGGCGCCTGCGGCGGCGTCTCTTCCTTGCCGCGCAGGAAGGCCCACGCCCAGACCAGGAAGCCGACACCAGCCAGCAGCACCACCACGCTGATCACCGACCACACCACGTTCTCGCTGGTCGGCTGGTTGCCGATCAGCGGTTCGTGCGGCCAGTTGTTGGTGTAGGTGGCCTCATGGCCGGGGCGCGCGGTGGACGCGGCCCAGGCGGTCCAGAAGAAGAAATGCGTCATCTGCTGGCGCCGCTCGGCGCTGGGCAGCGTGTTCTCCTTCATCGCGAAGTGCTCGCGCGTGGTATGCAGCGCCGGCGCGTCGGAGAAGAGCTGGTCGTAGTAGGCCGCGGTGTTGGCGATGGCCTGCGCGCGGCGGTTCGACACGGTCAGCACGTTGTTGGCCGGATCGGTGGCATTGCCGCGGTATTCCGTGCGCAATTGCTCGCGCAGCGCGGCCTGTTCGGGCGCGGCCAGCCTGTCGTACGGACGGCCGTACGCGTCCTGCGCCGCCAGCTCGAGCCACGCGGTCAGTTCGCGGTGCAGCCAGTCGGCGGTCCAGTCCGGCGCCTGGTAGGCGCCGTGGCCCCAGATCGAGCCGAGCTGCATGCCGCCCACCGATTGCCAGGCGGTCTGGCCGTCCAGGATCTCGTCGCCGGTGAACAGGGTGCGGCCTTCAGCCGTGACCACCTTGGCCGGTATTGGCGGGGCCTGCCGGTACACCTCGACGCCGTAGTAGCCGAGCAGGGAGAAAGTGACCGCCAGTACGGCGATCAGCAGGAACCAGAGTCTGCGGTAGGAACCCATGATGCGATGTCGTTGGTTGTGATGGCTGGTGCGCGGCTCAGGCGTGGCCCGCGCAGCCGCAACCGGTGGCGGGCGCTGCGGCGTCCACTGCGGACACGATGGCGCTCTCGAACAGCACGTTGTTTTCCAGGTGGATGTGCTCCATCAGGCCTTCGCGCAGCGCGCGCAGGCCCAGGTAGAGCGCGCGCCAGGTATTGCAGGCCGCGCGCGGCAGCGTGATGTCGTTGGTCAGCGTCGCCAGCCGCTGCAGGGCCACGCCGTGGTCGTCATGCTCCATGCGCATGACCGTGATCGGCCGGCCGGCGGCGGCGTGCATGCCGCGCGTCAGCATCGGGAACAGCACCTGCTCTTCCTTCTGCATATGGGTTTCCAGCTCGCCCAGCATTTCGGTCAGGTGGTCGGCCAGGCCCAGCGGACAATCGGGCCGGTCGCCGTGGACCTGCTCGACCCGGCGCGCCAGCCGGATCAGTTCGGGCAACTCCTCGCGGTGGCGGGCGTGGAAGCGCGTCAGGATGTGGTCGATCAACGCGGCCGGCGTCGCGGTATTCCAGTCCTGTCCGGCCGGTGCGGCGTCGTCGTGCAGGGCAAGAAGCCGGGCTTCGATACTGTCGATGGCGGTGGCATCGAGGCCCTTTTCCAGCGCGGCATCGCGCAGGGTCTGCTTGCCTCCGCAGCAGAAGTCGAGCGCATAGTCATGGAAGATGCGCGTTGCGCCGGGGATGCGGCGGGCCAGTTGGCCGAGCGATTGGTCCTGGAAGGTCATGAGGTGCTCCTGTGTGGAAAGTTGCGTCTGCATGACATAACGCGAAGAGCGTGCCTGAAAAAAACCACGCCAGATCAATGGGTTGCAACACGAACGGTCATAAATACCCTAGACTCCCAGTGGTATAAATAACCCTATACGGTGTTTTTCACCATGGCCAATCCCGCCATCGTTCCCGAGTTGCTCGCCGACCTGGTCGCCGACCTGCCCCACGCCGTGCGCCTGCAGCGCCTGGTCAGCGGCCTGCGCGCGCATTTCCGCTGCGGCGCCGTGGCGCTACTGCGGCTGGAAGAAGACCACCTGCGCCCGATGGCCGTCGACGGCCTGGTCGGCGACGCGCTGGGGCGGCGCTTTGCCGTCGGCCTGCATCCGCGCCTGGCGGCGATCCTGGCGCGGCGCGGCGTGACCTGCTTCCACCACGACAGCGTGCTGCCCGACCCGTACGACGGCCTGATCGACGAGCACGTGGGCGAGCCGCTGCCGGTGCACGACTGCATGGGCACCAGCCTGGAGGTCGAAGGGCAGCCATGGGGCGTGCTGACGCTCGATGCGCTGGCCGTGGGCACCTTCGACGCCGCCGCGCAGGCCGAGCTGCAGCGGCTCACCGTGGTCGTCGAGGCGGCAATCCGGACCACCCGGCTCGAGGCCGAGATCCTGGCGCTGCAGGTGGCCCGGGGCAAACCCGTTGCCGATGAAGGCACCGCCGGCGCCGGAGACATCACCGGCGAAATCGTCGGCCAGAGCGCGGCCATCGCCAACCTGTTGCACGAACTGGAAGTGGTTGCCGATACCGAGCTGCCGGTGCTGCTGCTGGGCGAGACCGGCGTCGGCAAGGAGCTGTTCGCGCACCGGCTGCACCGCCAGTCGCGCCGGCGCGCGCAGCCGCTGGTGCACGTCAACTGCGCGGCGCTGCCGGAGTCGCTGGCCGAGAGCGAGCTGTTCGGCCACGCCCGCGGTGCCTTCTCCGGCGCCACGGGCGAACGCCCCGGCCGCTTCGAGGCGGCGGACGGTGGCACGCTGTTCCTCGATGAAGTCGGCGAGCTGCCGCTGTCGATCCAGGCCAAGCTGCTGCGCACGCTGCAGAACGGCGAGATCCAGCGGCTGGGCTCGGACCGGCCACGCCGCGTCAACGTGCGCGTGATCGCCGCCACCAACCGCAACCTGCGCGAGCATGTGCGCGACGGCTCGTTCCGCGCCGACCTGTACCACCGCCTGTCGGTCTATCCGATCCCGATCCCGCCGCTGCGCGAGCGCGGCAACGATGTGCTGCTGCTTGCCGGCCGCTTCCTGGAACTGAACCGCGCCCGCCTGGGCCTGCGCAGCCTGCGCCTGTCGCCGGCGGCGCAGGATGCGCTGCGGCGCTATCGGTGGCCCGGCAACGTGCGCGAGCTCGAGCACGTGCTCAGCCGTGCCGCGCTGCGCGCGGTCAGCCGCGGCGCCGGCCGCAACGACATCGTCACGCTGGAGGCGGACCTGCTCGACCTGGACGGACTCGACGCGCCGCCTGCGGGGCTGGCGGAAGCCGCTCATGCCGCCCATTCCGCCCATTCCGCGCAGCCAGCAATCGTCCCCGGTACAAGCCTGCGCGACGCCGTCGACCAGACCCAGCGCGCCTGCATCGAGCAGGCGCTGCTGGCCCAGGGCGGTAACTGGGCGCAGGCGGCGCGGCAGCTCGGCGTTGACGCCAGCAACCTGCACAAGCTGGCGAGGCGCCTGGGCTGCAAGTGAAGGCGCGAGCGGCATTGGCGATGGCAAAGCGCGCCTCGTCTGCCTAAGCTAGTCAGACGTCGTTTGCAGTGCAACATGGTGTGGTGTCGCCAACACCCTGCGGCCGGCGCAACCTGTGGACCCCTACCGGAGATGCCCGTGATGATGACCGCAACGCAAGCCTTCTGGCCATTCCCTGCCTTCTTCACGACAGGCTTTGCCAGCCTGCAACAACTCCAGACCATGCAGGCGGATCTCGCCGAGACCTGGCGCCGGATGGCGGAACTGAACCTCGAATTTGCCCGCAGCATGGCAGACGAAATGCGCTTCGACACCGTGGGATTGCTGATGGAACACGATCCCGAGGCCCTGTACGCGCGCGAGATCGCCAGTGAGATGCCGCTGCTGGGCGGCCCGCTGCACTATGCCTCGGCGATGCTGGAACTGCTGGCGCGCGCCCAGCAGAAATGGCTCGATGGCTGGGGCCACCTGTTCATGCAGGGCTCGCTGACGGACTGGACGGCGGGGGCGCAGGCGGTCACCGACATCCCTGCCTGGCTGGTCCGGGAAACCCCGCGCCCGCGGGCGGGCTGACCCGGCAAGGGCGCCGTGGCGGCGCGTGCCCGCACGCCGCGGCCAATTTTTCCTGCGCGCCTTGCCATGACAACGCGCGCACCCCGGTATCATGCAAATCATGACACCCTGGTCCGCCATCCCTGCCGTCCCGGCTGGCGGACCTCCACACAGGACTGGTTCAGGACGCGCCCCGCTTCATGCCCTCATATCCACTGGTCCTGCTGCTTACCGTCGCCGTCGTCTGCTGCATCGGCATGGCCATTGCCACCTGGCCCCGGCGCGACGACCCCACCGTCCAGGCGTTCCTGGTATTGGCCTTCGGCGCGGTGGTCTGGAGCGGCGGACGCCTGCTTGAGATCAGTTCGACCGACCTGCCCGGGCGCATCCTGTGGGCCAAGATCCAGTACATCGGCATCGTCGCGGTGCCGATCGGCTGGCTGGTGGCGATGGTGCACCTGAGCCGCCCGCGCTACGTGGTGCCATGGTCGCGGCTGTGGCTGCCGGTGCTGGCGGCGGTGGTGACGGTGGTGCTGGTCTTCACCAACGAGCGGCACCACCTGGTCTGGACACGCATTACGCTGATGCCGCCCGGGGTCTCGCCCGGCGCGGTGTTCGAGCATGGCGCGGGCTACGTCGTGGTGGCCTTCTGGTCTTACTCGCTGCTGGCGCTGAGCTGGTATTTCCTGATGACGGCCGAAGTGCCCAACGACGCCCTGTCGCGCCGCGGCCGCGTCATCCTGGCCGGCGGCCTGGCCCTGCCGCTGATTGCCCATGTCGCTTACCTGAACCGCTGGACCGGCCCGCTGGGCGGCGACCTGACCCCGGCCACGTTTTCGCTGATGGCGGTGCTGGTGTGGTTCTGCGCGCTGCGCACGCACCTGGACGATATTGGCCACTACGCCCGCCTGCGCGTGTTCGATGCGCTGCGCGAGGGCTGCGTGATCGTGGACGCCAAGGGCGCGGTGGTCGAATTCAACCCGGCGGCAGCCCAGTTGTGGCCGGAGTTGCACCGCGGCAGCCCTGTGCCGGCCGGATGGGAGACGGCGCTGGACTCGGCGCAGGCCGCACCCGGCCTTGCGCCCGCCACGCCGCTGGTGCCGCCGGGTGCCCCGTTCGAGCTGACCGTGGAACGGGTCGAGCGCCTGGACGGCAGGCAGATCGGCAGCCTGGTGTTCATGCGCGATATCAGCCGCTTCCAGTCGCGCGAGCTGGCACTGACCGCGCGCCTTGGCCAGACCGAGGAGCAGCTGTGGCAGGTGCAGGCCGACCTCGACGTCGACGCGCTCACCGGCATCCCCAACCGGCGCTACTTCCAGCGCGAGTCGCTCGCCGCCGTGACCCGCGCCCATGAGCGCGGCCAGGCGCTGGGGCTGCTGATCCTGGATGTCGACCTGTTCAAGCAATACAACGACCTGCACGGGCACCTGGCCGGCGACGACTGCCTGCGCCAGATCGCCTGCGCGCTGGCCGGCACGGTGGCCGGCGAGCAGTTCTGCGCGCGGCTCGGCGGCGAGGAATTCGCGGCGGTGCTGCCCGGCGCATCGCGCGAGGAAACCCGCGACGTGGCGCGTCGCATGGTCGCAGCGGTGCGCGAGCTTGGCCTTGCGCACCGCGGCACGCCGGTGCAGCCCGTGGTGACGATCAGCGTCGGCGCGGTCTGCGCCGTGCCCGAGTCGCCTCGGCTGGACCCGCTGCTGCACCGCGCCGACAGCGCGATGTACCGCGCCAAGCGCGCGGGCCGCAACTGCTACATGCTGGATGGCGAAGCGGCCTGACCGCCTGTGGCCGGGCCATGTCGCCGGCTAACCCGCGCGTACCGCCAGCGCACCCTGCAGCGCCACCAGCCGAGCCGCCGCCTGGCTGACCCACGCCGGCCGCGGCGCCGCATCGAGCCAGTACTTGACCTCAAGCCCGAGCGCGGTGTCGCCGCTGATCACCAGCTTGCGCTGGAAGAACAGCGTGTCGGTATCGGCCTCGCCGCCGAGCAGCCGCAGGTAGTCCACCGCGGCGGCGCGCAGCGTCAGCGCGGGTTCGCCGCCGCCGGCAGCGGCGGTGCGGAAGCGCCCGCCTTCGCAGCGGAACGGCACTTCCAGCCCCAGGTCCTGTAGCGTCAGCAGGAATACATGGCCTTCCAGCGCAGCCGGCGGCTCCAGCCAGCCGGCGCGGCGCGCCAGCTCCAGCGCCGCCACCAGCGGCAGCGCGCGTGCCCGCGCCGGCATGCGGCGATGCACGCCGGTCATCAGCTTGTGCAAAGTGTTCATGCCCGTGCCTCCCACGCAATGCCGGCGCTGCCATGCCAGTAGCCGTTGCACGGCTGCGCTCCCGCCGGCACGATGCCGCTGGGTGCCGGCGCGCGCGCGCCCGCGCGGATCGCCGCCAGTTGCTGCACCACCTCCAGCGTGCCGGTCGAATGCGGGCTGACGCGCAGCAGGTCGACGCCCATCGCGGCCATGGCGAGCGCCTCGCCGCACAGGTCCAGGCAGGTCGCGCTCTGTGTCTGCACGCCGTTGAGCGTGAAGAACGCCTGGCCATCGCCTGTGGCGGCGACCAGCCCGTCGGGGTAGTCCATGCAACGGAACTCGCAGCTGTCCTTGCGCAGGCGATGGTGGCGCGCGGTAAAGCAGCGCGCCGAGAACGCCAGCGGCATGCGGCCCCAGACAAAGGCCTCGACCGTGGTGCCGCCCGGCCGCGCCGCGGCCAGCGCGGCCAGCGTGCGGCCGTCCATTTCCACCGGCACGACGCAACCGGCCGCGCCCTGCTTCGCCAGCCAGGCCAGTGTGTCGGCATGGTAGACGTTCAGGTGCGGGCCGGCGATGAACGGCCGCCCGCCCATGCAGCGCACCGCGCCAAGGTCGTTGGCCTCGACCAGATAGCCGTGCTGATCGCAGGCGCGGCGCATCCAGGCGATGTCGGTATCGGACTCCACCAGCACCGGCGTGGACAGCACCACCTCCTTGCCGGCATCGCGCAGCATCTGCGCGATCTCCAGCCATTGCGCGTGGCGCAGTTCGTGGCGCCGCGTGCAGACGGTCTCGCCGAGGTAGACGCGGTCCACCGGGGCGTCGGCGACCGAGGCGTAGAACTGCAGCACGCGCTCGCGTGGCCAGTAATACAGCAGCGGACCGAGGGCAATGCCAAAGCCCGCGGCGGCGGGTCGTGATGTGGCTTGTGTAGCGGCTTGTGCGGCGGCTTGTGCGGCGGCTTGTGCAGCCGGTTGCGGCACGGTGGCCGCGGCGGTGTCGGGCATGGCAGTGTCCATCGTGGCGAAGGCGGCGGGATCGGGGCAGGTCGCGTCCATTGGCATCACCGCCATGGCCGGTCGTAGGCGCCCTGGGTCACCTGGTCGCCCTCGGCATGGCGGCCCAGCGTGGCCTGCCATTCCTGGCGCGGCGCGAAGCGCGCGGGATCGCCGCAGGCGTCGTCGATGGCCGCGCGCAGCACGCCGACCACATCGGCGACATAGCGCGGGCTGCGCTGCCGGCCTTCGATCTTGATCGCGGCAATGCCCATGCCGACCAGCGCGGGCAGCAGCGACAGCGCGTTGAGGCTGGTTGGCTCTTCCAGCACATAGCCGCGCTCGCCCTCCACCTCGAAGCGGCCCTTGCACAGCGTCGGATAGCCGGCCGGCTCGCCGGGCGCGTAGCTGTCGATCAGGATGCCGGACAGGCGCGCCTGCATGGTGCCGTCCTGCTCGGTCCAGCGCACCGCATGCGCCGGCGAGCAGACCCCCTTGTTGTTGGGCGAATCGCCGGTCGCGTAGGAGGACAGCAGGCAGCGCCCTTCGGCCATCACGCACAGGCTGCCGAAGCCGAACACTTCCAGTTCGACACTGGTCTGCCGCGCGAGCTTGCCGATCTGCGCCAGCGACAGCACCCGCGGCAGCACCACGCGGCGGATATTGAAGCGCTCGCGCATCAGTTCGATGGCATCGGCGTGCGTGGCCGAGCCCTGCACCGACAGGTGCAGGCGCAGCCGGGGATGGCGCTCGCAGGCATAGCCCATCAGCCCGGCGTCGGCCATGATGACCGCATCGGCACCCAGTTCAGCGGCGGCGTCGACGGCGCGGTGCCACTGCGCCACCGCGCCCATCTGCGCGAAGGTGTTGATCGCGAACAGCACTTCGGCACCGCGCGCATGGGCTTCCGCGACGCCGGTGCGGATGTCGGCCTCGGTGAAATTCAGGCCGCCAAAGTTGCGGGCATTGGTGGCATCGCGCAGGCCCAGGTAGACCGCGTCGGCGCCGTGCTGCAGCGCCATGCGCAGCGCCGCCAGCGACCCGGCGGGTGCAACCAGCTGGGGCCGGCGTGGCGCGCAGGCAGGCGCAACGGTGGCCGCATCCGGGCCAGTACAGGCAGTTGTCATGGTGTGGAAAGCAGGGACAAGGGAAACAGGACAAGAACAGCGGCCGATGCTAGCCACGCGCTGGCGGCAGGGGCTTGATCCCGCGCAAACCGGCACCAATGGCACATGGCTCGCGCCGGCGTATGCCGGTCGGCGTAGGCCGATGGCAGTCAGCGCCCGTGCGCTTGACCTGCGGCAAACGCAGGGTCTTTCCGCTGTGCCACGCTTCGCCAGTCACCCCCCCGCGCCAGGCCGGCTGCCGGCCACACGCGATTCACCTTCCGGAGATCCCTTTTATGAACGAACACTGGCTGAAGCTGGCCGGCCGCCGCCTGTTGCCCATCGTGCAGGGCGGCATGGGCATCGGCATCTCGGCGCACCGGCTTGCCGGCGCAGTGGCACGCGAGAACGGCGTGGGCACCATCGCCAGCATCGACCTGCGCCACCACCACCCCGACCTGATGGCACGCACCCGCGGCGTGCGCGACAAGGCCGGCATCGAGGCCGCCAACCTGGAGGCGCTCGACCGCGAAATCCGCGCCGCGCGCATGTTGTCGGGAGGCCGCGGGCTGATTGCGGTCAATGTGATGAAGGCGGTGGGCTCGCACGCCTCGCTGGTGCGCCAGGCTTGCGAAAGCGGCGCCGATGCCATCGTGATGGGCGCCGGACTGCCACTGGACCTGCCGGAACTGGCCGCCGACCACCCCAAAGTGGCGCTGATCCCGATCCTGTCCGAGTCGCGCGGCATCGGCCTGGTGCTGCGCCGCTGGATGAAGAAGGGCCGGCTGCCCGATGCCATCGTGGTCGAGCACCCGGCCCATGCCGGCGGCCACCTTGGCGCGGCGACGATCCAGGACCTGTCCGAGCCGCGTTTTTCGTTCTCGCGCGTGCTGGCCGAATGCCGCGAGCTGTTCCAGTCGCTGGGCCTCGCATGGGACAGCATCCCGCTGATCGTGGCCGGCGGCATCGACAGCCATGCCAAGGTGCGCCACTGGCTCAACGAGGGTGCCGCCGCGGTGCAGCTCGGCACCGCCTTTGCCGTCACCGAGGAATGCGATGCGCATCCGGCCTTCAAGCAGGTGCTGGCCACCGCGCGGCCCGAGACGCTGCGCGAGTTCACCAGCGTTGCCGGCCTGCCGGCGCGCGCGGTGCTGACGCCGTGGCTGTCGCGCTACCTGTCGAGCGAGGCCAGGCTGCAGCGCCGCGCCAAGGTACGCGAGTGCCTGGAAGGGTTCGATTGCCTGCAATCGTGCGGCCTGCGCGACGGCATCGCGCGCATCGGCCAGTTCTGCATCGACCTCAAGCTGGCGCAGGCGGTACGCGGCGACGTGGAGCGCGGGCTGTTCTTTCGCGGCAAGGGTGCGCTGCCGTTCGGCGAAGCGATCCGCCCGGTGGCCGAGCTGATCCACTACCTGATGACGGGGGAAAAGCCTGCGGCACTGATGCCGGCCAAGGCAGCGGCCACGGCCTGAGCGCTGTTGGCGCGTGCCGGTTCGCCTGCACGCGGCGCCTGACTCCCCGAGCGGCCGTCAGGCCGCCGCCAGCTCGCCCGGGCCGGCCTGGCGCGCCAACCCATCCGGATCGATCAGGTAGATCTTGCCGCGCTCGATCCGCACCAGCCGCTCGGCGCAGAACCTGTGCATCACGCGCGACAGGGTCTCGGGCGTGATCCCCAGCTTTGACGCAATCACGCGCTGCGTGCAGGCCAGCCAGGTGCGCCGCGTGGCGAACGCCTGCTCGCGCAGGAAGCCCGCCACACGCTGCAGCGCGGTCTGCAGGCTGATCGCCTCGATATCGCGCATCAGCCCATGCAATCGGCCCGACAGGTTGCGCAGCAACTGCGCGGCCAGCAGCGGATCCTGCATGACGGCCTGCCACAGCGCCGTCTTGCCGATCTGCAGCACCAGCGTGCGCGTCTGCGCCTGGCAGGCCATGCGCCCCGGCACGTCGAGGCAGAGCAGGTCTTCGCCGAAGGCCGCGCCCGGACCGAAGACTTCGATGGCGCGCTCGCCGGCGGCTTCGTCGCCGGCCGGTGGCTGCAGCGCCAGCTTGACCAGGCCCTCCAGCACGATCGTCAGGCCGGCACCTGGCTCGCCGCCACGGAACAGGTATTCGCCCTTGCGCAGGCAGCACAGCGTTGCCGCGGCGCGCAACTGCGCCACCACGGCTGCATCGACGCCGCGGAACAATGGCAGCGCTTCCAGGTTGATGGCTTCACCCATGGTGATGACCTCCTTCGACATGACTGCCTTCAGCATTCCGGGCCGCATGGCGCGGCGGCAGGCCGCCACGGCGGCGCATCTGCCGCATGCAGCGCAACGCGGACAACAATTGCCAGCCCAGCCACGCATTGGCCGCGGCGAGCAGCAGGCCGCCGGCGCGGGCCAGCGGCAGGGGTGCCAGCGGCAGCGCCAGCAGCAGCCCGTAGGCTGCCAGCAGCAACCAAGACTGGCGGCGTTGCCGGGCGGGCACGATGATGGCCTGCATGGCCGGCGCGCGCGCGCGCGGCGGCAGCAGCCGGCGCAAATGCAGCCAGACCAGGAACGGCACGATCTTGCCGAGCATCGCCGTGACCGGCAGCACGCCGCTGCCGACCAGCGCCATGGTGCCGGCCCACCACGCCAGCGGTACGTCCGAATCCGGCCACACGATCGCCGCCGCGCCCAGCACGGCGGCACCCAGCATGCTGGCGCAGGCCACCGGCCACAGCAGCCACAGCGGATCCTGGCGGCGCCGCGCGCGCAGCGTGCCGGCCAGCCCGCAGGCGGCCACCACGGCGACAAAGGCCAGCCACGCCAGCAGCAACGCCTGGCCCAAGGCAGGTTGCCCAGGCCACAAGAGGGTTGCCATGCTGAACAGCGCCAGCGGCACCCAATGCGCCATCGGCAGGCCGCACGCCAGTGCCGCGGGCAGGCGCCGCGTCTGCCAGAACATCGGCAAGACCGTGTTGGCCACGCCGGTCAGCAGCGCCGCCAGCCAGCCGCCCAGCGCCCAGGCCATATGCATGCCCAGCACCGGCGCCACCGGCACCTGCCACCAGCCGCCGAAGGTGCCGGCCAGCGCGATGCCGCACAGCGCCGCGGCCAGCAGCGGCGCGCCGATGCCGGTCAGCGTGCGCGTGGTGGCGTCTACCGCGACCACGCGCCGCCCGGCTGCGAGCAACAGCGCGCCAGCCAGCAGCAGCAGCACGCCGGCCGCGGCGGCGGCCTGCATGCCTGCCGGGGCGCCGCCGAGCAGCCCGAAGCCCAGCCCGGCGGCCACGCCGGCACCGGCAACGGCGACAAATGGCGCGAGCACGCCGACACCCGGCACGGCCACGCCCGCCACCACCGGCATCATCTGGAACAACGCGCCCACCATCACCGGCATCAGCATGCCCAGCGCGAGCACATGGACCGCCACCAGCGCCAGTGGCGCAAAGCGGTCCGGCAAGCCGTCAGCGGGCCCCGCCGCGAGCAGCAGCCCTGCCGCGGCGCCCAGCCATGGCGCCGGCACCAGGCAGCCGAACACCACCGCGGGGCGCGGCGCGCGCTCGTAGTCGAGGTTGGCGGCTTTCATCCCGGTTGCCTTGCCTCGCCAGCGCTACGCGATGCCATGCAGCACGGCATCAAGGTCCGGCACGTGCGCGCGGCACATCGGGAACAGCACGTTTTCTTCCTTGATGTTGTGCTGCTGCAGCAGCACCACCAGCGTGTCGGTCTCTGCCGCGAGCGCATTGCCGTCGCGCAGCGACAGCCATTCGCGCACGTTGTCCATCAGCGCGCGCACTTCATCGTGTTCGTGGCGCATGACGGCGGTTGGGCCGCCGGCCATGCCGGTGGCCTGTTCGAAGGCGGGGAACAGCCGCGCCTCTTCCGCGCCGAAGTTGCCGCCGAGCGCGGCCTCCAGCCCGGCGAACGCCGCGGCGGCCTGTGTCCAGTCGCCTTCGCGCAGCGCGCCTTCCAGGCGTGCGAGCGCGGCGTCGCAACTGCGGTGCTGCTGCACCAGGGTATCGATGCCATCAGACATGGTGTGGATTCTCCGGACCGGTATTGACCGGATGCTAGGGCGCCGCCCGGCGTGGGGATTTGATCGGGGATAAGTCGGCCGTCAATAACCGGTGTAAGGCGGGTCGGCGTGTCGATATATCACAACGTGATATGTGAATCGCGTCGGACGCAGCACCATTTCCGCTCGACGTACACGCAAGGCCGGCCGGAAAATGCGACGCCGCACGCACATGCGTACGGGCGAACGTCGCGTTTTGTTGATCTGGCGCAGGTAGTGCGGGGCCTGTCACGCGGAAAATTGCCTTCCAGACGCGCGCGCGACTGACAGACGCCGGCGTTCCCCTGACAGGTAGCCCCCGATACCGAACCCATGCCTTACACCGATCTACCGGCCGATCTACTGGCCGCCCCCCCGGCCGATCCCCCGGCCGAAGCGCAGGCCGCCACACCGCTGCGCCATCGCCTTTCCACGCGCATCATCTCGCTGTCGCTGGCCGTGCTGCTGGTGGTGCTCGGCATGATCTCCGGCACGCTGTGGCTGTCGTGGAAGCTCGAAGGCGCCGGCGCCGCCATCAATGACGCCGGCAGCCTGCGCATGCGCGCCAACCGGGTTGCGATCGAGCTGACACTCGCGCACGCGCAGCGCGGCAATGCGCTGGCGATGCAGGTGCAGGCGCTGGACGGCACGCTGGCGCAGCTGCGCCAGGGCAACCCGTCGCGCCCGCTGTTCCTGCCCGATGAACCCGCCATCCACGCCCAGCTCGAGCGCGTCACCAGGGACTGGCACGCCCACCTGCGCCCGATCGCCATGGCCGGCGCCGACAGCACCGCGCCGGCACGCTATATCGCCGCGCTGCCCGGCTTCGTGGCCCAGGCCGACACGCTGGTCGGCATGATCGAGCGCGACAGCGCGCGCAAGACCGACCTGCTGCGCCTGTCGCAGACGGCGCTGGCGCTGATGGCCTGCGTCGGCACCGTGGCGGTGATCTACCTGCTCTACCTGTGGATCATCCTGCCGGTGCTGCGGCTGCAGGACGGCCTGCGGCGCATGGCCGCACGCGAGTTCTCGCTGCGCCTGCCGGTGGAGACCCGCGACGAGTTCGGCACCCTCTGCGAAGGCTTCAACCGCATGGCCGGCGAACTGCAGGGCCTGTACAGCGACCTGGAGGCGCGGGTGGCGCAGAAGACCGCCGAGCTGGAGCGCCAGAACCGCGACCTGGAGACGCTGTACGACATGGCGGCGCTTTTGAACCAGGCCAGCGATGCAGACACCATGGTGCGCGGCTTCCTGGCGCGCGTGATGCGCCAGTTCGACGCCGAGGGCGGCAGCGTGCGCGTGCTCGACCCGCGCAACGGCCGCATGCACCTGCTGGCCAGCGCGGGCTTGCCCGTGGCGCTGGCTGAGGCCGCGTCCTGCGCCGCCGCCGATGCCTGCCATTGCGGCGAGGCCACGCGCGAAGCGGTGGTCACGATCGCCGACCTGCGCGGCACGCGCCGCGCAGGCGGCGTGGGGCAACCCGACGCCGGGGCGCAGGACAGCACGCCGTGCGCGCGCAACGGCTTCCAGGCGCTGGCGGCATTCCGCATCGAAAGCCAGCGCGGCGCCACCGGTGTGTTCGCGCTGCATTTCCGCGCCCAGCGCACGCTGCCCGCCTCCGACCGGCAACTGCTCGAAACGCTGGGCCAGCACCTGGGCACTGCGCTGGAGCACCTGCGGCTGTCGGCGACGGCGCGCCAGCTCGCGGTGGTCGAAGAACGCAACCTGGTGGCACAGGGCCTGCACGACAGCATCGCGCAGGGCCTGAACTACCTGAACCTGCAGGTGCAACTGCTCGACGACGCGGTCGCGCGCGACGACCTGGCCGAGACCCGCGAGATCGTGCCGATGCTGCGCCACGGCGTGGAGGAGAGCTACCAGGACGTGCGCGAGCTGCTCAACAATTTCCGCTCGCGCCTGGGCGGCGGCGAACTGCGCCCGGCAGTGGAAGACACCGTGGCGCGCTTCCGCCGCCAGTGCCGCACCGAAGCCACGCTCACCATCGACGAACAAGCCGACGGCATCGGCGCGGGCGGCCGGCCGCTGTCGCCGGAACAGCAGCTGCAGGTGCTCTTCATCCTGCAGGAAGCACTGTCCAACGTGCGCAAGCACGCCCTGGCCGCGCACGTGACGGTGGCGCTCAGCCACGGCCGCGACTTCCGCCTGGTGGTGGAGGACGACGGCGAAGGCTTCGATCCCGCCGAACCGGCCACGCGCGCCGAAGCGCATATCGGCCTGAACATCATGCGCGAGCGCGCCGCCCGCCTGGGCGCGCAGCTGCACGTGCGGGCCGCCCCGGGGCGCGGCGTGCGCATCGAGCTGGTGCTGCCGCGCCGCGCCCCACAGAACCCCGAGACCCAGCCATGACCATCCGCATCCTGCTGATCGACGACCACACCCTGTTCCGCTCCGGCATCCGCGCGCTGCTGCAGCGCCAGACCGACTTCGAGATTGTCGACGAAGCCGCCGACGGCGTGGAGGGGATCAAGCGTGCCAAGCAGCATCGCCCCGACGTGATCCTGCTGGACCTCAACATGCCTGGCCTGTCGGGACTGGAGGCGCTGCAACTGCTGGTGGAAGACCTGCCGCAGACCGCGGTGATCGTGCTGACGGTGTCCGAGGAAGCCGAGGAACTGGCCACCGCGCTGCGCAGCGGTGCGCGCGGCTACCTGATCAAGAACATCGAGACCGAGGCGCTGATCGCCGGCATCCGCCGCGCCGCCGCGGGCGAGCCGGTGATCTCCGACAGCATGACGGCCAAGCTGGTGGCGCAGTTCCGCGCGCCGGCGCCCGCTGCGGCGCCGCGCCACGACGACGCGCCACGCCTGACCGCGCGCGAGCGCGAGATCGTGCAGGGGCTGGCGCGCGGCGAAAGCAACAAGGAGATCGCGCGCGATCTCGGCGTGGCAGAAAGCACGGTAAAGATCCACGTGCAGAACATTTTGAAGAAGCTGAACCTGGCCAGCCGCGTGCAGGTGGCAGTCTACGCGGTCGAGCACGGCCTGACCGAGGCGGGCTGAACGCGCGGCAACAACGTGGCAATGTGCTGCCCCAGCCGCCGTGCAGTGCGCCACGAGAGCCTTGCAGTGCCCGGCGTCGTCCGATTCCTACACCGATATCAGTCCCTGCCCGGAGGGACGCGGGCGAGCCTTGACCTAGGCTGAACCTTGAGCAGTGGCCTTTCAGATGCGCGGCCGCTTCGGAACGGAAGCCCCCGGCTTCCCCGATCCACGAACAAGGAGCAAGCCATGGGAATCGGCACTATCCTTCTGATCATTCTTGTCCTGCTGCTGTTGGGTGCCCTGCCGGCCTGGCCGTACAGTTCCGGCTGGGGTTACTGGCCAAGCGGCGGCCTGGGCCTGATCGTCCTGATCGTGCTGCTGCTCGTGGTTCTCGGCCGGATATAGCGTTCCGGCCGTCCAGCGGGCGACGGCGGCTGGCAGGCCCCGGCGTGAGCGGCATCGCTGCGGCGTTGCCGCTCACGCCGGGGCCGATGCCGCGTCGTCCGCATTGTGTTTGTCTATCACCCCACCCCAAGGAGACTGACATGCCAGCCAAATCGAAGGCACAACAGCAGGCCGCCGGAGCGGCGCTCTCCGCCAAGCGCGGGGACACCAAGGCCGGATCGCTGAAGGGTGCTTCGCGCTCGATGTACAAGTCGATGAGCGAAAAGGAACTCGACAAGATGGCCTCGACCAAGACAAAGAAGCTGCCCAAGCACAAATAGAGATTGCCCAAGGAAAAAGTCAGAGCGCTGGCGCGTTCCTGTATCCCGTCGCTCCCGACGCGGGGACGACGCGCCACCGGCGTCGTGCATGCTGCCGCGCCGCTTCGGTTCTTCCCTTTTCAGCTCTTCCCCGCCTCGCCGTTCTGTGGCCCGCCGCAATAGCCAGGCAGCCGCCTGGCCTTGCTGCTGCGCGCCAGCTTGATGGATTCCGACAGCGCCAGGCCAAAGCCCGCGATGCTGTGGACATCCTGTACCACCCGATCGCGCAGGAAGCCGGCCCAGCGAAAATCCCCATAGGCGCTGCCCGGCTTGCGGTAGGCACCGGCCTCGCGCGCGAACGCCGCAAGGCTGCGGTATGGGTCGTCGCGCATGCCCATCACGGTGGGCGGCAGCGCCCTGCGGCCCCGGAGCTTGCCGTGTTCGTCGTACGGGTGGACATGGCCGAGCTGGCCCATGCGCTTCCAGAAGGCCGACGGTGCCAGTTTGCTCAGGTCGCGCAGGATGCGCACCGGCGCCCACTGGTATCCCAGTTCAAGCCAGGCGCGGGCCCAGTGATGGTGATCGACGATATAGAGAGCGCCACCGGGACCCACCACGGTCTTGATGCGGTGGCTGCGCATGAAACGACGCAGCTGCGCGAGGTCATTGCGGTCCGCGTGGCGCCGCGTGACTTCCTTCTTGTGGCTGACGTGGGTATAGCCCAGCGTCAGTTGCGTGGGGCGCAGCCGCGCCAGCTCGGCAATATCCTTGCCGTTCCGGGGGCTGGCGCGGTCGCGCCGTTCAGTTGTGTTCCGCACGCTTCTGGTCAACGAAATGCTCGAGCTCGCTGCCCGGGTCTTCGTTGCCGGTGGACTGCTCGGCCACCGATTCCCGTGCCAGCGGCCGCGGCCAGAATTCTCCTTCCCCGTCCTGCACCGGCTCGCCGTGCGCGTTGGGGTCGAAGTCGGTCCACTGGCCGCATTCCCAGCAGCCCTGCGCGCGCTCCAGGTGGCCGGCGCCGGCTTCGCGCAGCACGTCGACCACGACCGAGGACAGGCCATTGCCAACGCAGGCGGCCAGCATCACCTCGCCGGCGTTCTCGTCGGATTGCGCCGCTGCCCTGGCCTCGTCGGGCCGGCGCACCGACATGATGGAAACGTCCCATACCGAGAATCCGCGCGCGAACAAGGTCCGCGCCGCGTCTTCGGCGGTGGCGATGGAGTCGAAGCGACCCGCTACGATCGGTGACATGGTGGCTCCCTGGTTTCGATGAATGGATGCGGTATGAAAGGGTGCGGTATGAAAGGGTGCGGTACGTCCCCGAGCCGCTCGCAAGAGCCACGCCCGCGCCGGATCTGCACGGCGGCGGCCGTGGTGGTGGGTGGCACGTGCAATTTTTGCAAGCACGGCTCCCGAACTACATGCACGGCCCGCTCGGCACCGGCGCCGGCTCAGCCGTTGACGACCTCGCCACCGTTGATGTGCAGGATCTGCCCCGTGATATAGCTCGCCGCATCCGAGGCCAGGAACACATAGCCGGCCGCCACTTCGAACGGCTGTCCCGGCCTGCCCATCGGCGTCTTCTTCCCGAACTCGGCGACTTCTTCGGCAGTGAAGGTGGACGGGATCAGCGGGGTCCAGATCGGGCCCGGCGCGACGCCATTGACGCGGATGCCGCGTTCGACCACCTGCAACGCGAGCGAACGCGTGAACGACACGATCGCGCCCTTGGTCGCCGAGTAGTCGAGCAGGTGCTTGCTGCCGCGATACGCGGTCACCGAGGTGGTGTTCAGGATCGACGCGCCCGCCTTCAGGTGCGGCAGTACCGCGCGCGTCAGGTGGAACATGGCGAAGACGTTGGTGCGGAAGGTGGCCTCGACCTGGCCTTCGTCGACCTCTTCCAGCGATTCCTTGGGATGCTGCTCGGCGGCGTTGTTGACCAGGATATCGAGCTTGCCGTACTGCTGCAGCGTCTGGCGCGCGACCCCTTCGGCATGGCTGCAGTCGGCAAGGTCGCCTGCGATCGCGAGGCACTTGCGCCCGGAGGCTTCAACCAGTTCGACCGTTTCGCGAGCATCGGCATGCTCGTCGAGATAGGAGATGGCAACGTCGGCGCCTTCGCGCGCGAAGGCCACGGCAATGGCGCGGCCGATACCGCTGTCGCCACCCGTGACCAGCGCCACGCGCCCTTGCAGGCGGCCGCTGCCGACGTAGTCGTCCGCGCCGCTGTCCGGCTGCGGCCGCATGGGCGCTTCCAGTCCCGGCTGGCGATCCTGGTGCTGGGGTGGGACGCTCTTCGGTGTGGACATGGCTGACTCCTGTCTGTGGCGGACACGCGGGCCCATGCGCGTGCCGCGCAAGTTCCATGCCGCTGGGATGTACTCCGCACCCACTCGGCACTTTGGCGCAGCGCTTCGAACACGCCCACGGCGGTGACGTGGCAGGCGCCCGTAACCCTTACATCGCCCGGCAATCCTTACAGCACTGCGGCACGCGCGGCGCCTAGCCGGCGTGGTAGCGAAGGGGCACGGATTTTGCGGGTTGTTGGTTGTTTATTGCGGGTTCATTTTGCGGTTTTCCCGGAGGAAACACCGCACTTCAAACGGCCCGGCGGCGCCGCAGCCAGCCTCTGCGCAGGCACAGCCCAGCCGGACCATTCAGCCAGGAGGCAAGCAATGTTCAACTTCCGCAACGACCGCGGCAGCCGCGGGGGCAATCAGGGCCAGCGCCGCGAGGGCGGCCAGCCATCGGGCATGCGCGACGAGAACCGGGGCAGCGGCTCCGAAGACTGGGGCCGGGAATGGGGTGAAGACTGGCGCGGCGAGCAGCGCAATGAAGGTCGCAATGAAGGCCGCAGGGAGGGACGCAGCGAGTGGCGTGGCGAGGGCCAGGGCCGCTATGGCAGCGAGTCTTACGGCAACGAAGGCCGCGGCGGCGAATCCTCGCGCCACGGCGGACCCTGGTACCAGCAGGACACGCCCGCGGGCCAGACCCGCGGCGGCTGGGGCCAGCCGGGCTATGGCGCCTCCGATGCGGGCGGCACCGGCCACCCTTACAGCAGCGGCTATGGCGGCTACAGTCCGTCGGCGCAGGACAGCGGCTATCGCAGCCAGGAGCGCGTATCGGGCTATGGTTATCGCGATGAAGACCGCTTCGGGCCGCGCGGCCGGGGCGGCGAGCGCGACGAACGTGACAGCGGCGAACGGGGCGAACGGGGCGAACGGGGCGAACGGGGCGAACGGGGCGGCCGTGCCATGCACTGGCGCGAAGGCATGGAGCGCGACCGCAGCCAGCGTGGCGGCGAACCGACCTATGGCAGTGGCTACTACGGCGATTCCGGCCGCGGTGGCCAGTCGTTCAGCGGCGGGCAGCGGGTCTATCCGGACGATCCCGGCTATCGCCGCAGCCGGGCCTTCGGCCAGCAGGCGGCTACGCAGGGACAGCACGCCGGCCGGCGTGTGACCGGACCCAAGGGCTATCGCCGCTCCGACGAGCGCGTGCGGGAAGACGTGTGCGAACGCCTCGCCATGAACCCGTACATCGATGTCGGCGAGGTCAGCGTGGAAGTCGCCAACGGCGTGGTCACGCTGGATGGCACGGTGCGCGAGCGCCGGGAGAAGTATGTGATCGAGGAAATCGCTGACGCCGTGTTCGGCGTGACCGAAGTCGACAACCGGCTGCGTATGGGAACGCAAGGCGGCCGGGGCTCCGCCTGGGCCGCCGGCTCGGAGGTCGGTGGGGAGGACACTGGCAGCGGCACAGCGGGCAGCGCCGGCATCTCGCCGGAGCGCACGCTGAACAAGAGCTGAGCTGTAGACAACCTGCGCGGCGCGGCCACGCGCCGCGCCGCCCCCAACATGCCACGCCACCCCCGCAAACTTCGTCCCGGCAGCAAGCTGATGGTGCCCCTGGACGCGCTCCGCCCGACCCAGATCACCGTCGGCGGCTACCACGTCGCGCAAAAGGTCCACGTGACCCGCCGCGTGCCGCCCGAGGCGCGCGCCGCCTTCCTCGACAAGCACCGCGTCCACCTGGTGATCGGGCCGGAACAAGGCCTCTACGTGGTCGACCACCACCACTGGGTGCGCGCCTGGCACGACCTCGGCCTGACCCACGTGCCTGGGCTCGTCCAAGCCGATATCAGCGACCTCGATCCGCCCGCGTTCTGGCGCCACATGGTCGCCAACCACCTGGTCCACCCGTATGACGAGCACGGCCGCCGCCGGCCGCTGACCGAACTGCCCGAGGCCATCCACGACATGCGCGACGATCCCTACCGCAGCCTGGAGGCGTTCGTGCAAATCGCCGGCGGTTATCGCAAGGTCAAGACCGCCTATCCGGATTTCCGCTGGGCCGACTATTTCCGCCGCAACGTGCCGGGTCCGTTCGACACGGCGCATCACTTTGCCATAGCGCTGGCGCAGGCCTTCCGCCTGGCGCATGCTACGGGGGCACGCGAGCTGCCCGGCTATCTCGGCCCCCTGCCGTGCTGACGCGGGCGTCGGTTGGTGGTCGGTTGGCCGCCGGTTGGCCCGTTGGTTGACCTTTAATCGCCGCGCCCTGCCACGCTCAGCAGCCGCAGCAGGCGGGCCTCGTCCGCGCGCAGCCGGGTCACCGATGGCGCGCGCCCGCCAACTTCCAGCTCGCCGCACAGGTAAGCGTCAATGACGCCCGGATGCACATAGCATTTGCGGCACACCGCCATGGTGTTGCGCAGCTGGTGCGCCACCTCGCGGATGGCGTCGGCCACGGCCTTCTTGCGCGCGGTTTCGCTGGCGGCTTCCGGCAGTTTGCGCAGGATCGCCAGCGCATGCACGCTGCCGGCCCAGGTGCGGAAATCCTTCGCGGTAAATTCGCCGCCCGTGGCCTCCTTCAGGTAGGCATTCACGTCGGCCGAGCCGATCTCGCGGATCTCGCCGTCGCTGTCGCGATACTTGAACAGCCGCTGGCCGGGCAGGTCGGCGCAGTTGCGCACGACCCGCGCCAGGCGCGGGTCGTTGACCGACACATCATGGGTAATGCCGCTCTTGCCGGTGAACTGGAAGCGCAGCCGGCTGCCGCGCACGGTCACGTGCCGGCGCCGCAGCGTGGTCAGGCCGTAGGTACGGTTCTGCTGCGCGTAGCGCGGCGAGCCCACGCGCACCAGCGTGGCATCGAGCAGCACCACCACCGCGGCCACCACTTTCTCGCGCGGCATGCCGTTGCGGCCCAGGTCGCGCGCGGCGCGGGCACGCAGCCGTGGCAGCACCGCGCCGAAGGCCGGCAGGCGTCCGTACTTGTCTGAATCGCGCAGTGCCGCCCATTCGGGGTGGTAGACGTACTGCTTGCGTCCGCGCGCGTCGCGCCCCGTGGCCTGCAGGTGACCGCGCGCGTCCGCGCAGATCCACACCGCCTCGTACGCCGGCGGAATGGCCAGCGCGGCAATGCGCGCCAGCGTGGCCTGGTCGCGCACGCGTTCGCCATCTGGCCTGATATAGCTGAAGCCGGTGCCCTGGCGGCGCCGCGTGATGCCGGAACTGCCGTCCTCGACGTAGCGCAGGCCGGCCTCGCGCAGCACGGCGTCCAGCGCCGCGGCGGGGTCGGTGGAGGGCAGGGTGCTGTCCATGCGGGCTGCGTCCTCGCGGCGGCGCCGCTCTGCACTACTCGGCGCCAGGCGGCGGTGCGCCGGCGGAACCGTAGGCCGTTGCTGGCGACGGCACCCCTTCACCCATGCCGACGGCATCATCGTCGGGCTCCGGCGCCGTGCGCCGCGGCTTGGGCTGCAAGGCACTGTCCGCACTGACCGGGCCGGCACGCGCCAGGGTGATCATCTCGCGCAGCCAGTTGACCAGCAGGCTGCTGTAGGCACGCTGGCATTCCTCATCGGTCAGCCCGTGGTCGGCGCCCTTGATCACGCGGTAGGTCATCGAGTTGGCATGCACGCATGCGTCGACATAACTCATCACCGCGGCGTGCGGCACCACCTGGTCGTGCTCGGACTCGATCACCAGCACATCGCCGTTGAATTCCGCGCAGGCGCGCACGGCGCGGTTGTCTTCCGGCGGGACCACGCTGCGCCGGTACGCCACCAGGTCCTGTTCGCGGTGCAGCTGGCGCTTGGGCAGCTCCCAGCCGGAATCCATGTACAGCGCCGGCGCGCGGAACCCCATCCACCGCACCGGGCGCATCGTGCTCAGCAGCGCCGCGAGGTAGCCGCCGTAGCTGCTGCCTACCACCGCGATGGCGTTGCGGTCGACTTCCGGCTGCCGTACCAGCGTGTCATACGCGGCGACTACGTCGGCCAGGTTGCGCATGCGGGTGACGGTCTCGTATTGCGACTTGGTGCCGGCGTGGCCGGTCAGGTCGAAGGTCAGGCAGACGCAGCCCAGGCCCGCGACCTTGCGCGCGCGCGCCAGGTATTGCTGCTGGCTGCCGCCCCAGCCGTGCACAAACAGCACGCCGGGCAATCTGGTCTCGGGACTGATCAGGGTGCCGGCAATGGTGCCGCCCTCGCTCTGAATCTGCAGCAGTTCTTCATGGGTTGCCATGGGAATCGGGCTCCAGCCTTGCGTACTTGGTGAGGGGACCGACGTGGCGGTCCTCTCCCTGGAAATAGATCACGGCGTCGGCGGGCACCGGCACGTTGGCGCCGTACACCTCGCGCGTGGACGCCACCACCTGGTTTCGGTCCGGATCGTCCTGCAGCGCCGCCAGCGCCGCCAGCTCGGCACCCGTGGCGCCGCCTACGCGCCATGACTGCTCGAGCACGCCGCCAAGGATCTGCTCGCGGTCGGCGTCGGGGCCCGCGGCCGGGCCAAAGGCCACGTCGTAGTTGCAGCGCGTCAGCATCATGCCGCCATAGCAGCCCAGCGCGGCGTCGTGGTACACCATCGCCGCGCGCACCGCGGCCAGCGTGCGCGCGTCGAACGGCTGCTGCAGCAGCGCGTCGAAGCCGCCGCGCACCACCGTCAGCGTCGAACCGCCGTAGACCTGCTGGCCACGGTTGTTCTCCGTCAGCCCCTGCGTGCCGCAATAGCTGGCGCGCAGTCCCGCCAGTTCCACCTGGCCGACGCTATAGGTCTGCGGCGCGTCCAGGTCACGCTCCACCACGATGCCGTGGGCTTCCACCACTGCATCGGGCATGGCGGCCAGCGCTTCGTCGAGCGCGCGCTCGCTGTCGACCACGCACTGGCCCAGCCCGCCGATGCCGCATGGCTCCTTCAGCCGGACCGGACCCAGTGCCAGCAGGCGCTTTCCGGCCGTGCGCGCATCGGCCATGGTGAACGCAGTGAAGCCCGGCAGGGTCGCGCCGACCACGCGCTGCACGAAGGCTTCGCTCCAGCCTTCGGGAGCGGCGGCGCCGGGCTCGACCAGCCCATGCGTGATCGCCTTGGTGGCGACGAACGCGTAAGGCACCACGCCGCCGAACAGGTCACCCTCCCCATGCACGCCGATGCGCGTGGCAAGCTCCTGCCCGATCAGCGTCTGCGCGGGCACGAGGTAGGGACGCGGCCGGTCGGACGCGGCTTCATCGTAGGCACCCGCGTAGCCGATCCCCACGATCTCTGCCACCTTGCGCGCGATATTGGCCATGGTGGTGCCAAGGTGGCTGTCGGGCTGCCCGAGTGAATCGCAGCCGTACACCATGACCGCGCGGGACGCAGCGGCGGCCGGTCCCATCTGCTTGCGCTTGCTTGCCTTGTTCGGATCGGACACGGGAGGCTCCTTGCTCGATAACGTGGTTGGCGCGACGGGTTCACGGCGTGCGGCAGGCATGCAGCATGAGCATGCGTACCGCGGTCCGGTGCTGCGGGTTATGGACTGGCCTCGGCGGTGGCATGCGCATCGGCGCCGCTGCCACCGTCCTCGGGGCGGATCTGCCGCGAGGCGCGGGCGTGCTGCTTGGCCGCGTGGTTCTCGCGCGCCTCGTCCAGTGAATGGCTCATCTTGACGCCATCTTCCTTGTCGGCCAGCTCGGCCAGGTGGCGGTAGAAAGTCACCAGCTGCCGCAGCTCTTCCTCGTCGAGGTCCTCGATCGAGACCAGCATGTTGCTGGCTTCCCGGTGCGAGGCCAGCAGTTCGTTGAGCTTGAGGTGGACCGCCACCGCATCCTTGTTCTGGCTCTGCTGGATCAGGAACACCATCAGGAAGGTGACGATGGTGGTGCCGGTATTGATGACCAGTTGCCACGTCTCGGAGAAACCGAACATGGGGCCGGTGATGGCCCAGGCGGCCACCACGCCCACCGCGAGCACGAACGCAGTAGGAGAGCCGGCATGGCGCGTGGCGGCGCCCGCGAACCGGTCAAACGCGTGCAATACGCTGGCATGCGTGCCGGACGTTGGCCGATGACCGACGCCAGGCAGGATTGGGCTGGACTTGCTCATCGTTGCGCTCCTCGATCGCGCTTGCTCGTTCGCGCTGTTGCCTGTGCGCCGGCGCGGCGGCATGCTGATTTCATTGTATGGAGTGCATGGGGCCGATGTGCAGCGGGCGCAGTCCTACAACGCGCGCAGCACTTGCCTGGCATGCCGTGGCATAAGGCTGGCGTTTCTGCATCGCGCGGCGCGCAACGCCGGCGGTCGGTCGCGCGGGAATGCTTCTTGCGCCGGACATGGCTTTCTGTCGAGGAGCCGAGATGAACCAGAATGCCCCTTCCCCTTCCCCATCCGCCGACGACGAAGCGCTGCGCGTGGCGGTGCGCGCCGAGATCGCCGCGGCGTTCGACGGCCGCTTTCCCGACGGCGTGACGCTCGACGTCGCGGATCGCCGGGTCACCGTGCGGGGCTGCGTGGAGGATGTCGACGCCGCGCAGCGCATCGAGAAGGCCGCGGCGGTCAGCGCCGGCGTGCTGGGCGTACACAACGCGCTGTCGTTGCGCCACGAACCGCGGCCCGGGACGCCGGCCCAGCCGGAGGACAGCGGCATGCAAGCCGACCCATCGCAGCGCCCATCCGGGCAGATCAACCACAAGGTCTGACGCCACACGGTCTGACTCCCGAAAAAAGAGGCGCCGGATGGAATCCGGCGCCTCGTTCCTCGCTCAGTGGCACACCGCTTTCTCCCGGGTCAGCCCCACGGATCGTAGCGGTCCGCTTCCCAGTAAGGCGAAATGCCGTAGTACTGGTGGATGCTGGTGGCCCACTGCGAATCGGCCATGCTTGGCCAGTGGTCCTTGTCAAACCCGGGCGCGGCCTTGAGCCGGTCTTTCTCGACGCCGAGCACGAAGCACTTGCGGCGCGTGTCCAGCGTCAGCGCGGACCATGGCAGCGCAAACAGCTTCTCGCCAATGCCGAGGAAGCCGCCCATCGCCATCACCGCATACGCGACGCGCCCGCCCAGGACATCGATCATGATGTGGTCGATGGTGCCGATGTCGTCGCCCGCGGGGTCAACCACCTTGTTGCCCTCGAGCGTATCGGCGGCCATCACGAACGGGCCGGGCCCGGGGGAATTGCGGTCGATGCCGCCGACGATCGATGCGCCGCGCGGCTGCTCGCCAGGGGATTCAGGTTGGACTTGGGTCATGGACACCTCCGTTGGGGGTTGGCTGCAACAAGTCGCTGCAAAAAGTCATTCTGTCCGGGGCCGGCTGTCCTGGCCCTGGCGGCGCACATCGGCCGGCACCGGCGGCACCAGCGGGTCGAAATCCACCCAGCGGCCGTCGAGCCATTGCCCGTCGGCACGCTCCACATCCTGCGCGCCGCCCTGGCGCAGCAGGTCCGCGACCGCGGCGGTGTCGCCGCTGGGAACGTGCGCGGCCAGCAGCACGCCGGCGTTGCGCACCGGCGGCTGTCCGGTCACCGGATTGCTCCGCGCATCGCGCGCCAGCGCCAGCGCGCCCGCGAGCGAACCGAGATACGCGCCCAGGCCCACGGCAAACACCAGCACCAGGATCGACAGCGGCGGCACGGCGGACAGCGCCGAGACCAGCATGGCGCCCACGGCAGCACCCACCGCGGCGCCGATCACCACGCCGGCAATGGCACCAACGCCAGACTTGCGCGCACCGGCATCGGCGGCATGGTCTCCACCCAACGCATACGCCGCGTGCTGCCCCGGCGGATTGACGTAGAACAGGCTGAGGTCCTGGTCCGCGAAACCGCGTGCCTTGAGATGGCTGGCAACGGATTCTGCGGTACTGAAGCTGTCGAATCGACCTGCGACGATAGCAGTCATGCTGGCTCCATTTCTTGTTGATCGGAATCGCGCATCGGCTGCGCCCACGCTGCGGGCACGGCGATTACTGCGGCCACACTAGCCGCCACACAAGCGGCCACACTAGCGGCCGCGCGCGCTGCCCTTGCGCTGGCCTGCCGGCTTGGCCCCCACGGGCTGCTGCTCGCTGCCGCGCTTGAGCTTCCAGTCGACATCGTCACGCGCGGTCTGCATCTTCTTTTCGGCATGCATGGCGGCGCTCGGCGAGATCGGATCGCTGGCCGGGAACGTCATCTCCAACGAGTCGTCGACGGCGGCCTGGTAGGTCCTGGCCTCCTTGCCGCGCTGGGGCTTGTCCGTGCCCATGCCGGACCTGGCTCCGCCGGGACGGGACGCGGTGCCGGACTTGCCGGACTTGCCGGGCTTGCCGGGCTTGCCGGCGGCGGCGCTGGCACGCATGGCCTGCGGCTTGTCAGCCTTGGAGGCGGCCTTGGCTGCAGGGCGGGCCACGGTCTTCGCGGCTGACTTTGCAGCTGGCTTCGCCGCCTTGGCGGCGGGCTTCGCTGCCGGCTTTGCCGCTGGCTTTGCGGCGCTCTTGGCGGCAGGCTTCGCGGCGGGCTTGGTGGCTGGCTTGGCAGCGGGCTTGGCGGCCGCTCGCGCGCCCGGCTTGGCCATGGATTTTGCGGTGGATGCCGAGGATTTCGCGCCGGACGGCTTGCGGGCAACCTGCGCGGCCTTGTCGGACTTGCGGCTGGCGTTAGGCATGGTTGTTCCCTCCTTGGTTGAGTGACTGACCCATGCAAAGGCCGGGCCAGACTGCGCGACGCGCCGCGTGCCGGCCAAACGCCGCGCCGGGCCCGCCACCGGCGCACAACTGCCCCCAAGACTGGCGCCCGACCGGGGCGCACAGCGCCTTACATGCCGGTAAAAACTACATCGTCAGGCAAAGGATGGAAGATGCGCGCAACGCGCGGCAGAGGCGGAAAGGGGGACGGGGCGGGAGACGGGTCGGGGGACGGGGCGCGCCCCGTCACGCCATGGCGGGCTGGCGCGGGAACCTGACGGCGATGCAGACGCTGAGCTTGTCGGCTTCGCAGCCCTCGCTTTCGGCGCTGAGCAGGGCGCCATGCATCTCGACCATGCGCCGCGTGAGCAGCAGCGCGGTGCTCTGCCGCGGCGGCATGGCGCCGTCGCCAGCGGGCCTGCGGCCGAAGAAGTCGGTCAGCGCCGCCAGCCGGCTGGCGCTGCGCTGCTGGTCCAGCGGTGGGCTCTCGGTGATGCGCAGCTTCACGTGGGCGGGCTCGCCGACCAGATGCATCGCCACCGAGCCCCCCGCCGGCGCGCGCCAGATGCAGTGCACCAGCAGGTGCCGCAGCAACGGGATCAGGCGGGTTGCATCGCCGTCGATGCCATACGCGCCATCGCCGGCGCCGTCGGTGGTGACGGGGGCCAGCAGCACCCCACGCGCCTCGGCGGCCGGGCGGCGGTCGGTAATGGCCTGCGCGGCTGCATCGAGCAGGTCGACGTGCTGCCAGCTCGGCACGTGCTCGTCGGCCAGCAGGCGCACCGATTCCTCCATTTCCTCGATCAGCGCCAGCTGCTGCTGGGTGCCGGCGCGGATGCCGTCGAGCGCGCGCTGCGCCGGGGCCGGCGCCGCATCGAAGGCGCGGTCCAGCACGTAGGCCCAGCTCTGGATGGCATTGAGCGATGAACGCAGGTCATGGGCCGACTGCTCGATCAGCGTGCTGACTTCCTGCACCGCGCGCACCGCGGCTGCCGCTGCATCGGTGGAAAGGTCGTCAGGAGCGTCCCGCTTGTTGTCCGGTGGCTGCGGTTGCGTCATGGTCGGATGGGGTCTGGTGTGCCAGGTTGGCTGCTGGACGTGGAAGCAAGAAACGTGCTGCGCGCAGCGCTGGGGAGGCCAGCCCGCATGTCGTCCGAGGCCAGTCAACCGGTCGCGGAGGATCCCGTGTCATTGCGCGAGGCGCGCAGCCACTCGGGCAGCTCCCCGCGGGCGGCATAATCTTCCAGCCGGTTGTACAAAGTCTTCAAGCTGATGCCGAGGATCTCGGCAGCATGCTTCTTGACGCCGGCGCACTGCTCCAGCGTGGCGAAGATCAGCTGGCGGTCGGCATCGGCCAGCGACATGCCCACCGGCACCGACACCACCGCCGCGCCCGGGGCCTGCGTGGCCGCCACCTGCAACGGCACCTGCACTTCGGTGATGAGATCCTCGTCGGCCATGATAAAGGCGCGCTGCACGAAATTGCGCAGTTCGCGCACATTGCCCGGCCAGGCATGCAGGCGCAGGCTGTCGAGCACGTTGGGCGCGAAGCGCCGCTGCGTGCCCTGCTCGCCATTGAGCTGGTCCAGCATCAGGTTGGCGATCTGGATCACGTCGTCGCCGCGCGCGCGCAACGGCGGCAGCTCCACCGGGAACACGTTCAGGCGGTGGAACAGGTCGGCGCGCAGCTTGCCGTCGGCCACGGCCTCTTCCGGGTTGCGGTTGGTGGCGGCCAGCACGCGCACGTCGGCATGGCATTCGCGGTTGGTGCCCACGCGCATGAAGGTGCCGGTCTCCAGCACGCGCAGCAGCTTGACCTGCAGTTCGGCCGGCATCTCGGTGATTTCGTCCAGGAACAGCGTGCCGCCGTCGGCGCGCTCGAAATAGCCCTTGTGCTGGCGGTCGGCGCCGGTAAAGCTGCCGCGTTCATGGCCAAACATCTCGCTCTCGATCAGCGTGGGCGAGATCGCGCCGCAATTGACCGCGAGGAAAGGCTGGCGGCGCCGCGACGACAGCTCATGCACGGTCTGCGCGGCCAGTTCCTTGCCCGTGCCGCTCTCGCCGATCAGCAGCACCGTTGCTTCGGTGGGCGCAACGCGCGCGAGCTGGTCATAGACCGACTGCATCACCTCCGAACTGCCCATCAGCCGGCCGAAGCGCCCGTAGCGGCGCAGTTCGCCGCGCAGCGAATGGATTTCTGCGCGCAGTTCGCCGGTGGTGGCCAGGCGCTTGAGCACGGTCTGCAGCCGTGCCACGTTGATCGGCTTGACCAGGTAATCGGTAGCACCGGCGCGCAGCGCGTCGACCGCGCTTTCAACGCTGGCATAACCGGTGGTCAGGATCACTTCGACGCCGGAAGCGCCAACCTCGTCGAACAGCTCCATGCCGTTGCCGTCAGGCAGGCGCAGGTCAGCGACGATTGCGTCCGGCATGTGCCAGCCAAACTGCAGGCGGGCTTCGCGCAGGCTGCCGGCGGTGGCGGAGGTGAAACCTTCCATGGCGACGATTTCCGCCAGCGCGGCACATGCGTTTTCATCGTCATCGACAATCAGGATGTGGGGCATACGATCCGTCAGTGAGACTTAATGGAAACTTCTGCGAAACCAGCAAAAACACCTGTCTGATTCCCCGTCCGGCACCAGGTACCGCAGCCGCCGCTGCGCGCCATGCGAAGCGCGGCAAGGCAGCCAATGCCAGGCAGTTCAGGACAGGGGCGGCACGGTTCCGACTGCGTACTGCCAGTCCACTGCGTAATGCAAGTCTAAGCGGGGCCTGACGTGGTGGTTGCCGGTGTCTGTCTGACACAGCTGTCGGAACTTTCCGCGCAGGACCGCGCGGCTATGGCAAGGCCCTGTGGCAAAGGCTAGCATAGGAACTTCCCACCTTCCCCCCTTTCCACACGTGAAGCTCGCCCAGCCCTGCCTTCGACCGTGCCAGTGACCACCACACCTCCGCGGCGCGCCAGCGCCGTCCCCGCCTCCACTCGCCAGGGCACGCTTTCCCCAGCGGCCGGAGAAGGTGCGCCGCGCCGCGCCGTACCCTCGCAGGTCTCGCTGCTGTGGGAAAGTACCGCGCCGGTCATGCAGCGTTTGATGGCGCAGGTGGAGCGGGTGGCGCCCACCGATGTCACCATGCTTGCGGTGGGGGAAAGCGGCTCGGGCAAGGAGGTGGTGGCCCGCGCCGTGCATGAGCGCAGCGCGCGGCGCAACGGCCCCTTCATCGCCGTCAACTGCGGCGCGATCCAGCCGACGCTGATCGAGTCGGAGCTGTTCGGGCACGAGAAAGGCGGATTTACCGGCGCGATCGAGCAGAAGGCGGGGTACTTCGAGCAGGCGCAGGGCGGCACCCTGTTCCTTGACGAAGTCACCGAAATGCCGCTGGAGATGCAGATCAAATTGTTGCGGGTTCTGGAAAGCCGCACCTTCCACCGCGTCGGCGGGGATACGCTGATCGTCACCGATGTGCGCATCCTGGCCGCCACCAACCGCGACCCGGTCGACGCCGTGCGCACGGGCCAGTTGCGCGAAGACCTGCTGTACCGGCTGGCCGTGTTCCCCCTGCATATCCCGCCACTGCGCGAGCGCCCGGACGATATCGTGCCGCTGGCCCGGCATTTCCTCGCCGAATACAACGCGATGGAACACGCCGACAAGGCCTTCTCGGCGGCTTCGCTGGAGCGGCTGGTGCGCTATGACTGGCCGGGCAACGTGCGCGAGCTGAAGAACGCGGTCTACCGCGCCTTTATCCTCGCCGACAAGATGGTCGAGATCGGCAATCCCAACCTCGCCACGCAGCCGCCGCGGCCCACCACCGTGGATGGCGTGGTCAACGTGCGCGTGGGCACCACGCTGGCCGATACCCAGCGCGAGATCATCATGGCCACGCTGGCGCGCTTCGACGGCGACAAGCGCCAGGCGGCGCGCGCCCTCGGCATCAGCCTGAAGACGCTGTACAACCGCCTGGACGCGTACCGCTCGCTTTAGGACAGCCGGTTCAGGACGGCGCCGTGCGACCGGCGGGCGGATCGGCCAGCGCGCGCGACAGTGCATCGATCGCCAGCGGCTTGGTCAGGTGCGCGTGGAAACCGGCCAGCTTGCTGCGCCGCTGGTCTTCCGGGGTACCGCGCCCGGTCAGCGCCAGGAAGCGTACGTCCGCGCCGCACGTCTGGCGCAACGCCTGCAGGACCTCATAGCCCGACATGTCGGGCATCTCCAGATCGAGCAGCACGCAGTCGGGGCGGAAGCTGACCGCCAGCGCCAGCGCCTGGTGGCCGCCATGGGCCGCGCGCGCATCGTGGCCGAGCATGCTCAGCAGTTCGGCCATGCTGTCGGCGGAATCGGCATTGTCGTCGACCACCAGTACGCGCCGCCGTGGCGCCGTTCCCTGCGCTGGCGCGGCGGCTTCGCGGCGCGGCGCGCCGGAGCGCGGCAGGATCACGGTGAAGGTGCTGCCCTTGCCGGGCCCGGCGCTGTCGGCCTGGACCGCGCCGCCGTGCGCTTCGACCACGGCCTTGGCCAGCGCCAGCCCGACGCCGAGCCCGCTGCGGCTGCTCTCGGCTTCCTGCGAGAACAGGTTGAAGATCCGGTCCAGCGCCGCGGGCTGCAGGCCGCGTCCGGTATCGGAGACGGTTGTCACCACGCGCGCAGGCTCGACCTGGACCCGCACGCTGACGGTGCCGCCGCGCGGGGTGTACTTGGTGGCGTTGCTGAGCAGGTTCAGCAGCACCTGTCCCAGCCGGTTGGCGTCGGCGCGCACGTGGGGCGAGGCTGCGGGCAGCTCCGCCACCAGTTGCTGGCCAGCGGCTTCGAGCACCGGCCGGATCGCTTCCAGGCTGGTGCTGACCACGTCGTTGTACGCGGTCGGCGTCAGTTCCATCTTCAACTTGCCCGCGGTCACCCGGCCGACATCGAGCAGGTCGTTGACCAGACGTTCGAGCTGGCGCAGCTGCCGGTCGATGATCGCGGCGCAATGGCGGATGCGGGTATCGGCATCCGGCGTCAGCGCGATTACTTCGACCGCGTTGCGCACCGGAGCCAGCGGGTTGCGCAGTTCGTGCCCGAGGATGGCAAGGAACGATTGCAGGCGCCGGTTGCCGGATTCGAGCAGCTCCAGGCGCAGTGCGTCGCTGATATCGCGCGCGGTCCAGATCAGTCCGACCGGGCAGGCCGCGGCATCGCGCACCAGCACCATGCGGGTCTGGCAGCGCACGATCGTGCCATCCTGGCGTGCCAGGCGCTCGTCGCCGGCCCACTGGCCGCAGGCGCGCGCGGCTTCCAGCGCAAGACGGTCGCGCCCGGCGGCTGCATCCGGGCCGGTGTACAGCAGCGCCAGCGGCTTGCCGATCGCGTCAGCCTCCGCATATCCCGTCACGGCCTGCGCGCCGACGTTCCAGCTGCGGATGGTGCCATCCAGTTCCAGCTCGCAGACCGCGGTGCCGGGCAGGTTGTCGGCCAGCAGTTGGAGGCGCGACTCGGCCAGCCGCACGTGATCGGCCGCGGCATCCTGGACGGTGGTATCGCGGCACGCCACCACGAAGCCGCCGGCGATCGCATGCATGACACAGGCGGCCTGCAGCTGGCTGCCGTCCCGCCGCACGCGCCAGCCCCGGTCGCGCGCGCTGCCGGCCCGCGCGGCGGCCTGCTGCCATTGCTGCGGCAGCCCGGCAGCGACGTCGTCGGCGCGATGCAGGCAGGAAAAATGGTGGCCGGCGATGTCTTCCACGCGGTGGCCGAACACGCGCCGAGCGGCCTCGGGCCATGCGACGATGCGGCCGTCGGCATCCGTTTCGAACACCGCCACGTCCTCGACCGCATCCAGCAGGCGCCGGTATTGCTCAGCCGTCGGCTGCCCCGCTTGCGCGGTGGGCACTCCTTCCGCATCTGCCAGATGTGGCGCGCGGGCACCTTTCGCCGCTAGCGGCTCCGACATGGGCACACCCTGTGTGGTTGTGGACGAACATGGCAGGCCGTCCACGACCGCGGATGCGAACGCCCGGCATGCCACCAAGCCCGGCACATGGCACGGCTAAATGCCCGCCAGTGGCGGGCATGCAGAACCATGATAGGTGTTAGTGGCACGGATCGCGACCGCAGCCATGCCGCACGCCTGATCCGCGCACCCACGCCAACTACGCGCACGCAACGCGCGCGCTGGCTGTGGCGCGCCGGACGGCTAGCGGCCCCGGCGCAGCTGGACCATCGCCGCCACCGCGGCGGACGCCCCGACCACCAGCGCGGTGGCCAGTATCGGATACCGGGCCGTGGTCGTATAGGGACATGACTGCAGCGCGGTGCGCGTGCCGCTGCGCTCCTGCAGTCCGCTGCCACTGCCATACAGCGCGTTGTCCTCGAGCGGGCCGGCCGGGTGGCGCGTCTGCTGGGCACGGCCCATGAAACGGCGCATGAAGCGGTCAAAGGTATGCGGTGTGTGATACGCCGCCGCGGAGAAGGCCTTGGCCGCGCCGCCGACGAAGAGGTCGCGGCGCGGGTTCTCGGCGGCGAACAGGATCGCATCGGCGGCCAGCGCCGGATCGTACAGCGGCGGCGGCAGGCGCGGCTCGACATCGAGGAAGTTCTTGGCATGCATGGCCAGCGGGGTTTCCAGGCCGGCGGGCTTGATCAGCGTGACGCTCACCGGCGCCTGCTCCTGCTCCAGTTCCAGCCGCAGCGAATCGGTAAAGCCCTTGATCGCGTGCTGCGAGGCCGCGTAGGCGCTCTGCAGGGGCAGCGGCCCGTCGGAGGCCTCGCTGCCCATGTTGATGATGGTGCCGCCGCATTCGCGCAGGTGCGCGGCCGCCGCCAGCGAGCCATGCACGGTGCCCCAGTAGTTGGTGTCGAACAGCCGCCGCTGGTCTTCCAGCGGCACGTCGCCGTGGCGGCCGAAGATCGTCACGCCGGCGTTGTTGATCCACGTGTCGAAGCTGCCGAAGCGCTCGATCGCGGCCTGCGCGACCTTCGCGACGTCTTCGTGGCGGCCCACATCGGCGGTGATGGTGATGACTTCGGCACCCTGCTCGCGCAACTCTTCGGCGAGCTTGTGCAGCGAATCCTCGCTGCGCGCGACCAGCACCAGCCGCGCACCGCGCGCCGCGGCCTTGCGCGCGGTGATCAACCCCACGCCGCTGGTAGCGCCGGTCAGCACGATCACCTGCGAGCCGATTTTCTTCAGGGTCGGTTTCATCTGCCGCTTCCTCCTCGGGGATAGTCCCGGCACCGCGCCGGACTTAGCGTTAACAATAGCCCTTCGCAAATTACGTTCCTGTTTGCGACGGCTTTGCTTCGGCTTCACGCCGGTTACGCGCCGGTTACGCGTCGGCCTGCGCGCGCCCGGACGTGCCCGGTCCGGGGCGGATGTTCGGCAGATTTACAACGTCCGGTAAGAACCACATGCCGGCCGCCGGCCCTGGGCGAACAGGGCGCCATCCTGCCCTGCTGTAGGACGGGCGCCGATTTCGGCCGCGCCATGTGCTGCCTAAGCTGGATGCATCTTCCCGCAACCGGCGACAGCCATGGCCAAGACGACGCGACAGGAATCCGGCGACGGCCGTACCGCGGCAAAGCGCACCGCCGCGCGCAGCGGCACCCCTGCCCGCAAGCGCTCGCCGCCGGCGGCGCGCAAGGCCGGCGTGGTTGCTCGCAAGCGCAGTCCGGCCAGCGCCGCGCTGGACAAATACCACCGCATGCGCGACTTCGGCGCCACGCCGGAGCCCAGCGGTGCCGCTGCCCGCGCGCGTGGAGCGCCGCGCAAGCGCGCCGGCGAGCTGTCGTTCGTGATCCAGAAGCATGCGGCGCGGCAGCTGCACTACGACTTCCGGCTCGAACTCGGCGGCACGCTGAAAAGCTGGGCCGTGCCCAAGGGCCCGAGCCTGGATCCGGCCGACAAGCGCATGGCAGTCCACGTCGAAGACCATCCGATGGACTACGCCGGCTTCGAGGGCGTCATCCCCGCGGGGCACTACGGCGCGGGCACGGTGATCGTCTGGGACCGCGGCACCTGGGTGCCGGTCGGCGACGCCGACGCCGGCTACCGCGACGGCAAGCTCAAGTTCGAGCTGCGCGGCGAGAAGCTGCATGGCCACTGGACGCTGGTGCGGATGCGCGGCAGCCGGCAGAAGGCGCAGGACGCCTGGCTGCTGATCAAGGAACGCGACGACGCCGCGATGCCGGCTTCGGCGTTCGACGTGGTCGAAGCCCTGCCCGACAGCGTGCTGGGCGGGACGGCGCGCAAGCCCAAAGGTGCCACCAAGGCCGCCAGCCCGGCGCCGAAGAAGGCGAAGGCCAGTGCCGGCAAGAAGGCCGCCGCCGCTGGCTCCGCCAAGGCGCTGAAGCCGCCGACCGGCGCGCCGCGCGCGGCGTTGCCGCTGGCGCTGGCGCCGCAGCTGGCCACGCTGGTCGACAAGCCTCCTGCTGACGCAGCGGCCTGGCGCTACGAGATCAAGTTCGACGGCTACCGGGTGCTGGCGCGCATCGACGGCAAGGACGTGCGGCTGTTCACGCGCCAGGGCAATGACTGGACCGCGAAGCTGCGCGCGCTGGCGCGCGACGTCGGCGCACTCGGGCTGCCAGACGGCTGGCTCGACGGCGAGATCGTGGTGCTCGGCAAGCATGGCGAGACCGATTTCCAGGCCTTGCAGAACGCATTCGATACCGCGCACGCCGAGGCGATCCAGTACTTCGTGTTCGACCTGCCCTTCTATGCCGGCCATGACCTGCGCAAGGTGCCGCTGGTCGAGCGCCGCGCGCTGCTGCGGCATATCTTTGCCGGCAATACCGCGCCGCGGCTGCAGTTCAGCGAGGACTTCGAGGCCGCGCCCGACGAGATGCTCGACGCCGCCTGCCGCATGAAGCTCGAAGGCGTGATCGGCAAGCGCGCCGATTCCAGCTACGTCAGCGCGCGCAGCAACACCTGGATCAAGCTCAAGTGCACCTTGCGCCAGGAGTTCGTGGTGGCGGGCTTTACCGATCCCAAGGGCAGCCGCACCGGCATCGGCTCGCTGCTGCTGGGCGTGCATGACAGCGGCGGCCGGCTGCGCTACGCCGGCAATGTCGGCACCGGCTTCGACACCCGTACGCTCGACGAACTGCGCGCGCAACTTGACGCGCTGCGCACCGGTACGTCGCCGTTCGCTCCTGTGCCGGCCGGTGTGAAGGGGCACTGGGTGCGGCCCAAGCTGGTGGCCGAGGTGTCGTTTGGCAGCTGGACGCGCGAAGGACGCGTGCGCCATGCCGTGTTCCACGGGCTGCGCACCGACAAGCCGGCGGGCACGGTCTCGGTGGAGAAGCCGGCTGCACCGGCCGGCAAGGGGACGAAGACAGGGACAAAGGCTGCGGCGAAGGTGGCGGAGAAGAAAACAGCGGCGAAGAAGACAGCGGCAGCGAAGAAGACACCCGCAAGGCGCGCAGCCAGGACCGCTTCGAAGAGCGCCGACAAAGCCCGGGCAAGATCCGCGACAGAAACCGCGGCAGAAACAGAAACCGCATCAAAAGCCAGCGCCCACGGCAGGCAGCCCACCGCGCTCGGCGGAAAGGTCAGGATCAGCCATGCCGAACGGGTGATCGACACCGACTCCGGGCTGACCAAGGGCGACCTGGTGCGGTATTACGAGCAGGCTGCGCCACTGATGCTGCCGCACCTGCGCGGCCGCCCGATCGCGATGGTGCGCGCGCCTGCCGGGGTCGGCGGCGAACAGTTCTTCCAGCGCCATGGCGACACGCTGCGCGTCGACGGTATCAACATCCTGGACCCGTCGCTGTGGCCGGGACACCCCGCGCTGCTGGAGATCGTGTCGGCCGAGGGGCTCGTCTCCGCGGCCCAGCTCAACGTGGTCGAGTTCCACACCTGGAACGCCAGCAAGCGCAGCCTCGACCGGCCCAACCGCATCATCTTCGACCTGGACCCCGGCGAAGGCGTGCCCTGGGACCATATGCAGGAGGCCGCCGCGCTGATGAAGGCACTGCTCGACGAGCTTGGCCTGGCCAGCTTCCTGAAGACCAGCGGCGGCAAGGGGCTGCACGTGGTGGTGCCGATCACGCAGCGCGCCGGCTGGGACGAGGTCAAGGATTTCGCCCTGGACGTGGTGCGCCATGTTGCCGCCACCATCCCGCAGCGCTTCGTCGCCAAGAGCGGGGCGCGCAACCGCGTAGGGAAGATTTTCATCGATTACCTGCGCAATGGTGTCGGCGCGACCACGGTCGCGGCGTTTTCTGCACGCGCGCGCCCGGGGCTCGGCGTATCGATCCCGGTCTCGTGGGAAGAACTCGATACGCTAAAGAGCGCGGCGCAATGGACCGTCGCCAACGTGGGCGCGCGGCTGCAGGCCTTGCAGGCCGACGATCCGTGGGCCGGCTATGCCAGCGTGCGGCAGGCGATCACGCGCGCCGCGGCGCGGCTCGGGCGCGCAGGTTGAGCCGCGCCGCGGCACATTTCTTGCCCCGATTTCCATAGACAGCCGGCGTGAGCGCCGCGCCGCAACCTACGGAGAGACCGCAATGATCCACCTCAGCATTCCCGGTACGATCCGCGCCGCTGGCACCGGCACCGGCAGCAGCACCGGCGCGCCGCGCGGCCGGCGCGCGCTGCGCCGCCTGCTGGTTTCCTGCGCCATGCTGTCGTTCGCCGCCGCGCCGGTGCAGGCGCGCCTGCCGGCACCCACGCCCGAGCAGCAGCAGGCAGCTGAAGCCAAGAAGGCCAAGGAGGCGGAAACGGCCAAGCAGCAGGCCGAGGCCCTGACGCGCGTGCAAGACCAGCTGGCCACGCGCTTCGGCAAGGGTGCCACGGCAACGGGCGCCACCGAACCCGGAAAGGTCCCGCAGAAGGCTGCCGAAGCTCCTGGTTCTACAGGCCCGCACGGCGGCACCTCGCCAAGTGCCGAGGCACACAGCGGCGAGGCCGCGCGCCGCTAAGGCCGAGGTGGCGGCCTGATGCCGACCTGATGCCGCCAGCGCGCCCGGGATGCCGGCGCGCGAGCCCGGCACGCCTCTTGCCACGGCGAAGCGGAACGGCCTCTTCGAAGGCCCGTGGATAAGCCGCCACAAAGGGGGAATGCAATGGACCACTTCTGCATGCGTGTAATAACTACAATCGAGACGTCACCTGGCTTGGCAAGATTTGCAAACCCGGCCCAAGGGCCGGTGCACCTTTACCTGTTTCCGAACCCGCCTCGCGCATGTGCGGCCGCGATCGGCTCCGGACGTGCGCATCCGCGCGCGTCAGCGTGACACCATGAGCCCGCAAGCCAATCGCGCCGCGCTGATCCTCAACGTCGAGGACCGCGAGGGCCCGCGCTACGTCAAGAGCCGCATCCTGCATCGGGGCGAGTTTTCCGTGATCGAGGCGGCCACCGGCCAGTCGGCGCTGGCACTCGTGCGCCAGCATGCGCCCGCGCTGGTGCTGCTGTCGTCGCGCCTGCCAGATATCAGCGGCCTGGAGGTGTGCCGGCTGATCAAGGACGACCCGCAGATCGCGCGCACCCTGGTGCTGCTGACATCGCCCGGCGTGGCCCAGGCGCGCCAGCGGGTCGAGGCGCTGAACTGCGGCGCCGACGGCTACCTGGTCGAGCCCGCCGAGCCCGAGGAAGTGCTGTCGAGCATCCAGGCGCTGCTGCGGCTGCGCGGGGCTGAAGACGCCTACCACCGCACCACGCAGGCACTGCACGACAACGAAGACCTGTTCCGGCAGCTGGCTGAATCGCTGGCCGACGTGGTCTGGATCCTCGATCCGGCAGCCCGGCAGCTGCTGTTCGTCAGCCCTTCGTTCGAGGCGCTGTGGGGCCATTGCGCAGAAGACGTGATGGAAGACCCACGCCGCTGCCTGGACCGCCTGGTCCCCGCCGACCGCC
Organism: Cupriavidus sp. P-10; assembly: GCF_003402535.2. Taxonomy (NCBI): domain Bacteria; kingdom Pseudomonadati; phylum Pseudomonadota; class Betaproteobacteria; order Burkholderiales; family Burkholderiaceae; genus Cupriavidus; species Cupriavidus sp. P-10. The sequence continues at coordinate 2,754,235 of NZ_AP025171.1, forward strand.
CGCGCGTCGAGGCCGCGCTCGCCAGCATGATGAGCGACGGGCGAATGGATATCGAATTCCAGATGACGCGGCCGGATGGCCAGCTGCGCGAGATCCGCGCGCGCGCCTTCCCGGTGCACGGCGCAGGGCAGACAGTCGCGCGCGCCAATGCCGGCGAGGTCCGGCCGATGCGCATTGCCGGCATCTGCCAGGACGTGACGCTGCAGAACCGCGCGGGACGCACGCTGCGCGACGAAGAACAGCGCAAGGACCAGTTCCTGGCCATGCTCGCGCATGAGTTGCGCAACCCGCTTGCGCCGCTGCGCAGCGCCGCCGACATGCTGCAGCAGCTGTCGCCGTCGCGCGAGGACATGTTCCGCGCGCGCGACATCATCGGGCGCCAGTTGCACCACCTGACCCGGCTGGTCGACGAGCTGCTCGATATCTCGCGCTTCAACCAGGGCCGCATTACGCTGCGGCAGGATCTGGTGGAACTGCGCGCCGCGCTCAATACCGCGGTGGAAGCCGTGCGGCCGGAGATCGACACGTACCGCCACACGCTGCGCCTGTCGCTGCCCGAGCAACCGCTGCCGGTGCGCGGCGACCTGGTGCGACTGACGCAGATCTTCAGCAACCTGCTGCACAACGCCGCAGCCTACACGCCCGCCGGCGGCCAGATCACGGTCGATGCCACGCTCGACGACGACCCGGCCGGCGCCGAGGCGGGCGGCTACGTCTCGGTACGCGTGCGCGACAACGGCACCGGACTGTCCGAGGCGCTGCAGCGGCTGCTGTTCGACCCGCTGGCCCCGCACGATCCCGCCGCCAGTGCGCCTGTCGGCACCAACAGCGGCAACGACAGTGGCAACGACAGCGGCACCGCGCCCCGCAACGCCTTCCCGCACGACGGGCCCGGCATCGGCCTGACGCTGGTGCAGAAGCTGGTCATCCTGCATGGCGGCACGATCCGCGCCGCCAGTCCGGGTCCCGGCCAGGGCAGCACCTTCACCGTCAGGCTGCCGGTCGAGCCGTGGCACAAGTGGCACCCCGGCACCGGCAAGGGCGCGGCGCGCAGCGGCGTGCCGCGGCGGATCATGGTGGTGGACGACAATGCCGACGCGCTTGAAGCCATGACCATGACGCTGCAGAGCATGGGCCACACCGTGGTGACCGCGCCGGACGGACCCACCGCCGTCGCGCGCGCCACGGAGGCACGCCCGGAAGTCGTGCTGCTGGATCTCGGCATGCCGGCCATGGACGGCTTCGAGACCGCGCGCCGGCTGCGCGCTCTGCCCGAGATGCGCGGCGCCACGCTGGTCGCATTGACCGGCTTCGGCCAGCCCGACGACCGCCGGCGCGCGATGGAAGCCGGCTTCGACCAGCACCTGGTCAAGCCCGCCGACCTGGAGGCGCTGACGCACCTGCTGGATACTCTGGGCGAGGCCCGTGCGTAGCCATGCCGGCCCGCCATCAACCCTGACAAGGAGCCTACGTGCATACCACGCCCGACCCCGAACTGCCCCCGCGAGAGCCGGAAATCCCGCCGCCCGAGCCGCCGCCGGGCCCGCCTGAACCGGTCTCCGACCCGCCACCGGGCGACCAGCCGCCACCGCCGCCGCAACGCGCGCGCGGCAAAGGAGCCGTTACGTGTCCCGCATCATCTGGAAAGGCGCCATTACCTTTGGCCTCGTCAATATCCCGGTAGTCCTGCGGCCCGCATCGCGCAGCCAGACCCTGGACCTGGACCTGCTGGACGCGCGCGACATGGCACCGGTGGGCTACCAGCGCATCAACAAGAGCACCGGCAAGCCGGTCGACAAGGAGCACATCGTCAAGGGCTATCAATACGCCAAGGACGAGTACGTGCTGCTGAACGACGAGGATTTCCGCCAGGCCAATGTCGAGGCGACGCAGACGGTCGACATCGTCAGCTTCGTCGACGCGCAGAGCATTCCGCCCTACTACTTCGACACGCCCTATTACCTTGAGCCCGACAAGCGCGGCGATCGCGGCTATGCGCTGCTGCATGCGACCATGCGGCGCACCGGCCGCGCCGCGCTCGCGCTGGTGGTGTTGCGCAACCGCCAGCACCTGGCGGCGATGCTTGTGCACGACAACGCGCTGGTGCTCAATACCATGCGCTTCGCCGACGAGGTGCTGCCGATCTCCGACCTGCGCCTGCCGAAGGCGTCAAGCGCCAAGGGCACCGGCGCCCATGCGCGCGAGATCGAGATGGCAACCAAGCTGGTCAAGGACATGACCGAGGACTGGAAGCCGGAGCAGTACCGCGACACCTATCGCGATGACATGATGGCGCGCATCGACGAGAAAGTGGAGTCCGGCAAGACCCACCAGCTGACCCAGCCAACCGAGGACGAAGAGGCGCCGCGCCGCAGCGCCAAGGTCATCGACATGGTGGCGCTGCTGCGCAAGAGCCTGGGCGAGCGCGGCAAGGGCGACGAGGGCAAGGGCCGTAGCCGCGCGAAGGCGGCAGAGGAATCCGAATCGGCGGAGGAAGCCGACGACGACAGCGCCAGCGAAAGGCCGGGCCGGCGCAAGACGCCTGCGCGCCATACCGCGGCGAACAAGGCGACCCAGAAGGCGGCAAAGAAGGCAACGGCTAAGCGGACCACGGCCAAGCATGCGCCGGCCAAGTCGCATGCGAAGTCGCCTGCCAAATCACATACCGTGGCACGCAAGAGCGCCGGCTCGACACGCCGCAAGGCGGCCTGATCAGCACTGCATGACTGGGAATTCGGCTGGAAAACCGCGGCTGGAAAACCGCGGCTGGAAAAGCGGCCGGTGGCGCCGGTCTCCTGCGGCCCGCAGAAGCAGGGGCACAGGAGACCGGCGCGCCGGCCGCGCGCCCTCAGCGCGTCGAAACCTTCAGGTTGTCGTTCACCGAGGCCACCCCCTCGACACTGCGGATCGCATCCAGCGCGAGGTCATGCTGTTGCTGGCTTGGCACCGTGCCGCCCACCTCGACCGTGCCGTTCTTCGTCTTGACGTGGATACCGGTCGACTTGAGATCCTTGGTGGTCAGCAGCTTGGTCTTGATCTTGGTGGTGATGGCGCCATCCTCGACCGCCTGCTTGGCCTTGTCGGCGCCCTTATCGGCATTCATGTCGGCGCTGGTGCCGCGATCGGCGTCAGGGCGGCCCGGCATGCCGGGCGCGGAATTCACCGGCGCCACCGGCATATTGTCGGCCGCGACGAACACCAGGCCGCTCTTGTCGAGGGCCTGCGCGCTGCCGGCAGCCGCCGCCAGCGCCGCGGCCACGCAGGCCAGCTTGAGGCTGCGCGCGGAGTATCGGGTAGATCGCATGGCTGTGTCTCCTGGTCAGGGCCAGCGCGTTCTCCGCGATGCGCTGCCTGGCAGCGCGGGACCACTGGCATCTGTCAGTCCGCAAACTCCGTACCCGCGTGTTCGCCAAACGCCACGCCGGTCGCGCGGCGGCATGGGCGTGTAAATCGGAGCGCCTGTTGTAAAAGCGGGCACCTGCGCCGGGTGCAGCATGCGGCAGCGCCCGCCACGGCAAGCCGGTTGCCGACGCTGGCGCGGTTGGCATGGCGATTGCGATACCGGGAATGCGGCAGTCCGCCGCGTCAAGGAGACTAGCAATGGGACAGCAGCAACAGCCGGGTCAATCGCAGTCGGGCCAAAAGCAGCAGGACAAGCAGCAGGAACAGCAATCTGGCCAACGCGGCGGCCAACAATCCGACATGGAAAAACAACAAGGCGGTGGTCAAATGGGTAACCAGGACCGCGGCCAAGGCCAGCAGCAACAACAGGATCGCGGCAGCTCGCAACCGGGCCAGCAAAGCGGTCAACGCAGTGGCCAACAAGGCGGCCAGGGTGGCCAACAAGGTGGTCAGGGCGGCCAGCAAGGCGGACAACGCCAGCAATAACTTCAGTCGTCAGCTCGCCTGCTGACATAGAGGCAGCTATCCGGGTATGTGCGGCAGCAACATGCGGTGCGGCCGCAGGGGCATACGCCGGAACTTGATCGGCCGGATCTCCCGCACGGGAGCTCCGGCCCTTTTTCTGCGGACTTTTTCTGCGGAGCTTGCCGGTGCCACCGCGGCCGCGCGCTTGCGCGGCTTACCGTGTATGCTGGCCGTGACGTCTTCCTGCTTGCCTTGCCTGCTACACGGTCTTGTCCAGCCACACCGATCCCGCCGTCTCCCGCCACGCCCCGCGTGAATCCCGCTCGCCAGGACCGGTGGCCAAGGTGCGCGCGCATGCCGGCGCGCACGTGCGCGCGCTGACGCGCAGCAATTCCGGCCTCTCCCTCGACTATGACAACCCGCCCGGCGACCCCGGCCTGTTCGGCCCCGACGCCGTCTGCTGGCGCGTGCATGCGGACTTCCCGGCGATGCTCGCCGGCGGCGTCAGCGCGCTGCTGCTGCAGGCGCTGCATCCGCTGGCGCTGGCCGGCGTGTGGGACCATTCCAGCTTCCGCACCGACATGCAGGGCCGGCTCGGCCGCACCGCGCAGTTCATCGCCGGCACCACCTACGGCAGCCACGACGACGCCATGGCGCTGATCGCGCGCGTGCGGCGCATCCATGCCGGCGTCACCGGCGTGGCGCCGGACGGGCGGCCCTATGCGGCGACGGATCCGGCGCTGCTGACGTGGGTGCATGTGGCCGAGGTGTCGAGCTTCATGGCGGGCTACCTGCGCTACGTCGGGCCGCTGGGCGAGGCCGAGCAGGACCGCTATTACGACGAGGTCGCGCGCATTGCGCTATTGCTCGGCGCGGCCGACGTACCGCGCTCGCGCGCGGCGGTGGCTGCCTACCTGGAAGCGATGCGGCCCCAGCTGCAGGCCAGCGAGCGCACCCGTGAAGTGGTGCGGCTGGTGCGCAAGATGCCGGTGGCAAATCCCATGCTGCAGCCGGCGGTGCGGATCATGGCCGATGCCGGCATAGCCTTGCTGCCACCGTGGGCGCGGCAGCAGCTCGACCTCGACGGGCTTTCGCTGAGGCGTTCCGCCACGCGGGCCGGCATGCGCGTACTTGCCCCGGCGTTGCGCTGGGCGCTGGGCGCGGGGCTGGCCGCGCGCGCGCGGCGGCGCGTGGCGCGCGGCCCCGATGTCGGCGAAGCTGCGGGCTAAGAGATTACAGCGCTGCCTTCATTTCGTTCACTCTGCGGTCGCTGCCACGCTGCCGGTGCTGCCGCGCAGCACCTTCTCCGGCAGCCGCGCCACCAGGAACGGCGCCAGCAGCGAGACCCCCGCGCTCATCAGGAACAGCAGCCGGAAGGCGTGCTCGGCGCCCTGGCGCACCGCCGCGGCATCACCGCCGTCCTGCGTGCCCGCCATGACGCGCTGGAACAAGTGCATCAGCACGTCTTCGCCGCCGCCCAGGTCGCTGACCGTCATGCCGCCATGCCGCAGCAGCGCGATCAGCACCGTGGTCAGCACCGCCACGCCGACCGCGCCGCCGAGCATGCGCGAGAACGCCGTCAGCGCAGTGGCGACCCCAACGTGCTGCAGCGGCACGGCGTTCTGCGTTGCCACCAGCCCGCTGGGCAGCTGCAGGCCAATTGCAAACCCGAGCACCACCATCACCAGTGCGCACAGCCAGACCGCGCGCGGATCGACAAACGCCAGCGCCACGATTGCCAGCGGCGCCACCAGCGCACCGGCCATCTGCAGCGGCTTGTAGCGCCCGCTCCACGACATCAGCCGGCCCGCCGCGAACGCGCCGAACGGGATCGCCAGCGTCAGCGGCACCAGCCGCAACGCGGCCGCATCGGCCTGCGCGCCACCCACCACCTGGAAGCGCAGCGGCAGCAGCACCGACATGGCGATCAGCTGGAAGAAGCACAGGAACAGCGTGATGCAGCAGATCGCCACGGTGGGCACGCGCAGCATCGCCAGCGGGATCACGGGATCGGCCGCGCGGCGCTCCTGCCAGATGAAGAGCGCCAGGCACGCGAGGCCTGCCACCAGCATCCCCAGCGTATCGGGCCGCGACGGCGACTGACCCTGCCCTAGGCGCGTCAGGAACACCAGCACGCCGCTCAGCCCCGCGCCAAACAGCAGCGCGCCCAGGTAGTCGATGCGATGGCGGCGCCCGCCCGCGGGCAGGTGGCGCAGCGCGCGCCGCACGGTGACCAGCGCCAGCAGCGCCAGCGGCAGGTTGATCCAGAAAATCCAGCGCCATGACAGGAAGTGCGCCAGGTAGCCGCCGATCACCGGGCCGGCCATGCTGGCCACCGCCCACACGCCGCTGACATAACCCTGGTAGCGGCCGCGCTCGCGCAGCGGCACCACGTCGGCGATAGTCGCCTGCGACACCGACAGCAGCCCGCCGCCGCCCAGGCCCTGCAGGATGCGCGCAAGGATCAGCTGCGGCATCGTCTGCGCCAGCGCACAGGCGGCAGAAGCCAGCAGGAACAGCACGATGGCGAAGGACAGCACGGAGCGCCGGCCGAGCAGGTCGGAGAGCTTGCCGTAGATCGGCGTGGTGACGGTCGAAGCCACCAGGTAGGCGGAGATCACCCACGCCATGTTGTCGAAGCCGTTGAGCTGCAGCGCGATCTCGGGCAGCACCGCGGCGACGATCGACTGCTCCAGCGCGCCCAGCAGGATCGCCAGCATCAGCCCGAAGATCACCTGCATGACGGGCACCGGAGGTGTGGGCGCGCCGGTGTTGTGCTGGCCGGTGGGTGGGGTCGTCGAGGCAGGGGCGCCAGCGGCAGGAGCAGCGGCCGCGTGCGAAGGCGGCTGGGAGGGAACGGCGGTCATGGGCACCTGCGGCGGCAGAATCGCGGCAAGGCGGCGGCGGCGCCGCGCGGTGACCGGTCCTGCTCTTGTTGCGGAGTCAAGGAGAGCGGCTATTGTAGGCGCTTCCCGCCGCCGGTGCTTGCCGTGCCCGGGCGCGCCGGCTCGGCTCAGAACGTCTCCCAGTCGCCGCCATCGGCCATGGCCGGCTGCGCTGCGCGGCGTGTCGCGGCCGGCAGCACTGGCTCCTGGCGGCGGTGGGTGACGGCCGGGCGCGCGCGGGTCGTCACGGCCGGTGTGCGTGCCGGCAGCACCGACTTCTGCGGCTTGCGCTCGATCGGGGCGCGCACCGCCGCGGGCACCGCGGGCTGGCGCGGGGCCGCGGCAGGGGCGCGGGGTGGGCGCGGCAGGGTGGGTGCGGCGGTGGGCTTGAGGGCAGGCGCGGTGCTGGCGGATCCGTTGGCGGGCGCCGTGGCGCGCGCCGGTTCGGCTTGCCGCTTCGCAGTGGCCCTGGCGCGTGGGGCAATGGGGGTAGCGGAGGCAGTGGGCGTGGCACGGGGTGCACGCGGTGCCAACCGGGCGGCCGGCGCGGCCGGCGCGAGTGCGGCGGGCATCACGGCCTTAGTAGCCGCCTCAGTAGCCGGCTTAGTAGCCGGCGCCGCCTGTGCCTCCACTTCGAACCGCCCCACTTCCGATACCAGCCCGTCGGCCTGGTGCAGCAGGCTCTGCGCCGCCGCGGCGGCCTGCTCGACCAGTGCCGCGTTCTGCTGCGTCACGCCTTCCATCTGTGTCACCGCCAGGCTGACCTGCTCGATACCGATGGTCTGCTCGGTGCTGGCCGCCGAGATCTCGCCGATGATATGCGTCACGCGCCCGACGGCGCCGACGATATCGTCCATGGTGCGGCCGGCCTGCTCGGCCTGGCGCGCCCCTTCCTGCACCTGTTGCACAGAACCGCCGATCAGTCCGGCAATCTCCTTGGCGGCCGCCGAGGAACGCTGCGCCAGGCTGCGCACCTCCGCCGCCACCACGGCGAAGCCGCGCCCCTGCTCGCCCGCGCGCGCCGCTTCCACCGCGGCGTTGAGCGCCAGGATATTGGTCTGGAAGGCAATGCTTTCGATCACTCCGGTGATCTCGGCCACCTGCGATGAGGAGCGGGAGATGGTCTCCATGGTCTGCACCATCTCGCGCACGGCACGGCCGCCCTCGGAAGCGACCTCCGAGGCATTGAGCGCCAGCTGGCTGGCCTGACGCGCGTTGTCGGCGTTCTGGCGCACGGTCGAGGTCAGTTGCTCCATCGACGCCGCGGTCTGCTGCAGCGACGCCGCCTGCTGGCCGGTGCGCACCGACAGGTCGGCATTGCCGCGCGAGATCTCGCGCGTGGCGCCCTCGATCGAGCCCGAGGCGCGCTGGATCCCCTGCACCAGGCCCGACAGGTGGCGGAAGGCGCGTTCCAGCGCGGCGAGCATGCGGCCGGTCTCGTCGCGGCTACGCACCGCCACGCGGTAACGCAGGTTGCCCGTAGCCAGCGCCTCGGCGGCCCGCAGCGCCTGCCGCACCGGGCGCGTCACCGAACGCGTAATCGTCAGCCCCAGCAACGCTGCCAGCGCCACCGCGGCGGCCGCCATGCCCAGCAGCACGTTGCGGGCCCAGGCGTAGCGCGCGTCCGATTCCTTGACCGCCGAGACTGCGCCGGCCCGCCCCATCGCCACGATGCCATCGAGCTGCTCGAAATACGGCCCCTGCGCCGCCGGCAGCGTCACCACCAGCGCCGCCCGCGCCCCGGCAAATTCACCGGCGCCGACCTGCCGCAGCACCATGTCGAGCTGGCCGTCATACGCATGCCGCGCCGCCTCCAGCTCGGCAAAGCGCTTCTGCAGGTCCGGTCGGCGGGAAGCCTCCATCACCTTGCCCATTGCCGCCAGCGTTTCCTGCATCGACTTGCGCAGCGCCTGGATGCGCCCGGCATTCTGCGCCGCCATGGCGGGGTCTTCGGTCAGCGTGGCGTCGCGCACCATGATGCCGACCTCCTGCGCGTCTTCCTTGACCCGGTTCAGGTCCAGCACCTTCAGCAGGCGGCCCTCCACGGTCATGCGCATCGCCTCGTTCATGCCGCCCAGGGCATAGACGCCCGACAAGGCGATGCCCACCAGCAGCACCACCACCACCGAAAAGGCCAGGGACAGCCGGACCCCGATGCCAATGTTGCGAAACCATGCCATCACTACGCTCCCTTCTGAACCGAAGAACTGAATGTTTTGTGTCCGTACGAGCGCGGTCCTGCCGGGGCCGGACGACGGCAATACGGCAGCGCAGTCGCCCTATCGGCGGTCAGCGCACAGTTCTTGAAGGGAAATGAGAATTAGAGGCAAAAACCCACGCAATTCGGTGGATTGCCTGTCCGCAAGGTGGCTTTTAATCACGCTGGGCATCCCGAACGGTCGGTTAATTCATCGACCACAGCGCCACAGAGCGCGACCCAAATGACGTAGGCACCAAAAAAAGAAGCCCACGCGCGGGGTGCTCGTAGGCTTTCCAGGACTACAAGAGCTCGAAACCAAGCTCTTGCCAAGAATATAAACGCGCTTACATGAGGTGTAAATCCCGCTTCTATCAGGGAAATCCCTTATGCCGTTATGAGCTTTTTCGGGCACTTTTGATGTTTTTGGCCCTGACGTCACTTCGGGGCGAATTTTTTGTTTTCTTCAGTTTTCCTCCAGCCCCGGCCCCGTCAGGGCTGGCGGACCGGCCGGTACAAGGCCATTGTGCAGTCGCACAAAGTTGCTACAATACCACAGCACCGAGCGCAACAAATTTTGTAGAGCAAAGGCTCTAGGCCCAGCGCGGCACTCTGCCCGTCAACTCTTGTAAAACTTTGTTACTCTCGGCGCTGAAGTATTCCCCTTCTCTTCTGGCAGCGCCCACCGCCGGCATGTGCGCGACGCCCGGGGGCCCGAGCGCGAGGCCAACCGGCGCCGCAGCGCTGACGACCCGACCCGAGGCCGGTTCCGAGAGCGGAAGTTTCCCCTGCCGCCCTGGCCGCGCCGCCCACACAGCCGCCTGCCAACGGACCGTCATCAGCCGCCAGAACCCTTGCGGGCTCTTCCGGAGTCGTTGTGAAGAAGAAGGAAATCCGGCCCAAGCACCCCAGCCGAAAAGAACTGCAGATCCAGCACCTCGCCGTCCATTCCGCCAGCCGCGCGCCGGTGGTCGTCCATCTGTCCAACGGCACCCGGCTGCAGGGAATCGTGCTGGCGGCGGACAGCTACATGGTGCTGCTCGGACGGCGGCTGGACGATCCGCAGCCCACGCTCGTCTACAAGCAGGCGATTTGCCTGGTGACGCCGCTGGACACGCCGGTGGTCGGGATCGACCCGGCGATCGCGGCGGAATTCGTGCCTATCTATATGCCGCGGACGCGCAAGCGGCGCTGAAGCGGACATCGCAACGCCACACTCCCGGAGCCTTCTGGCAGGCCGACGCACGCCCGTCCGCCCCCGGCGATACCCCCTGAAACTCTTGCAGAGATCACTCTAAACCTTTGCCGGGGACGGTCGATAACCCTTGCAACGGAGGCACTCTACGCCCTGCAAAGCAGGCAGCCAACGTTACGGCTAGCAGCCGGAATGCCAAAAAACTTTGCAAATAGGAGTCGTAAATGGCGCAAGTCATTAACACCAATTCGTTGTCTCTGATGACTCAGAACAACATGAACGCTTCGCAATCGTCGCTGAACACGGCGATCCAGCGTCTGTCGTCGGGCCTGCGCATCAACAGCGCCAAGGACGACGCAGCTGGCCAGGCGATTGCCAACCGCTTCACTGCGAACATCAAGGGCCTGACGCAAGCGACCCGCAACGCCAACGACGGCATCTCGATCGCGCAGACGACCGAAGGCGCCCTGACCGAAGTCAACAACAACCTGCAGCGCGTCCGCGAACTGTCGGTGCAAGCTGCCAACGGCACGAACTCGGCCAGCGACCTGGATTCGATCCAGGCTGAAATCACCCAGCGCCTGGACGAAATCAACCGCGTGTCGGAACAGACCCAGTTCAACGGCGTGAAGGTGCTGTCGGCTAACGCGGGCAAGCTGACGATCCAGGTGGGTGCCAACGACGGCCAGACCATCGACATCGATCTGAAGGAAATCAGCGCCAAGACCCTGGGCCTGGATGGCTTCAACGTCAACGGCAAGGGCACGACCCAGAACAAGACGGCCACCGTCACCGACCTGCAGGCCGCAGGCGGCACGCTCGTCGGCGGCAACTACCGAGTCACGACGACGCAGGACACCCTGTCGGTCGACGGTGCACTCGCCGAGATGAAGGATGGCAATACTGTCGCGGTGACCGCTGGCGCTGGTGCCGGCACTTATACTTACGACGCCGCATCGGGCAATTTTTCGATCACCCGCACTGTTGCTACGGCCGCCGTCGGCGCCTTCTTCACGGCTCCAAACGCCGGCTCGACCTCGCTGCCGCCGGCAGGCAGTACCTACAACGGCACGTACACCAACCAGGCGGGCAATTCCACGCAGTTCGAACTCGATTCCACCGGAAAGATCACGATCGGTGGCCAGGCAGCGTACGCCCTCAATGGCAACCTGACGACCAACAACGCCGGCGGCGCCGTGGCGGCCACGGCACAGGTCCTGTTCAACCAGGCTGACGCGAGCGCCACCGCTTCGTCGGTGACCTACAACGGCACGACTTACAACTTTGGCGGCGGCGCCACTGGCTTCACGTACAAGGATTCTGTGTCGAAGGACGTGGTCGCCACGGCCATCACGGCTGCGGCATCGACGGGCACCACGGTGAACGTTGGCTCCGGCATCTACGCCTCGACCATCACCTTCGCTGGCGGCGGCGCGACAGTCTCGAACAACACCTGGGTCGATTCCGACGGCGAACTGACGAAATCCAGCGCCAGCTACACCACGGACTACGCGGTGAATGCGGTGAATGGCGAGGTGACTGTCGCTGCCGGTACCGGCACGGGCAAGTACGCTCCGAAGATTGGTTCGACCGTCTACGTGAACTCTGCCGGTGACCTGACGACCAGCACGACCAGCAAGGGTGACAAGACCGAAGATCCCCTGGCTGCCGTCGACGCTGCGCTCAAGAGCGTCGACGCACTGCGCGGCGCACTCGGCGCGGTCCAGAACCGCTTCGATTCGACCATCGCCAACCTCGGCACCACCATCACCAACCTTTCGTCCTCGCGCTCGCGCATCCAAGACGCCGACTACGCGGTGGAAGTGTCGAACATGACCCGTGCGAACATCCTGCAGCAAGCCGGTACCTCGGTGCTGGCCCAGGCCAACCAGACCACGCAGGGCGTGCTGTCGCTGCTGCGCTAATCGCCGCCGCGCAAGGCATCAAAGGCTGGACCGCAAGGCCCGGCCTTTTTGCCGGGAGTGTTTTGCAGGCAGGCTACTGCCTGCAAAGCGTTTCCAGCCCACCGACAGCACGCCCATCCGGACGGAGCAGACCATAGCCCCTCCCTCGACAGTCACCCCTAGCGCCCAGCGACTGCCGCCCGCAGTCGCGACGCGCACGGCCGGCCAGTTGTCCCGGCAGGAAGGCGCCGCCACAGCGGCTGCAGCGCCAGACGACACACTGACATCGGTGGAAACGAGCGCCGCCATCGGCGAACTGGTCGACGCGCTCAGGACTACATCGATCGGCCTGCGCTTCGACATTGACGAGACCACGCACCGCGTAGTCACCAAGGTGATCGACAAGGAAACCGGCGAGCTGATCCGCCAGATGCCTACGGAAGAGGTGCTGCGCATCGCCCGCGCCATCGACAAGCTGCAGGGGCTGTTCGTCAGCCAGGCGGCCTGACGCAAACCATGGCAGCGCAATGAACAACAGTTGAAGAAGAGGCACGACAAGCATGGCAACGATCTCCTCCATCGGCATTGGCTCCAATCTGGAACTCAGTACCCTGCTGGACCAGCTCAAGACGGCCGAGCAGGCACCGCTGACCGCAATCGACAACCAGGCCAAGAGCTACCAGACCAAGCTGTCGGCCTATAGCCAGGTGCAGAGCGTGCTGGCCGCCTACCAGACGGCAGCCAAGAAGCTGTCCGAGGCTGCCACCTTCGGCGCGGTCAAGGCCAGCGTGGGCTCGACCGACGTGATGTCGGTGACAACCGCCGCCAACGCGGTGCCGGGCAACTACAGCATTACTGTCAACACGCTGGCCACCGCGCAATCCCTGGTGAGCGGCAATGTCGCCGACCAGAAGGCCGCCATCGGCGGGGGCGAGATCACGTTCGACTTTGGCAAGGCACTGGCCACGGGCGGCGCCGCCACGAGCACCAAGAAGGTCACCATCCCGGCTGGCGCCTCGCTGGAAGGCGTACGTGATGCGATCAACAAGGCCGGCATCGGCGTGACGGCGAGCATCGTCAACGACGGCAGCGCCAGCCCCTACCGCCTGGTACTGACCTCGGACAAGGCCGGCACGGAAGCCACCATGCGCGTGTCGTCGACGGATGCGGCCCTGAACAACGTGGTCGCTTTCGACCCCGCGGCCGCGCCCGCTGCCAACAAGATGGAGCAGAAGGTTCCCCCGGCCAATGCCACGCTGACGATCAACGGCATCAACGTGGTCAGCCAGAGCAACTCGGTGGTGGATGCCGCACAGGGCGTGACCATGAACCTGAGCAAGACCGGCACCACGTCGCTGGTCGTCACGCGCGACAACGACGCGATCAAGGCCTCGGTCCTGGCCTTCGTCACCGCGTACAACAATATCCAGAGCGCCGCCAAGTCACTGACGGCCTTTGATACCGACGCAGGCACCTCGGCCGCGCTGACGGGCGATGGCACCTTGCGGTCGATCCAGTCAAGCCTGCGTTCGATGCTGGGCGGCGCGATGGACGACGGCAAAGGTGGCTCCATCACCCTGATCGATATCGGCATCGCGTTCAACAAGGACGGCACGATGGCGCTCGACAGCACCAAGCTGACCAAAGCGCTGAACGACAATCTTGGCGGTGTCACGGCAATGTTCTCCAGTACAACGGGCAACGGAGGCATCGGCAAGCAGGTCAATGACTACGTGGATGGCCTGACCAAGACCAACGGCGCGCTAAAGACTGCCCAGGACGGTATCACCAAGACGCTGAAGGACCTGGAAGACGACTATGACCGCGTGCAGGATCGCGTCAATGCCACCATCGATCGATACAAGGCCCAATTCACGCAACTGGACATGGTGGTCGCACAAATGAACCGCACCAGCAGCTATCTGACCCAGCAGTTCGATGCCCTCAAAGCACAGACCAGCAAGTAATCACTAAGGAACCTTGCCATGTTCGCCCGCCAAGCCATCAACGCCTACGCCCAGGTGGGCGTCCAGACCGGCGCCATGAGCGCCAGCCCGCACAAGCTCATCACGATGCTGTATGACGGCGCCCGCGCCGCCATCGCGCGGGCAAAGTTTCACCTGGAAGGCGGCAACATTGCCGAACGCGGCAACGCCATCTCCAAAGCGATCGACATCATTGACAATGGCCTGCGCGCCGTGCTGGACCACGACGCGGGCGGTGAAATCTCCGCCAACCTCGAGTCCCTGTATGAGTATATGGTGCGCCGCCTGATGCTGGCCAACCTGCGCAGCGACGCGGCCCTGCTGGCCGAGGTCGATACGCTGCTAGAAAGCCTGGCTTCGGCGTGGGTGCAGATCGACGAGCCGCAGCCTGCCTTACAGGACAACTGAAATGGCACCCTTCTCCTCCATCGTCACCTGCTACGAAGCCATCCTGGCCCTGTCGTCCCGCATGCATGACGCCGCCCAGGCCGCCGACTGGGACACCGTCACCGAGCTGCAGCGCAGCTACCTGGAACAGGTCGAACACCTTCGCCAGCTCGACCACGAAGCCCCGTTCTCCGATGCCGAGCGCATGCGCCGCTACCAGCTGCTGGACCGCATCCTCACGTACGATGCCCGCATCCGCGACCTGGCCATGCCGCAGCTGAAGAAGCTCGGCGACATGCTGACCAGTTCGCGCCGGCAGGTAGAGCTTGCGTCGGCGTACGGCGCAATGGCCTGAGCGGCAGCCAGACAGATACCGCGCGCCGCCACCGGCGCGCGCCCTCGCCTGACCACACACACGCACGGCCGTGCGCCGTGCCGCCTTTTCCACTAATTCCTGAAAAATGACCGGCATCCACCTGCCACCAGGCCTGGCTCCCGGTCAGGCCCCGGACCCGCAACTGCTGCGCCCCACGCTGGCGATCGACAAGCTCGCCGCGCTTCAGCCCGTGCTCGAGGCTACCGAATCGAGCGTTCAGAATTCCACCGGCCAGGCGATCCGTAACAGCCAGCAGGCCGCTGGCGCGAATGGTCTGCTAGCCCAGGCGGCGCTGCTGCCGGGCACATCGACGCGTGAATCGCTGAGCAGCGCGGCACGCGCGATCCTGGCTGTGATGGAAGGTGCGGAGCCGCAGCCGGTCAAACCCGGCTCGCCCTTGTTGCCGATGCCCCCGGGTGCGGGATCGATGCAGGCTGCCGCTGCAGCGCTTTCCAATGCGGTACGCCAGAGCGGACTGTTCTATGAGTCGCACCTCGCGCAGTGGGTCGGCGGGGCTCGTTCGTTGTCGACGATCCTGCAGGAACCGCAGGCTGCGGTGGCACGCCCGGCGCTGCCGCCCTCGCCAGGGCAACCGGCTGGGGCGCAGGGCGCTGCTTCGGCCATGCTCACCTACAGCGGACCTGCGGGCGGCGACGTGCCGCGCCTGAGCACGCCGCCACTGCTGCCGGCCTCGCAGGTGCTGGCCGAAGCGCTGGCCTCTCCGCGCAATCCGCGCGTGGCGCACAGCCATGCACCGTCCGAGCAGGGTGTACGCCAGGGCACGGGCTCCACCGCGGTGTACAGCCGCGATGCCGACAGTCCGCCGCTTCGCCCCTCCACCGCAATGCTGGCGACACAGGCCTACCAGGCCACCGCGGACGCCGCGCGGCCACCCGTTGCAGAGCCGATGGCATCGCAAGCGCGCGCCGCCGATGTCGGCAGTGGTAACGACAGCGTCGCCGCCGAAGCCGGCCGGCAAGCCGCGTCTGCCGGGCCCGCGATTCATCCGGCGACCGAAGGCGTGGTCCGCCAGCAGCTCGAACTGCTCGCCACGCAGCAGTTCCGCTTTGCCGGCGAAGCGTGGCCTGGCGCAGCGATGGAGTGGGACATCCAGCGTACGGACCCCGAGGCGAATGGCCACGGCCCCGACGACGCGAGCCGGCCATGGTCAAGCCGGATCCGCTTGCAGTTGCCCAGTCTTGGTACCGTGGAAGCCCTGCTGACGCTCGGCCCGTCCGGACTGGAGGCGCGTGTCGCCACCGGCGAGACCGATATCGCCGCGCGCCTGATCGCCGCACGGCCGCTGCTGCGCAACCGCCTGGAAGCCCAGGGAATCCCGCTGCAGCGGCTCAATATCCAGACCCAGGACGACCTGGCTGCAGGAGCCGCGTCATGAGCGAAAGCGCGGCAGACCGCGGCGCGGCCATCGCGCTCAGCTACCAGCACAACAACCAGGCGCCGCGCGTGGTTGCCAAGGGCTATGGCGTGGTGGCCGAGGCCATCATCGCGCGCGCCAAGGAAGCGGGTGTCTATATCCACGACTCGCCCACGCTGGTCAACCTGCTGATGCAGGTGGACCTGGACAGCCAGATCCCGCCGCAGCTGTACGTGGCGGTGGCCGAACTGCTGGCGTGGATCTACCACCTGGAATCGGGCATGGACATCGCCGAGGCGCAGGCCTGAGCCTCTGCTTAAGCTGGCCCAGGCAGGCCTTGACGCATCCCTGAAGGCAAAGAGCCCCTGGCACGCGCACGCTTCCAGGGGCTCTTTGCTCTGTGTGCGGCAATCCTGCCGCGCCAATCAGATCGGCATGCTCATCATTTCCTGATACGCCTGCACCAGCCGGTTCCGCACCTGCACCCCGGTCTGGAACGAGATATTGGCCTTCTGCAGGTCGATCATCACATCATTGAGCGCCACCCCCGGCTTGCCCAGCTCGAAGGCCTCGGCCTGGCCATAGGCGCGCTCCTGCGCCGCATTGATCTTGCCGAGCGAGCGCTGCAGCTCGCGGGCGAAGCCGCCGCCGGCAACCGGTGCCGACTGGGTGGCGCTGTTGCCCGAGGCAACCTGTGACAGGCCGCGCAACTGCTGCAGCATGGACTCGATGGAAGAGATAGTGGTCATGGCGTCGTCATGGGCCGGCCGGCGGCCGGGTCAGTCGATGGCGCGTCCCGTCAATCACATTCATGCCGGCGAGGCAGACGGGTCGCACCGATTTTCAGCGGTTTGCAGAGTACCCGCCGCCACGCACGCGCCATGGCCTGAAATCGGGCGAAAAACCGGGTCTGTTTGCGGGATTGTCCCACTCAAGTCTGGCCGATCATTGCCACCGTGCCGGAGAAGCGCGGGCAGCCGCCCAGCGTCGCTTTCCGGCCCTTGCCAGACCAACCATCGATCCGGGAGTACGCGTGTTTTCTCTGCAGCGTAATGTGAGCCGCGCCGTCAGCCGCGCCATGGGCCGTGCCGACGACCATGGCCGTCATCATCGCCCGAGCCGTCGCGAGCATCGCGGCGCCGGCGCAGGAGCACGCGCGTGACCGCGGCGGTTGCCATGCCTGGCCGGCCGGCCGAGGTGCTGGAACGGCTGAAGGCCAACCCCAAGCTGCCGCTGATGCTGGGCGGGGCGGCGCTGGCCGCTGCCATCGCCGTGGGCGTGCTGTGGTCGCGCGCGCCGGACTACAAGGTGCTGTACAGCAACCTGTCCGAACGCGACGGCGGCTCGGTGATTGCCTCGCTGCAGCAGATGAACGTGCCGTACAAGTTCGCCGAAGGCGGCGGTGCGCTGATGGTGCCGGCCGAGAAGGTCCACGAGACCCGCCTGCGGCTGGCCTCGCAGGGCCTGCCCAAGAGCGGCACCGCGGGCATGGAACTGATGGACAACCAGAAGTTCGGCATCAGCCAGTTTGCCGAACAGGTCAATTACCAGCGCGGGCTGGAAGGCGAGCTGGCGCGCTCGATCGAATCGATCGCTGCGGTGCAGTCGGCCCGCGTACACCTGGCGATCCCCAAGCCGACGCTGTTCGTGCGCGAGCGCCAGAAGCCGACCGCTTCGATCGTGCTGCAGCTGTACCCCGGCCGCGCCATCGATGAAGGCCAGGTCGCGGCGATCAGCCACCTGGTATCGTCGAGCGTGCCGGAGCTGACGCCCAAGTCGATCTCGATCGTCGACCAGCACGGCAACCTGCTGTCGAACAGCGGCAACGAGCGCATGCTCGACGCCACCCAGCTCAAATACGTACAGGCGCTGGAGCAGAACTACCTGAAGCGCATCGAGGCGATCCTGACGCCGATCGTCGGCAAGGACAACGTGCGCGCGCAGGTGACGGCCGACGTGGACTTCTCCATCGTCGAGCACACCGACGAGAGCTACAAGCCCAACCAGGACCCCACCCGCTCGGCCATCCGCAGCCAGCAGACCAGCGAGTCGAACCAGCAGGGCGCAACGCCGCCGGGCGGCGTGCCCGGCGCGCTGTCGAACCAGCCGCCCGCCGCCGCGGTCGCGCCGGTGACCACGCCGCAGACGCCCCGTGCAGGCCAGGCGCCGGGACAGGCCGGCGCGCCCGCTGCCGGCCAGCCGGGCCAGCCCGGCCAGCCCGGCCAGCAAGGCCAGGCCGCGCAAGGCGCGCAGGCCAGCACCGCCAGCAGCCAGGCAGGCCCCAGCGGCCCGAGCAACAACCGCCGCGATTCCACCGTCAACTACGAACTGGACCGCACCGTGCGCCATGTGCAGCAGGCACCGGGTGGCGTGCGCCGGCTGTCGGTGGCGGTGGTGGTGAACTACCGCCAGGCGGCCGATGCCAAGGGCAAGATGGTGGCGCAGCCGCTGCCGCCGGCGCTGCTGGCGCAGATCCAGAACCTGACCAAGGAGGCGATGGGCTTCTCGTCCGATCGAGGCGACTCGATCAACGTGGTCAACAGCCCGTTCACCGTGGACCGCGAGGTCACGCCGGAAGTCCCGCTGTGGAAGCAACCTGACATGATCGACCTGGGCAAGACCGGTGCGGGCTACCTGCTGCTGGCACTGCTGGCGCTGTTCGCGTGGTTCAAGGTGGCGCGCCCCATCCTGCGCCGCTACACCACGCCGCCGCTGCCGGCACCGGCAACCAAGGAAGAGACCGAGGCGGTGCTGCTGCCGCCGGAAGAGCCGGCCAATCCGGAAGTGCTGCGGCTTGCCGCCAAGTATGAAAGCGACCTCGCGCTGGTGCGCGACGCCGCACAGCGCGACCCGCGCCTGGTCGCCAGCGTGATCAAGAACTGGATTGCCAATGACAACCGCTAAGGCCATCTCCAAGGAAACCTCCGCCGGCGGCCTGCAGAAGAGCGCCATCCTGATGATGGCGATCGGCGAGGATGCCGCGGCCGAGGTGTTCAAGCACCTGTCGCAACGCGAGGTGCAGGAACTGGGCGCTGCCATGGCAAGCCTCAGTTCCGTCACGCGCGAGGAAATGGCCGATGTGCTGGGCGAATTCCGTTCCGAGACCGAGCAGTACCTGGCCCTGAACGTCGATTCCAGCGCCTTTATCCGCAGCGTGCTGAACAAGGCGCTGGGCGAGGAGCGCGCGCAGTCGGTGATCGAGGACATCCTGGAATCGCGCGACCCGGGCAGCGGCATCGACTCGCTCAACTGGATGGACGCGACCTCGATCGCCGAGCTGATCCGCGACGAACACCCGCAGATCATCGCTACCATCCTGATCCACCTGGACCGCCAGAAGTCGTCGGAGGTGCTGGGCCTGTTCACCGACCGCCTGCGCAACGACGTGATCCTGCGTATCGCCACCTTCGGCGGCGTGCAGCCGGGTGCGCTGCAGGAACTGACCGACGTGCTGACCAAGCTGCTGGCCGGCCAGAGCCTGAAGCGCAGCCGCATGGGCGGCGTGCGCACCGCGGCGGAGATCATCAACCTGATGAGCACCGCGCACGAGGAAGCAGTCATCGACGGCGTGCGGCTGCACGACGGCGACCTGGCGCAGAAGATCATCGACGAGATGTTCCTGTTCGAGAACCTGCTCGAGGTCGACGACCGCGGTATCCAGCGCGTGCTCAAGGAAATCGCCACCGAGTCGCTTATCGTCGCGCTCAAGGGCGCACCATCGGAGCTGCGCGACAAGTTCATCCGCAACATGTCCACACGCGCCGGCGAGATGCTGCGCGAGGACCTCGATGCGCTCGGCCCGGTGCGCGTGTCGCAGGTCGAGGCAGAGCAGAAGGCCATCCTGCAGGTGGTAAGACGCCTGGCGGATGCGGGCGAACTCCAGATCGGCGGAGGCGACGATGCCTATGTCTGATGCATTACCTGAGCGCGGCCTGAACACACAGAACGCACAGAGCACACAGAACGCACTGAGCGCACGCCGCACGCAGCGGGGCGATCCCCCTGACAGCGCGCACGGCGGCGGTTTCGCGCCGTTCGAGCCGCCGCGCCGCGCGCGTGGGGGCGGCGCCGGCTGGCAGCGCTGGCAGATGGGCTCGCTCGACCCACGCGACATGGCGTCGGAGGCGCCGGCCGACATCTTGCCGGCCGAGCCCGCGCCGCCGCCGATCGATTTCGCGGCGCTGGATGCAATGCGCGAAGGCGCGCGCAAGGAAGGTTATGCGCAGGGCTACACGCAGGGCCAGACCCAGGGCTATGGTGACGGCCACCGTGAAGGTTATTCGCGCGGGCTGGAAGCGGCGCGCAACGAGGCCGCGCAGCTGCAGGCGCTGGCCACGAATTTCCGGGGCGCGCTGGCAGGCGTCGACGACCACGTCGCGCGCGCGCTGGTGACGCTGGCGCTGGACGTGGCGCGCCAGCTGGTGCGCACCACGGTTGCCGAGGATCCCTCGGTGCTGCTGCCCGCCGTGCGCGAGCTGCTGACCAGCGAGCCTGCGCTGCAGGGTTCGCCCAGCGTGCTGCTGCATCCTGACGACGTGGCGCTGGTCGAGGCGCACCTGCACGGCGAACTCGAAGCCGCGGGCTGGAGCGTGCGCCCGGATCCGACGGTGGCGCGCGGCGGCTGCATCGCCAGCGCCGCCAGCGGCGAGCGCGACGCCACGCTGGGCACGCGCTGGACGCGCGTGGTCAAGGCGCTGGGCCGCGACGATACGTGGGAGCCGCCGCATGACTGAAGCCGTCGCACAAGGCGCCGCTCAAGCCGTCGCACAAGCCATCGCACAAGCCGCGCCGGATGGCGCATCGAGCCAGCATGCGCAACGCTGGATCGGTGCGCTCGAAACCGCATCGGCCGGTATTGCCGGCCTCGACAGCAAGCGCAGTTGCGGCCGCCTGACGCGTGCCGCGGGCCTGGTGCTCGAGGCCGTGGGCCTGCGCCTGCCGGTGGGCAGCGACTGCCTGATCGAGCTGCCCGCCGGGCAGTTCAGCGCCGACAGCAATGCACCCCGCACCGCCGAGGCGGAAGTGGTGGGCTTCGGCGCCGACCGTCTCTACCTGATGCCGCAATCCGACGTGGTCGGCCTGTTGCCAGGCGCGCGTGTTTATCCGCTGGAGCCGTCGCCGCAGCCGGCCGGCACCACCACGCCGCGCGAGCCGGGGTCCAAGCGCCTGCCGGTCGGCGCGGGCCTGCTCGGCCGCGTGCTCGATGCCGCGGGCCGTCCGCTCGATGGCCTGGGCCCGATCACCGCGGCGATGGAAGTGCCGCTGGCCGGCGAGCAGATCAACCCGCTGATGCGCGCCCCCATTGAAACCGTGCTCGATACCGGCGTGCGTGCCATCAACGGCATGCTGACGGTGGGGCGTGGCCAGCGCATGGGCCTGTTCGCGGGCTCGGGCGTGGGCAAGAGCGTGCTGCTCGGCATGATGGCGCGCTACACCAGCGCCGACGTGATCGTGGTCGGCCTGATCGGCGAGCGCGGCCGCGAGGTGAAAGAGTTCATCGAGAACATCCTGGGGCCGGAGGGCCGCCGGCGCTCCGTGGTCGTGGCGGCGCCGGCCAATTGCTCGCCGCTGCTGCGCATGCAGGGCGCCGCCTATGCGACCCGGCTGGCCGAGTATTTCCGCGATCAGGGCCAGCACGTGCTGTTGATCATGGATTCACTGACGCGCTACGCCATGGCGCAGCGCGAGATCGCGCTGGCGATCGGCGAACCGCCCGCGACCAAGGGCTATCCGCCATCGGTCTTCGCCAAGCTGCCGACGCTGGTCGAGCGCACCGGCAACGGCCCCGAGGGCGGTGGCTCGATCACCGCGTTCTACACCGTGCTGACCGAGGGCGACGACCAGCAGGACCCGATCGCCGATTCGGCGCGCGCGATCCTGGACGGCCATATCGTGCTGTCACGCAGCCTGGCCGAGTCGGGGCACTACCCCGCCATCGATGTCGAGGCTTCCATCAGCCGCGCCATGACCGCCCTGATTTCGCAAGAGCAGTTCGCCTCGGTGCGCCGCTTCAAGCAGTTGATGTCGCGCTACCAGCGCAACCGCGACCTGATCAGCGTGGGCGCCTACGTGCCGGGCAACGATCCCGAGCTGGATCTCGCGATCCGGCTGCATCCGCGCATGGAAGCCTTCCTGCAACAGGACATCCACCTGCGCGCCGGCTACGACGACGCTATCGCCCAGCTGCACAGCCTCTTCGACAGGAGTGAACATGGCCAAGCCTTCACCGCTTAATACCCTGGCGGACCTCGCCCAGAATGACACCGACGCCGCCGCGCGCGAACTCGGCCGGCTCCAGGGCTTGCGCACGCAGGCGGAGCAGCAGCTGAACCAGCTGACGCAATACCGCCAGGAGTACCGCGCCCGCATGCAGGCTGTGGCGGCAGAGGGCATGACGTCGAGCCGCTGGCAGGATTTCTCGCGCTTCCTCGACTCGCTCGACCACGCCATCCGCCAGCAGACCGCGGCGCTGGCCAAGGCCGAAGAGGACCTGCTGGCCGGGCGCAACCGATGGCAGCACCAGAAGCGCCGCCTGAATTCGTTCGACACGCTGATTGCGCGTGCCGAGGCCAGGGAAGACCAGATCGCCGCGCGCCGCGAGCAGCGCGCCAATGACGAATACGCGGCCCGGCTGGCACGCTCCGCCGCCAGCCGGCTCAGCTAAGCCCGGACCGGTACCGGAAATCCGCAGCAGGACGACATGATCGATATCAGCCAGATTGTCAGCAACACGGCCAATGCCGCCAAGGCAGCAGCCAGTGCGGCCGAAAGCGCCAGGCGCGCCGCCGGCGATACCAGCGGCTTCGGCGACGCGCTGACGCGCGCCCGGGAAAGCAACCCGCAACAAACCCAGGCAACGAAGGCCAGGGACGCAGGCGCCGGGGAGGACAAGTCCGCGAGCAACAAGCAGGCGGCATCGGAGCCAGCGCGTGCCGACACCGGCAAGCCGCAAGCGGCGCCGGCGGGCAAGCCAGCCACCACCGACAAGGCGAAGGAAGACGACGACAGCACCACCAGCGCCGATGCCGCCGCGGCAGCGGCCGCCGCGGCGCTGGCGTTGCTGCTGCCTGCGGCCCCGGCCACGGCCCCGGCCACGGCAGCATCCGCCGCCGCGGGCGCTGCCGCCGCAGCGGTCGGGTCAGCCGCCGACGCGGGCAGCAACGCTGCGCTGCAAGCCGCGCTCGCCGGCGCCGCCCAGCCGACGGCTGCCGACGTTGCCAATGCCCCGGCACCGGCGCTGCAAGGCGACGCCGCCGCGTCACCCGCCACGCTGAAGGTCATCACCGCCGAGGCCAGACCGGCCCAGCCTTCGGTCGCCGACACGCTTGCCACCATCGCCTCGCAGCGTGCCGCGATGCAGGCCAGCACGCCAGCCGCCAGCGACGCCAGGTCCCCTGCCGTCCTTGCGCAATCCGTTCCGGCTGCCGGCATGCCGGCGCAGCAGGACAACGCCGGCCAGCAGCCTGACAGCGGCATTGGCCAGCATCGCGCCGATCCGCTTGCCGCCGCCAATGGCGCCGGGGAAGCGCGCCCGGCCGCTAACTCGTTTGCCGCCGCGCAGGCCGCGGCGCGCGCCAGCGAGGCCACCACCGCCACGACCAGCGCCGACGACGCGCCGGCCCTGGCCGCCGCGCTCGCGGGCCAGCACACGGCCCAGGCACCGGCGGCTGCCGCAGCCGCGGCAGCCGCCGCTCGTCCGGTGGTCGTCCCCGCGCTGTACGACAGCCAGTGGCCGCAGGCCCTCGGCCAGCAGATGATCCGCCTCAGCACGCAAGGCTCGCAAAGCGCCGAGCTGCAACTGAACCCGCCCGACCTCGGCCCGCTGAAGGTCGTGCTCAACGTGGTCAACGACCAGGCCCAGGCCCAGTTCGTCTCGCCGCACCAGGCGGTGCGCGCCGCGGTGGAAGCAGCGCTGCCGCACCTGCGCACCGCGCTGTCCGAGAATGGCATCCAGCTGGGCCAGACGTCGGTCGGCGCAGACGGTTTTGCCAACCAGGCCGGCAATGGGCAGCAACAGCAGCAGGCATCCGGCAACGGGCGCGGGCAACCGGCCTTCGGCACGGGCACGCTGGCCGGCGTGGAGAGCGCCGCACCGGCGGAACCGGTGGTTCGGCCCACGCGGGTGCCGGCGCGCGGCGAGATCGATACGTTCGCCTGATTTTCCAGAGGCGGTGCCGGGCAATCGGCACTTCCGCAACACAAAGGCCGCCTTCTCAGGCGGCCTTTGTGTTGATGGCCTGGGACGGTCGCCAACGTTGACGTAGTGCTGCTAGAATCAGTAATCATTTTTGCTTACCTTTCCAACCGTGATGCGCACGGAGGGAATCGGGTGAAGCAAAGTGAATTCCGGCGTTGGCTCGCCGGTCAGGGCGCTATCTTCCATGACGGTGCCAAGCATCTCAGGGTGTATCTCAATGGCAGGCAGTCCACCCTGCCACCGCCATGCGGCCCGGCATTCGTCGTAAAAGGAGTGTGGATATGTTGCGGTTTCCTGCCGATGTCGTCGCCGACGGTAATGGCTTTGTCGTGTCTTTCCCCGATATCCCGGAAGCCCTGACCAGCGGCGACTCCATCGAACACGCCTGCGCCATGGCAGCCGATGCGCTGGCCACCGCGATGGAGTTTTACTTCGAAGACGGCCGGCAGGTGCCGCTGCCGTCCAAACTCAGGCGGAGCCAGCACCTTGTGGAGTTGCCGGCCAGTATGTCGGCCAAGGTCTTGCTGCTCAATGAAATGCTCGCGCAGGGCGTCTCGCAGGCCGAACTGGCGCGACGCCTGCATACCCGCAAGCAGGAGGTCCAGCGTATCGTCAACCTCGACCACGCCACCAAGATCGACACCATCGAAGCGGCGTTTCGTGCCTTGGGCAAGCGGCTGGAACTGACGGTCGCCTGACCGGCCCGGCATGCCGGTGCCTGACGCGTCTATCTCGAACCATGACCTTCGACCTTTTCGACAACCTCGACGACCCCGCCCCCGCCAACCCTGCGCCCGAGCGCCTGGCCGACGGCGCGGTGGTGCTGCGCGGCCTGGCCCGCGCGGACGCCGAGGCCCTGCTCGCCGATGTGCAGGCGGTCATTGCCGCCGCCCCGCTGCGCCACATGGTGACGCCCGGCGGCCTGACGATGTCGGTGGCGATGACCAATTGTGGCGATACTGGCTGGGTCTCAGACGTCCGCGGCTACCGCTATGACCGCATCGATCCGCTGAGCGGCCAGCCATGGCCGGCGATGCCACCGCGGCTGCGCGCACTGGCGCAAGAGGCGGCGGAACAGGCCGGCTTTGCCGGCTTCGCGCCCGATGCCTGCCTGGTCAACCGCTATGTGCCCGGCACACGCCTGTCGCTGCACCAGGACCGCGATGAACGTGACTTCAGCGCGCCAATCGTGTCAGTCTCGCTGGGGTTGCCGGCGGTATTCCTGTTCGGCGGCATGCGCCGCGCGGAGCGGCCGCAACGCGTGCGGCTGGCGCATGGCGACGTGGTGGTATGGGGCGGCCCGTCGCGGCTGGCCTTCCACGGTGTGGCGCCGCTGGCCGACGGCGATCATCCGCTGCTGGGGCGCGCGCGCATCAACCTGACATTCCGCAAGGCGCTGTAGCGCGATACCCGCGCCAGGCGTGTTTGGCACTTTGTGCAGGGTTTTCTACAGTCAAGGGACTGCAGAGAACGCCAACGCGCAAAGGACCCCACCATGCATCTCGAAGGCTCCTGCCATTGCGGCGCCGTCCATTTTTCGCTCGAATCGGACTCGCCGTGCCCGTACATGCACTGCCATTGCTCGATCTGCCGCAAGACCGCCGGCGGAGGCGGCTATGCGATCAATATCGGCGGCGATGCCGCCACCCTGCACGTGCGCGGGCGCAAGTCCCTTGGCATCTACCACGCGGTGATGCGCGAACCCGGCAAGCGCGCGCGGCGTTCGCCGGCACAGCGGCATTTCTGCGTGAAGTGCGGCAGCGCGCTGTGGCTGTGGGATCCGCGCTGGCCGGAGCTGGTGTATCCGCACGCATCGGCCATTGACACGCCGCTGCCGCGCCCGCCCGAGGTGGTGGAGGCCTCGCTGGAATCCGCCGCGCCCTGGGTCGATGTGCCCAAGCGCAAGGGCCACGTGCACTGCGACACCTGGCCGGAGGAATCGCTGGCGGACTGGCATAAGCGCCACCGTCTGTAGCGCTGTAGCCGCGCTGACGGGGCCGGTCCACCACCGCCTTGCGCGGCTTCGCCGCGGGCCAGCGGCCTCAGGCCGGCAGGAAGCCCTCCACCGTCAGGTAGCGTTCGCCGGTGTCGTAGTTGAAACCCAGCACGCGCGCATTGGCCGGCAGTTCCGGCAGCTTCTGCGCGATCGCGGCCAGTGTCGCGCCGGACGAGATGCCGACCAGGATGCCTTCTTCGCGCGCGCAGCGGCGGGCCATCTCGCGCGCGGGTTCGGCATCGACCTGGATCACGCCGTCAAGCAGCGCGGTGTCGAGGTTCTTCGGGATAAAGCCCGCGCCGATGCCCTGGATCGGGTGCGGTGCCGGCGCGCCGCCGGAGATCACCGGCGAGGCCACCGGCTCGACGCCGAAGACCTTGAGCTGCGGCCACTTGTCCTTCAGCACACGGGCGCAGCCGGTCAGATGGCCGCCAGTGCCGACGCCGGTGATCAGCACGTCGAGCCCTTCGGGGAAGTCGTTCAGGATCTCCAGCGCGGTGGTGCGTACGTGCACGTCGACGTTGGCGGGGTTCTCGAACTGCTGCGGCATCCAGGCGCCGGGCGTGGCGGCAACCAGTTCCTCGGCACGTGCGATCGACCCCTTCATGCCCTTCTCGCGCGGGGTCAGGTCGAAGCTGGCGCCATAGGCCAGCATCAGCCGGCGGCGTTCGATCGACATGCTGTCCGGCATCACCAGCACCAGCTTGTAGCCCTTGACCGCGGCCACCATGGCCAGGCCGATGCCGGTGTTGCCGGAGGTCGGCTCGATGATGGTGCCGCCCGGCTTCAGCACGCCGCGGCGCTCGGCGTCCTCGACCATCGACAGCGCGATGCGGTCCTTGATCGAGGCGCCCGGATTGCTGCGTTCGGACTTGATCCAGACTTCGTGCCCGCTGCCGAACAGGCGGTTGATGCGGATATGCGGGGTATTGCCGATCGTCTGCAGGATGTTCTGGAACTTCATCGTGTTCTCCGTGGCGGGCGCGGCGCGGCAGGCCCCTGGCGGGGCAATGGCGCTGCTGGATCGAAATGAATGGAAGATTCTAGTGCAAAGCGCCTGCCGGCTCCGTGGCGTATGATGATGCCCGCTGCGCATTACGCTGGCCGCTGGCCGCTGGCCGCTGTCACGCGCTTCCGGTTTCCCGCCCTCCGCTTTCACGCCCCGCACTGCCCCATGCATTGCCCCATGCATTGCCCCTGCTTTGCCCCCCGCCCCGATGCCTGACCATTCCCTGCTGTCCTCGCTCCTGATCTTTGGCCTTGGCGGTGTGCTCGGTGGGGTGGGCGGGCTGTTTGGCATTGGCGGCGGGCTGATCGCGATCCCGGCATTGGGCCTGATCTACGGCATGGACCAGCAGCTGGCGCAGGGCACCGCGCTGGTGATGATCGCGCCCAATGTGCTGATCGGCTTCTGGCAGTACCGCAAGCGCGCGGACATCGCCCTGCGTACCGCGCTGGTGCTGGGCTTGTCGGCGGTGCTGGCCACGTGGCTGGCGGCGCGCGCGGCCACGGCCATGGACGCGCAGGTGCTGCGGCGCATTTTCGCGGTCTTCATGATCGGGCTGGCGCTGTATTTCCTGTGGCGGCTGTTGCCGGGGCGCGCGGCCACGGTGCAGCAGGCGCGCGTGTCGCCGCGCTGAATTCCATTGGTGGGCGTGGTCGGCGGCGTCTTTTCGGGCTTCTTCAGCGTGGGCGGCGGCGTGGTCGCGGCGCCGGCGCTGGTGGGGCTGTTCGGGCTGCGCCAGGCCGCGGCTCAGGGACTGGCGCTGGCCCTGGTGACGCCCGGCGCCGTGGTGGCGCTGGGCACCTATGCCCACGCCGGGCATGTCGACTGGGCCAGCGGCATTCCGCTGTCGCTGGGCGGCATGCTGACGATCTCATGGGGCGTGGCGCTGGCGCACCGGATGCCCGAGCGGCGCCTGCGTGCGCTGTTTGCCGTGTGCCTGATCGCCACGGCCATCGTGATGATGGTGCGCGGCTGAAAACGCCGCGCGGCGGCTATTTGCGGAACACCAGGCTGAAGTTGTTCGCCGGCATCGGCACCGGTTCGTCGCAGCGCAACCCCTGCGCGGCGCCCAGCGCAATCACATCTTCCATGTCGCGCACGCCCCAGTCTGGGTCCGTGGCGCGCAGTTGTGCGTCAAAGGCGGCATTGCTCGGCGCGGTATGCGCGCCGCCGCGGCGATAGGGACCATACAGGTAGAGCACGCCGCCGGGACCCAGCAGCTTTCCGGCGCCGGCGAACAGCGCCTCGGCCGCGGCCCACGGCGAGATATGGAGCATGTTGATGCAGACCATCGCATCGGCGGCATCGATGCCCCAGGGCTGGCGGCACACGTCAAGGTCCAGCGGCGCACGCACGTTGTGCAGGCGCGCATGGGCGGTCCATGCGGCGATCGACGCGCGCGCGGCATTGTCCGGATCGCTCGGCTGCCAGGTCAGGCCGGGAAACGCCGCGGCAAAGTGCGCCGCGTGCTGGCCGGTGCCGCTGGCGATTTCCAGCACCGTGCCGCTGGCGGGCAGCACATTGCGCAGCACCGCGAGGATGGGCTCGCGATTGCGCTCGGTGGCAGGCGCCATGCGGCGGGCGTCGGGGTCGTGGGTCTGGTCGGTCATGGCGACTAGCTCGTTTTCCGGGGGGAACGGCTAGCGTAGCAGAGTCTGCGCGGACTCGGGATGCACAGGCGGCGGCGAAGCGCCGCCGCCTTCATGCCACGGCGACCGCTTGCACTCAGGCCTTCGCCAGCTTCACGCCAGCCGGGTCCGCCGTCAGGTATCCCACCGCCGCGCCGAAGCGGTCCTTGTAATTGGCACGCACCAGCGGATCCAGCGTCGCCTTGACCTTGTCATGCAGCGGCGATTCCCAGTCGCCCACGTGCTGGAAGTTGCTCATCACGTAGGTCCAGCCGTTGATCTCGTCCACCGCATGCAGCCCCGTCGACTCGGCGCCGGCCGGGCACGACAGCACGCGGCTGAGCACCTTGGTGTCGACGTTGTAGGCCCACAGGAAGTTGTTGACGTGGGTGTTGCTGTCCTCGCCCACGAACAGCGTGCGCAGCTTCTCCGAGAACTTGAGGTTGTCGGGCGTGGCGACCTTGTCCGGGTTGGCGAAGTTGCCGAGCGCGTCCTGCTGCTTCATCTTGCCGCCGCCGAGGTCTTCGCTGATCAGCGCCGGCACCGCGGCCATGTCGACCGGCACCCATTCGCTGTTGATCGCGTTGCCGCTCTTGTCGGCCTGGCCGCCTTTCAGGTTCAGCTCATAGACCGCGCCGGAGTACGGGCCCTCGACCTGGATGTCGCCCTGGTTGGCGGCATTGCCGGTGAGCATGCTCGACTCGATGCGCGACATCGCCGAGTAGGCTTTCTTGTCCTTGATATTGACCGTGGTGCCTTCCATCTTGGTAAAGCCCAGGCTGCCGCCGACCAGCGCGGCGTAGCGGTGGGTTTCCAGGTAGGCGGCGGCCTTCTCCATGCCCGGCACCAGCTTGATCCAGTTGGCCTTGCCGTTATAGAGGATGCGGGTGTAGCTGCTGTCGTTCGGATTGACGGTCTGCACGTCCATGATGTCGGCCAGCCTGATGCCGCCATCGACCAGCGCACGGATCTCGGCACTGGTAGCACTGCCCAGCTTGATCCACGACAGCGTGGCGCTGCCCGGGCCGGCGCCCGAGGTCTGCTGCCACTTGCCCACGTACAGCGAACCGCTGGACAGGTCGCGCGCCTGGTCGGCGATGAACACGAACAGGCCGCCGTTGGTGGCATCGTCACCCATCAGCACGGTGCGCTCGTCGGGCATGACCTGCACCAGCTCGTGCGAGATGCGGCCGAGGCAGTAGTGCTTCCTGATGGTGCCGGTGCCGTCGGGATTGACCGTCACTTCCGGCAGGTGGCCATAGTTGTAAGCGTTGGCCCGGTTGGCGTCGCCGTAGAGGTTCTGGCTGTAACCCTGCAGCTGCGTGACCGCGGCGGCGTCCTTCAGGTCGGTTTCGTACTCTTCGCTCGACAGGTGGGTGTTCCACGGCGACAGGCTCGCGCCGCAGGTGATCCACAGGCCGTTGACGCCGGAGGTATCGACGTTGTGGTATTTCACCGGCGTCAGCTTGCCGGTGGCCGGATCCTGGTCCAGCGTCACGATCGCGATCGGCGACGGCAGCAGGCCGTACATGCTGGTGTTGTTCTGGTTGCGCGAGGTGTACTCGAACTGCACTACGGCGAACACGGTATTGCCCTTCACGCCGGACACGGTCGGATTGGCCAGCTTCAGCAGCGAGCTGCCGTCCGGTGCGTCGGAGAAGAACTGGCGTTCCTTGCCGGCCACGGAGTTGTCCACGATCGGCTGGTTATTGATGTCGTAGTAGCCGCCGGCCACGATGGTGCCGCCCTTGCCGTCGGGCAGCGTGTCGCCGGTGACGAAGAACGGCTGGTAGGCGAGCTTGTAGGTGGTGCTGCTGCCATCGCTGAACGACACCTTCAGGCTCGAACCCACGGTGGTGGTCGCCATCGCGGCGGGATCCGCCAGCGTGGGCGCGTTCATCGGGATGAACTCCGCCGTCGTGAAGGTGGCGCCAGCCGCCGGGCTGGTGGGGGGCGCGGCCACGGCATCGTCGCTGCCGCCGCAGCCGGCCAGCAGGCCGGTGGAAGCCAGGCCAAGCGGTAGCATCGGCGCGCCCGCCAGCAGTTTCAGTGCCTTGCGGCGGCCAGCATCAGGTTTCTGTTGCATGTTTTTATCCGGGGAAAGGGATGGATTTGTGTTTTGACTGCTTGATCGCGCCGGGCACCACGCGGGCGGCCGGGCACCTGTTGGCACAGGCGGGCGGCGGGCGGCATTGCGCCCGACCGCCGCAGATCGTAGGCCGCGTTTGTGACAGGAAGTTGACGATGCAACACTTCGGCCGGAGGCAGGGCCGGACCCGGCGAGCCGCTGCGGTACACTCCCCAGTTCTGTCCGCAGGCCCTTGCGCCGCCCTTTTTCCCGTCCGTCCCGCTTGCCGACCTACACGCTAGCCCACCCCGTCCAGTCCGAAATCGAAATCCGCAAGAGCCGTTTCCTGGCCCTGGCCTTGCCGGTGGCCGACCGCGACGCGGCCATGGCCGCGCTGCACGCGCTGCGCGCGGAACACCCCACCGCTACCCATGTGTGCTGGGCGCTGCTCGCCGGCGGCGCGTCGGGCATGTCCGACGACGGCGAACCCTCGGGCACGGCCGGCCGGCCGATCCTGGAAGTGCTGCGCCACCACGACCTCGACGGCGTGCTGGCCGCGGTGGTGCGCTACTACGGCGGCGTCAAGCTGGGCGCTGGCGGGTTGGTGCGCGCTTACACCGATGCCATCGCCGCCGCGCTGAAATCGGCCGAACGGATCGAGCGCATCGCCTACGCCACGCTGACGATATCGATCGACTACGCCGACGAGCCGCGCGTGCGCCGCTGGATCGAGCAGGCGGCCCAGCAGGGCTGCACGCTGGCCGATACCGCCTACGGTGCGCTGGCGACACTGGTGCTGCGCCTGCCCGCCACGCAAGTGGACGCGGCACGCGACGCCTTGCGCGACGCCACCCATGGGCGCGCGCAGTTTCCGCAGGCAGAGGATTCCGATGGCTGAGCGCGACGCGTCCATGGCCGGCAACGACGGCGAGTTCACCGCGCAGGTGCTGCCGGGCGGCCAGACCTTTGCCGCCTCGCCCGAACTGAGCCTGCTGGAAGCCGCGTTGCTCGACGGCGTGTCGCTGCCCAACTCCTGCCGCAACGGCACCTGCCGGGCCTGTGCCAGCCGGCTGCATGCCGGATCGATCCGCTACCGGATCGAATGGCCCGGGCTGAGCCTGGATGAGAAAGAGGAAGGGCTGATCCTGCCGTGCGTGGCTTGTGCGGTCAGTGATGTGGTGATTGAGCCGTTAACGCTGGGGTGACGCGCCTCACCCACCCACCGCCAGAAAAAACCGCAACGCCAGCTTCAACCCGTCCGGCCCCGCCGGGTCCGAGAACGCGTGCCCGCCCGCGCCGCCGCTCCAGGCGTGCCCCAGACCTTCGACCCGCACCATCCGCAAGTAGGGCGCCTTGCCTTCGGTCCAGTCGAATACATCGACCGCCCGCCGCATGCCACGCTGGATGCGCCGGGCCGGCACCGCCGCGAGCGGATGCGCGCCTTCCGGCTGCAGGTGCATCCACAGCGCAGCCGCCGCGGTGGCGTTGCTGAAATCGACCATGGCATCGGCATCGCCATGCAGCAGCAACAGCGGCGGCGGGCGCCGGCCGGCGAGGCCAAGGCGCAGCGCGTGGACGGCGTGGGCGTCGGGCCCGCGCTGGCCGCGCATCGCCCGTGCCGCCTGCGTGGCGTTGGTGGCGCTCCATGGCACGGCGCCGGAATGCGAGCCGACCGCGGCGAAGCGCGCGGGATAGCGCAGCCCGAGCATCAGTGCCATGGCCCCGCCCGCCGACAACCCGAGCACGCTGATGCGATCGGCCGCCACCGGATGGCGGCGGCAAGCCTGGTCGATCAGCGCCATCAGCAAGCCGGCTTCGGCGGCGCCCTGCGCGGCGGGACGGAACCAGTTCCAGCAGCGCTGCGCGTTGGCCTGCGAGCTCTGTTCGGGCATCAGCACCACCCAGCCCGCCTCGCGCGCCACGGCGGCGGCGCGCGTGACGGCGGCAAAGCTGGCGGTGTCCTGCCCGCAGCCATGCAGCAGCACCAGCATCGGCGCGCGGCGCCTGGCATTGACGCCGGCCGGCACGAAGATGCGATAGCGTCGCGGCGCGAGCGGACCGGCGCCCCAGCTGCCCTCTTCCCAGCGTCCGCTGCCACGGCTGCGCGGCGGCTCGGCTGGCGATACCACGCCCGACAGCGCGCGCTGCGTGGCGGCGGTGACTGCAGCGGATTGCTTCACCGCGTTGCGCACGATGGCCTCGGTCATCGGCTTGGTGAAGTTGCGGTTGACCGCGCGCTGCATGCTGCGGGCATTGCGCGTGGCGGCCTTGTTCAGCGTGGACCAGAGCTTTGCACCGGAAGAGCGGGGCATGCGGCGTCCTGTCGGCGTGGGTAACCCGTGCATCATATGCCGAGTCGCGTGCATGGCATGGCGCACAGCATCGGCATTGCATGCAACGCGATCCCGATCACTGCCTACAATGCAAGGGCCGTGTCGCGCCGAGGCACGCACAGGAGGCGAGCATGATCGATGCAACGAGCCAGTTCAGGCCCCTGGATCCGGGCCGCATTAACCTGATGGATCCGCTTGAAGTGCAGTACTGGTGCCGCGAACTTAACTGCAGCGAGCAGGACCTCGAAGCTGCCGTCGATGCCGCCGGCGACCATATCGCCGCGGTGCGGGACCAGCTCGAGTCAAACCCGCCGGGCACCCCGCCACACTGAAGCCCCGGGGCACGGCCGGATCATGCCGGCCGTGCCTGTCATGACCCCGCTTGCCCGATCCAGTGCCTGCGCCGTCGATCAACGGCGCAGGCACTGGTCGTGCGTCTCGACTATCTCGAACGGTTCCGGTGCTGGCGAGCGCTCCAGCGGCGGCCGCATACCCGGAATAAGCGCAGTGCAGACCGGAATTCAGTAATGCTGTGTTCGCGTGGGGCAGGTTTTGCTGCATGATTTCGGGCCCGGGTCAGGCCTGGCAGCAGACCGCGCCGGCCCGGGAGATCCGAGTACATGGGGGTCACCTACACGAGGACGCATCGACATGATCATCAAGCTGCCGGCCATCACCATTTGTGCAGCCCTGCTCGCCCCTGCTGCCTGGGCAGGCAACGACGCCCACTGGAGCTACGCCGGCCCGACCGGCGCCAGCCATTGGGGCGGGCTTGACGCCGGCTACAAGACCTGCTCGCTGGGCAAGCACCAGTCGCCCATCGATATCCGGACCGGCAAGGCCGTGAGCGCGGACCTGAAGCCGATCGGCTTTGGCTACACCGCAACGCAGGCAACCGTGGTCAACACCGGCCATACCATCCAGGTCAACCTGCCGGCAGGCGGGCAGGCCGAGTTCGACGGCGCGGCGTACAAGCTGGTGCAGTTCCACTTCCATACGCCGAGCGAGGAGAAGGTCAACGGCAAGACCTATCCGCTGGTGGCGCACCTGGTGCACCAGAACGCCGAAGGCAAGCTGGCGGTGGTGGCGGTGCTGTTCAAGACCGGGCGCGAGAATGCGGCATTGCAGCCGGTCTTTGCCAGCCTGCCGGCCAAGGCCGGCGAATCGCGCGAGCTGGGGGCTCCGATTGACGTGGCGGCACTGCTGCCTGCGCAGCAGTCTTACTGGGCGTTCACCGGCTCGCTGACCACGCCGCCCTGCAGCGAGGATGTGAAGTGGCAGGTGCTGAAGACGCCGGTGGAGATTTCGGCGGCGCAACTGGCGGCGTTCCGCAAGCTTTACCGGATGAACGCGCGGCCGGTGCAGCCGCTGAACGGGCGGGTGGTGCAGGCGGGGCGTTGAGGGTCGTGCGCGCACCCATGACTTTTGCCTAGCCGATTGAGTGCTCCCTCTCCCGCAAGCGGGAGAGGGAGCAAACCAGTGCGACCACTGTCAGGAAAGCCCGCGCATCGCCAGCTCGCCGCCCAGCACCAGCAGCCCGCAGAAGAACAGCTTGCGGAAGCGCTCCGCACTGATGCGGTGGCGCAGCCATTGCCCGATGAACATCCCGCCCAGCGCAGGCACCAGCGCCAGCAACGAAGCCCCCAGCACCGGCGTGTGCAGCAACGATCCGCCCAGCGCCAGGCTGACCGCCAGCGCAATGGTCGAAATCGTGAAGGACAGCCCCAGCGCCTGCACCAGGTTTTCCTTTTCGAGTCCCAGCCCCTGCAGGTAAGGCACAGCGGGAATCACGAACACGCCGGTCACCGCAGTGATCGCGCCAGTCACCAGGCCGACTACCGGCCCGAGCCAGGCCTCCGCTGCCGGCGGCACGTGCAACTTCACCGCTGCCAGTCCTACCACCGCATACAGGACCAGCGCCACGCCGAGCGCCGAGGTGGCATGGGTCGTCATCCCTGCCGGCACCAGCGCCGCGCACAGCCACGTGCCGGCGCAGATCGCCGCCAGCATCGGCCACAGCCGGAGTACCAGTTGCCCGAAGCGCGGACCGCTGAACAGCTGCACCACATTGGTCACCATCGACGGCGCCACCAGCAGCGCCGCGGCCTGCGCCGGCGGCATCACCAGCCCGAGCAGGCCCACCGCGACGGTGGGCAGGCCCAGCCCCACCACGCCTTTGACAAAGCCGGCCAGCAGGAAGGTCAGGCCGATAAAGGCAGCTTGCGTGCCGATTGCTTCCATCGTCATCGCTGGCTCCTTCAGCCGGGCTTGCGGTCGTGCACCGCGCGGCTGTCGGCGGGCGCTTCGTCGCGCGCGTGCATGCCGTAGTCGCGCATCACCTGTGCCACGCGCAGCCGGTAGTCGGCGAACACGCCGCCGCGGCCGGCGGCCTGTGCCTCGCGGTGCGCCACGGTATTGCGCCACGCGATCACCGCGGCCTCGTCGCGGAAGAAGGACAGCGACAGCATCTTGCCGGGGTTGGTCAGGCTCTGGAAACGTTCGACCGAGATAAAGCCGTCGATGGCCTCCAGCTCGGTGCGCAGCCTTGCCGCGATAGCGAGATAGGCATCGCGGCGGCCCGGTGCGGGCTCGACTTCGAAGAGGACGGCGATCATGGGGGGCTCCGTATTTTGAATGGTGGACTCAGCAGAAATGCGGGATGCGGGCGTTCAACGAGGGACGATAACGGAACGCGCGCGCCAGTGCGGCCGGGTCGGCGCCGCGTGCGAGTAGCGCTGTCACCGTGGCGGCGGCGAGCGCCTGCGCCAGCCTGTCGCCAGGGCAAGCGTGGCGGCCATGGCCAAAGGTCCATGCGCGGCCGCCTTCCGCCCTGCCACTGCGCGAAGCCGCGGCCAGCAGCACCAGCACTGCGTCGCCGGCCTTGGCGTCGTGGCCGCACAGGTGTGCGTCGGCGGCGAGGAAGCGGCGCGTGTTCTGCACCGGCGGATCCGACACCGCCACCCGTGCAACCAATTCTTCCGGCGTGGTCCCGGCCGGCACCTTGCCGCGACCGAGATGCAGCAGTGTATTGCCTGCCAGCGCGGCGGTGGCTTCGCAGGCCTGCACCAGCAAGCCGATGGTGTTGGCGGCCACCGCCTGCGCATCGATGCCCGCAACCTGCGCGGCCTGGTGCAGCGACGGCAACGGGCCTGCTGCGGGCGCCGCGTCGGCGAGCCAGATACCAAGCCATTGCGCGGCGTCGGCGCCGGCTTGCACGGCGTTCGCATCGGCGAGCGGCGACTGTGCGGCGGCAAAGGCCGCCACATGGCCGGCCACTGCCGCGGCGGTGGCGCGATCCACGGCGACCGGCAGGCCGAGCAGGTCAGCCAGCGTCACCACCGGCAACACGAACAGGACGCCATTGATGCCTTCGGCGGACAATGCCCTGTCGGCGTCCATCAGCTCAGCCAGCGCAGCCGCCCGGTGCGCGGCTGCGGACGGATCGATGGCGGCCAGCAAGGGCATCAGCAACCCCTTCAACGGCGCGTGCGCAGCGCCGTCGTTCATGCGGATCAGCCGGCCGAACAGGTCCCCGGCGGGGGTGCCTGCCAGTGCGGGCGGCACCGGCTGCGCGGGCGGGCGTACGCGGCAATCGGGATGGGACAGCACCTCCGCGACTTCGCGCGCGCCGGCCGCAACCCACAGCCCGAGCCGCTGGTCGCGGAAGAACGGCCGGTGTGTCGCCAGTTCGCGGTAGTAGGGATAGGGATCGGGGTGCGTGACGGCGCTGATCGGGTCGATGGCATCGTCAGCGTCGGATACGGTGGCAGGCAGCATGGCGGCACATGGGGGCTGGATGTGCTGCCAGTTTGCCGCGTGCGCGGGACAAACGCTTCACGGCGGCGTGAAAGATGGATTGCTGCGGGCGGTTCCCGGCCACCGGTCCCGCTTGCGCGCGAGCCCGGTGGCTTCCGCCTTTTCAGCCTTCTCCGCCTTTTCCACCTTTTCCACCTTTTGCAGAGCGTGCTTCAGAACTTCGACGTCACCAGCTCACCGCCATCCTGCGCCGCCTCCGCCACCGGGTCATCATTCCTGTGCGCCAGCCGGTACAGCACCGGCAACACCAGCAACGTCAGCGCCGTCGACGACAGGATGCCGCCGATCACCACCGTGGCCAGCGGACGCTGGACTTCGGCTCCCGTGCCGGTGGCCAGCGCCATCGGAACGAAGCCAAGCGACGCCACCAGCGCGGTCATCAGCACGGGCCGCAGCCGCGTCAGCGCGCCGTCCCGGATCGCCTGGTCGAGCCCCACGCCCTCTTCGCGCAGCGAGCGGATGAACGACAGCATCACCAGCCCGTTCAGCACCGCCACGCCGCACAGCGCGATAAAGCCCACCGCGGCCGAGATCGACAGCGGGATGCCGCGCAGCCACAGCGCCAGGATGCCGCCAGTCAGCGCGAACGGGATGCCGGTGAAGACCAGCAGCCCGTCCTTGACGTTGCCGAACATCGCGAACAGCAGCACGAACACCAGCCCCAGTGCCAGCGGCACCACCACGCGCAGCCTTGCTGTTGCCGACTGCAGCTGCTCGAAGGTGCCGCCCCAGCTGGTCCAGTAGCCGGCGGGGATGCGCACGCGCTCGCGGATCGCAGCCTCCGCCTCGGGCACGAAGCTGCCGATATCGCGCCCGCGCACGTTGGCGCTGACCACGATGCGGCGCTTGCCGTTCTCGCGCGAGACCTGGTTGGGGCCGGGCGCGATCTCCACGGTGGCGACTTCGCTGAGCGGGATATAGCTGGTGCGCGCGCCGGCCGCGGTGTCCTTTGGCAGCGCCACCGGCAGGCGCCGCAGCGCGTCCACGTCTTCGCGCACGGCATCGGGCAGGCGCACGACGATGTCGAAGCGCCGGTCGCCGCTGAAGAACGTGCCCGACACCTTGCCGCCGATGCCGATCGCCACCGCCTCCTGGATATCGCTCAGGTTGAGCCCGTAGCGCGCGGCCTTGTCACGGTCGATATTGACGCTGAGCATGGGCAGCCCGGTGGTCTGCTCGACCTTGACCTCGGCCGCGCCCGGAATGCCCTGCAGCACCGCGGCAATACGGTTGGCGGTGTCTTCCAGCACGGTGTTGTCGTCACCGAACACCTTGACCGCTACGTCGGAGCGCACACCCGAGATCAGCTCGTTGAAGCGCAGCTGGATCGGCTGCGAGAACTCGTAGTTGTTGCCGGGCAGCTTGCCGACCTCTTCGCGGATCGCGGCGATCAGCTCGTCGCGGGTGCGGCGCGGCGCGGGCCATTCGGACTGCGGCCTGAGCATGATGTAGCCGTCCGAGATGTTCGGCGGCATCGGGTCGGAGGCAATCTCGGCGGTGCCGGTGCGCGCGAACACGCGTTCGATCTCCGGGAATTTCTTCTTCAGCGTGGTCTCGACCTGCTGCTGCATTGCCACCGATTGCGTCAGGCTGGTGCCGGGAATGCGCAGGGCCTGGATGGCGAGGTCGCCCTCATTGAGATTGGGCACGAACTCGCTGCCCAGGCGCGTGGCGATCGCCAGGGACAGCGCCACCGCCACGCCGGCCAGCGCCAGCACCACCGGCGTTGCCGACAGCGAGCGGTCCAGCAGCACCGCATAGCGGCGCCGCGCCCAGGCCATCAGCCGGTTCTCGCGCTCGGCCACGCGATTGCCGATGGCCAGCGCCACCGCCGCGGGCACGAAGGTCACCGACAGCACCATCGCGCCCAGCAGCGCCAGCACCACCGTGATCGCCATCGGGTGGAACATCTTGCCCTCGACGCCTGTCAGCGCAAAGATCGGCAGGTACACCACCATGATGATGAGCTGCCCGTACAGCAGCGGCCGGCGAGCCTCGCGCGCGGCGGCAAAGACTTCATGCAGGCGTTCGGTGCGCGTCAGCGCGCGGCCATGCCGTTGCTGCGCATGCGCCAGGCGCCGCACGCAGTTCTCGACGATCACCACCGCGCCGTCGACGATGATGCCGAAATCCAGCGCGCCCAGGCTCATCAGGTTGGCGCTGGTGCGGGTGTGGACCATGCCGGTGAAGGTGAACAGCATCGACAGCGGGATCACCAGCGCGGTGATCAGCGCCGCGCGCAGGTTGCCGAGGAACAGGAACAGGATGGCGATCACCAGCACCGCGCCTTCCAGCAGGTTCTTCTTCACCGTGGCGATGGCCTTGTCGACCAGCGTGGTGCGGTCGTACACCGTGATCGCCTTCACGCCGGCCGGCAGCGTGCGGTTGATCTCCGCCATCTTGCGGTCGACCGCCTGCGACACCGTGCGGCTGTTCTCGCCGATCAGCATGAACACCGTGCCCAGCACCACCTCGCGGCCGTCCTCGGTGGCGGCGCCGGTGCGCAGCTCGCCGCCGGTCTGCACGCTGGCCAGGTCGCGCACGCGGATCGGCTGGCCCTGCGCGGTACCGACGATGACGTCGCGGATGTCGTCGAGCGAGCGCACCTGGCCCGGCACGCGCACCAGGTATTGTTCGCCACGGCGCTCGATATAGCCGGCGCCGACGTTGTCGTTGTTCTTCTCCAGCGCGGTCACCACGTCGGCGAGCGACAAACCGTACGAAGCCATCCGCTCCAGGCTGGGCGCGACCACGTAGGCGCGCGCATGGCCGCCGATGGCATTGATCTCGGTCACGCCCGGCACGTTGCGCAGCTGCGGGCGGATCACCCAGTCCTGGATCTCGCGCAGGTCGGACAGCGTGTACGGCGTGCCGTCGGGCTTGCGCGCATTGGGCTCGGCTTCCACGGTCCACAGGTAGATCTCGCCGAGGCCGGTCGAGATCGGGCCCATCGCCGGCGTGATGCCGGAAGGCAGCCGGTCGCGCGCTTCCTGGATGCGCTGGTTGACCAGCTGGCGCGCGAAATGGATATCGGTGCCTTCGCGGAAGATCACCGTGACCTGCGACAGCCCGTAGCGCGACAGCGAGCGGGTCTGCTCCAGCCCCGGCAGCCCCGCCATCACCGTCTCGACCGGATAGGTGATGCGCTGCTCGGTTTCCAGCGGCGAATAGCCGGGCGCGCCGGTGTTGATCTGCACCTGCACGTTGGTAATGTCAGGCACGGCGTCGATCGGCAGCCGGCTGTAGTTGTACAGCCCCAGCGCGGCCATGCCGGCCACGGCCAGCAGCACCAGCCAGCGCTGCTCGATGGCAAAGCGGATCAGGCGTTCAAACATGGCGCCCCCCGCTCAGTGCTCATGCCCGGCGCTGGCCTTGCCCAGCTCGGACTTGAGGATGAAGCTGTTGGCCGCGGCGTAGCGCGCGCCGGCCTGCAGGCCTTCGGTGATCTCGACCAGCTTGCCGCCGCTGCGGCCGGTCTTGACCGGCTGCACCGCAAACCCGCCCGGCACCGCGACGAACACGGCGCTGTGGCCATCGACCTGCTGCACGGCATCGGCTTCCACCGTCACCGGCACCTGCGTCGCGGCGCCGAGCACGCTGACCGTGACGAACAGCCCGGGCCGCCACGCCATGCCTGGATTGGACAGCGTGACACGGGCCTTGGCGGTGCGGGTCTGCTCGCCGAGCAGCGCGCCGACGTAGGAGACCTTGCCCTCGGCCTGCGTCTGCGAGGCGGTGGAGCGGATCCTGACGGTCTCGCCCACGCGCACCTGGTCGAGGTCGCGCGCCGAGACCACGAATTCGGCCCAGACCGAACTCAGGTCCGAGATGGTGAAGACGCTGGCGTCTTCCTTGACGGCCTCGCCCAGCGACAGGTGCTTCTCGACGATGATGCCGTCGAATGGGGCACGCAGCGCGAACTGGTTCAGGCTGCCGCCCTTGCCGTCTTTGACGTCCTTGCCGGCGCTCTCCGATGCGCCGATCGCGACCAGCTTCTGCCTTGCGTTCTGCACGGCGATCTGCGCTTCTTCCAGCGCTGTGCGGGCCTGCTGGTAGTCCTGTTCGGCGGAAATCTTTTCCTGCCACAGCGTCTTTTCACGCGCGTAGGTGGCGCGCGCCAGCGCCTCGCGCCGCTGCGCCGCGAGCAGTTCGCTGCGCTGCTCTGCCAGTGCCGTGCTGGCAAGCACGGCCAGCACCTGGCCCTTGGCGACCTGCTCGCCCAGGTTGGCCGGCACCGCCTGCGCCACGCCGGCGACGCGGGGCACCACGTGCGCGGTGCGGTCGTCGTTGAAGCGGATCTCGCCGGGGAAATCGACGCTGCCGCGCAGCGGCGCGGGGCCTGCCGTGGCCATGCCGATACCGGCCTGCTGCACCTGCTCCGGCGTCAGCTTGATGACGTGGGGCTGGTCGGCGGCCTGCGCCGGCGCAGCGGCGGCAGCGGGAGCGCTGGCCGAGGTACTTGCCGGCTTGCCGTGCGCGTGGCCATCGTCATGGTCGGCATGGTCGGCATGCCCGCCTTTTTCGGCGTGTTCGCCATGCTCGTGCCCGGCCTCGCCTGAGCCGCCGCCCTTGCCCGTGAACAGGATCGCCGCGCCGCCCAGCAGCCCCGCGACCAGGATGGCCACCACCGCGGCCCGTTGTTGCTTGCTCATTGCCATGCTTGGAGCCTTCCGTATCAGTGTCCGAGGATGCGGTCGATGCTGGCCGCCGCGTCATAGGTGCGGGCCAGCACGTCCAGGTAGCGGATGCGCGCCTGGAACAGGGTGCGCTGGGCATCCAGCACATCGAGGAAATTGAACTTGCCGGCCTCGAACCCGCGCGAAGCGGCGGCATACGCCTGTTCCGCCGCCGGCAGCACCGAGCCCTGCAGCGTCTGTGCGGCTGCGCGCGACACCGACAGCTGCGTCGACGCCAGCTGCAGTTCATTGGCCAGGCGGATGCGGTTGGCGGCATGCACATCCTGCGCGCGGTCGGCCCGGCGCAGCGTCGCGTACAGGTTGCCCTGGTTGCGGTCGAACAGCGGCAGCGGGATCGCTACGCCCAGCACGGCCATGTTGCGGTTGGCCTCGTTGTCGCGCTTGGCGCCGAGGCTGACGGTGACGTCGGGGTACTGGCGGCTGCGCGCCACCGCCACTTCAGCGCGGCTGCGTTCGGCGGAGAGCCGGCTGGCGGCCAGCAGCGGCGAGTCTTCCAGCGCGGTCTCCAGCGCCGCGGGCGCGGGGCGCGACGGCAGCGCGTCGAGGTCGCCTTGCGCCTGCGCGAAGCGCGGCGCGGCGTTGCCCCACAGGGCGGCCAGCGATTGGCGCGCCGACTGCAGCGCGCCGGTGGCCTCGGCCAGTTCCAATTCGGCGTTGGCCTGCTCGACCTGCGCACGGGTCGCTTCCAGCGGCGCAACCTTGCCGGCGGCGACACGGCGCGAGGCGGCCTGCGCCGCGCGGCTGGCGATGCCGACCGAGCCCTCGGCCAGCTTGATGCGCTCCTGCGCGACCAGCACGCCGAAAAAGCGCGCGATCACCGCCGCGCGCAGCCCGGCGCGTACGCCGCCCAGCTCGGCCTGCGCCAGCTCGCGGCCGCGCTCGGCCACGCCGATGCGGGCAGCGCGCTTGCCGCCCAGTTCGATCGGCACGTTGAACTGGCCAGTGGTCGAGCGCGTGGCGCGGCGCGTGTCTTCCATCGACACCGCGAGCTCGGGATTGGGAATCACACGCGCCTGCGTCAGGTCGCCCTCGGTGGCGTCCAGCTCCTTGCCGGCGGCGGACAGCGCAAAGCTGCCGGCTTCGGCCAGCGCCAGTGCGGCGTCCAGCGTCAGGGAGCCGGGTGGCTCTGACACGCCCACACCGGCGGCGTAAGGCGAGGGTGTGATGGCGGATGGTGGCGTCTGGGCGACGCCGGCAAGCGGGCTGGTCAGGATGGCCGCCAGCCCCAGCGGCAGCAAAAGTCTTCGCATCGAATTGCACCAGGAAAGAAACCGGGGAATTCGGCGAGACGCCTGAGTTCAGGAAATCATCGAGAAGTCAGGAAAGCGGGTAGCGTCGTCTCGCCGGCTAGGCGAGACGGGGCCACTGCGGGCGGTCGGGGGCCCTGGCGCTGTGGGAGGAGAAGCCCGGTTGCGGTGGGGCCTGCGCCTGTTCGACGTGCTGGCCGGCCTGCATGTGCGGCGCGTCGGCGCGTGCGAACGGCAGCGAGGCGATATGGCAGACGCCGCAGTCGGGATCGGCGATGCCCAGCGTGTCGCCATCGGCGTCGGCCTTGGCCGCATGCTGGCCGGCATCGGCTTTCTGCTGGGGATGGTGCTGGTGCTCGTGATGCCCCAGATGCGCCTTGGCCGCCGCTGCCACCTCATGCCGGCAATACGCTGCCGCCCCCGCCCAGGCAAACTGGAGCG
Source organism: Cupriavidus sp. P-10 (assembly GCF_003402535.2). NCBI lineage: Bacteria > Pseudomonadati > Pseudomonadota > Betaproteobacteria > Burkholderiales > Burkholderiaceae > Cupriavidus > Cupriavidus sp. P-10. The sequence goes on from NZ_AP025171.1 coordinate 2,797,835, forward strand.
GCAGGATCAGCGCGAGGAGGATGAGGAGCAGGCGTTGCATGTCGGGAATGGCGGCGAGCCGCAAGTTTAACCGAGGCTGGCCGGTGATCACGCGACGAGCCGATTACATTTGCGTCATGACGTAACAGGGGCACGTCGGCCAAAGCAATGTCAATTTATTTGAATGACTTATCCATACAGATCCCTCTTTGCGCTCGATCAAGACTTCTATAGTTCGTTACATGAACGGCACGCACACGACGCAGAACGTTCTGCCAAATTCAACGAACAATACTGGAGAAATCTCATGACCAAGACCGCCCGCTTTGCTTCCGCCCTGTTCCTGTCGCTGGCCGCCCTCGGCGCCGCGCAAGCCGCCACCGCTTCCGAACGGCTCCCAGGCGACAAGTATGGTTATGAGTTCCGCTCGCACGATGCCTTCACCGATGGCGCCCGCACCGGAAAGCCCGATCCGTATGTGGACGGTGCCCGCACCGTGGCAGGACTAGACCGCAGCGGCGTGTCGGCGGCACCGGCGCGCAGCTTCGACCCGTACAGCGAAGGCAGCCGCGTGGGTGGTTTCGATCCTTACGGCGAAGGTGCGCGGGCGTAATTGCCGTCGGTTTGCTCCCCTCTCCCGCTTGCGACGCTTGCGGGAGAGGGGACGGGGGAGAGGGGAGCCTTTGCCAAGGGTGTCAGCTGGCGTTCGGCGCAATGATGTGCGAACACTGACTACTGACAAAGGTGTTAATCCTCCCGCCCCATTCGCCGCATCGCCTCCCTCATGGTCCGCATCTGCGCGCTGAATACGGTGCAGGCTTCGCAGATCGCCAAATGGCTGCGCACGCGCAGCCGCTCCATCCACGACAACGGCTGGTCCAGACCCTTCATGGTCAGGTGGTGAACCTCTTCGCAGTCCGGCAGCAGGCGGCGGGCGGGGCGGTCGGGCATGGTGGTGGTTGCCGAGGGTTAGGTGGAGGAAGTCGCTGACAAGGCCGTTCAGCCCTTGCCGGCAGCGCCACGCTGCCCGAACCAGTGCAGTTCCAGGCATGCGCGCAGCCGCATGCGGGCCCGGTACAGCATGGCCCATGCATTGGTCGCGCTGATCTGCAAGACCTGACAGATTTCTTCGGTATCCAGCTCCAGCCACTCGCGCATCATGAACAGCCGGCCCAGCCGCGGCGGCAGCCGGTCGACGCATAGCTGCAGGATTTCGAAGAATTCGCGGCGCTCGAAGGCGCGCTCGGGATCGCCCCAGTCGGAAGGCGGATCCTGGTAGTGGCCGTTGCGCGTGAACAGCGCATCCAGCGCCTCCTGCTCCGATGGCGCCTCGCCGTCCTCCGGCGCCACCAGCGCCAGCCGCACCTCGCGCCGCCCGCTGCGCAGGCTGTCGATCAGCTTGTGCTTGAGGATGCCGACCAGGTAGGTGCGCAGCGACGACTGGCCGGCAAAGCGTTCCGGGTGCTCCAGCACGGCCAGCAGCGTCTCCGACACCGCGTCTTCCGCCAGCACTTCATCGCGCAGCTGCAGGCGCGCAAAGCGCAGCAGGTAGGGCCGTAGGGCCTGCAGTTCGGCAGGATCGAGGCTCATGGGGGCGCGTCCGCGGCGTGAGGGATGCGCCATCATACCGCCGGGCCCGCTTCCGGGCACGCGCTTCAGTTCAGCCCGCGGAACTGCCCGCACAAGCGGAACACATCCTCGTTCAGCGGCACCTCCCGCGCGAGGGCATAGCGCGTGGCCAGCTTGAGCAGCTCCTTGATATCGCGCCCGCTGGCCTTGGGGTAGGCCCGCAGCAGCGCCTCGACCAGCCCGTCGCCCAGCTCGGCGCCGAATTGCGCCGCCTGCAGCCGCCACAGGCGCCGCGCATCGTCCTTGCCCGGCGTTTCGTAGTGGATGGTGGCGATGCAGCGCGACAGGATGGCATCGTCGACATCGCCGATGCGGTTGGTGGTCATGAACAGCAGGCCGTTGAAGTACTCCAGCGTGCGCAGGAACTCGGCGACGATGGCGTTGTGCTCGAGGTCGTTGTCGCGGCAGCGGATATAGACGTCGGCTTCATCGAGCAGCAGGATCGCGTTCCAGCGCATGGCGCGCTGCAGGATGCCGCTCAGGCTGGCGCCAACCGACGCCGCCGTGGTGCCGAGCTGTCCCGAATGAACCCGGTACAGCGGCTTGCCGACGACCTCGGCATAGATCTCCGCGGTCAGCGTCTTGCCCAGCCCCGGCGCGCCCTGGCACAGGATGGTGGTGCCGCCCGACTTGCCGGGTACGAAGTCAGGCACCAGCACGTCCATGTGCGAGGTCAGGATATCGATCAGGTCGCGGTGGTGGTCCGGCAGCACCAGCTTGTCGCGCAACCCGGGCTGGTAGCGGTATTCGGACAGGTGCTGTACATGCACCCAGAGATTGCGGTGCCACTCCAGGTGGAAGAGATGCACGTAGCCGTGCAGCGGCACCGCCTCGAAGCCCGCTTCCACCCCGGCCTCGCGCCAGAACGATGCATCGCAGCTCATCTCGAAACGGCGCGCGAGCCGCTCCTCGTCATTGACGCAGCGGGCCGCCACGCCGTCGGGAACGCGCGTCAGCTCGGCCGCGCCCTTGGCATCCAGCGACCACGCCGGCCCGCTGGCGACAAACTGCGCGCCGAAGCGCTGCTGGTAACGCACGAAGCGCCGCGCGTGGCGCTCGTACTCCTGCCGGAACTCGGCGCACTCCTTGTAGAAGCCGAACTCCGCCAGCAGATCGGGAATGGAGCGGTTGGCGATGTCGTCGCGCGTGATCACCATCGACGTGGTCATGCCGGCGCGGCGCTTGTGGTGGTCGGTCAGCTCGGAGTTGGCTGACTGCATGGTGTTGGCCAGCAGGTCCACCACCACATAGGGCATGCCCTGGTCGGGCGCCACGTAGCGCATGCGCCGTACCAGCCAGGGCAGCAGCACGCCGTCACGGTTGCGCTGGTAGAGCCAGCCGTCGATGGCATCGCGCGACAGGTAGGCCACCAGCCCGCCGATCAGCTGGTCCAGCGCCGGGATGACGCGCGCCTGTGGCGCATTGTGGATATTGTCGAGCGCCAGCATCTGGAACATCAGCGCGCGCTGGTTCTGGCTCTTGCTCAGCGTGTAGAGCGAGTTCAGCGCCTGCGCGTCGAACAGCTTGCTCGACACCAGCATGTCGCCGTGGCACACGCCGTGCTCCTGCAGCTGGCGGGCCAGCGGCGTGCCCGTGCCGATCATGGCGAGCAGAGGGTGGATCAGCGCTTCCGGAATCTCGAAATCCATCGAACACACTCCCGTTTGCCGTGCGCCCCGCTGGACGCCGCGGCGATTCACTGCAGGAAGAACGCGATGGCCTGCTCCACCACCGGCGGGTGGATGACATGCAGGCCATCGAATTCCACGTACTCGACCGCGTAGCCGGCGGCCCTGAGCCTGGCCGCATGGGCGCGGCCGCTGGTGGCGATGGGCAACTGCTCGTCGTCGCGTCCGTGCGCGACGAATACCTTCGGCGCGCCTTCCTGCATGAACACCGACATGAAGCCGCCGGAAAACGCCAGCACGTGGCTGGCAATGTCGCCATTGGTGATGCCGACCGACAGCGCGTAGCTGGCGCCATCGGAGAAACCGGCAAAGCCCACACGATCGCGGTCGATGCGGTAGCGCGACGCGACCGCGGCCAGCGCCCGGTGCAGGCGTTCCAGGTCCGGGCCGTTGCCGCCGATCACGATGTCCCAGGTCGGGTAGAGCGACTGCGGCGCAAGCACCAGGAAGCCGTGCCGCTGCGCATGGGGCTCCAGATGCGGCAGGACCTTTTCGGCATGGCCGCCGGCGCCATGGAACATCACCAGCAGCGGCACCGGCGCACCGGCATCCAGGCCCTCGGGCACGAACAGCACCGCATCGCGTTCGGCCGCCACGCCCAGCCCGTGGCGGCCCGCCGGCAGCGGTGCGGCAGCCGGGCCGGAGCGATCGGCGCGGTGCGCCGGATCATCGAAGGTGAAAGACAGGCGACCGAACAGGGAGGGATCGAGCATGGTGGCGGGGGATCCTGATGCGCTGGCGGGCTGAAAGTGCAGCGCCTGCGTCACTGATATTTTGTATATTACATACAAACGATATCTCGCGCCACCACCCGTCCGAGTGCCTGAATATCGATATGGGCTTTCCTTCGTTCCCCCGCCAGTCACCGTTCCCTATGCTGGGCCCCTGCGATTTTGATACGGAGGAATCACCCATGAACGCACCGCTGGCCATCGATGCCCCGCATGCCCGGCATGCGCTGCGCGCCGCGCTGGAAGGCGTACCGGCACTGGCCGGGCAGATAGGCACCGATGCCGCCGCGCGCGAGGCGCAGCGCCTGCTGCCGCATGAAGGCTTTGCCCTGTTCCGCCAGTCCGGCCTGGGCCTGCTGCGCATCCCCGTGGAAAGGGGCGGGCTGGGCGGCTCGCTGGTCGACCTGTTCGAAGTGATCGCCGCGATCGCGGCCGAGGAATCGAACGTGGCGCACGCGCTGCGCATCCACTTCGACCAGACCGAATCGCTGCGCCTGTCGCCGCGCTCGGCGTTCAACGATCTGCAGGTGCAGCGCATCGTGGGCGGGGCCATCTTCGGCGGCGCCTCGACCGAGCGCGGCACCGCGCGGCCGGGCGAGATCACCACGGCGCTGCGGCGCGACGGCGCGCACTACCGCGTCAGCGGCAAGAAGTACTACTCGACCGGCACGGCCTTTGCCGACTATGCCCGCATCAACGTGCAGGACCCCGACGGCGAACCGGTCTTCATCATCATCCCGACTGACCGTCCCGGCTTCAGCGTGATCGACGACTGGGACGGCATGGGCCAGCGCATGACCGCCAGCGGCAGCCTGGTGCTCGACGACGTGCCCGTGCTGGCCGACGAAGTCGCGCGGCGCGGCAACACCACGCTGGTCGGCCGCCATTGCGGCGCGCTGCGCCAGCTGCACCTGGTGGCGGTGGCCGCCGGCATCGTGCGCAACGCATGGGCCGACGCCACGCGCTATGTGCGCGAGCACGGCCGCCCGGTGCTGCACAGCCCGGCGCCCACCGCGCGCGAAGACCACTTCATCCAGCAGGTGATCGGCGACCTGGCCGCGCACAGTCACGCCATCGACGCGCTGGTGCGCGAAAACGCGCGCGCGCTTGACCGCTCCGCCGACGCCTTGCACGTCGGCGCCGACGATGCCGAGGCACTGGTGCTGCAAGCCGCGCTGGCCACCGCGCAGACCCAGCTGGTGGTCAGCAAGCTGGCGCTGCATGTGGGCGAGCGCATGTTCGAGGCCGGCGGCGCCTCGGCCACGTCGCGGCAGCACAACTTCGACCGCCACTGGCGCAACCTGCGCACGATCTTCAGCCACAACCCGCTGCTGCACAAAGGACGCGTGGTGGGCGCCTACCACCTCAACGGCGAGACCACGCACCTGACCGAAGGCCGCGTGTTCTGACGCGCCGCGTCCGGAGACCAACCATGACAGCAAGCACCCCGCAGCGCCAGCTGCACCTGAACATCAACGCGCTGCATTCCGGCTTCGTGCCATCGGCCTGGCGGCTGCCGGACAGCAACGTGCGCGCCTTTGTCGACGTGCAGCACTACGTGCGCCTGGCGCGTATCGCCGAAGCCGGAAAGTTTGACGCCATCTTCCTGGCCGACAATGCGTCGATCGCCGACCAGATCTACTTCCGCCCGATCACGGCGCTGGAACCGACGCTGCTGCTGGCCAGCGTGGCGGCGGCCACCACCCATATCGGCCTGGTGGCCACGGTCTCGACCAGCTACAACGAGCCCTACAACATCGCGCGGCGCTTCGCCACGCTGGACCATCTCAGCGGCGGCCGCGCCGGCTGGAACGTCGTCACCACCGCCGACGCGGGCTCGGCGCGCAACTTCGGCCGCAGCGCGCCGATCGAGCATGGCCAGCGCTATGCGCGCGCGGACGAGTTCACCCGCATCGTCAAGGCGCTGTGGGACAGCTGGGAAGACGACGCCTTCGTCGGCGACAAGGACGCCGGCCGCTTCGTCGATCCCGGCAAGCTGGCGCCGGTGGCACACCAGGGCACCTTCTTCGACGTGCATGGCCCGCTGAACCTGCCGCGTCCGCCGCAGGGGCACCCCGTGCTGTTCCAGGCGGGCGGCTCGGCCGATGGCCGCGAACTGGCCGCCCTGCATGCCGAGGCGGTGTTCTCCGCGTCGCAGTCGTTCGAGGAAGCGCTCGCCTACAAGCGCGAGATCAACGCGCGCGCCGAGGCGCACGGGCGCGGGCCGCATGCCGTGAAGATCCTGCCGGGCCTGACCACCATCATCGGCGCCACCGAAGCGCAGGCACGGCAACGCCGCGACGAACTGGTCGAGCTGATCCCGTGGGACTACAGCCTGAACCGCCTGGCCGGCACGCTCGGCATCGCGGTGGAGCGCCTGCGCCTGGATGCGCCGCTGCCAGCCGAGATCGCGCTGCCGGCCGACGGCAACCACACCTTCTTCCGCGCCACGCTGGCGCTGGCGCGGCGCGAGCGGCTGACGGTGCGCGAGTTGATCCGCGAGCTGGCCGGCGGCGGCGGTCATCGCGTGATCGTCGGCACGCCCGAGCAGATCGCCGACGATATCGAGCACTGGTTCCGCCACGGTGCCGCCGACGGCTTTAACCTGATGCCCGATGCGCTGCCCGACGGGCTGCAGGATTTTGTCGACGGCGTGGTGCCGATCCTGCAGCGCCGCGGCATCTTCCGCACCGGGTACGAAGGCGCGACGCTGCGCCAGCATCTCGGCCTGCAGCGGCCGGCCGGACGCACGGCGGCACGCGCGGCGGCTTGAGCGGGCTTGAGCGGGCTTGAGCGGACAAGCCGCGCCATCGGGCGCGGCGAGCGCTTCGGCATCATCGGCCGCAGCGGCGCCGGCAAGTCGACGCCGCTGCGCACCATCAACATGCTGGAGCGCCCCGACGCCGGCCAGGTCCGCATCGACGGCGCCGACATCGGCGCGCTCGATGAAAACGGGCTGGTGGCGCTGCGCAGGCGCATCGGCATGATCTTCCAGCACTTCAACCTGCTCTCGGCACAAGACCGTCTTCGACAACGTGGCGCTGCCGCTGCGCGTGGCCGGAGTGCCGCGCCAGGAGATCGGCGCGCGCGTCGGCGAACTGCTCGATCTGGTCGGGCTGTCGTCCAAGGCGGATGCCTACCCGGCGATGTTGTCGTCAGTGCTGGTCAATATGTTCCGCTCGATTCCGTTCATCATCCTGCTGGTGGCAATGCTGCCGGTGACGCGGATGATCGTCGGCACCACCATGGGGACATAGCGATGGCTTTCTCCCCTCTCCCGCTTGCGGGAGAGGGGCCGGGGGAGAGGGCTGGCGCGTGCCAAGCATGAAGACGCTTTACTTCGTGGAGACTCCTGCTTTCTCCCCCGCCCCTCTCCCATAAATGGGAGAGGGGAGACAACATTCGGCATGCGGGCGCATCAGGCCGCTGTCGCCGCCATCGCCGGGACCGCCGGGACCGCCGCCAGCAACTCCCGCGTGTACGAATGCCGCGGCGCCGCCCAGATCTGGTCACGATCCCCAGCTTCCACCAGCTGCCCGTCCCGCATCACCAGCACGCGATCCGCGATATAGCGGACCACCCCCAGATCGTGCGAGATAAACAGGCACGCCAGCCCGTACTCCGCCTGCAGATCGGCCAGCAGGTTCAGCACCTGCGCCTGCACCGATACATCCAGCGCCGACACCGGCTCATCGCAGACCAGCAACCGTGGCCGCACCACCAGCGCGCGCGCAATGCCGATGCGCTGCCGCTGCCCGCCCGAGAACTCATGCGGATAGCGCTCCAGCGCCGCGGCCGGCAGGCCGACGCGTTCGATCATGGCCAGCGCGCGTTCGCGACGGACGTGGCGGTCGCGCACGCCGTGGATCTGCAGCGCGTCGCCGAGCAGTTCGCCCACGGTCTTGCGCGGGTTCAGCGAACCGTAGGGATCCTGGAACACCAGTTGCATGGCGCCGCGCCATGGGCGCATGTGGCGCCGGTCAATTGCAGCAAGGTCAGTGCCGTCGAACTCGATGCGGCCGTGTTCGTGGTCGGCCAGCCGGAGCACGGCACGTGCCAGCGTGGACTTGCCGCAGCCGGACTCGCCCACCAGCGCCACGGTCTCGCCCGGGGCGATCTCGAACGATACGCCGCGTACCGCATGCGTCTGGTGCGCGCCGTTGCGATGCACTACGTGCAGGTCGTCGATGCGGATCAGCGGCGCCGTGGCGGTCGCCGCCGCTGGTGCGCGCAGTTCCGGTTGCGTCAGCCGGAACGCGGCGGGCGTACCGTCGGCGCGCCGCGCCACGCGCAGCTCGGGCAGGCGCCCGGTGCGGAAATGCGGCGCCTCGCCGTTGCCGTGCGCGGTGCTCAGCGAAGCGCCAAGCAGCGCCCGGGTATAGGGATGCGCCGGCTGCCTGAACAGCGCGTCCGTCGCCTGCTCTTCCACCTTGATGCCGTCATGCATCACCGCCACACGGTCGGCCCAGCGCGACACCACGCCCAGGTCGTGCGTGATCAGCAGCATCGCCATCGACAGCTCGCGCCGCAGCGTGTCGAGCAGTTCCAGGATCTGGGCCTGCACCGTAACATCGAGCGCGGTGGTAGGCTCGTCGGCCACCAGCAAGCGCGGCGAGCAGGCGATCGCGATGGCGATCATCACGCGCTGGCGCTGCCCGCCGGAAAGCTGGTGCGGATAGGCGTGGAAGCGCCGCGCCGGCTCCGGCATGCGCACTTGTTCGAGCAGTTCCAGCGCGCGTGCGGCTGCGGCGCGCGCCGACAGGGGCTTGTGCAGCCGCAACGCCTCCACGATCTGCGCGCCCGCGGTCAGCACCGGGTTCAGCGATGTCATCGGCTCCTGGAACACCATCGACACGGCATTGCCGCGCACCGCGGTCATGTCCCGCTCGGACAGCGGCAGCAGGTCGCGCCCTTCCAGCAGGATGCGGCCGCTGGCCTGTGCAGATGCCGGCAGCAGGCGCAGCAGCGCCAGTGCGGTGGTCGACTTGCCGCAGCCCGACTCGCCCACCAGCGCCACGGTTTCGCCCTGGCGGATGTCCAGGTCGAGGGCGGACACCGCGGGCCGTCCGGCGCCCGGGTAGCGGATGGTCAGGTCGCGCAGCGAAAGCAGGGATTGCGTCATCATCGGTCGGGATTCATGTGGCGGCATGCACCTCGGCGGCCAGCAGTTCCGGCTCGACCTGGATTTCCAGCGCCTCGTTGAAGCGCGCGAAGAACGCGCACAGCGCCGCGCGCAAGGTCAGCTCGACCACCTGCGCCTCGGAGAAATGTTCGCGCAGCTTCCCCACCAGCGTGTCGGTGACGCGCTGCGTGGTGACCTGCACGGTGTAGTCGCGCACCAGCCGCTCGACCGGATCCAGCCCGGGCACGTCGGGTTCGAGGATATTGGCCACGGTGTCCGCATCCACGCCCAGCGCTTCGAGCCGTGGCTCGTGATGCGTGATGCAGTAGTGGCAGGCATTGAGCCGCGATGCCGTGACCAGCACGATCTCTAGATGCCGGCGCGTGATCAGCGCATCGCGGGCGGAGTCGAGCAGCAGGCCGAACAGGTGCTCGACGGCGGGCGGCCGGTGGCCGAGCACCTTGAGCATGTTGCCGAAGGCGCCGTACTCGCGCTCCACGCGCCCGTACACGGCGCGGGCATCATCGGGAAGGCGGGAAGCATCGATAGGGTTGACGCGGGCCAAAAGGATTCTCCTGAAGGGAAGGCATAAGGGAAGGCATAAGGCCGCGCGGGCCACCTCAGCGGCTCTCGCGCGGATCGAAGACAGCGGCAAGCCCGTCGCCGATCAGGTTCAGTGCCAGCACCGTGATGCCGATGGCCACGCCTGGCAGCACGCAGACATACCAGTCGGTGCGCAGCACTTCGCGCCCGGCGCCGACCATGTTGCCCCAGCTCGCCACGTTGGGATCGCCCAGCCCGAGGAAGGCCAGGCTCGATTCGGTCAGGATCGCGGTGGCGACCATCAGCGAGGCCGACACCAGCACCGGCGTCAGCGTATTGGGCAGGATGTCGTGGACGATGATGCGGGCGTTGCTCGCACCCAGCGCTTCACTGGCGAGCACCATGTCGCCGTGGCGCAGGCGCAGCACTTCGGCGCGCACCAGCCGCGCCAGCGCCGGCCATGAGGTGATGCCGATCGCCAGCGCGATGCTGGTCACCGACGGCTGCGCGATGGCGACGATGGCGAGCGCGAACAGGAACGACGGGATCGTCTGGAAGAACGTCGTGAGCGCGCCGAACACGCGGTCGGCCCGGCCGCCGTAGAAGCCCGCGGCGATCCCGCCCGCCACGCCCAGGGCGACCGCCAGCGCGGTCGAGACCACGGCGATCAGCAGCGACGTGCGCGCGCCGTGGAACAGGCCCGCGGCGATATCCCGGCCGAGCATGTCGGAACCGAACGGGAAGGCACGGTCGTGCCCCGGCCACAGCAGTGGCTCGGTGGCCATGTCGAGCGGATCGCCGGGATACAGCCAGCCCGCGCTTACGGCAGCGGCCAGCACCACCAGCAACAGCACGCTGCCGGTAAGCGCGCTCGGCGACGACCACAACCGGCGCCACGCGCCGCGGCGTGGCCGCGGCAGGGCCGGGGCACCGGCATTGGATTCGCCGGCCACCCCGGCCGGCAACGCTTGATAGGACGAAGACACTTCAGTACTCCTAGCGCGGCAGCCGGATACGCGGGTCGATGCGCGCGTAGACCAGGTCGACGATCGCGTTGACCGCGATCACCACCACGGAGCTGCACAGCAGGATGCCGAGCAGCAGGTTGTAGTCGCGCTGGTAGAGCGCGTCGAAGGCGGTGCGGCCCAGTCCCGGCCAGGAGAACACGGTCTCGACCACCACCGCGCCGCCGATCACCGAACTGGCCTGCACGCCGACCATCGTCACCAGCGGCAGCAAGGCATTGCGCAGCACGTGATGGGTCAGCACGCGGCGGCCGGGCGCGCCCTTGGCGACCGCGGTGCGCACAAAGTCCTGGCGGCGCATCTCGATCATGCTGGCGCGCATCAGCCGCACGTAGACGGCCATGTAGAACAGCCCGAGCGTCACCGCCGGCAGCAGCAGGTGCCGCAACACGTCCAGCGCGTAGGCCCAGCCGGTCAGGCCCGATTCGACCGTGAACATGCCGCCCACCGGCAGCCAGTCCAGCCACACCGAAAACACCAGCACCAGCATCAGCCCGATCCAGAACAGCGGCGTGGCAAAACACAGCAGCGCCAGCGACGAGATCACCGTATCGAGCAGGCGCCCGGCGCGGGCGGCCGCCAGCACCCCCAGCGTGGCGCCGGCGACCACCGCGAAGGCGATGCTCGCGCCCATCAGCAGCAGCGTGGCGGGCAGCCGCTGCAGGATCAGGTCGAGCACCGGCATGCCCTGGCGGAACGAAAAGCCCAGGTCGAGCTGCGCCAGGTGCCAGAGATACTTGCCCAGCTGCACCCACAGCGGCTGGTCCAGCCCGAACTGCGCGCGCAGCGCGGCCAGGTATTCCGGCGTGGCGGCGCCGGCTTCGCCGGCCAGCACCTGCGCGGCGTCGCCGGGCGCGAGCCGCAGCAGGAAGAAGTTGACGACGGCCATCGCCACCACCCCGGCCGCCTGCAGCAGCCGCTGCCAGGCGGGCGTGCGCGAGCTCGTGTGCGCAGCCATCGGTCAGCGTGCCCCGTCGGCCTTGCCGGCGGTGGCAACCGTTGCATTACCGCCCGGCGGCACGGCAAACCACGCGTGCTTGAGCGACGCGTAGACCTGGTCGACACCGCTGACGGTATCGCGCAGCTGTGCCGACTGCACCGTGAAGAAGCGCAGCTCCAGCAGCGGCACCGAAGGCAGGTCGGTCTGCACCACGCTCTGGAACTTCCTGAACAGCTCCACGCGCTCGGCCTGGCTGGGCGAGCCCTGGGCCTGGTCGATCAGCCTGTTGGCCTCGTCGCCGCGATAGCCCGAACCGTTCGACCACGGGATGTTCTTGCCCACGGTATCGGCGCGGTAGGCGCGGGTGACGCCCACCAGCGGGTCGGCAAAGCCGGCGAACCAGACCACGGCCAGGTCGAAGTCGCGGTCGCCATAGACGCGCCGGGTATAGGTCGGCGTGTCCTGCGTGCGCACGGTGACGTCGATGCCCACGCGCTTGAGCGCCTGCTTGATGTACTCGGCGCTGCGCTTGTAGTCGTCGCCGTACGGCAGGTAGTCGATCTGGACCTTGAGCCGGTTGCCGTCGGCGCCGCGCTTGAGGCCGGCCGCGTCGAGCAGCGCCTCGGCCCTGGCCGGGTCGTAAGGGTACCTGGGCACATTGCCGTTGAAGAACTGGCCGAGCGTCGACACTACCGGGCTCACCGCCGGCTTGCCGAAGCCGAACCACACCACCTTGTTCAGTGCATTCAGGTCGATGGCATGCGCCAGCGCCTGGCGCACGCGCACATCCTTGAAGTACGGCCGGTCGACGTTGACGTCCATGAACAGCCACGGCGACAGCCAGTCATAGCCGCGCGTCTCCAGCTTGAGCGACGGCAGCTGTGCCAGGCGCTGCGCATCCTTCAGCGGCACCGGGTTGAACGGCGCGTACTGCGCCTCGCCCTTCTCCAGCGCGGCGGCGCGTGCGCTCGCGTCGGGGATGACCTTGAAGATGATCTTGTCCAGGTAAGGCTTGCCCTTGTCCCAGTAGTTGGGATTGCGCTCCAGCACGATGTAGTTGCCCTTGCTCCATTCCTTGAAGACAAAGGGACCGGTGCCGACCGGCTTGTTGTTGTACGGGTTGTTGAGGATGTCGGTGCCTTCATACAGGTGCCTGGGCAGCACCTGCGCGCCGTTGCTGTTGAGCGAGCTGAGCACGGCCAGCGATGGCTCCGAGAAGCGCAGCACCACGGTCAGCGCATCCGGCGTGTCGACCTGCGTGACCTTGCCGAACAGGATCTGGTTGCGCGGATGGAGCTTCTTCCACACGTTCTCCAGCGTCCATTTGACGTCCGCGGAGGTGAACGGCTTGCCGTCGTGCCATTTGACATTCGGGCGCAGGTGGAAGGTGAGCGTCTTCGAGTCCTTCGAGATCTCCCAGCGCTCGGCCAGCGCCGGCTTGAGCTTGAAGTCGTTGTCGTATTCGATCAGGCCGTCAAATACGTTGGCGCTGAAGAAGCCGGTCGGCGCGGCGGAATTCAGCGCCGAGGTCAGGATCACGGGCTCGGGCTGGATGATGGTGGTCAGCGTGCCGCCGGCGCGGGGCTTGTCTGCCGAGGCAGCGGGCGCGGCGCTGGCTTGCGCGGCGGCGCCAAGCAGGCCGAGGGAAAGCACTGCAGGCAGCAGCCACGCAAGCGGCGTGGCCGGCCGGAGGGTCCGGAGGAAGTTCGTCATGGTGGCTCGAAGCAGGACCGCGGCGCCTTGCGGGCGCCAGGGCAATGGAAGTCGCGGAACGACAGGGACCCCCAATATATGAAACGCGTTGCGCGCAGCGAACGAAGGTTTGCGCATGGCGATATGCGCGGCATGCGCCTATGCACATGCCAAAACGGCACTTCCGTCGTGCCACGGCCTGTGCCTGCGGGAGGCAGCCACCCTATATTGGGGGGCGACTTGCCGGGCAACGGCGTTCATCATGCATGGGACACAGCGCACGCCCCACAGGACCCACGCATGGAACCCATCGCCCCCCAGCCGGCGCAGCGCACGCTGCGCCACACCCGCCAGATCCAGTGCCGCGGCTACCACCGCACCGATGGCCTGTTCGACATCGAGGCGGAAATGCAGGACATCACGCCGCTACCCACGTCACTGCCGTTCGCCAGCGTGCCGGCCGGCGGGCAGATCCACCACATGCGCTTCACCATGACCATTGACGCGGAACTGGTCATCCGCGGCATCGAGGCCCGTACCGAGACCGCGCCAACGCCGTGGTGCGCCGCCATCAATGCCGCATACGCCGCGCTTGCCGGCCTGCGCATCGGCAAGGGCTTCCACCGCGAGGCCAAGGCGCGCCTGGCCGGCGCCAAGGGCTGCACGCACCTGACCGAGCTGCTGGGCCCGCTGGCGACCACCGCCATGCAGACCGTCATGTCGATCCAGCGCGACGCCACGCCGTGGCACACCAGGCTGGAAGGGCACGGCCCCATGCCGAAGCCGTGGGTCCTGGACAGCTGCCATGCCTACCGGGAATCCGGCGAAGCGGCAGCGGTGGTGTGGCCGCTGCACCGGCGCGCGGCCGCCTAGCGGCGGAAGAGCCGCCGCGCTTGCACGCTATTCGGCGGTGATGTTTCCGTCCTTGATCACCTTTGCCCATGAGGCGAGTTCCTGAGACACGAACCTGTCCAGGGACGGAGGGTCCATGTACGCGGCGAATCCCCCCTGCTCTTCAATCTTTCGTCGATAGTCCGGGCTTTCCACGGTCTTCCTGATCGACGCCGAGAGTTTCCTGACGACGTCAGGCGGTGTTCCTGCCGGTGCGAAAACGGCGAACCACGATTCGACGTTGTAGCTTGGCAATCCCGCCTCGGCAGAAGTCGGGACGTCGGGCATCGAAGGATGGCGCCTGGGACCGGTGTAGGCCAGCGCCTTGATCTTTCCGGCCCTGACCTGGCCGATGACCGATGGCGGCGTGGTCACGAACATGTCCACCTGGCCGCCAATCAGGTCGCTCACCACAGGGCCGGCGCCCTTGTACGGTACGTGCGTCACCGGCACCTGGGCTTGCTTGCCGAACATGACCCCGGCGATATGTTGAATGGACCCATTGCCAGACGACGCATAGAACACGCCCCGACCATCCTTCTTGCCAAACGCAATCAGGTCGCGAAGGTTTTGTGCGGGAATCTTTCCGCTGACGGCAACCACATGCGGGGCACGCATCACCAGCGCAACGGAAGTAAAGTCAGCTGGCTTCCAGCGCGCCTGGGGAAACAGCGCCGGATTCCCAACGTGGTAGCCCGAGTACTGCATGAGGAGCGTATAGCCATCGGGCCTGGCTCGTGCGACGGCTTCAGTACCGATGTTGCCACTTGCGCCAGGCCTGTTCTCGATCACGACGGGCTGGCCCAGGTCCTTTGACAATTGCTCGCCAATCAGCCGCGCAACAATGTCGGTCGACCCTGCAGGTGCGCTCGGGACGATCATTGTGATGGGCTTGCCCGGATAGGCATCGGCAGCAAACGCCGGCGAGGCCGCCGCGAGCACGAGCGTCATCACGGAGGCTTTCATGCTCCAGTTCATGTTCTGTCTCCTATCGAAGTATTTATCGACATATTTGCCGGAACGGATTTCATCCATCCCGGCTCTTTTGCTGGTTGCCTGTTACTTCCTGAACAGCGCTTCCATTTCCTTGCGTACGCGGTACGCCGGCTGTTCCGCGTCGATGACAACGTCATCCCAGGTCAGGGACTGGTCCTTGGGCACATCCCGACGCAGCTTCAGGTGGTGGGCCAGGCCGAGAGGCAGGCTGCCAACGCGCAGGGATTCCCTGGCGGGGAACAACTTGCCAAAGACCGTGTAGCCGCCTTCGCCATCCAGCATTTCTCCTGCCTTCAGGTCGCGCTTTGCCGTGGCGACCACATCAGCATTGAAGTGCTGGCCTACGCCGGTGGGCTCGCGGCGCAACCCCACGCTTGCCACGGAGATGCCGAGCTCCAGGCCGATGAGGTGCCATTTCTTGTACTGCACCATGCATCGGCCATCGGGGTCGGTAAAGACCTGGTACTCCTTGAAGCAGCGGCGGATGTACTCGGTCGGTGCCTCGACGCAGACCCAGACCCCCTTGCGGATGTCGTAGCCCACCGACGTGCCGTCGGGGTTCAGCGACGACACCACATCGACCACACCTTTCGCCGACAGGACTCCGCCTTCTGACTTGAGCCGCATGACGGTTGGAATCTTCTCGACAGAAGCCGGCGCAAAGGTAATGCCTTCGGCCTGTACCTGGAGCCCGGTGGCATTCGCAATCGCCGTGCTTTCAATAGCCGGCTTCGAGCCGTCGAGGAAGGCATTGAACATCTTCGGGTTCATGCCGCCGATGCGCGCCTGTTCGGCCGTCACGCCCCAGTGGTCCCAGACCGTATCGGGCGTCGATTCACGGAAGTGGGGCAACCATTTGTGGCCGCGGCCCGCAGCGATGACAGGAAAGCCGCAGGTACGCGCCCAGTCGACAAGCTCGCAGGCCAGGCCAGGCTGGTCACCATAGGCAAGCGAGTACACCACCCCAGCCTCGCGGGCGCGATGAGCGAGAAGCGGCCCGCAGAATGCGTCGGCTTCCACGGTTACGTTGATGACGTGCTTACCGTGCCTGAAGGCGGCCAGGCAGTGGTCGACCGCGGCAATGGGGTTGCCCGTGCACTCGATGATGATATCGACGCCAGGGTGTGCGACCAGTGCCTGCCAGTCATCGCCAACGTGCGTCGAGCCCGTGCGCATGGCATCGTCCAGCGAAGCTGCCTGCGCGCGACCAGCTTCCCAACCCACTCGGTCGAGGCTGGCATGGGCGTTGGCGGGCACCAGGTCGGCAATGCCCACCATATGCACGCCAGGCGTGCGCGGCACCTGCGCCAGGTACATCGAGCCAAATTTCCCTGCGCCGATAAGACCGACGCGCACGGGGTTTCCCTGCTCGGCGCGAGCGAGCAGCTGAGGATAAAAGTTCATGGTCAATCCGGTGTGGTTGAAGCGAACAGGTGTCAGCTACGAGGCTGGGCGAGGAAGTCAAGGTCGCAGCCTTCAGGCGCCTGCATGACGGTGCGCTGATAGAGCTCCTGATAGCCACCGCGCTTTCGCGGCAGCGGCTTGCGTTCGGCCAGGCGGCGGGCAATCTCCTCCGGCTCGACCAGCAAGTCGATCGTCTTCTGCGATACCGACAAGCGAATCCGGTCGCCGTTTCTCACCGCTTCCAGGGGACCCCGGGCTGCCGCTTCGGGAGAGACGTGCAGCACGATGGTTCCGTAGGCGGTGCCGCTCATGCGTGCATCCGAGATGCGCACCATATCCTTCACGCCCGCCCTGGCGAGCTTCGACGGAATGGGCAAGTAGCCGGCCTCGGGCATCCCCGCGGCGAGCGGGCCGGCGTTCTTCAGCACCAGGATGTCGTCAGCGGTGACGTCGAGGTCGGGTGAATCGATGCGGTTTGCCAGGTCTTCCAGACCCTCGAACACCACGGCGCGGCCTTCCTTCTCGAACAGGGCGGGCGTTGCCGCGGCGCGCTTGAAGATGGCGCCATCGGGTGCGAGGCTGCCGTGCAGTGCGATCAGGCCACCCACGTGGCTTATCGGTTCAGAGAAAGCGCGGATGACCTTGCGGTCAACCCAGCCGGCAGGCTCGTCAAGGCGTTCACGCAATGTGCGGCCATCAACGGCCAGGCAGTCCAGGTTCAGCAAGGGACGCAGTTCGCGCAGCACGGCTCCCATGCCGCCCGCGGCATGGAAGTCCTCCATGTAGCCCTCGCCCACCGGCTTGAGGTCGACCAACACCGGCGTTTCATCCGAGATTTCGTTGAGGCGTTGCGGGCTGATGCGGATGCCAAGGCGACCCGCCACGGCAGTCAGGTGAATGATGGCGTTGGTCGAACCGCCCAGCGCCATCAGGACACGGAAGGCGTTCTCGACTGACTCCTGCGTCATGATCTGCGAGGGCAGGAGAGGCGAATGCGCAAGCCGTACGGCCGCCCTGCCGCTCTCTTCGGCGGCCACCAGGCGCTGGGAATCCACCGCGGGAATTGCAGCCGTACCCGGCAGCGACATGCCCAGGGTCTCGGCGATGCATGCCATCGTGCTGGCGGTGCCCATGACGGCACAGGTGCCTGCGGTCGTCGCCAGACGTGTCTCCACGGTCTGGATCTCGCACTGGTCGATTTCCCCCGCGCGAAACTTGCCCCAGAAGCGGCGGCAATCCGTACATGCGCCCAGTCGCTCACCCTTGTGCCGCCCCGTGGACATTGGGCCGGTGACCAGCTGGATGGCGGGGCGATTGGCGGAAGCGGCGCCCATCAGCTGCGCCGGCACTGTCTTGTCGCAGCCACCAATGAGCACGACCGCGTCCATGGGTTGCGCGCGAACCATCTCCTCGACGTCCATGGACATCAGGTTGCGGTACACCATGCTGGTCGGGTTGAGGAACACTTCGCCCAGCGAGACCGTGGGGAACATGCGCGGCAGGCCGCCGGCAGCCAGCACACCGCGGGAAACGGCTTCCACGAGTTGCGGCATGTAGCGATGGCAGTTGTTGAAATCGCTGGGTGACGCGGCAATGCCGATTACCGGTCGGGACAGCAGTTCATTGGAGATGCCCATCGAATGCGCCATCGAGCGGCGCAGGTAACGCGCAAAGTCGCGGTCACCGTAGTTGGTCAATCCGTTGTCGAGGCCAAGCGGTTCAGCCATGTTACGTCTCCGTGTGGGGTGCTGCGGCGCTGAACTGCACGGCCAGCATGTCTTCAAAAAACCGAGTCATCGAGCCCTTGTCACTAGCTCCGTGGCCGGTCAACAGGCTCATCTGGTAGGTCGCGGTGGCCGCGGCAAGCACCGGCATCGGGATGCAATGGCGGGCGCCCAGCTCGGCTGCGCTGACCAGGTCCTTGTAGGCGGCCTGAAGCGGATAGCCATCGCTGAAGTGGCGCGCCAGGATGCGAGAAAGGAAGAACTCCGACGCATAGCTGCGTCCCGTGCCGCTATTGATGACCGCTGCAATCTTCTCGGCATCAAGCCCCATTCGCCGTGCCATCGGCAGGATCTCCGCCAGCGCCGCGCAGTTGATGTCGAAGAGCAGCTGGTTCACGAGCTTGGTGAGCTGGCCACTGCCGGCGTCCCCCATGTAGAGGATGTTGTTGCCCATGCGCTCAAGCCATGGCTTCACCGTCTCGAACGCCTCCTTCGCACCGCCACACATGACGGTCAGCGTGCCGGCTTCCGCGCGCGATTGCATTCCCGACACCGGGGCATCGAGGAACGCGATACTGGCCGCCGCCAGACGCGAATGAATATCCAGCGTGGCGCCATGCTCCATCGTGCTGGTATCGACCACGACGGCGCCCGGACGCAGCAGGCTTGTCAGCCCGCCCTCGCCGAACAGCACGTCCATCACCGCCGCGGTGCCGGGCAGGCTCATGAACACAATTCGCGCGTCGGCGATGCCAGCCAGGGACTCGGCCGTCGTGGCGCCAGCGGCCTGCAATGCCGGATAGGCGTCCCGCACTTTCGACGTGACGCGCAGGTCCGTATCGGCATGCAGGAGATTCAGGGCCATCGGCTTTCCCATCTGGCCGAGGCCAACGAAGCCAACGATGGTGCGGTCGGGATTTGCGGCGCTCATGCGTCGGCCCTCTCGGAGATTTCGATCAGGTTGAGGTCGGGGTCGCGCAGGTAGATCGAGCGAATGCGGTAGCTGGCCCCGGTACGGGCCACTGGCCCTTCGATGATTTGCGCGCCCCGGGCATGCAGTCGCGCAATGACTTCATCCAGCGGAACCGCCGCGATAAAGCAAAGGTCCAGGGCGCCTGGTACGGGAAGATGGGCTTTCGGCTCAAACTCCTTGCCCTTCACATGCAGGTTGATTTTCTGCTCGCCGAACTTGAAGGCTTTGCGGCCTTCGCCGAAGGTCTCGAGGGCCATTCCCAACAGGCCGACGTAGAAGTCGACACACGCTTCCTCGTTGCTTGTGGTCAAGACCAGATGGTCCAGGTGATGAATCACCAGCGTCTCCTTTCTTGCAGTTTCGCGAATGGCTCGAATGTATGCGGCCAAAAGGAGGCGGAGGAATGCCTGATTTCGCATGGATCCTTCGCGTTTTGCGAAGGGAGACGGCAGTACTGACTGCTAAGATGCCTGCATGTCACAGGACCTCATCAATCCTGCCCGTGTTGATTTCGTCACTTTGCGGCTGTTCTGTGCAGTGGCGCAGACGGGCAGCATCACCAAGGGCGCGGAGCGGTGCAACCTGGCGCTGTCGGCCGCAAGCAGACGGATTTCGGACTTCGAGGCCGCGTCCAAGGCAATCCTCATGGAGAGGACGGTTCATGGCATCCGGCTGACACCCGCCGGTCACGTCGCGCTTCAACACGCGATGCGCCTCTTCCAGGGATTCGAGCTGTTCAGCAATGAGCTGAGCGAGTATTCGAATGGGTCGCGGGGGCATGTCCGGCTCTGGGCGAACATGTCCGCCCTGGTCGAATTCCTGCCTTCTGCGCTAGAGAGCTTCCTGCACCTTTACCCAGACACCCGTGTCGAGGTCGAGGAGCAACTCAGCGGTGACATCGTCCGTGCAATCGTGGAAGGAATGGCCGACGTAGGCATATTCGTCGAGGGGCCGCCAACGCACGGCCTGAACGTGCTTCCCTACCGGACCGACCGCCTCGTCGTGCTCTGCTCGAAGACGCACCCGTTGGGCGGCGTCGACGAAATCGACTTTCGCAGCTGTCTTTCCTATGATTTTGTGGGCCTGAATCGCGGAAGCTCTTTGCTCAATACCATCTCCACCGCGGCGCACGACATTGGCTTCCCATTGCGGCTGCGCGTCCAGGTCCGGAGCTTTGATGCCATGTCCGAGATGATTGCTTCGAATCTGGGGATTGGCGTACTCCCCTTCGGCGCATGCTTCAGAAAGCTCGAGCCGCTGGGCCTGAAGGCGATACGCCTCGTGGATGACTGGGCAGAGCGAAGGCTGCTCATCGCCACGAGCGCCTCCCGCGCCCTGTCTGGCTCGGCTGCACTGCTCGTCGAACATTTGGGCAGGGCGCCCGATTGAATGATCAGCCTCAGTTGAGATGGCGCGCCATGTAGTGGGTGCGGGCGCCAAAGCTGCGCAGCAAGTTCAGGGACAATTGCGTCTCGCGAACCAGGCTGTCGACCGGGGTCAGGCTGAACCCATGCCGGGCGAAAAAGCCGGGGTGTTCGTTGGTCAATACCGTGGCGTTCGAGCAGCCGCAGGCGCGCGCTCTCATCAGCAGTGCGCTGACGATGTAGGTAGCCAGCCGGTGTCCGCGAAATTCCGGCAGCACCGCCGCCGTATGGATGGCGAAGGTACGGCCGTACTGCTCCCCATACGCGCAGCCAATAATCCGTCCGCCAAGCTCTGCCACATGGTAGAGCCTGCTGACGCCGCCCGCGTCAGCGAGCGTCAAGCCGCAAGTCTCCAGCACCCCTGCAATGGCTTCCATATCATTTCCCGAAGCCGCACGGAGTCGAACGTCTCTGATCATTTTGAACGCAGCGCTATGGCACCTCGCCTCTTCAGAGAGTAGTCGTTCGACCAGCTTCTGGGGGCAGGCACACCGAAAATCGCAGACTATGCCGTGGTGCAGACATGG
Organism: Cupriavidus sp. P-10; assembly: GCF_003402535.2. Taxonomy (NCBI): domain Bacteria; kingdom Pseudomonadati; phylum Pseudomonadota; class Betaproteobacteria; order Burkholderiales; family Burkholderiaceae; genus Cupriavidus; species Cupriavidus sp. P-10. The sequence goes on from NZ_AP025171.1 coordinate 2,819,123, forward strand.
CTGTCATCACCCAAACAAGTGGGTAGTGCGGGCTTGCGCACATGATGTGCAGCAGTCTGCACGCTTAGGCCGAGCTTCGGCTGTCATCTGTAAACAGCAGGCGCCTGCACTGTGGAAGGCGTCCAAGTCCTCGATTCGACCAGGCGGGGCAGCTCGGCAACCGTGCCAATGGGTTCTATGCCCAACGCTGCCAGCCGCTCCACCAGTTCCTCGAAGACCTCTTCCTTGCGCAAGCACCAGGTCGAGGCGAAGCAGCGCCAGAACGTCCAGCCCGCGCGCTCCAGAATGCGCTGCCGGTTCATGTCGCCGGCCCAATGTTCCGGGCCATGGTAGGCATCTCCGTCGCACTCGATGGCCAGGCGCGCGTCGTTGGCGCCCTCGACCACCATATCCAGTCGGTACGCCCCGCTCTTCACTTGCGGGATGACCCGGTAACCGCGCTGTACGAGCTTTGTGAAGACCTCGCGTTCGAAGCCGGATTCACACAGTTTGACCAGGCCGTCCTGGTCGCCCACATCTTGCGCGACCTTTGGCTTGCTGAAGTGCTCGAGCAGCGTCATCCGGATGTCCTTGTCGGAAACCTGCTCCGCCGTCACGGAGCGGACCAGGTACATCCGGTCGCGCGCGCGGCTGGCGGCCACGTTGAAGCGCTGGTCGTAGGCGTTCCCCGAGAGCGGGTGGCAGCGTTCGGGGTCAGCCACCATCGACAGGAACATGATGTCGCGCTCGCTCCCCTGGAAGGTACGCGCATCACCGCAGTCGAACTCGCGGCGCAGGAGTTCGGTGGCGGGGCAACGCTCCCGAACCATCGCATCGATGAACTTGGCCTGTTCCATGCCCAGCAGGGAAACCACGCCGATAGTGCGCCCGGCATAGCGCTCGTCTTCCAGGATGGCGCAGATTTCCGCGGCAATCGCTTCCGCTTCCAGCCGGTTGCAGTCGTGCCGGTCCCGCATGCCGCCCGGCACGTGGATGTCGATGAGCGGCGGGTCAAGGCGTTGCGACGCCAGCGGGATGCGCAACGGCTGGATTGCGCCTTTGTAGAACTGGTTGGAGTACGCAATGATGGGCGGCACGCAACGGAAATGCTCGCGCAGCATGACCTGGTCAGCGGCAAAGACCCGCGCAGCCAGGTCGTAGAGCGACTTCTCCGGCGTCATGTCCTGGCCGTAGGGCTGGTCGCTCAGGAACCGGGTGCGCAACTCGTCAATCGCGGCGCTGGACACGAAACCGCCATCCGGAGAGACCTGCTTGTCGTCGCCCACCACCAGGACTTTCTTGGCACGCACGATTGCCGGTAGCGCCCACAGGTCGGACTGGGAGGCCTCGTCGACGATGACCAGATCGAAGGCGCCGATGTCAGCGGGCATCGACTCTGAAATCTTGGCGTGGCTCATGATCCAGCATGGAACCGCGCCCGCGGCGTCCAGCATCGACTGCTGCGCGTCGCGCCGGTAGCGCACGGCATTGGGCCCGGTCCCCTTCCCGATGCGCCGGATGGCCGTCGCATAGCCGGCCAGCGCCTGCAGCACCTTCGGGCTGGCATTGCGCTTGGTCGCCAGCCAGGCTGCCTTGCCCACGACATCCTTGTACATCTGGGCCAGCGCGGCCTCGAGATCCGTGCGCCGGGCGTTCAGCGCCACCAGTTCCTTGCGTGCCTCGATCTTTTCCAGGTGCGTGCGTATGCGAGCCCAGTTCCAGGCCTCGCGCCAGGTGGCGGGGAACGCCGGATCCTCCGCCCCATTGGCCACTGGCACGCATGACACCCTTTCGGCAATGCGCGCACCGCCTGCTGCATGCAAGCGAGCGGCGCACGCCTTCACCCGGCCGATGACGGGGGCGAGCCCGCGCACCCGACGCAGTTCCACCATCAGTTCGGTGTACTCTGCCGCGACCCGCGCGCTTTCCTTCTGCGGACTCCCCAGTGATTCGTCGATGAAGTCCTGCAGCTTCTGCGTGACCGGCCCGCCCTTGCCGGCCAGCCGTTCCTGCAACTGGCTAAGCGCGATTGCTGCCTGCGCCAGTTCCGCGCGTGTCAGGTGCTGCATGATATGGCCGCGAACGACCTCATAGTCCTCATGGCTGCCGAAAGCCAGGCCCGCGGGCGGGCGTGCAAAGACGGCTTCGCCTGCCCGGTGCAACAGCGCGTCGAACCGGGTCGCCATGCTGTGCGCCTTCCTGGCTGCCGCGGTGACCAGCTCCACCATGCGCAGTTGAGCGACGCCGCCCAGCAAGCCGGGCAGTTCAAGGACCTCGGCCACGGGATTCCAGCGGCTGGAGAAGGAGAGGACCTGCTCGTGCAGTTTCAGGTAGGACTGGACATGTTGCCAGTCGTCATGGGATGACGGCGTCAGGCCATTCACCTTCACCCTGGCAATATGTTCCTTCGCTTCCCCCGCGCCAAACGCCATGAAGCCGAATGGCTTGCCAGTCGTGGCCGCGCGCCCCACGGCCTCGACCGTCCTGGCATGGGCCAGCGCTTCCGAAGGGAAATCCACCGGCCGCTTCATAAAGGCCGAACGCGCCTCCACCAGACGCGCCGCATCGTCGAAGAGCGCCTCCAATGCACCGATTTCCGTGGCATATGACGGCTGCGCGCACTTGCGGCGCAGTGCCCCGGGCCATTCGGCTTCGGCCTCGGCCATGGCTTTCAGCGCGGCCTGGGCTTCGCCAAGCTGGGCCAGCAGCGCACGGGCGGACTGCAGCACATCGGGCGTCAGCGCCCGCAGCGCAGGGAGTTCGCCAGTTTGCGTCGCGGCATCGAGCGACTTCAGCTTGCACAGGTGCGTGTGCAGTTGCGCAATATCGGCTGGTTGCGGCAATTCGTCCGGGCTGGGAAGGTCCGCTGCCAGGTAGGCCAGGTCCGCTCCAAGCTGGCGCCGGTCTTCGCGCAACCGCGCCGATTCCTCGGTGGAAAGCGGTGGCGCGTGCTGCGGATCCAGCGACAGTTCATCATCAAACCATGCATATTGCGGTACGCCCTTGACGACGAGCTCGGCCAGTTCCTCAGCCCGGTAGCTCGCGCCGTCGACCGGGGTCTCGGCCAGCTGCTGCATGGCGATTTCGTCCACGCGCCGGTCAATGCTGACCAGCTCATGGTGCGTGTGGTCGATGGCCCGATGCATCCGGTCGATTTCGTCCCGCGTCGCCTGCGGATCGAGCTGCGAAACCTGATGCTGGATCGCCTCGATGGAAGCCTGGAACTGGCGGATGCCATCGCGATCGCCGGCCAGGAGCGCAACCGTCAGCGGCTGGACTTCCTTGGGAATCTTGCCTTGCAGTACCTCCAGGGCCGGTTCGCCCTTGGACGTCACCAGCACCCGCTTGCCGGTCGCCAGGTAGTGGCAAATGATGTTCGCGATGGTGTGCGTCTTGCCCGTGCCCGGCGGGCCTTGCACCGTCACGCCGGCGGCGCGCTCCAGGCGCTGCACGATGGTGACCTGCTCCTGGTTGTAAGGCAACGGGAAGTACAGCTCCCTGGTCTCGCCCTCGCCTGCCCCACCTGCCCCACCTGCGCCACCGATGCCGCGTCCCGAGAGCCCACGGAAATTGACCGCATGGTGGTCGAGCGGCGTATCCGAAGGCGGCGTCACCAGGGCCAGCGGACCATCGGGAATCTCGCAGCCGGCTTCCAGCTTGCCGCGGATATTCTTCAAATCGGCAACCAGGTAGTTGTTCGATTTCGGGCGAGTGAACAGCACCCAGGAATCGCTGACCACCAGATGCTCCCCGGCACCTGGTGCGTCTTCACCCCTGGCAAGGACCTCCACGTAGCTGCCTCGGCTGTCGAGGTTGCGCGCGACCAGTTTGAGCACGTCGGCGTAGCTTGACGCCGAGAACGGGGAAACCGGTGTGTCCTGGTGCCGGGAAAGATGCGCCTGCATCGCTTTCTCGCACTCCGAAGCGCCGTGGATGCCACATGCGACGAAGCCATCCATTTCACAACCAGGCTCGGCAGCGCGCGGCCGCACCTCCAGGGACATCGATTCCGTGTCCAGCGAGATTTCAAGCGGCTGGGTCAGCAGCGGATACTGGAAGTCAAATGGCTTTCCCTCGAAGCCCAGCTTCCAGCTCGCCATGCCCAGGCCCCAGACAAATTCGACCGGGTTCGCGGTCTGCTCGGCATGCAGCTGGTGTCGCAGCGCAAACAAGTCGCTGTAGAGCGAAATGGTTTTGCGCCGGGGCTTCTCGCGCGCGGCCCACTCCTGCCATTTGCTGACATAGGCGACAAGCGCGGCCTCTGCTTCCACACGCAGGTTGTCCGCCAACGCCAGATGCTCTGCCTCCGGGGCATCCTTCTGTGCGTTGCGAATCAGTGCGTCGAGCGCGGCCTCGATGAGTTGAGGCAGCTTGCCGCCGGGATCCGCATCTATGCGGAAAGCTTTACTGAATCGCCCGGAATCTGGCGTGGGTGGCGCAACTTCTTCCAGGCGTTCGACCTTCAGCCAGATGTGGTCGCCTTCTTCCTGAACGTCAAAGCAGACGCCAGGCAGGTTCGCCAGGTCTTTGGGGAAAAGCCGCGGCAGGGCCGATTTCCCAATCTGGAAGGCCCGCGGGTCGATGTCTTTGAGTTGCTCTTCGATATAGACGAACAGGCGATGGAGCAGCTCGCGCGGCGAAATGGACATGTATTACCTCGAATTTATGATGCGGCCAGCCTGACCGGTGCAGCCTGTCGTCGTAGGGCAGCTATTTGAGCAATATTTCGGCGGCTTCTCAAGGCGCAAGCAGCGTGGCCGGTAAAGCGGAGACTGAATTCCAGCGAATATTCATTGCGCTGTTGGTACTTGCAGACTGCGTGGAACGCAGGCCTATTTTCGATGCATCGGCGATGCCGATCGGCGTTACGCCAATTCAAGGTAAAGCTTCTCTGACTCCCGTTGGACAAGGGAGGTTCGCAACCCGCCTGCCCGTCGCCTGGCAGCAGTCCGAACTGACTTCTTCCCCATGTCCGGCTCTATACTGTGCATTGCACCCTTCACCCGGAGCCGAATCATGGATTACACCCCCGGTATCAGCCAGCTGGCCGGCCTGCTCGCCGACCCCGGCCGCGCCGCGATGCTATGGGCCCTGATGGATGGCAGCGCGCGCCCCGCGGGCGAACTGGCGCTGATCGCCGGCCTGTCGGCGTCGTCCACCAGCGGGCATCTGGCGCGGTTGACCGAGGGCGGGCTGCTGGCCGTGGAGACGCGCGGGCGCAACCGGTACTACCGGCTGGCCGCGCCGGAGATCGGCGTGGCGATCGAGGCGCTGGCGTCGGCGTCGCTGGCCAGCCGGCCGCCGCGGCTGCGCGACGTGCCGGTGTCGCGCACCGCGCCGCCGGCGCTGCGGCAGGCACGTACCTGCTACGACCACCTGGCCGGCGAGCTGGCGGTGGGGCTGTTCGAACGGATGACGCTTAGCGGCTGGCTAGTGCTGGACGCGCAGCGCGTGGAGCTGAGCAGCGACGGCACGCAGGCGCTCGCCGGGCTGGGCATCGACATTGCTGCGGCGCGGCGCAAGCGGCGCCAGTTTGCCTGCACCTGCCCGGACTGGAGCGAGCGCAAACCCCACCTCGGCGGCGCGCTGGGTGCGGCGCTGCTGGGCAGCCTGCTGGAGCGCGGCTGGGTCGAGACCACGCGCACATCGCGCGCGTTGCGCGTGACAGCGGCGGGCCAACGCGAGATCATGCGCATCGCGGCATGAATCGCGGCATGAATCGCGGCATGATCAAGCCGCACAGCACCACAGGAGATCTCGCATGGCCACACCTCTGGACGATGACACGCAGGACGCGCTCGCGCGTTTCTTCGCCCTGATCAACCTCGATGACAGCGCGCAGACCGCGGCGCAACTGTCGATGTTCGAAGACGCGCTGCTTGACGCCGAGGACGACGACACCGACGGCGGGGAGCTGCTGTGGGTGGTGCGCGAAGTCATCGACTGGCAATCTGGCTTCTTTGTCGACTGGAAGGACTGCCAGTCCTTGATCGGCTGCCTGAACCAGCTGTGCGAGCGCATCGACCTGGAAATCGACTGGGGCACGGACGAACCCGAGGAAGAGTCGTTCCTGGAAGGCACCAGCGTGCCCGAGCTGATGGAGCTGGCGCATAACCAGCTGCGCGTGGCCGGCTATACGCTGTGGAACTGGGATACCGGCGGCGACGCCTACGCCGGCTGGATCACGCGCAGCGAGGACGATGAAGAGATGCTGGAGCTGGCCGAGCAGCTGCGCTTCGAGGTCCGGCCCGCGGACCAGCCTTACTGAGCCACGCGCCGGGCTATGGCGGCTACGGCGCCAGCGTTTCCCGCTTGCGCGCCGGCGGGCGCCGCGTCTCGGGCACGCCGACGGTCTGCTCCAGCACGTCCAGGAACACGCGCACGCTGGCCGGCATCAGCTTGCGCGCCGGCATCAGCACGTAGACCTTGAGCGGCGACGAGGCATAGGCCGGCAGCACCCGCACCAGCTGGCCCTGCTCCAGCTGATCCTGCACAAAGCGCGGCGACAGCCGCGTCACCCCCAGCCCGTCGATGGCCGCCTTCAGCCGCAGCTCGGCGTTGTGGGTACTCATGCGTGGCTCCACGTCCACGCGCGCGATCTCGACGCCGTCGCGCAAGAATTCCCAGTGCTTGTCATCCGCGTTGCCCAGCGTGGGCCAGCCGTGCAGGTCCTGCGGCGTGCGTGGCAGCCCGCGCGCGCGGATCAGCCCCGGCGCGGCGTAGAAGCCGCGCTCGATCAGCACCACGCGCTTGCTGGCGAACGAGGTGTCGTGCAGCCCAGTGTTGGTCATGACGAAGGCCAGGTCGTAGCCATGACGGACCAGGTCGGGCTGGTCCCAGCTGACATCGACCTGCACGCGCAGGCCGGGGTGCGCACGCAACACCCGCGTCAGCGTTTCCGACAGGTGCTGCGAGCCGACTTCATACGGGGTGGAGATGCGCAGCACGCCGCTGACCTCGGCGCTGCCCGAGGCGGCTTCGGCACTGATCTCATGCAGCTCGGCAAACAGCGGCGCGACCCGGTCATACAGTTGCTGGCCGCGCTCGGTGACGCGCACCCGGCGCGTGGTGCGCTCGAACAGCCGCGTGCCGAGCTGGCCTTCCAGCCGCGCCACGGCTGCGCTGGCGGATGACTTGGGCACCTGCGCCAGTTCGGCGCCCTGGGTAAAGCCGCCGCCTTCCACCACGCGGCAGAAGACTTCCCAGTCTTTCCAGTCGATTGTCTTCATGCGGGAGTGGGAGCGGTGGGCGCGGTGGGGGTTGGAGGCGGCAGCCATGGAGGGACGGCATTGTCCCACAGTGTGGACAATAGCGCCGATCAATGCAAATGCCCCGCTGCGGCGGCCCCGTCGACGCAAATACACCTTGAGAACTTGGATGTAAACGCTCTAAAACAATCGATACGGTGCAGTGCCTGCAATCCGACGCCCGCCAAGAATCCAGGAGACCCGCGCCATGACCCAGACCTTCCCGCCCCTGGCCTGCCTGGCCGGCAATTTCGCCCCGATCCTGATGGAGTGCGATGCGCACGACCTGCCGGTCAGCGGCGAGCTGCCGCGCGCGCTGCACGGCACGCTCTACCGCAACGGCCCGAATCCGCAGCACGCGCCGCGCGACGACCACTACCACTGGTTTATCGGCGACGGCATGGTGCATGCCTTCCATATCGAGGACGGCCGCGTGCGTTACAACAACCGCTGGGTGCGCACCAACAAGTTCGAGCGCGAACGCGCCGCGGGACGCGCGCTGTTCGGCAGCTGGGGCAACCCCGCCACCACCGATGCCTCGGTGCAGGGGCAGGAAGACGGTGTCGCCAACACGCATATCGTCTGGCACGCCAACCGGCTGCTGGCACTGGAAGAAGCCGACCTGCCGGTCGAAATGGATCCGCACACCCTTGCCACGCGCGGCAACTGCACCTTCGGCGGCGAACTGGCGGGTGCGTTCACCGCGCATCCAAAGATCGATCCGGTCACCGGCGAGATGGTGTTCTTCGCCTATGCCGCCGCCGGCCCCTTCACGGCGACGATGCGCTATGGCGTGGTCGATGGCGATGGCCGCCTGGCGCGGCTGGAACACTTTGAGGCGCCCTATGCCAGCATGGCCCACGACTTCATGGTGACGCAGCGGCATGTGCTGTTTCCGGTGATGCCGCTGACCGGCAGCATGGCGCGCGCCAGGCGCGGCGAGCCTGCCTATGCGTGGGAACCGCAGATGGGCACGCATATCGGCATCCTGCCGCGCGGCGGCAGCGTGGCTCAGATGCGCTGGTTCCGCGGCGAGGCATGCTACGTGTTCCACGTGATGAACGCGTGGGACGACGGCGAGCGCATTGTCGCCGACGTGATGGAATACCCGCGTGCACCGTTGTTCGGCGCCGCGGAGGGCGCGGACAATCGCGCACGGCTGTGCCGCTGGACCTTCGACCTCGGCGGCAATACCGACACCTTCACGCGCGCCTGGGTCGACGACATGCCGGGTGAATTCCCGCGCATCGACGAGCGCTTTGCCACGCTGCCCTGCCGCCATGGCTACTTCGCCTCGCGCCAGCATGACGCCAGCGTTCCCGGCACCTACGACACGCTGGTGCACCTGGACCTGCGTACCGGCGCGCGGCGCAAACATGCATTGCCGGCCGGCGACCTGGTGTCCGAACCGGTCTTCGTGCCGCGCGCGCCGGACAGCGCCGAAGGCGACGGCTGGCTGCTGGCTACCGTCTATCGCGGTGGCGAGCATCGCAGCGACCTGGCGGTCTATGACGCCGCTGCCATCGAGGCCGGCCCGGTTGCGCTGGCACACCTGTCGCATCGCGTGCCGTTCGGCTTCCACGGCAGCTGGCGGTGCGCCGCGCAGCCCTGAGACAAGCGCTTACCCGACGCTTAGCCGAACGCTTACCCGAACACTTACCCCAAACACCTACTCGAACAGGATTACCGAACGCGCCAGCTCGCCACGGCGCAGTTCGTCGAAGGCATCGTTGATGCGCTCCAGCGGCAGGCGCTGCGCGATCAGCTCGTCCAGGTGCAGCCTGCCGGCCATGTAGAAATCGACCATGCGCGGCATGTCCACCGGGAAGCGGTTCGAGCCCATCAGCGAGCCCTGGATGCGCTTCTCGGCGAGGAAGTCGCTGCCCTTCAGTTCGATCTTGACGCCCGGCGCGATCATGCCGATCACGGTGGCCGTGCCGCCGCGGTGCAGCATGGCAAAGGCCTGCTCGGTGGTCTGCTTCAGGCCGATGGCCTCGAAGGCGTGATGCACGCCGCCGCCGGTCAGCGCGCGCACGGCATCGGGCACGTCGGCATTGCCGGCATCGATCACGTCGGTGGCGCCGAACTTGCGCGCCAGTTCCAGCTTGGCCGGCACGCGGTCGATGGCGATGATGCGGCCGGCGCCGGCTATCGCGGCACTGTTGACCGTGGCAAGGCCAATGCCGCCGCAGCCGATCACGGCCACGGTCTCGCCCGGCTGCACCCTGGCGGTGTGGATCACTGCGCCCATGCCGGTGGTGACGGCGCAGCCGATCAGCGCGGCGCGGTCCAGCGGCATGTCGCGGCGGATCGCCACCAGCGCGTGTTCGTGGATCAGCATCTGCTCGGCAAAGGCCGACAGGTTCAGGAACTGGTTCATGGGTCCGCCCTGCCGTGCCGTCAGGCGCGGCTCCTCGCCTTCCCGGCGGCGGGTATCGGGCTCGACGCACAGTGACAGGTGCCCCGTCAGGCAATGCTCGCAATGGCCGCAGTACGCCGACAGGCAGGTGATGACGTGGTCGCCGGGCCTGACCGTGCGCACCTCGGCGCCAACCTGCTCGACCACGCCGGCGGCCTCGTGTCCCAGGATGGCCGGCATCGGGTACGGATAGGCACCGTCCAGGAAATGCAGGTCAGAGTGGCAGACGCCCACGGCAGCGGTGCGCACCAGCACTTCGCGCGGGCCGGGCTTGCCGATGGCAACGTCTTCGATCACAAGCGGGGTCTTGGGTTGATGCAGGACGGCGGCTTTCATAACGCTCCTTTGCGGCGGGCGTGCCGGGGCGGCACAGTGCAATGAAGCCAAAAACCATATCCGCAATCCATGGTTCAGGGAAGGCGCATGGCAGCAGCGCCACGATGTTTACAACTCTTCCTTGATCGGGAGCACACGCAGCACGCCGATGCCCAGATGTTGCAGCGCACCCATGCCCGGCTCGCTGTCATAGGTGGTGAGCTGCCCGCTCTCGCGCGTGGTCCACGTCAGGCGTGCGTTGTTACCGTCTGCATCGGTGCGCACGCCGATGCGGTAGGCCATGTCGAGCAGGCCGTCCTCGGTGGACTTGATCATGCGCTCGGCCAGTGCCGGGCTGTCTAGCACGATCCCCATCTCGGTGTTCAGCTTGGCCGAGCGCGGATCCATGTTGAGCGAGCCGATGAACACCAGGCGCCGGTCGACGATGTAGTTCTTGGCGTGCAGGCTGGCGCGGCTCGACGACATCCAGGAGCGCGAGCGCGAACCCTTGGCGGCCTTGCCGCGCTGCGCCAGCTCGGCATTGGCGCTGGGCTTGAGTTCATACAGCTCGATGCCGGCGGCCACCAGTGCCTGACGGTGCGGGGCATAGCCCGCATGTACGGCGCTGACATCGGTGGCGGCGAAGGAATTGGTCAGGATGCGCACGCGGATGCCGCGCTTTGCCAGCGCGATCAGCCAGGCCTCGCCGTCGTCGTCGGGGACGAAGTATGGCGAGATCAGCAGGACTTCCTTCTGCGCGCCGCTGATCATCTTCTCCAGGCGGGCGGTGGCATGGCCGGGTTCGTCATGGGTCTGGTGGGTGATCTTGGCGGCCTTGTCCGAGACCACCGTGGCCTTGCCGGTGTAGGCCGGCATATGACCGCTTTCGATGCCCTTGGCCAGGCCCGAATCGAGCAGTTCCTGCACATACTGGCTGGCCTTGGCCTGGTCGCCACGCGCTTCGAGCCGCTTGCGCAGGTTGCGCATTTCCACCGGCGCCTCCTTGCCCTCGGGGATCAGCGCCACCACCGGGTAAGAAGATTCGTCATTCCAGTATTCATCGAAGACCGCCGAAACCTGCGGCACCGCAGGACCGGCGATCAGCACGTCGAGGTCGCTGAAATCCATGTCGGTGCGGGCGGAGAAGTAGGCGTCGCCGATATTGCGCCCGCCCACCACCGACATCTGGTTGTCCACGGTCATCGACTTGTTGTGCATGCGCCGGTCCAGCCGGCTGAAGTCCCCCAGCAATTCCAGCCAGCGCAGGCTGCGGTTGGCGAACGGGTTGAACAGGCGCACTTCGATATTGGGATGCGAATCGACCGCCGACAGGATCTTGTCCAGATCGCCGCCGGTGCGCAGGTCGTCGAGCAGGATGCGCACGCGCACGCCGCGGTCGGCGGCGTCGATGATGTCGCCCAGCACCGCGGCGCCGGTGCCTGTGGGCTCGAGGATGTAGGTCTGCAGGTCAAGGCTGCGCTGGGCGGCGCGGGCCATCGCCAGGCGCGCGGCCAGCGCATCGGGGCCGGACGAGAGCGGGTAGAACAGCGACTCGCCAGGGCGCTGCGCGAGACGCGGAGCCAGTGCCTTGCCCAGTGGCGTGTCGGCGGTGGCGGCCGGCGCGTTGGACGGCGTGCGTTGCGCCGCTGCCGGCAGGCTGGCGCATCCGGTCAGGAGCATGGCCAGCACCACGGCCAGCGTGATCGCCAGCGGCAGCCCGCCCAGCGGCAAGCGCTTGCGGCAGGTCTCGAACGGATAGTGGCAGAAGAAAGTCTGGAACATCCATGGATCTCCCTGCGCCGGGAAGGCGCTGGCCCGGGACGCGCCGTGCAGACGACTGCACACGGACTGCATGTGGCGTGCCAGACCCGCTATCACGACAATACACCGCGCAAACAGGTGACGGCAGCGGTGCCATTCCTTTCCGCGCGGGGTCGTTGTCCTACATGGCTTGTGCAACGCGACATGGATTGCGTTGCGCGCATGTACTGCGGTTGCATCAAGGTTGCGGCTTTTCCTGCGCTGCATTTTCTCTTATGATCCGGCCGCGTAGCCGGGCTGTATATACCGCCCGGTATGCTGCCCGGTATGCTGCCCGGTATGCTGCCCGGTATGCTGCCCGGTAGGCCGCCCGACAGCGGCGCCGGTTGCGGTACCGACGTGGGTACCGACGGCGGCACCGTCTGTGGCCCCCTCGGCCCGCGTTGCCTCCGCAGGCGATCCCCGGCATAGTTGCGCGCTTTTGCGCGTCCCGACCCAAGTCCAGATGTCCAGCCAACCTTCCAATTCCGGCGCGCCAGCGCCCACGCTGCGCCGCACGCTGCGCGCCCGCCATCTCACCATGATCGCCATTGGCGGCTCGATCGGCACGGGGCTGTTCGTGGCGTCGGGCGCCACCATCGCGCAGGCCGGGCCCGGCGGCGCGCTGGCCGCCTACATCCTGATCGGCGCGATGGTGTATTTCCTGATGACCAGCCTGGGCGAGCTGGCTGCGTACATGCCGGTATCGGGATCGTTCGCCACCTACGGCGCGCGCTATGTCGATGAAGGCTTCGGCTTCGCGCTGGGCTGGAACTACTGGTACAACTGGGCGGTGACCATCGCGGTGGAGCTGGCCGCGGCGCAACTGGTGATGCTGTACTGGTTCCCGGACACGCCCGGCGTGCTGTGGAGCGCCCTGTTCCTCGGGCTGATGTTCGCGCTCAATGCCATCTCGGTGCGCGGCTTCGGCGAGGCCGAGTACTGGTGCGCGCTGGTCAAGGTGGTGACGGTGATCGCCTTTATCGGCATCGGCACGCTGATGATCTTCGGCATCATGCGCGGCGACATGCCGGCCACGCACGGCCTGGCCAACCTGACCCTCGGCGATGCGCCCTTCGTCGGCGGGCTGCCGGCGCTGATCGGCGTGGCCATGATCGCCGGCTTCTCGTTCCAGGGCACCGAGCTGATCGGCGTGGCCGCCGGCGAATCGGCCGACCCGGCGAAGAACATCCCGCGCGCGGTGCGGCAGGTGTTCTGGCGCATCCTGCTGTTCTATGTGCTGGCGATCCTGATCATCGGCATCCTGATCCCCTACACCGATCCCAGCCTGCTCAAGAATGACGTGCAGACCCTTGGCGTGAGCCCGTTCACGCTGGTGTTCCGCCATGCCGGCCTGGCCTTTGCCGCCGGCGTGATGAACGCTGTGATCCTGACCGCGGTGCTGTCGGCCGGCAACTCCGGCATGTACGCATCGACCCGCATGCTCTACAACCTGGCCACCGAAGGACGCGCGCCGCGCATTTTCGCGCGGCTGACGCGCAACGGCGTGCCGCTGATGGCGCTGCTGGCGACCACCGCGGTAGGCGCACTGTGCTTCCTCACCTCGCTGTTCGAAAGCAAGTCGGTGTACCTGTGGCTGCTGAACCTGTCGGGCATGACCGGCTTTATTGCGTGGCTGGGCATCGCGGTCAGCCACTACCGCTTTCGCAAGGGCTTTGTCGCGCAGGGCCATGACCTGTCGCGCCTGCCCTACCGCTCGCCGTTCTTCCCCTACGGGCCGATCTTCGCCTTCGCGCTGTGCCTGATCGTCACGCTGGGCCAGAACTACCAGGCCTTCACCAGCGGCAAGATCGACTGGGTCGGCGTGACCGCCACCTACATCGGCATCCCGATCTTCCTGGCGATCTGGGCGGGCTACCGCATCGTGCGCAAGACCCGCTTCGTGAGCTATGCCGAGATGGAATTCCCCGCGCTGCCGGCCGGCGGCAATGGCGCCATCATGCGCGACGCCGCCCCGGTGCCGGGAGAATAAGCGCGGTTCCCGAACGCTTCATGACAAGCAGTCAATAAAGCAAACCAGCACAACAACGCCGGAGACCTCGGTCGCCGGCGAGCGGGTGTACGCCACGGACGGCAAGCCCCGAGCGATGGCGCCGCGCTGCCCCTCTGCGGGCAGCGCGCTATCCGCACGCTATGCTTGAGGCAGGCGCGCGGCGCGAAAGCGCCGCGCGCTTTTTTTGTTTCGACGCCATCCATAGCCTGAGGACAGCCCGATGCGTAGCCGCCACCGCCTTTTCTCCCTGGCCCTGCTGGGCGCCCTCGCCGTGCCGGCCGCCAGCGCCGCCAGCTTCGACTGCGGCAAGGCACGCCTGTCCGATGAAATCGCCATCTGCGCGGACCGCTCGCTCAACGACAAGGATGTGGAACTGGCCACCAAGTACAAGCTGCTCAGCGGCCTGTCCGCCATGGGCGCGCGCGGCACCATGCAGGACCAGCAACGCGCCTGGCTCAAGCTGCGGCGCCAGTGCGGGCGCAATGTCGAATGCCTGAAGCAACGGTATAACGAGCGGCTGGGGGAGCTGGACAAGGTCTATGAGGGGATTCAGAAGCCGTTGTAGACAGGCTGGGCCATCGACCATCAGAAGCCCAGTTCGCTGTGCGAGCCCAGCCGGATCAACTGAAGCGTTCCAGCATCGGGCTTCCGATAGATCAGCAGGAGGTCCGGCCTGACATGGCAGTCCCGGCAGTCCCGCAACGCGCCGCCCAGGCCGTGGTCGCGGCATCGCGCAGGCAAGGCCTCGTCGCACGCCAGCAATTCGATAATGGCGGAAAGTTCATTTTCCTGGCCCTGCAGCGCCAATCGGTATGGACCTTTCAGTTCGCGTTTGTAGTCTCGTCTGAACTGGCTCGTCGGTTCAATCATCCTCATCGTTGAGATCCGCCATCAACGCCGCCACGGACCCGAATTTGCGCAGGCCGCCGGCCCGCGCTTCTTTCAGCGCTGCAATGGTTGCAGGGTTCGGAGTCATCAGCCCCGAAGGCAAAGCCTGCTCCAGCGCGATACGGGTCAACAACATGCGAACGGCGTCGGAAACGGTCAGGCCCATCGCTTCCAGCACGGCCGCGGCCTCGTCCTTGATTTGCTGGTCGATCCGGGTGCGAACGAAGGTCGAGGCGGGCATGGCAGGCTCCTGCGGATAATAACGAAGTGGATTATCGATTACTTGCCGGGCGGTGGATTTCAGAAAAATCTAACTCCCGGAAGTACCACAGTGTAGCTCAAACGAGCAACACCCACAGTAGGACTTAATCTCAGCCATGCAAGCACAAGCCACGTTTCGATCACCTGATTGAAAGAAGTCTTCCCGCTTCGTTGCTTTCTCCACGACACCCTTCCGCCTCGCCTTGACGCCGCCTTTCCGCATGTCCATCATTCCGACTTTTACTAAATGCGAATTATTCGCATTTGTATCAACATTTACATACAGGCCTGCCTGTCTTACCGCCACCCATGAATCACGCCGACTTCCGCGCCACCCGCCTGCGCGCACCCAAGCCTCGCCATCTCGCCGTATTGGCGCACCTGGCAGTCCTCATCGGCTTCCCGGCGGCGGCGGCGCTGGCACAGGAGCCCGCGGCGGGAGCCGAGCCGCAATCGCTGCCCGCCGTGACGGTCAGCGCCGCCGCCGTCGATGACGCGGGCCTGCAGCTTCAGAAAAAGGCCAGTACCGGTGCGCTGGGCTCGCGCACGCAACTCGACACGCCGTATTCCACGACCATCGTCACCGGCGAGGACCTGGCCGACCGCCAGGTCGCCAAGCTCGGCGACGTGTTCGCCATGGATGCCTCGGTCACCGACAACAGCAATGCCTACAACAGCTGGTCCAGCTACCTGACCGTGCGCGGCCTGCAGGTCGACTGGCAGAACGGCTTCAAGATCAACGGGCTGCCGTTCGTCGCCTACGGCATCACGCTGCCGTACGAGCATCTGGAGCAGGTGGAACTGCTCAAGGGCCTGCCGGGCTTCATGTACGGCTTTGGCACCCCGGGCGGCATCGTCAACTACGTCACCAAGAAGCCGACCGACACCTTTACCGCTTCGTTCGAGCTGGGCTACCGCGCCGCCAACGTGTGGAGCGAGCACATCGACCTCGGCGGCCGCGCGGGCCCGGACAACATGTTCGGCTACCGGCTTAACTACACGCACGAGGAAGGCACGCCGTACAACGCGCGCAACGTCAACCGCGACACGGTCTCGCTGGGCCTGGACGCACGCCTGACCAGGGACCTGACCTGGACCTTCGACTCGATCTACCAGGACCGCCGCACCGCCGGGCAGATGCCGTCCTTCAGCTTCTGGACCTACACCGACCAGGCGCTGCCGGCCGCGGTGTCCGGCCGCATCCGCAACTTCGCCGGCAGCGACCAGCACCTGAACACCAACCTGCAGCTGTACACCACGGGCCTGCGCTACCAGGTCAACCCGGAATGGGCGGTCAGCACCAACTACAGCTTCAGCAAGGTCAACCGCAGCCGCAACGAGAGCCTGTATGGCGTGCTGAACCAGGCCGGCGACTACACCGACACGCGCTACGACACCGCGCAGAACCAGCAGGTCGGCTACTGGCAGGCAATGCTGGAGGGCAAGTTCCGCACCGGCCCGTTCGGCCACCAGCTGGTGGCCGGCCTGTCGTGGCAGAAGCAGATCGACCGCTATGACAACAACGGCTTCGCCGGCACGATCGGCACCGGCAATATCTTCGAGCCGAACACCAACACGTACTTCAGCTCGACCGCGTTCAACAAGGTGCGCAACAGCGACATCACGCAGAAGTCGATCTTTGCCAGCGATACCGTGCAGCTGAGCGAGCGCTGGTCGGTGCTGGCCGGGCTGCGCGTGACCAATTTCGAGCAGAACGGCTACGTCCCGGTGGCCAGCAACTACACCAAGAACGGCGTGGTCACGCCGACGCTGGCGCTGATGTTCAAGCCGGTGCCGGCGGCCACGGTCTATGCCAGCTATGTAGAAGCGCTGGAGCCCGGCTCGATCGTGCCGGATGGCTACACCAACGCGCGCCAGCTGCTCAGCCCGCTCCGCAGCAAGCAGTATGAAATCGGCGTCAAGGCCGACCAGCAGAAGTGGAGCGCCACCGCCGCGCTGTTCCGCATCGAGCGCGATGCAGAGTACGACAGTGTCAGCAACGGCCTGCCGACGCGGGTGCAGGACGGCTCCTCGATCTACCAGGGCGTGGAACTGGCCGGTGTGTACCGCCTGGGTTCCCAGTGGGAGTTCGGCGGCAGCGCGATGTACCTCGACACCTACTACGGCAAGGGCAATACCAACATCGACAACCGCGTGGCCGGCGCGCCCGAGCTGGTGCTGGCGGGCCGCATCAGCTACCGCGTACCGTTCGTGCCGGGCCTGCGGGTTGGCGTCGACGGCAAGTACACCAGCAACATCAAGCTCAACGCGACCAACACGCTGGAGGCTGGCGGCTATACCGTGTTCAACCTCGGCGCCACCTACAACACGCGCGTGTACGGCAAGGACCTGACGCTGCGCGCGGCGCTGAACAACCTGACCAACAAGCGCTACTGGGGCTTCCAGTATGAAAACTACCTGCAGCCTGGCGATCCGCGCAGCGTGAGCCTGACGGCGAAGATCGCCTATTGAGTTCAGTCCTCCATACCGCCTGATTTTCTCCGCTCTCCCGCGTGCGGCAGAGGGAGAACACAACCGCAGGTTTGACGACCCCGCCCTTGAGCGGGGTCTTTTCATTTGTGCGCCGCCAGGCACGGCAGGTGGCGTCCCCTCCTCCCGCGGTCACCCCGCACCCCTTCCCTTCTTTCGGGAAAACGAATGTTGACAATCATGAATCCTTGATCTACAACATCGTCTACATCTTCCAATTATTTTGTAGACAATTTAGTAGACAGCGCAGCAAGGATTCCCACGGCGCACAAAAGAGCCAGACGGCCATACGTTCGCCTATCGTCAAGACAACCATCTGCCAGGAGACTCAGATGATGCAAACGACCGTAACGCCAGACGCGACCGCCAGCGCCCCGCAGGCAGGGCATGCCGCACACGGCAATGCCCTGATCAAGCCCACCTACGACGAGCGGCTGACCAACGAGGACCTGGCGCCGCTGCGCAAGCAGACCTGGGGCACCTACAACATCTTTGCCTTCTGGATGTCAGACGTGCACAGCGTGGGCGGCTACATCACCGCCGGCAGCCTGTTCGCGCTGGGGCTGACCAGCTGGCAGGTGCTGGTGTCGCTGCTGGTCGGGATCGTGATCGTGCAATTCTTCTGCAACCTGGTGGCCAAGCCCAGCCAGATGACCGGCACGCCTTACCCGGTGATCTGCCGGGCTTCGTTCGGCGTGCTCGGCGCCAATATCCCGGCCATCATCCGCGGGCTGATCGCGGTGGCCTGGTACGGGATCCAGACCTACCTGGCGTCCAGCGCCTTCCTGGTGCTGGCGCTGCACTTCTTCCCCTCGCTGGCGCCGTATGCCGACCTCAGGCTGCACGGCTTTGCCGGGCTGTCCACGCTGGGCTGGGCCGCGTTCATGGTGCTGTGGGTGCTGCAGGCGCTGGTGTTCTGGACCGGCATGGAGACCATCCGCAAGTTCATCGACTGGGCCGGCCCGGCGGTGTACGTGGTGATGATCGCGCTGGCGATCTGGCTGGTGAACAAGGCCGGCTGGGAGAACGTCAACTTCACGCTGAGCTTCGTCAAGTACACCGGCTGGGAAGCGGTGCCGGTGATGCTGAGCGCGATCGCGCTGGTGGTGTCGTACTTCTCCGGCCCGATGCTGAACTTCGGCGACTTCTCGCGCTATGCCAAGGACTTCAAGTCGGTCAAGCGCGGCAACTTCTGGGGCCTGCCGGTCAACTTCCTGGGCTTCTCGCTGCTGACCGTGATCACCACCTCGGCCACGCTGCCGGTGTTCGGCAAGCTGATCACCGACCCGGTGGAAACCGTCAGCCATATCGACAGCACCTTCGCCATGCTGCTGGGCGCGTTCACCTTCATGACCGCGACCATCGGCATCAACATCGTCGCCAACTTCGTGTCGCCGGCGTTCGACTTCTCCAACGTGTCGCCCAAGCACATCAGCTGGCGCACCGGCGGCATGATCGCCGCGGTGGCCTCGATCTTCATCACGCCCTGGAACCTGTACAACAACCCAGAGGTGATCCACTACACGCTGGACGTGCTGGGCGCCTTCATCGGCCCGCTGTTCGGCATCCTGATCGCCGACTACTACCTGGTGCGCCGCCAGCACGTGGAAGTCGATGACCTGTACACGCTGAACCCGCGCGGCCGCTACTGGTACCGCAACGGCTTCAACCCGGCAGCAGTGGCCACCATGATTCCCGCGGCTGTCATCCCGATCCTGTGCGTGGTGGTGCCGGCCTGGCAGGCGGCGGCCAACTACAGCTGGTTCATCGGCATGGGCATCGCGCTGGTGCTGTACCGCCAGCTGGCGCCGCGCATGATGCCGGGCCACCTGGCCTCGCCTGCCGATCCGGCCGCCAGCAAGGCCTGAACGACCACTCTCCAACGACCGCATCCATCTCAGAGCCGCGTCCATGAAGCTGAAGATCATCAACCCCAATACCACCGAAAGCATGACCGAGAAGATCGGCCAGTGCGCCCGCGCCGTGGCCGAGCAGGGTACGCGCATCAGCGCGGTCAGCCCGCGCATGGGCCCGGCCTCGATCGAGAGCCACTATGACGAGGCGCTGTCGGTGCCCGGCATCCTCGACGAGATCCTGGCGGGCGAGCAGGAAGGCGTCGACGGCTACGTCATCGCCTGCTTCGGCGACCCCGGCCTGTATGCGGCGCGCGAGGTGGCCCGCGGCCCCGTGATCGGCATCGCCGAAGCGGCAATGCACATGGCCAGCATGGTCGGCAGCAGCTTCAGCGTGGTCACCACGCTGGCACGCACCTGCAATATCGCCTGGCATCTGGCCGAGCGCTACGGCATGAAGCGCTTCTGCAGCAACGTGCGCGCCTGCGACCTGCCGGTGCTCGACCTGGAGCGCCCCGGCTCGGACGCGCGCCGCATCATCACCGAGGCCTGCCGCCGCGCGCTGGTGGAAGACCGCAGCGAATGCATCGTGCTCGGCTGCGCCGGCATGACCGATTTGTGCGACGAGATCGCCGACGCCATCGGCGCGCCGGTGATCGACGGCGTGACGTGCGCGGTCAAGCTGGCCGAGTCGCTGGTGTCGGTGCGGCTGGCCACCAGCAAGCGTGGCGACTGGGCGCGGCCGCTGCCGAAGGCGTATGCCGGCATGCTGGCGCCGTATGCACTGAACTGAGGCACTGAACTGATGTTTCGAGAACCTCTTACCCTATCGCGCAACATGCTCCAGACACGTTATCCCCGCGACCTGACCGGCTACGGTGCCCAGCCTCCTCACGCCCGCTGGCCGGGCGGCGCGCGCATCGCCGTGCAGTTCGTCCTCAACTATGAAGAAGGCGGCGAGAACTGCGTGCTGCACGGCGACGCCGCCTCCGAGCAGTTCCTCTCCGAGATCGTCGGCGCGGCGGCCTATCCCGACCGCCACATGAGCATGGAGGGCATCTATGAATACGGCTCGCGCGCGGGTGCCTGGCGCATCCTGCGCGAGTTCGAAAAGCGCGGCCTGCCGCTGACCATCTTCGGCGTGTCGATGGCGCTGCAGCGCCATCCGGATCTGACGCGCGCCTTCGTCGAACTGGGCCACGAGATCGCCTGCCACGGCTGGCGCTGGATCCACTACCAGAACATGGACGAAGCCACCGAGCGCGAGCACATGCGCATCGGCATGCAGATCATCAAGGAGCTGACCGGCGAGCTGCCACTGGGCTGGTACACCGGCCGCGACAGCCCCAACACGCGCCGCCTCGTCGTCGAGCACGGCGGCTTGCTGTACGACTCGGACTACTACGGCGACGACCTGCCCTTCTGGACTGAAGTCGAAGTCACCGGCGGCGAAAAGAAGCCGCACCTGGTGGTGCCGTACACGCTGGACTCGAACGACATGCGCTTTGCCACGCCGCAAGGCTTCAACACCGGCGAGCAATTCTTCCAGTACCTGAAGGATGCGTTCGACGTGCTGTATGAAGAAGGCGACCCGAGCGGACAGGACAGCCCCAAGATGCTGTCGATCGGCATGCACTGCCGGCTGCTCGGCCGTCCCGGCCGCTTCCGCGCGCTGCAGCGCTTCCTTGACTACGTGCAGGGCCATGACAAGGTGTGGATCTGCCGCCGTGTCGACCTCGCGCGGCACTGGGCGCAGGTCCATCCGTTCCGCCCCGCAACGACTGCCTCTGCAATTGCCAGCGCTGCCAGCGCTGCCAGGGAAGCCGCCACGGCCTGACCCGCGCCGTCCCCGTCGCCATATTTGTGTACGATATAGCCGTGTTTCGTCGCCACTTCCGGCGACACCCCGACTGTCCGTACCCAGATATGGCAACCACATCGAAGAAGGCGGCGCCCGTCGCGGCGGCGAAAGCGCCGCGACGGCCCGCATCCAGAACCGCGGCCAAGGCCGCCCCGCCAGCCCCGCCGGATGAACCGGCCGGCAACGAGTCCGCCGCCGGCGAGGCTTCCGCCACCGAAGCCATCTATCTTGGCCTGCTGACCGCGATCATGGAGCATCGCCTGCTGGCCGGCACCAAGCTGGTGGAAGAACGCCTGTGCGAAGTCACCGGCGCCAGCCGCGCGCGCATCCGGCAGGTGTTCGCCCGCCTTGCGCATGAAAAGCTGGTCACGCTGGTGCCCAACCGCGGCGCCTTCGTGTCGAGCCCCACGGTCGACGAGGCGCGCGAAGTTTTCCAGGCCCGCCGTGTGGTCGAACCCGCGCTGGCCGCTGAACTGGCGCTGGGCGCCACGCCGGCCAAGGTCCGCAGCCTGCGCCGCCATGCCATGGAAGAGGACAACGCGCGCGCCCGCGGCGACCGCGCCGCGATGATCCGACTGTCGGGCGAGTTCCATATCCTGCTGGCCGAGATGGCCGGCAATGCGATCCTGGAAAAGCTGATCCGCGAGATGGTCTCGCTCACCTGCCTGATCATCACGCTGTACGACCGCCCCGGCGCCCCCGCGTGCGCCGAGCACGAACACCGCCAGCTGATCGACGCCATCGAGCAGCGCGATGCCGCGCGCGCGAGCGCACTGATGGCCGAGCACCTCGAGCATATCGAAGGCTCGCTCGACCTGAGCATGCCCGACAGCGGCGCGCCTGATTTCTACAGCATTTTCAGCAAGGGTTGATCCGCGACTAGACTGCATCCAGGCCTTCCTCCAGGCCTTCGTCAACCGGAGACGCGCCATGGATGCTGTTCCCCCGCCAGCCACACCGCCAGAGCCAGCACCCCAGCTGGTGCCCAGCGGCTACCGCCAGGGCATCATCACCGCCATCACGGTGCTGCTGGGCTTCTCGCTGGCGTTCTGGCGCTTCTGGGGCTTCGAAAGCCCGGGCCACTGGAACGTGCGCGCGGTGTTCGCCGCGATCTCGCTGCTGGCGGCGGTATCGCTGCAGATCGTCGCGCTGTTCCGCGCGCTGCGCATCGAGGACGATGCGGTGGAGGAATACCGCAAGACAGTGCGGTGGTTTATCGCTTCCGCACTGGCGTTGCTGACAGGACTGGCCGTGGCAATGATCGACGCGGCGCTGTCACCCTGAATCCACCCGCACGTTCAGCGCCCCGCATCGCCGATGTCGATGCCGTCGACGCGATCCGGGTAGAAGGCCACGTGCGAGGCAATCGCCGCGACCGCATCGTAAGGCGTCTCGTAGCTCCACACCGCATCGCGCCCACGCTCGCCGGCAGCCGGGATGGAGAAGTAGCTGCAATCGCCCTTGTAGGGGCAGTAGGTGGCGTGATCGCTGCGCGCGAGCTGCGCCATGTCGACATCGGCGCGCGGGATGTACTGCACCGGCGCATAGCTGGCTTCCTGCAGCGTCAGCGCCGCGGTACTGTCGGCGACAACGCGGCCCGCCACCCTGACCACCACGCGCCCTTGCGTCGGCGTGACGGTGATGGGGTGGTCGGGGCCCGGGATCCTGACGGGCTTGCCTGGCATCGTCCTGCTCCTGCGTGGCGGGATGCAGGACATTCTAGGCGCTTGCCGGGCAACCTGCCGGCGCGGCGCAAACTGCGAGTGTCGCGCGCAACTTCCTGTGCGTTTCGAGGGTTACCCCGAGGCGTTTTCGCAAGCTTATGTTGCGTGCCGTTGCGTAGACTGGCTTGCGTTTTTCGCTGCCGGCCACGAATGTAAAAGCCGGGCGAAGCCTGATCACGACAATGCGCGCCGCCACGGCGCAGGAGCACGCAAATGAACTTCAACGGCAAGAACGTACTGGTCACCGGCGCACGCGGCAACCTGGGCCGCGCGGTCGCGCACGCCTTCGCACAGGCAGGCGCGCGCGTGGTGCTGCTGGACCGCCATGCCGCACCGCTGCCCGAAGCCGGCAGCGGCCACCTGGCGCTGCAGGCCGACCTGCTCGATGCGGACAGCCTGGGCAATGCCATCGGCGAAGCCGTGCAGGCGTGCGGGCGCATCGACGTGGTGTGCAACCTGGCCGGCGGCTTCGCCATGGGCACGGGCATCCACGAGACCAGCGCAGCCGACTGGAACCGCCTGTTCGACATGAACGTGGGCACGGTACTGAACATGGCGCGCGCCGTGGTGCCGCACATGCTGTCCGCCGGCGGCGGCGCCATCGTCAACGTGGGCGCCAATTCGGCGGCACGCGGGCTGGCGCAGATGGGCGCCTACTGCGCGTCCAAGGACGCGCTCGCGCGGGTGACCGAATCGATGTCGGCCGAACTGCGCGACCAGGGTATCCGCATCAACGCGGTGCTGCCCAGCATCCTCGACACGCCCGAGAACCGCCAGGCCATGCCGGATGCCGACACCTCGCGCTGGGTCGGCCTGGACGCACTGGCCGACGTGATCCTGTTCCTCGCCTCCGACGCCGCGCGCGCGGTGCAGGGCGCGCTGGTGCCGGTGGTCAACCGCGCGTAATGCGCATTACGGTCGCGCGCGCCGTGCCGGACCCACGGCACGGCACTTGTCGCTTCCGTCAAGACCATAGGATGTTCGCGGCCGGGGCACTATGCTGAATGGCGTTGCGCCACCGTGCCCACGTTTCGCCAAGGAGCAGCCACATGAACATCCTGATGGTGTTGACCTCACATGACCAGCTCGGCAATACCGGCAAGAAGACCGGCTTCTGGCTGGAAGAATTCGCCGCGCCCTACTACGTCTTCAAGGACGCCGGCGCTGGCATCACGCTGGCCTCGCCCAAGGGCGGCCAGCCGCCGATCGATCCCAAGAGCGACGACCCCGACGCGCAGACCGACGCTACCCGCCGCTTCCGCTCGGATGCTGACGCGCAGGCCGTGCTGGCCAGCACGCTGACGCTGGACCAGGTGAAGGCGGAGGACTTCGACGCCGTGTTCTATCCCGGCGGCCATGGGCCGCTGTGGGACCTGGCGGAAGACAAGCGTTCGATCGCGCTGATCGAGCAGTTCGTCCGGCTGGGCAAGCCGGTGGGCGCCGTGTGCCATGCGCCGGGGGTGCTGCGACACGTCAAGGGCGCGGACGGGCAGCCGTTGGTGAAGGGCAAGGAAGTCACGGGCTTTACCAACAGCGAGGAAGAGGCGGTGCAGCTGACCAAGGTAGTGCCGTTCCTGGTGGAGGATGTGCTGACGGCCAGCGGCGGGCGGTTTACCCGCGGGGAGGACTGGGCCAGCCACGTTGCGGTGGCGGGAAGGCTGGTGACGGGGCAGAACCCGGCTTCGTCGGAGGCGGGGGCCGAGGCGGTGCTGGGGCTGTTGAAGTAAAGCCCGGCGCTTTCACGTCGCCGGCGGTCTGCTCCCCTCGCCCGCTTGCGGGAGAGGGGTGCGTTTGCCTGGGGTGGTAGCTTGCGGCGGACGGCCCAGCTTGCGATACCCCGGTTGAAGGTTCTTACTGCGGCACCAGCTCCAGCCTCTCCTTGCTCGCCTTCTCCACCGCCTTGCGCGTATAGACCAGCGGGAAATACTCCCCCTTGGCCCATAGCGGCGCCAGGTCGCGGTAGTGCGAGCTGGCCGGATTCCCCGACTGCCCCGGCGTGTTGATCACGCGCGAGCCATCCCAGTTGCCGACATCCAGCACCATGCGGAACGACGCCCCGGCGGTCAGCCGGAAATCGCTGTTGCGGTAGCTGGTGTTCATCGGCGTGAAGGCCGAGCCGCCGATCGGCCCGGCGTTGACGTTGAACTGCTGCCGCTCGGCATCGCTCAGGATCGGGTCCATCGGGTGCGCGAACACCGCGGTGTGCAGCTTGCCCCATTGCCAGCCGCGCGGGTCCGGGCCGAGCTTGCCTTCCACCTCCGCCATCGCGGCCTTCAGCGATTCAAGCATCACCGCGTTGCGCCGCGCCACCGGCATCCACGGATCGGGCTGCTCCAGCACCGCGACCACGCGCGCCGCATCGCCGGCGCCGACCAGCCGGGCAGCATCGGCGGGCAATGCCGCGCGCACCACTGCCTGGCGCAGGTGCTTGCTGAACCAGACCTCGAACAGCGCCGCCGCGGCGCTGTCGGCGCGTTCATTGCCGTCCCAGCCGCGCAGCAGGTCGAGCCCGCGCGCCAGTTGCGCGTCGTCGCTGCGCACGTCCTTCAGCAGCGCCACCACGCGCTGTGCCGGCAGCGACACCGTATCGTTCTGCCACGCCATCGAGTCCTGCACCGAGCTGCGCGGATTGGCGCCCACTACAGCCTTCAGGCGCCGCGCGCGCGAGCTGTCGCTCCATTCGTAGCCGACGCCCAGCTTTGCCGCCGGATGCTCGGGCGGGATGTTGTTCTCGTTGGCGGTGACGATATAGCCCGGCGTCGGGTTGTAGGCCCACGGCAGCTCGTCCATGTTGCGGTAGCCGGCCCATTCATAGCGGCCGTCGCCCGGCACCGGCGTCAGCCCGTCCCAGTTGGGGCGCTTGACGGTCAGGCCGCCGGGAATCCAGCCGATATTGCCGCCGGTATCGGCATAGACCTGGTTTTCGCCGGGCGCGCCCCAGCGGTTCATGGCGGCGCGGAACTGGTCCCAGTTGCGCGCGCGCATGTAGTCCATCGAGCCGAAGTACGGCGCCATGCCGTAGTCGAGCCACGCTGCGCGCAGCACCCAGGCGCGCGCGGCGTCGGCGTGCAGCACCGGGCCGTGGCGGGTGAAGTCGACGGTGACCTTGCGCGGCGCGGGCTCGCCCTTGACGACGATCTCCTCGGTGACGGTCTCCATCGGCTCCCAGCGGCCCTTGTACTTGTATTCGCGCGGGTTCGCCGGGTTCAGCTCGTAGCCGTAGAGGTCTTCCTGGTCCATGTAGAAGCGCGTCAGGCCGAACGCGATGGTGCCGTTATGCCCGATCGAGATGCCCGGCAGGAACGGTTCGCCCGCGCCGATCACCGACATGCCGGGCGCGTTCAGGTGGCTGATGTAGCGCAGGCTGGGCGCGCCGTGCGAGCGGTGCGGGTCGTTGGCCAGGATCGGCCGGCCGGTGGTGGTGCGCTTGCCGCCGATGACCCAGTTGTTGGAGCCGAGGCTGCGGCCGGTGTCGCTGCTGGGGTCGACCAGTGCATAGAGCTGGTCGAGCGGGATGCTGGCGGATTGCGCGCCGCTCCACGCGTCCTTGGGGAAGCGCGCGGCGGCGGTGGCCAGTTCATAGGCGCGGCGCAGTTCGGCGGCCGGCACCGTGCAGGGATCGAGGCCGGCGCTGAGCCTGGGTTCGACCGGCGGATCGAGTTCGCGCCGGATCCAGTCGGCGCGGACGGCATCGGCCCTGGCCTGGCAGAAGAGCTGGGCCCGCTCGATCTCGCCGGTGAAGTTCAGCGTCAGGCCGTGGTGGCGGATGCGCACGATGTCCTCGGCCTGCCAGCGCGCGGGCTTGTAGCCGAGCTTGCGGAACTCGGGCGGCAGCAGTTCCGGCTTCTGCTCGGTCAGCGCCACGTAGGCATTCACGCCGGCGACGAAGGCCTCGGCCACGCGCTTGGCGTCGGAGCCGTAGGCCAGCCATTCGCGGTACATGTCGCCGCGGAACAGCACCGCGCGCGCCATGCGGTCGCCGTCGGCGTAGGCGGGGCCGAAGTCCTTCGCCATCTCGCCGAGGCCGCGCTTGCGCCAGAGGTCGATCTGCCACAGGCGGTCGCGCGCCGCCATGAAACCCTGCACGTGGAAGGCGTCGTAGAGCGTGCCGGCGTAGATATGCGGCACGCCCCAGCGGTCGACCAGCACGGTCGCGGGCTTCTCCAGGCCGGGAACGGCCAGGCGGTCGGCGCGCGCGGGTGCCTCGGCCATGGCGGCGGGGATGGTGGTGGCAACGGTGGTGGCAACCAAAGCCAGCGCAGCGGCAAGGCGGCGGGGGGTGCGTCGCATCAGGTCTCCTCGGTTTTGTATTGGCTGCAAATGCTTTGCAGTCCACACCGAAGATAGTGCATGCGCGGCCTGGGCGCGAGTGGGTAAAGGAAGGCGCGGCCGATCTCCGCACGGCGATTGGAGTAATCAGTAGACGTCGCGCCGGTAGCGGCCGTCGTCGGCAAGCTGGCGCAGCGCGGATTCGCCGAGGATTTCCGTGAGCGCTTCGTTGACCCCGCCGGCCATGCCTTGCAGGCTGCCGCAGACATAGATCGCCGCGCCATCCTCTACCCACTCGCGCACCAGCGGCGCCTGCGCGCGCAGCGCGTCCTGCACGTAGCGCGGCGTGCCGCCGTCGCGCGACCAGGCATGGTCGACGTGCTGCAGCGTGCCGTCGGCCTGCCAGGCGGCCAGTTCGTCGGCAAAGAAAGCGTCATGCCGGGCCGAGCGCTCGCCGAACAGCAGCCAGTTGCGGCGCCGTCCCGCCACGGCGCGTGCCTTCAGGTGCGCGCGCAGGCCGGCCAGTCCGGTGCCGTTGCCGACCAGGATCAGCGGCCGGTCGTCGGCGGGCGGGTGGAAGCTGCGGTTGGTGCGGATGCGCAATGCAATATGCGCGCCCACGGCCGCATGCCCGGTCAGCCAGCCGGAGGCCAGCCCGAGCCGGCCGTCATCGCGGCGCGCCTGCCGCACCAGCAGGTCGAGGCGGCCGTCCTGCGGCAGCGAAGCGATCGAATACTCGCGGTGCGGCAGCGGCGACAGCGCATCGACCAGTTGCTGGGCCGGCACGCCCTGCATCGCGGCAAAGTGGGCATCGGGCAGCGGCATGCGCGTGGCCAGCGCTTCGGCCAGGGTCAGGTCGCGGGCGTCGCAGCGCACCGCAGTGGCGCCATCCAGCGCGAGCCGGGCCAGCAGCTGCGCGACCTCGGCCGGTGCATGGCACGGGCCGACCTCGGCGATGTCGCCCGGCTGCCAGTCGAGCGCATCGCGGTCGCGCGGCTCCAGTACCAGATGGAACGCCGGCGCGCCCTGGCTGCCGGGATTCAGGTGCCGGCGCTGCGCCAGCACCCAGTCGCCGTAGCGCGGGCGCTCCCAGTCGGCGATCTCCGCGCCGCCGCTCAGCGCCGACAGATGGTTCTGCCAGTGGCGCAGTGCGCCGGCATCGCCGTTGTCGACCTCGATCAGGTCGAACAGCGGCTGCGCGCGATGGCGCTGCAGCCAGTGATCGAGCGCATGGCCAAAGGCGCAGAAGCGCGCATAGCTGCTGTCGCCGAGCGCCAGGATGCCGTAGCGCAGCTCGCGCAGGCCATCCGCGCCGCCGGCCAGCAGCCGCCGCGCGAAGCCCGACGCGCTGTCGGGCGCGTCGCCCTCGCCGGTGGTGCTGACCACGAACAGCGCCTGCCGGCACGCGGCCAGCCGGCCGGCGTCGACCTCGGCCAGCGACAGCAATTGCACCGGCATGCCGGCGCCCTGCAGCGCGGTCGCGGTCTGCAGCGCCAGCTGCTCGGCAAACCCGGTCTGGCTGGCATAGGCGACCAGCGTGGCGCCGTCCGTGGTACTTGCCAATGCCGCCGCGCGCGCGCGCCGCTGGCGGTGGTGCGCCAGCACCGTGCCGCAGAAACCGGCATAGGCGGCCACCACGCCGGCGGCGATGGCGCTGCGCGAGGGCCCCAGCGCCGACAGCGCCACGCCGCCGGCCAGGGCCAGCCAGCTGGCGCCGGCAAAGGGTGAAAGGATGGAGCGGCTCATGCCAGCATCGCGGCAAAAGCCGGGGAAAGATGTTCGTCGAAGCCGCCCGGCGTGCGCACCAGGAAGCGCGCGGCAATGCCGTGGCGGCGCGCGTGCGCCATGCCGGCTTGCGGGCCGAGCACGGTCAGCGCGGTGGACAGCGCATCGGCCAGCATGCACTGCGGGTGGATCACCGTGACCGAAGCCAGTGCGTGGCTGGCCGGGTAGCCGGTGCGCGGGTCGATGGTATGGGCATAGCGCCGCCCGTCGCTGTCGAAGTAGCGGCGGTAGTCGCCCGAGGTGGCCACGGACAGGCCGTGCAGCGCCACCAGGGTCTGCCCGGCCTGTTTTTCCTGTCCGTCGCTGCCGAGGCCTGGCGGCGCTTCCAGTGCGACCCACCACGGCATGCCGTCAGGCTTGACGCCATGGCCGCGCAGTTCGCCGCCGACCTCGGTCAGGTGGTGTGCCAGGCCCTGTGCATCGAGGTAGCGCGCCACCGCGTCAACGGCAAAGCCCTTGGCGATGGCGCAAAAGTCCAGCGACACGCCGCCGGGCTGGCGTGCGCGCCTTGCATCGGCATCGAGTTCGATGCGCGACCAGCCGCAGCGGCCGCGTGCCGCCTGCACGGCATCGGGCGATGGCGGCGCGCTGCGCCGCGGTGCCGGGCCGAAGCCCCACAGGTCGACCAGCGGCCCCGCGCTCGGGTCATAAGCACCGCCGCTCTCGCGCGCCACCTGCAGCGCGCATTGCAGGACAGCAAAGCAATCTGGCGGCAGGTCTTGCCAGCTGCCCGGCGCGGCGCGGTTAAAGCGGCTGATATCGGAGTCCGCTTCCCAGTTGCTCATCTGCGCTATCACGCCGTCGAGCACGGCGACGATGCCCGCGCCGACGGCATCGGCATCCGCCCCGGGCGGCAGCAGGGCCACGACCGACCAGGTCGTGCCCATGCTCGCGCCGCCCCAGCGGTGCTGCCGGGCATCTTGCGCGGGCGGCACCGGGGGCGCTTGCAGCGCGACAGGGACCAGGATGCGGTTCAACGCGGCGAAATGCTTATTGCGGCAGCACTTCCACCGTCACCGCGTAGGTGGCGCGGCGCGACTTGGCCTGCTTGAAGCTGGCCTTGTCGTCGCGGACCTCGGCTTCCATCCAGTACATGCCCGGCGCCGGCCACTTGACGCTGAACTTGCCGTCGGCGTCGGTGGTGGCGCTGAACTCCTGCAGCTTGTCGCGGTAGCGGATGCCGCCCGGCACCACCTCGACCTTCAGGTTGGCGGCGGGCTTGCCGTCGAGCAGCAGGCGGAAGCTGGCGGTGTCGCCGGCGACCAGGTCATTCGGGTGCGTGATCGGCGCCAGTTCCAGGCCGCGGCCGGTGGTGCGCAGGCCCTTGTCGCTGGGCTTGCCGGCGGTGATGAAGGACTCCACGCGGCCTTCGGCCTGCGTGACCGTCAGCTCCTGCGCATTGGCCGGGACTTCCTTCGCGAAGTTCTCGGCCGACCCGCGCCAGCGCTTGGCCTGGCCATCGACCTTGTAGCTGGCAAACAGGCCCTGGTTGACCACCGCCACGCGGTACGTGCCCGGCTGCGTCAGGTGCAGGTCGAAGGTGCTGCGGTACTTGCCGGTGGCGGCGTTCTCGGCCTTGACGGCGCTGCCGTCGGGGGCGGTCACCTGCAGGTTGTCCAGGCGCAGCGGCACGTGCTCGAAGTAGAACAGGTCGTTGGAGACGGCGGCGTCAACGGTCACCCACGGGTCATTGCCCGACAGCACGGTGGCCGACGGCAGCAGCCACTGGCGGTGCGCGTGCGCGGCCAGCGGCGCCAGCGCGGCGAGGGCGAGCACGGCCACGCGGATGGCCATGCGGGAACGGGTGGGGGACACGATGGCAGACAGGATGGCGGTAGGTTTCATCGTCAGGCTCCGGGAAGGATTACGGCTTCAGGTCGACGGTGACACCGCCGAGTTCGTGGTCGCCCTTGGCGCGGGCGGTCTGTGCGGCTTGCGGCGGCCAGGTGAACGGCACGCGCACCAGTTCGCGCCCGCCGACTTCGCGCGCGGCTTCGACCACCAGCTGGTAGTCGCCCGCCGGCAGCTTGCCCAGCGGATTCTTGCCATCGCGGAAGCTGACCGTGTGCTCGCCCGGCGCGCGGGTCGCGCCCGAGATGCCGTCGGCCGGCATGTTCAGGTCGCGGCCGGCCTTGCGCCACCACTGGCGCATGTCCTTGAGCCACTTGGTGCCCTCGTTTTCCTTGAGCTTGCCGTCGTACCAGACCGCCAGGGTCTGCACCGGGCTCTGGTCGGCGCGCTCGACCCACATCGCCACGTAGGGCTTGTGGTACTCGGCCACGCTGAGGCGCGGGATTTCCACCTTGACGTTCAGGTCGGCGGCCAGCGCGGGACCCGCGAACGGGACCGTGGCCATGCCGGTCAGGGTGACGGAGAGCAGTCGGCGCATATTCGGAGAAACCTCGTCAGTGAGATGCAGCAGGAAAAAGGCAAATGGGGTTGGGTTGCCGGCGGGTCCGGTGATGCTCAGTGAATGCTCAGTGAATGAACAACACCGCCAGCAGCAGCGGCACCACCAGCCCCAGGCCGACCAGCGGCCACGTCGCCAGGCGCCCGCCCGCATGCAGCTTGAGCAGGAACAGGCCGGTAATGCTGAAGACCAGGCAGGCGAACGCGAACACATCCAGGAACAGACTCCATGCCTGGCCGGTGTTGCGGCCCTTGTGCAGGTCGTTCAGGTAGGAGATCGCGCCGCGCGTGGTTTTCTCGTACTGGGCTTCGCCGCTGTCGAGCTCAAGGCTGACCCAGGCATCGCCGCCCGGGCGCGGCAGCGCCACGTAGATTTCATCGGCCGACCATTCGGCCTCGCGCCCGTTGGCATCGACATCGAGCGCCTGTGCCAGCCATGCGGCCAGCGCTTCAGGCACCGGCGCCTTGCGATCGCGTGACTTGCCTTCGCCGGCGGGCTCCTGCGCGCGCAGCGCGTCGAGCAGCGCGGCGGGCGCGGTGGCGTGGCGCGTCTCGACCGCCGGCTTCGCCTCGATCTGCGACGCATGGTTGAGCGTGAAGCCGGTCACGGCGAACAGCATCATCCCGATCAGGCAGATCGCGGAACTGATCCAGTGCCACTGGTGGAGATGCTTGAGCCAGAACGCGCGGCGCTGCTGGCCGGAAGCTGGCTGGGATTCGGTCATTGCGGTGGTAAGCGGGTGGCTCCGGCGGAGCCGGCGGCCGGCCCTGCGCTGGGATCCTTGGAAGCTGGAGCGCCGCCTCGCGCACGTAACGCTGAGGTTGTGCCATTGTCATCACAATGACAGACGCCGCAGAGAAGGATAATCGTTCGCATTTGAATGCGCAAACGGTTCCGCGACGCGGCAGGTTACGACGCATTACAAGGGTCAAGCTGGCGCGTGCCGAGGTCTCCCGCAGGCCCGGCAGCAGCCGCCCCTACGGCGACAATTGCAGCGGCTATTGCAGCGGTGCTGCGGCGTTACAGCCACATGCCCGCCGCCCACCCCACCACGCCGCTGGCGAGTACCACCAGCCATGGCGGCAGCTTCCACGCCATCAGCGCCACCAGCGCCAGCGCGACCAGCACGATGTCGAGCGGCCCGCGCACCGCGCCGACCCACACCGGCTGCCACAGCGCCGCCAGCAGCAGCCCAACCACGCCCGCATTGACGCCGGCCAGCGCCGCCTGTGCCCGGCGGTTACGGCGCAGGCTTTCCCAGTAAGGCAGCGTGCCGAGCACCATCAGCGCGCCGGGCAGGAAGATCGCCACCGTGCACAGCAGCCCGCCAGCCCAGCCGGAAGGCGGCATCTGCGACGAAGCGCCCAGGAAGGCTGCAAATGTAAACAGCGGACCGGGCATGGCCTGCGCCACGCCATAGCCTGCCAGGAAGGTTTCCTTGCCGACCCAGCCGGGCGCCACCACTTCGGCGTCCAGCAGCGGCAGCACCACGTGTCCCCCGCCGAAGACCAGCGCGCCGGCGCGGTAGAAGGCGTCGAACAGGCCCGCGGCCGGATCGGCGCTCAGCTGCGCCAGCACCGGCAGGCCCGCCAGCAGCAAGGCGAAGGCTGCCAGCAGCAACGCGCCGGCCCGATGACCCATCGGCAGCCCGAGTGGCTCATGCGCGCCGGCCAGCGCCGGCCGCAGCAGCGCCGCGCCCGCCAGCGCCGCAACGGTCATCACCGCCACCTGTGTCCATGGCCCCGGCAGCGCAAGCACCGCAACGGTGGCCAGCAACATGATGGCAATGCGCAGCGCGCCCCGGCACAGGGTGCGCGCCATGCCCCACACCGCCTGCGCCACCACGGCCACCGCCACCAGCTTGAGCCCGTGCAGCACGCCTGGCGCGGCGGCCATGCCGTAGTGCGAGACGCCCAGCGCGAACAGGATCATCAGCACCGCCGACGGCAGCGTGAAGCCCAGCCATGCCGCCAGCGCGCCGGCATAGCCCGCGCGCGACAGCCCCAGCGCGATCCCGGTCTGGCTGCTGGCCGGGCCGGGCAGGCACTGGCACAGCGCGACCACATCGGCATACGCGGCTTCGCTCAGCCACTGGCGGCGCCGCACCAGCTCGTCGCGGAAGAACGCCAGGTGCGCGACCGGACCGCCGAACGACGTCAGGCCGAGGCGCAGGAACACCAGGAACACGGCAAGCGGCCCGTCATGGCGGTGGGTGTTTTCGGACGGGCTGGGCAAGGTGGCCATGTGCGCAGGGGACGTTGTAGATGAGAAAGGTTGTGTCGGTGCAACGCGCCGATTCTGCCGGATTTACAGGGACAACGGCGTGACATGAGCCTGCGGCATCACGTCCCGCCTGCCACGAAGAAACATAAGAGCTCGTTACATCACTTATGCGGCAAATGTATTAAAACCAAACAACCACACCACTCCCATGGGCGGTATTACCCCAATCAAGTTAGTTTGCCGCCCCGCCGTTAGCCCGCAGACGCACACGCATGCCCCGACAGGCGTCAACCATGAATGACGCCGCAGATGCGTGTCACCGATGAGCAATGCGCAATGCGCTGAAGGAGGAGTGAGAAGCATGCTGGACAACCTGAGCCTGAAGAAAAAACTGCTGCTGCCGCTGGTGCTGAGCTGGGTCTGCCTGCTCGGCGTCACGCTGTGGAACGCCTGGCACATACGCAGCCTGCGCATGGAAGAGCGCCGGCTGGACCTGATCCATGTCACCGACACGGTCGTCTCGGTGGTGGCCAATTACGAGGCGCTGGCCAAGGCAGGCAAGCTGCCGCAGGAGGAGGCCAGGCAGCAGGCCATCGACCGCGTGCGCGCCATGCGCTTCGGCAGCGATGGTTACTTCACCGTCATGCGTTCCAACAGCGTGGTGCTGATGCACCCGTTCAAGGAAGACATGATTGGCAAGGTGATGGAGGACACGAAAGATCCCAACGGGGTCTACCTGTTCCGCAACATGATCGAGGTCGCCAAGGGGCCGGGCAAGGGCTTCGTCGAGTATGCATGGCCCAAGCCGGGCGCCGAGGCGGCACAGCCCAAGCTCAGCTACGTGGCCACCTTCCGGCCATGGGACTGGGTTTTCGTCGCCGGCTTTTACATGGATGACATCGAAGCGACCTTCCACAAAGAGCTGATGAAAGCCTTCGGCCTGTTGCTGGCGGTCGGCGCGCTGATGTCGCTGGTGATGGTGCGCGTCTCCGCCAGCCTGCACCGCCAGCTCGGCGGCGAGCCGGCCACCACCGCGCAGATCGCCGGCCGCATTGCCGAGGGCGATCTCGGCAGCCATGTCGACGTGCGCCCGGGCGACGAGCACAGCGTGCTGTTCGCGATGCAGCGCATGCAGACGCGCCTGACCGGCGCGATCGGCAGCATCCGCGGCTCGGCCGACTCGATCGCCGGCGCGGCCAAGCAGATCGCCGCGGGCAATGCCGACCTGTCGCGCCGCAGCGAGGAACAGGCCGCCTCGCTGCAGGAAACCGCCGCGAGCATGGAGCAGCTGACCAGCACCGTGCGCCAGAGCGCCGACAATGCGCGCCAGGCCAGTCACCTGGCCGAGGGCGCCTCGGACATCGCCGTGCGCGGCGGCACCATCGTCAACCAGGTGGTCGGGACCATGGGCGAGATCAAGCAGGCCTCGGGCAAGGTGGTCGACATCATCGGCGTGATCGAGGGCATTGCCTTCCAGACCAATATCCTGGCGCTGAATGCCGCGGTGGAAGCCGCCCGCGCCGGCGACCAGGGCCGCGGCTTCGCCGTGGTGGCTGGCGAGGTGCGCACGCTGGCGCAACGCAGCGCCACTGCCGCCAAGGAGATCAAGGCGCTGATCGGCAATTCGGCGCAGCGCGTGGAAGACGGCGCGGTGCTGGTGGAAAGCGCCGGCAAGGCGATGGACGAGATCGTGGCAGCGGTCAAGCGCGTGACCGACCTGATGGGCGAGATGCGTGCCGCCACCGAGGAGCAGACCGGCGGCATCGAGCAGGTCAACCAGGCGGTCTCGCAGATGGACCAGATGGCGCAGCAGAACGCGGCGCTGGTCGAAGAAGCGGCCGCCGCCGCGGCCTCGCTGGAGGACCAGGCCGACATGCTGCACCGGGCCGTCGGCCAGTTCCGGCTGGCGGGGGGCTGATCCCGCCGGCCCAGTCCCGTTGCCGTCATACGCAGCCGCTGGCTGCGTGTATCATGAAGCGCAGCCGGCTGCATCGTGCGGCCGGCGCCCATTCTAAGCAGTCCACTACCGGGAGCGCACCATGATGGCATTCATCGGCACCGTGTTCGTTGGCCTCATCGTCGGACTGATCGCACGGGCGGTGAAGCCCGGCGACGACAAGATGGGCTGGATCATGACCATCATCCTCGGCGTGCTCGGCTCGGTGGTGGCCGGCTACGTCGGCCGCGCGATGGGCTGGTACCAGCCGGGCGAACCGGTGGGCTGGATTGCCTCGGTGATCGGCGCGATCGTGCTGCTGGTGATCTACGGCATGGTCCGCCGCAAGGGCTGACTGGCCTTGCGCACGGTGATCGCATCGTTGGCGTCGGCCAGGCTCGGCGCTTCGGGCTTGGCCGGCTTGGCCGGGGCAGGCGCCGCAGGCGCCGGGGGCTGAGCCACCGCGTCCGCGCGCGGCGGGGCTTCCAGCCCCTGCGCCATGGTGGCGCCCGGCACGGCTTCGGCCGGAGCCGCCATGGTCGGCACGCGCGGCGTGCGCAGGCCCGGCGCGGCATCGCGGCAGCGCAGCAGCGCGCGGTCACCGCCTGGCGCCATTGCCGCCACCTGGGGCGCGATCGCGCGCAGCACCCGCACCGCCAGCGCGCTGGTAAAGCTGTAGCGCGCCGCGTAGGGTTCGCGCACGTTGACCACCACGGTGCCGAAGAAGCGCTCACCCAGCGTAAAGACAAAGGTTGCCGAGCGGTTCACCGAGCGCGACGAGATCAACCGACCGCCCGGGCCGTACACCTGGAAGCGCTGGTCGCCGGTGCCGGTCTTGCCCGCCACCGTCATTGACGCACCGTCGCGCCCGGGCACCGTGAAAGCGCCGCGGATCGACTTGGCGGTGCCGCGCTCCACCACATCGAGCATCGAACGCCGCGCCAGCTCGGCCACCTCGGCCGGCAGCACGCGCTTGCCCGATCCCGGCTGCAGCACGTAGCGCGTGGCGTAGGGGGTGCCGTCGGCAAAGGCCAGGCTGCGCACCGCGGCGCTCTGCGTGACCACGCCGCCGGCCAGCAGGATGCCGGCCAGTTCGGCCAGCGCCGCCGGACGGTCGCCCGCCGCGCCGATCGCACTGGCGTACGACGGCGTCAGCGAATCGAACGGGTAGCCGACCCGCTGCCAGCGCCTGGCGATGCGGGTGAAGGCGTCCTGCTCCAGCAGCGTGCGGATGCGGTTGTCCTGGCCCGCCTTGCTGCGCGTCTTGAACAGCCACTTGTACACTTCCTGCCGCTCGGCGGTGCTGGCGCGCAGGACCTCCGTCATCGTCGCCTCGGGGTGCTGGTCCAGGTACTCCACCATCCACAACTCCAGCGGATGCACCCGTGACAGGTAGCCACGGTCGTTCAGGTTGAACTTGTCCTTGCCGTACTTGCGGTACAGCGCGGGCAGGTCTTCCTTGGCCAGCTGCTTGTCGCCCAGGCGCGCGCGCATGATGCGGATATAGTTTTCCTCATCCAGGTAGGGGCGCGCGCTCAGCAGCGTCACCGACATGCGCACCGCGTTGATGTGCGGGATGGTCATGCGCACGCGGCCCAGCAGCGTGTCCAGCCGCTGCTCGGAATTCTTGCCGCGATAGCGCTGGTAGAAGTTGACCATGTAGGCGCTGCCTTCCTGGTCGGCGAAGCGCTCCAGGTACTCGCGCCGGCCGGGGGCATTGCGGTCCTCGAACAGCTCGCCGATATCCGGGCTGGCGTGGAAGGTCTCATAGCGCACGATGTCGCGCATCATGCGGATAAAGACCAGGTTGACCGAGTGCTGGAACGCGATGCGCACGGTCATGTTGCGCTCGCCCGCCTCGCGCTCGAAGTTGGTGAAGCTCTGCAGCCCGCCGCCGGTGTAGAAGCCTTCACCGGCGCTGCCGGAGTACTTGCGCTCCATCGCGGCCTCGAGCATCGCCATCAGTTCGCGCTCCTCGGGCTTCTTCGTCTTGGACAGGTAATCCACCGCCCAGTGGGCGAGCGCATCCTGCCGGGCCAGCCGCACCCCGGCCAGCTCGGCGCGCCCCATGCCGGCGTACTGCGCGTGCAGCTCGCTGATGATTTCCAGGTAGGTCACCAGCGTGCGCAGCTTGGCGGTCGAGCCCAGGTTCAGGCGCCCGCCACTATTGATGTCGAACGGCTGGTCGATGTTGTCGGCCTGCACCCGCACCACATTGGCGTTGCCGACACGCTCGAACAGCGTGAAACTGGTCATCAGCCTCGACGGGTCGTCGTTATCGCGCAGCAGGTTGTGGCCGTACAGGCCCATGGCGCGCGCATCCGCCTTGTTGTTCACGCGCTGCAGCGTCTCGCTGACGATGCGCTGCGCCTCGCGGTTGACGGTGCTGTCGACCGTCAGGTCGAGCCGGTCCATGTCGTAGCGGCTTTCCACGCCGGTCAGGCGGGTGACGTCGGCACGCACGCGGTTGACGGCCTTGCGCGTGACGAACGGCTCCTGCGGCCCGCGCAACGGCGGCGCGGCCTTGTCCAGCGTCTGCGCCAGTGCCGCGTCGCGCAGCTCGGCGGTGATGATGCCGTTGGCAGCCAGCAGGCGCAGGTAGCTGCCGGTCAGCGCATCCAGGTTGGTGTCGTCGCGACGCAAATGGTAAGACGGGCGGCGCTGCGAGATGATCAGCGACAGCGCGCGCTTGTATACCTGCGCCTGGCGCGGGTCGGGCGCGCGCTGGTCCATTTCCTTGAGCAGCCGGTTAACTTCGCCGAAGTCCTCGCCGTACCAGACCCACAGCGCGTCGCCGATGCCGTTGATCTCGCCGAAGCCCTCGCGCGCCGACAGCGGCACGGTGTTGAGGTAGTCAACCACGATGCGCTCGCGCGCGCGCTGCGTGTCGGGCCCGTCGAGGTAGGCGCGCAGCGACGCCGACGCCATCTGCCGGAACTTCTCGGGGATCGACGCGGTGCGGCCCTCGGGCGAGTGCCGGTACTTCTCGATCTGCGTGGCCAGCGTGCTGCCGCCGGGCGCGTCGTGCGAGCGGTCGGCCAGCCGGATGACCTGGTCGATCACCGCGCGCGACAGCCGGCGCCAGTCCAGCGCCGGGTTCATGTTCGGGTATTCGGGGTTCAGCAGCCCCTGGTTCTCGACGTACAGCAACGCACTCACCAGCAGCGGCGGCACCGTGGCGAAGTCGGGATACTGGCGCTGCGGATAGCGCTCGAACGCCAGCGTCAGCCCGTTGCAGTCGCGCAGCAAGAGGCCGGCCTGGTTTTTCTCGCGGTACGGCGCGAAAAAGCCCTGGTCCATCAGCCTGACCATGTCGGGCGACATGCGCGCCTGCTCGGCCGGAACGTAGCCGCGCTGCTGCAGCCGCTGCGCGAACTGCGGCAGCATGCCGTAGCCCATGCGGGCATCGTACGGACCGGAATGCGGGAAGCGGATGCTGTCGCTGGCGCCGGGCTGGATCTCGAAGGTCAGCCGCTGGCCGAGCTCGCCGATCAGCCGCGCCTGCCAGTGCGAATTGCGCACTTCGCTCGCGACAATGCTATACACGACGTAGACGCCCCCGGTGAGGGCGACCGCCAAGCCAGCGAAGATCCAGCCACGACGCGACACGTTGGGCTTCCCTGTTGGGCCGGCGCTGCGCGCAGAGGCATGCGCGCACCGGCTCGAAGCGCATTATTCTCGCGGCACGCGCAGTGCGCGTGCCGCTTCTCTTGATATTAGTAGGAGTCGGGCCCGCGTGCAGCAAGCATGCGTGGGGTCTTCGCGACGTTCTTCGCGCCGTTGTTAACGCGCGTCATCCGGAGACGCGCTTGCGCCACATGCCGCCGCTGGCTTGCACCGCCGGCGTGCG
The DNA here is from genome assembly GCF_003402535.2 of Cupriavidus sp. P-10. Classification (NCBI taxonomy): domain Bacteria; kingdom Pseudomonadati; phylum Pseudomonadota; class Betaproteobacteria; order Burkholderiales; family Burkholderiaceae; genus Cupriavidus; species Cupriavidus sp. P-10. The sequence continues at coordinate 2,858,447 of NZ_AP025171.1, forward strand.
TCGCTGTCATGCTTTCTGCGCGCGTGCCACCGGCCTTCCCCCGAACGGGTAACCCGGGTCGTTGTAGCCGTGGGTCGACGCATGCCCCGGCACGACCAGCGCATCGATCATGGCCTCTTCGTCCGGCGTGATTTCGACCCCGAGCGCGCCGAAGTAGTCCTCGAACTGCGCCAGCGTGCGCGGCCCCGCGATGACCGACGAGATGATCGGGTTGGCCAGCACCCACGCCGTGGCGAACTGCCCCGGCGTCAGGCCGCGCGCCTCGGCATGCGCCTTGAGTTGCTGCGCGATCACCAGCGATTCCTCGCGGAACTCGGTTTCCATCATGCGGCGGTCGGCGCGGCCGGCGCGGGTGCCCTGTCCCGGCGCCTGGCCGGGCGCGTACTTGCCCGTCAGCACGCCGCGTGCCACCGGGCTGTAAGGCACCACGCCCAGGCCATAGTGCTCGCAAGCCGGCAGGATCTCGACCTCGGGGACGCGGTTCAGCAGGTTGTAGTACGGCTGGCAGGCCACCGGGCGCGGCACGCCCAGCTCGCCGCACAGGCGGGCGATCTCGGCGATGCGCCAGCCGCGGAAGTTCGACACGGCCCAGTAGCGGATCTTGCCGCTGCGCACCAGGTCTCCCATCGCGCGGACCGCCTCTTCCAGGTTCTCGCCGGGGTAGTCGCGGTGCAGGTAGAGGATGTCGAGGTAGTCGGTCGCCAGCCGGTTCAGGCTGTCCTCGACCGCACGCGTGATCCACACGCGCGAGTAGTGCGAGTGGTTGGGCGCGGACTGCATGGCGTTGCCCAGCTTGGTCGCCAGCACCCAGTCGTGACGGTTCGAGGTCAGCAGGCGGCCGACCATCTGTTCCGAAGCGCCCTTGGTGTAGACGTCGGCGGTATCGATGAAGTTGACGCCCTGGTCACGCGCGCTGGCAACGATGCGCGCCGCCTCGGCTTCGTCGGTCTGGTCGGCGAACATCATGGTGCCCAGGCACAGCGCCGAGACGCGCAGGTTGCTGGCGCCGAGGCGACGGTAGGGCATGGTGGTGGCTGGCATGGGGTTCTCCGGATATGGGTGTGACCACGATCCCACATTTTGCCGGCAGTGCGGCAATCGTGCCGGCGAGCACACCGGCAGACGGCGGACAGCGAAACAAACGCGGCTGTCAGGCTCCTTTTATTGCGCCTTTTATTGCACCCCTGCTGCACCATGGCTACCCCACAATTCCGCGCGACAACCGCCTGAAATGGTTTCAAGATGTTGCTGGCACGCCAACTGGCGGCGTTTTGCCGCCATATTCTTGCGTTTGCCGGCGGCCCCACCCCGCCGGCCTGACCAGGAACAAGGATCGGACACCATGCAAACGGAAACCACGGATGTCGTCATCATTGGCGCAGGCCCGGCCGGCTCGGTCGCGGCGGGCCTGCTGCGCAAGCACGGGATCCCGGTACTGGTGATCGAGAAGGAAATCTTCCCGCGCTTTTCGATCGGCGAAAGCCTGCTGCCGCAGAGCATGGCCTATATCGAAAGCGCCGGCATGCTGCGCGCGGTGGTGGAAGCCGGCTTCCAGTACAAGAACGGCGCCGCGTTCTCCCGCGCCGGCCAGCACACTGCCTTCGATTTCCGGGAAAAATTCTCTCCCGGCTGGGGCACGACCTACCAGGTGCAGCGCGCCCGCTTTGACGATGTGCTGATCCGCGAGGCTGCACGCCAGGGCGCTGAAGTCCGCTTCGCGCATCTGGTCGAGAACGTCGACGTCGGCGGCGCGCAGCCCGAGGTGACGGTGCGCGCGCCGGACGGCAGCCAGTACCGGGTGCGCGCGAAATTCCTGCTCGATGCCTCGGGCTTCGGCCGCATCCTGCCGCGCCTGCTCAAGCTGGAGTCGCCGTCGGGCTTCCCGGTGCGCAGCGCGCTCTTCACCCATGTCGAAGACCGGATCGCGCCGGGGACCTTCGACCGCAACAAGATCCTGATCAGCGTGCATCCGCAGCACCCGGACGTGTGGTACTGGACCATCCCGTTCTCGGACGGCCGCTGCTCGCTCGGCGTGGTGGCGGAGAAGGCGTTCCTGGACAACTACACCGGCACCGAGACCGAGCGGCTGCGCGCGCTGGTGGCCGAGGAGCCGGGGCTGGCCAGCCTGCTTGCCGATGCCTCGTGGGACACCCCGGCGCGCCAGATCGCGGGCTACTCGGCCAACGTCAGCTCGCTGTGGGGCAACGGCTACGCGCTGCTCGGCAATGCCGGCGAATTCCTCGATCCGGTCTTTTCCTCCGGCGTCACCATCGCCTTCAAGTCGGCCAGCCTGGCGGCGGACTGCCTGGTGCGCCAGCTCGGCGGCGAAACGGTGGACTGGGAGAAGGATTTCGCGCAGCCGCTGCGTGCGGGCGTCGATTGCTTCCGCGTCTTTGTCGAGGCATGGTATGAAGGCCGCTTCCAGAAGCTGATCTTCCACCCCAACGCCACGTCGGAGATCCGCGGCATGATCAGCGCGGTGCTGGCCGGGTATGCGTGGGACCGCAACAACCCGTTCGTCGCCGATCCACGCCGCCGCATGGCAGTGCTGGAAGAGTTCTGCAACGTCTGACCGCCGCCGAGCCGGCATAGCCCTTATGCAAGGACAACAAGCATGACCAATCCGACCGTACTGGTCACCGGATCGTCGCGCGGCATCGGCCGCGCCATCGCGCTGCGCCTGGCGCGCGACGGCTATGACGTGGTGGTGCACTGCCGCGCACGCCGCGACGAGGCCGAAGCCGTGGCCGACGCGGTGCGCGCCCATGGCAGCAGGTCGCGCGTGCTGTGCTTCGACGTCAGCCGCCGCGACGAGGCAGCGGCCACCCTGCTGGCCGACATCGCCACGCACGGCTGCTACTACGGCGTGGTCTGCAATGCCGGGCTGGCCCGCGACGCGGCGTTCCCGGCCATGACCGGCGCCGAGTGGGACGAGGTGGTGCACACCAACCTCGACGCCTTCTACAACGTGCTCAACCCGGTGGTGATGCCCATGGTGCAGCGCCGCCAGCCCGGCCGCATCGTCACGCTGTCGTCGGTTTCCGGGCTGGTCGGCAACCGCGGGCAGGCCAACTACAGCGCCGCCAAGGCGGGCATCATCGGCGCCACCAAGGCGCTTGCCATCGAACTGGCCAAGCGCGCCATCACGGTCAACTGCGTCGCGCCCGGCCTGATCGACACCGACATGGTCGAGCCGCACGTGCGCGAGGAAGCGCTGCGCCTGATCCCGGCGCGGCGCATGGGCACGCCGGACGAGGTTGCTGCCACCGTGGCCTTCCTGCTGTCGCCCGATGCCGGCTATATCACGCGGCAGGTGATTTCGGTCAACGGCGGGATGTTCGGGTAAGGACGCGAAGATCCAATGAACGCGGTGAGCATCTTCTTCCTGCAGGCCATGCTGGTGGTCGCCCTGCCCTACCTGCTGTGGCGCGGGGCAGGCCTGCAGGCCGCCTTTCCGCTGGTGGCCGTGCAGGTGCTGGCCGGCATCATGCTCGGGCCGTCCGTATTCGGCCAGCTGGCGCCACAGGGCTGGTCGGCGCTGTTCGGCCCCGATCACTTGCCGATGCTGTCCGGCCTGCAATGGCTCGCCGTGACGCTGTTCTGCTTCCTGACCGGCCTGCATTTGCGCGAAGACGCGGCGACGACGCACTGGCATGACACCTTGCGTATCTCGCTGGGCAGCATCGCCGCGCCGTTCGTGCTCGGCGGCGTAACGGGGTGGTGGATGATCCGCGCCGGCTGGCCGGTGGCCGGCGAGCATGCCGATCCTTACTGGTTCGCCTGTGCGATGGGCATCTGCACCGCGGTCACCGCGCTGCCCGTGCTGGGCGCGCTGCTGCGCGAGATGCGGCTCACCGGCACCCCGCTGGGCCAGCTTGCGCTGCGCTGCGCGGCGGTCAACGACGCATGGGTGTGGTTGTTCCTGACGCTGGTGCTGCTGCAGCAGGGCAGCCAGCAAGGCGCCAGCGTGCTGGCCATCGGCGCGCGCGCCGTGGCCTATCTCGCCTTCATGTTCGGCGCGGTGCGCCCCGCGCTCGCCTGGCTGCTGCGCCACCGCGCGCAGGAGACGGAGCTGCTGCTGGCGGTGGCGTTCTTCCTCGTGCTGGCGTCGGCGTTCCTGGGCGAGCTGGCCGGACTGCACCACGTGATGGGCGGCTTCGTCGCCGGCCTGGTCTGGCCGTCGCAGGCGGCACAGCGCGTGCGCCAGCAGCTGGAGCCGATGACGGTGGTGGTGCTGTTGCCGTTCTTTTTCCTCGCCGCCGGGCTGCGGACCGAAATTTCGCTGCAGGAGCCGATGACACTGTGGATCGCCGCGCTGTCCCTGGTCGTCGCCATCGCCGGCAAGATGGCCGGCGTTGCGCTGCCGGCGTTGCGCGCGGGCATGGGCTGGCGCAAGTCGCTCGCCCTGGGCGCGTTGCTGCAGACCAAGGGACTGGTCGAGGTGGTGGTGCTGACCGTGCTGCTGGATGCGCGCGTCATCAGCACCACGGCATTCTCGGGGCTGCTGCTGATGGCGCTGGCCAGTACGCTGCTGGCGCGTCCGCTGACCTTGCTGGTGACACATGGCCGCTTGCGCTGAGCGGCTGCGGGTCGCGATTCAGAACACGTGCTTGATGCCCAGCATCGAACCGAACTGCGTACCGCCCACATTGGGCGAGCCACCCGTCGCCGCGCTGCTGACCGACAGCGCCAGTTGCCCGCCGTTGCCGATATAGCCCGCGGTGGCGTACACCGAAGTCCGCTTCGAGAAGGCATAGCTGGCGCGCACCGCGCCGAGCCACGCCTTGTTGGGGCTGTTGCGGTATTTCAGGTAGAACAGCTCGCCGGCCAGGTTCAGCGCCGGCGTGATGTCGTAGGCCACGCCGCCGTAGAACAGGTTGCTGCGTGGCGCCGCCAGCGCTTCGTTGCGGCGGCCGACCCAGCCCAGCCCCGCCTTGGCATTGCCCAGCAGCATGTAGCCGCCAAGCGCCAGGCGGTCATCCTTGAGCGCGCTGGAGGTCAGCCCGCCGAACGCGCCGGGCCCGCCGCGCTGCGAATCGTAGACGCCGGACACGCCCCACCAGTTGGTCTCGTACATCAGCATGGCCGACCATTCGCGGCAGGCGCGGCTGTCGGCGGGGTTCTCGCCGGCGCAGTTGGTGCCCGAGGGACTGGGGCCGGCGTTGACGGTGTCGCGCCCGAGGCTGTAGGTCGCCCCCACCGTCAGGCCGCCGAACTTGCCCTTGTAGGCGACCGCGTTGTCGGCGCGCGCATTGGGGAAGTAGCTGTCGAGCGAGCCGGAACCGTAGGCGTTGGGGCCGAGGATGTCGGTATCGAGCATGGCCCAGAACAGCATGGTGTACTGGCGCCCGAAGCTGACCTGTCCCCACTGGTTCTGCAATCCGACCCATGCCTGCCGCCCGAACAGCCGGCCGCCCTGGTTGGCGCTGCCGGAGTCGGCGCCAAAGCCCGATTCGAGCACGAAGTTCGCCTTCAGCCCGCCGCCGAGGTCTTCGGTGCCGCGCAGGCCCCAGCGCGACGGCACCGTGCCGCTCAGGTTGGGCATGCGCACCACGGTGTCGCCGCCGCCGACGTGGTTCAGGAACTCCACGCCGGTATCCACCAGCCCGTACAACGTCACTGACTGCGCCGCGGCCAGCGCGGGCACGGCGCACAGCGCGGCCAACGCCGATCGCACGACGGGTCGTTTTGCTCTCATCCCTCTCCTCCTGTTGTTGTTATCAATAGGCCCGCCATGCGGCGGGCAGCCGGCTCAATCGATGTAGCGCAAGCCGGCACGCGCCAGCGGCTCGCGCAATCCGTACATGTCCAGGCCCAGCTCGCCCGCGGCAAAGCGGGCGCGCTTGGCTTCCTCGTTGGCGCTGCGCGCGTCGGCAGCGTCGGCCACGGCGGCGGCCAGCGCCTTGGGCACGATCACCACGCCGTCGTCGTCGGCGATCACCACGTCGCCGGGATCCACCAGCGCGCCGGCGCAGACCACCGGCACATTGACCGAGCCGATGGTGGCGCGCGCACAGCCTTTGGCGTGGATGGCGCGGCTGAAGACGGGAAAGCCCATTTCCTTGAGGTCGCGCGCATCGCGCACGCCGCCGTCGATAACAAGGCCCTTTGCGCCCTGGGCGCGATAAGAGGTCGCGAGCAGGTCGCCGAAGAAGCCGTCGGTGCTGTCGGCGGTGCAGGCGGCCACCACCACGTCTCCCGGCTGGATCATCTCGGCGGCCACGTGCAGCATCCAGTTGTCGCCGGGCTGCAGCAGCACGGTGACGGCAGGGCCGCAGGTGGCCGCACCGGCGTACACCGGACGCATATAGGGCTTCATCAGGCCGATACGGCCCATCGCCTCATGCACGGTGGCGACGCCGAAACGCGACAGGCGCGCCACCACCTCGGGATCGGCGCGTTCGATGCGGCGGTGCACGACGCCGATCTGGTTCTGGATGGGTTGCATGGCGGATTCCTTTCTCGTCGGATGGCGTGGATTACAACCCGCGCACCTTGAGTTGCGCGTCCAGCCGCGGATAGACGCGGCGCGCGTTGCCCTCGAAGATCTTGTGGCGCTGTTCGTCATTCAGGTTTGCCGTGGCGTCGACATAGCGCCTGGTGTCGTCGTAGTAGTGGCCGCTGCGCGGATCGATGCCGCGTACCGCGCCGATCATTTCGGAGGCAAACAGGATGTTGTCGACCGGGATCACCTCGGTCAGCAGGTCGATGCCCGGCTGGTGATAGACGCAGGTGTCGAAGAACACGTTGTGCAGCACATGCTCTTCCAGCGGCGGCACCTTCATTTCCTGCGCAAGGCCGCGGAAGCGGCCCCAGTGGTAGGGCACCGCACCGCCGCCGTGGGGGATCACGAACTTCAGCCTGGGGAAACGCTGGAACAGGTCGCTGGCCAGGCACTGCATGAAGGCCGTGGTGTCGGCATTCAGGTAGTGGGCGCCGGTCGTGTGGAAGCACGCGTTGCAACTCGTACTCACGTGGATCATGGCCGGCACGTCGTACTCGACCATCATCTCGTAGACCGGGAACCAGTATTCGTCCGACAGCGGCGGCGAGGTCCAGTGGCCGCCCGACGGGTCGGGATTCAGGTTCACACCCACGAAGTTGTATTCGGTGATGCAGCGCTTCAGTTCCGGCAGGCAGGTGCTGACGTCCGCGCCCGGCGACTGCGGCAGCATGGCGGCGCCGACGAAGTTGTCCGGAAACAGTTGCGCAACGCGGGCGCACAGTTCGTTGCAGATCGCCGCCCACGTGGCGCTGGTTTCGAGATCGCCGATGTGGTGCGCCATGAACGACGCGCGCGGCGAGAAGATCGTCAGGTCGGAGCCGCGCTCCTGCATCAGCCGGAGCTGGTTGCCGGCGATGGCTTCACGCAGTTCGTCGTCGGAGATGCGCAGGTCGGAGGGCCTGGGGCCGAGTTCCGGCGTGGCGAGGTTGGCCACCTGCTGTTTGCGCCAGTCTTCCAGCGCCTTGGGCGCGGTGGTGAAGTGGCCGTGGCAATCGATGATCATGGTGTCTCTCAGTCTTGTGGCCATGCGCTGGCCGGCACGAGCACTTCGCCGCGCATGATGGGGCGGGCCGTGCGCACCAGCGCGCTGCGCGCGATCGTGCCGGGCCGCTCGGGGTCGGTTTCGATTTCGATGGTGAACTCGCCGCTGGGGTGTTCGATGCTGACGTTGTGCACCGGGCCACTGCCTTGCAACCGGGCGATGCCATCGGCCACCGTGCCGCGCAGCACGCACGCAGTTCCGGCGGTGACCGCGGCCAGCACGCCGATGGCCGCGTGGCATACGTGCGGGATAAAGCAGCGCGTCGCCAGCGTGCCGCCATCGCGCGGTGCGGCGATCAGGCACATCTTGGGATAGCTCTTGCCGCTGGCATCGCCCAGGCCCATGCTGTGGCCGGCGGCAAGGCGCAGCGCTTCCAGCGTCGCTTTCAGCGATGCGTCCTCATTGAGCGCGATTACGCTCTCGTAGCCGGTACGGCCGAGGTCGGTTGCACGCAGCAGCACCATCGGCATGCCGTTGTCGATCAGCGTGGCGTCGACGGCCAGGCCATCGATCACGAGCCGGTCGCGTGGATTGCCGGTGGGCAGCAGCGCGCTGCAGACCGAGCCCGCCGTGTCGAGGAAATCGATCACGATGGGTGCGGCAGTGCCAGGCACGCCGTCGATGCGCGCGTCGCCGCCGTAGCGCAGGCGCCCCCCCGGTGTCGGCACCGTGATGTCGCACAGCATGCCGGTGTTTCGCGTCAGCACGCGCGCCCGCGTGGTGTCGCCGCGCGGCGCGAGCATGCCGGCCTCGAGCGCGAACGGCACCACCGCGGCAAGCATGTTGCCGCAGTTGGGCGCGGTGTCGACGGTGTCGGCATCGGGCTGCAGCTGCGCGAACAGGAAGGCGAGGTCATACTCGCCCGCGATCCCGCCGCTGACGATGCCGGCCTTGCTGGTCAGCGGATGGGCGCCACCCAGCCCGTCGATCTGGCGCGGGTCGGGCGAGCCCATCGCCGCAAGCAGCAAGCGGTCGCGCGCCGCCTCGCCGGCGGGCAGGTCGGCGGCGCGGAAGAACGGGCCGCGCGAGGTGCCGCCGCGCATCAGGATGCACGGCACCGGGCGCAGGTCCGAATCGGGAAAGGCATTCATGGCAGTCGGTCGGTGTGGCGGGGTCGCCAGGGTGAGACGAGTATCGGCGCGGCGACGCCGCGCTGGGTTGCCATCTCGCCTGCCCAGTGTTCCAATCTGCTTATCGGTATGCCGCAGGCGCGGCCCGCGCCAAAGCCATGAATCCTTCCCCGCTCAGCCTGCATCACCTCTACGTGTTCGCTGGCGTGGCCGCGGCCGGCGGCGTGCGCCGCGCCACGGAAACGCTGCACCGCGCTTCATCGGCGATCGCGCGTTCGGTGGCCGCGCTGGAAGGCACGCTTGGCGTCGAACTGTTCGAGCGCAAGGGCCGCGGCATGCTGCTGACGCGCGCCGGCGAGCTGGTGCTGTTGCGCCTGCAGCAGATCGACGCGACCCTGCGCGACGTACGCGAGGAAGCCGTCCGGCTGCGCAGCCGCCATGGCGGCACCGTCGCCAGCTTGGAATCGCTCTACAACGAACGGCGCCTGGAAGTCGCCACGCTGCTGGCCGACGCGCACCATATGCCCAGCGTCGCAGGCGTGCTTGGCGTATCGCAGTCCGCGGTCAGCCAGGCGGTGGCGCGGCTGGAAGAGATACTGGGGCAGCCGCTGTTCCTGCGCACCGCGCGCGGCATGATCCCGACCGACGTGGGCGCGCGCTGGGTCCCGCGCTTTGAACGGGTGCTGGCCGAGCTGCGCCATATCACCGCCGACGTGGCGGCATTGCGCGGCGTGCTCGAAGGCGTGGTCACCGTCGGCGCGCTGCCGCTGGGGCGCACCCAGTTGCTGCCGGCCGCGATCGCGCGGCTGCATGCGCGCCATCCACGGCTGCGCTTCCGCTCGCTGGAAAGCCCGTACGAGGAACTGACCGCGGGGCTGCTGAGCGGGCGCATCGACCTGATCCTGGGCGCACTGAGGCAGGACGCCGCGCAAGGCCTGTCGACCGAGCCGCTGTTCGAGGACCGCATCGCGCTGATCGCCAGCGCCACGCATCCGCTGGCGTCGCGCAAGCGCCTGACGCTGCGCGACCTTGAACCCTATCCGTGGGTGCTGTCTCGGTCGGGTTCGCCGCTGCGCGAGGCGCTCGACGGCTTCTTCACCCGCCATGGCGGGCCCCTGCCCGAACCGCTGGTGGAGACCGGCGACCTGGCGCTGCTGCGCGGCCTGCTGCTGCGCGGCGAGATGATTACCGCGCTGTCCGCGCACCAGCTGCAGTATGAGTTCGACCAGTCCTCCCTGACGGAGCTGAACCTGCCGATGCCGGGCATGCGGCGGGTGATCGGCATGACCACCCGCGCCGGCGCGCGGCTGTCGCCCGGCGCCGACGCGCTGCTGGCGGAACTGCGCGCCTGCGGCACCGCCTGGCACCGCGACGGCGCCGGCGGCACGGCATCGCAATAAGGAAAAGGCAACGGGCCGGCAGCCGAAAGCAATACACCACAGGCGCGCCGAACGTAGACTGCCCTTGCCATGAGCGATGCGCTCGTGGCCTGCGCCGCCATCACACCGGACCGCGCCGATAAGCGGTGGCCGGCACCGGCCAGCGGCCGCATCCCAGCAGGCAACCCAGACAACGATAAAAGGCCCGCGCGCCGGGCCGCAGGAGGAGACGGCATGACCGCACGCCCAAGGCTCGATATCCGGGCCCACATCAATGACCGAAAGATGTCGAGCTACCAGTGGCTGTTGCTCGGCCTGTGCTTCCTGATCGTCGCCACCGACGGCATGGATGTCGCGATCATGGGCTTCCTGGCCCCCGACATCACGCGCGAATGGGGCATCTCGCGCGCCAGCTTCGGCATCGTGATGAGCGCGGCGCCGGTGGGTCTGGCGATCGGCGCGCTGATGGTGGGGCCGCTGTCCGACCGCTTCGGCCGCAAGAAGCTGCTGCTGGGCTCGGTGGCGCTGTTCGGCGTCTTCAACCTGCTGAGCGCGTTTTCCGACAGCGTGGTGACGCTGTCGCTGCTGCGCTTCCTGACCGGGCTCGGGCTGGGCGCGGCGATGCCGACCACCACCACGCTGCTCTCGGAATATGTGCCGGAGCGTTCGCGCAGCACGCTGATCGCGGCCATGTTCACCGGCTTCAACCTGGGCTCGGCGCTGGTGGGCTTCGGCGCGGCCGCGCTGCTGCCGCACTTCGGCTGGCGCGCGGTGCTGATGGTGGGCGGTGCGATCCCGCTGCTGTGCCTGCCGGTCTACCTGCTGCTGATCCCGGAATCGGCGCGCTACATGGTGGTGCGCAAGTTCGCGCCGGAGACAATCGCGCGCACGCTGCGCCGCGTCTGTGGCGGCGACGTGCCGCTTAATGCCGAATTCACCATCAGCGAGCCGCCCGTGCCGGCCACGCAGCCGGTGCGCACGCTGCTCTCGCCGGGCTATCGCGGCATCACGCTGGCGCTGTGGCTGACCTACTTCATGGGCCTGCTGGTGATCTACCTGCTGAGCGGCTGGCTGCCGACGCTGATCAAGGACGTCGGCCTGCCGATCGAGCGCGCCGCCAACCTGACCGCGCTGTTCCAGCTCGGCGGCACCGTTGGGGCGCTGGCAGTGGGCTACTACATGGACCGGCGCGCGGCCAACAAGGTGATCGCGATCGCCTATGTCTGCGGTGCGGCGTGGATCCTGCTGCTGGCCTCGGGCAACGTCAGCTCGGCGGCTTTCGCGTTCTTCGTGCTGATGGCCGGCTTCTGCATGAGCGGCGCGCAGACGGGGCTGAATGCCTTCGCACCGTCGTGCTACCCAACCCCGGTACGCGCCACCGGCGTGAGCTGGATGCTGGGCATCGGCCGCTTCGGCAGCATCACCGGGTCAATGGCGGGCGGCGTGCTGCTGAGCCTGGGCTGGGGATTCAGCGCTGTCATCGCCATCCTGGCGATCCCGGCGACCATCGCCGCAATTTCTATACTGTCCTCACGGGCACAGCAGAGCGCCGTAACGGCGTAACGATGCAGGGCCCGGCGCTGGCCGGGTGTCCCAAGTTTTTCCGAGTTATCTGGGTTTTCGACATGGCTACTATCATCGGCGCGATCGCCTCTTCGCATACGCCCACCATCGGCTTCGCGCTCGATGCCGGCAAGCAGCAGGACCCGGCCTGGGCTCCGATCTTCGCGGCCTACGCGCCCGTCAGCGAATGGCTGAAGGAAGCCAGACCCGATGTGCTGGTCATGGTCTACAACGACCACGTGACGTCGTTCTTCTTCGACCACTACTCGGCGTTCGCGCTGGGCATCGGCGAGTCGTACCACGCCGCCGATGAGGGCGGCGGCCCGCGCGCACTGCCGCCGATCAGCGGCCACGCTGGCCTGTCGCGGCATATCGGCGCATCGCTGATGGCCGATGAATTCGACATGTCGTTCTTCCAGGACAAGGCGCTCGACCATGGCTGCTTCTCGCCGCTGTCGGTGCTGCTGCCGCATGACAGGAACGGTGGCAAGGACGCCTGGCCGGTCAGCATCGTGCCGCTGCAGGTGGGCGTGCTGCAGTTTCCGGCGCCGTCGGCGCGCCGCTGCTTCAAGCTGGGCCAGGCGCTGCGCCGCGCCATCGAAAGCTATCCGGAAGACCTGCGCGTGGCGATCGTCGCCACCGGCGGGCTGTCGCACCAGGTGCATGGCGAGCGGGCCGGCTTCAACAACACCGCGTGGGACCATCGCTTCCTGGACCTGTTCGAATCCGATCCCGAAGCGCTGCTGGAACTGACCCACGCCGACTACGCCCGGCTGGGCGGCTTTGAAAGCGCCGAGGTGGTGATGTGGATGGTGATGCGCGGCGCCATGTCCAGCGGCGTCCGTTGCGTGCATCGCGACTACTACCTGCCGTCGATGACCGGCATCGCGGTGGCGGTGTACGAGAACGCGGCCTGTACCGACCCCGAACGCCACGCCGCGCGCGCGGCACGCCAGCGCGAGCATATCGGCCACCAGTTGCGCGGCATCGAACAGCTCGAAGGGACTTACCCGTTCACGCTGGAGACCAGCGTGCGCGCGTACCGCATCAACCGCTACCTGCACCAGCTGGTGCGGCCCGAATTCCGCGAGCGCTTCCGCACCGACCCGCAGGCCACCTACGACGAAGCCGACCTCAGCGCCGAAGAGCGCGACCTGATCACGCGGCGCGACTGGCGCGGCATGATCCACTACGGCGTGATCTTCTTCCTGCTGGAAAAGCTGGGCGCGGTCACCGGCGTGTCGAACCTGCATATCTACGCAGCGATGCGCGGGCAATCGCTGGAGGACTTCCAGAAGACGCGCAACGCACCCGGCGCGCTGTATTCGGTGGCGGGCAGCGCCGGCAGCGGCACCGCATGGGCCGCGCCGGCCAGCGAGAGCAAGGCTGGCTGACCCGGGAACCTCGCTGCGTTCAGTCCCGGTCCGGCGCGCCCGGCGGGAAGAACGAGCGGTACGGCCGCGCCTCGTCGACGGCACGGGCAAAGGACGGGCGTGCCAGGAGCCGGGTGCGGTACCCGCGCACATGGGCGCACGACGCAGGAACGGGATGCACCCAGTCCGCATAAAACAGCGACGGTGCCGCCGCGCAATCGGCCAGCGTGAATGCACTGCCTGCCGCCCATTCACGGCCGGTGAGCCGGGCATCCAGCCAGGCGTAGGCGCTTTCCAGCAGCTTGCGCGCGTCGGCCACGCCATAGGCATCGCGCTGGCCGGCGGGGCGGAGATGGTCGAGCACGATGCGCTGCATCGGCGTCATCACGTACTGGTCGAAGAAACGGTCCAGCAGGCGGACTTCGAGCGCATCATCGGGCGCTTCAGGCAGCCAGCGCACTGCGCCCCGGTGATGCTGGTCGAGGTATTCGATGATGATGCTGGACTCGAACACCGTGCGGGTGCCATCGACCAGCACCGGCATCCGCTGCAAGGGCCATAGCCGCGCATGTTCGGCCGCATGGTCGGGATGGTCGGGCGACAGCATGCGGAACTCGAACGGGATCGCGTTCTCGTACAGCGCGATCAGCGCCTTCTGGCAGTAGGAGGAAAACGGGTGGGCGTAAAGCTGCATCGTGGTCTCCTGTTGGATCGGCTGGCTACGCTGCGGCGAAGCGGTCGGTTGCAGCGATCAGCTGGTCCATGATCCCCGGTTCGGTCCACGCGTGGCCTGCCCCTTCGATCAGGTGGAAATCCGCCTTCGGCCACGCCTTGTGCAGGGCATGGGCATAGCGCACCGGGCACGGCATGTCATAGCGCCCATGCACGATGACGCCGGGGATATCGGCCAGCTTGTATGCATCGCGCAGCAGTTGTCCATCCTCCAGCCAGCAGCGGTGCGTGAAGTAATGGTTCTCCAGCCGCGCAAAGGCCAGCGCGAAGTGGCTGTCGTCATGCTTGGCGCGGTTGTCGGCATCCGGCAGCAGCGTAATGGTCTCGCCTTCCCACACGCTCCAGGCGCGCGCGGCTTCGACCTGCTTGTCCTTGTCGCCGCCGGTCAGCAGCTTGCGATAGGCCGCCATCATGTTGCCGCGTTCCGCTTCGGGCACCGGCGCCTGGAAGCGCTCCCATTTCTCGGGGAACATCTCGGACACGCCGTACTGGTAGTACCAGTCCAGCTCTGCCTGCGACACCGTGTAGATGCCGCGCAGCACCAGTTCGCTGACGCGCTGCGGATGCTTCTGCGCATAGGCCAGCGCAAGCGTCGAGCCCCAGGAACCGCCGAAGACCAGCCAGCGCTCCACGCCGGCAAGTTCGCGCAGCCGCTCGATATCGTCGACCACGTGCCACGTCGTGTTGTCCTCCAGCCCCGCATGCGGCGTCGATCGTCCGCAGCCGCGCTGGTCGAACAGCAGCACGTCATAGCGCGCCGGGTCGAACAGCCGCCGATGGTCGGCCGAGATCCCGCCGCCGGGCCCGCCATGAAGGAACACTGCCGGCTTGGCGCCCGGCGTGCCGACGCGCTCGTAGTACAGGACGTGGCCGTCGCCGACATCGAGCGTGCCGGTATGGTAGGGCTCGACTTCAGTGTAGAGGGTACGGAGGGAGGGCATGGGGTAGGGCTCCGGTGGTCTCGAGGCCACAGTGTACGCCGCCAGAACGGGGGCTCGCGTCAGCCGGCGACTGATGCGCCATCGAGCCAGATCCGCGAGAGACGGCACAAAAAAAAACCGGCACCCAAAGGTGCCGGTTTTCCTTGCCAGGCAAGTCGCGCTTACCAGCGCGCCCGCGATCAGTCTTCCAGCTTCGGCAGCGAAGCGCTCACCTGCGTCGACAGCAGGCCGGACTTCGCATACGTCTGCAGCTTCTCGCGCGTATCGACGATATCCAGCGTACGCATGGTCAGCTGGCCGATCCGGTCCAGCGGCGTGAACATCGACTCGCCCTTTTCCATCGTCAGCCGTTCCGGCTTGTAGGTCAGGTTCGGCGAGGTGGTGTTCAGGATCGAGTAGTCGTTGCCGCGGCGCAGTTCGATTGTGACTTCGCCGGTGATGGCGCCCGCCACCCAGCGCTGGGCGGTTTCGCGCAGCATGATGGCTTGCGGGTCGAACCAGCGGCCCTGGTACAGCAGGCGGCCCAGGCGGCGGCCGTTGTCGCGGTACTGCTCGATGGTGTCTTCGTTGTGGATGCCGGTGATCAGGCGCTCGTAGGCGATGAACAGCAGCGCCAGGCCCGGGGCTTCATAGATGCCGCGGCTCTTGGCTTCGATGATGCGGTTTTCGATCTGGTCGCTCATGCCCAGGCCATGGCGGCCGCCGATGCGGTTGGCTTCCATGAACAGGTCGACGGCGTTGGCGAAGGTCTGGCCGTTCAGCGCGACCGGCTGGCCTTCCTCGAAGCGCACGGTGACTTCCTCGCGCTTGACTTCGACGTCATCGCGCCAGAACTGCACGCCCATGATCGGCTGGACGATGCGGATGCCCGAATCCAGGTGCTCCAGGTCCTTGGCCTCGTGGGTGGCGCCCAGCATGTTCGAGTCGGTCGAGTACGCCTTTTCGGCCGACATCTTGTAGTCGAAGCCGTTCTGGCGCATGAACTCGGACATCTCGGCGCGGCCGCCCAGTTCATCGATGAACTGCTGGTCCAGCCACGGCTTGTAGATCTGCAGGCCGGGGTTGGTCAGCAGGCCGTAGCGGTAGAAGCGCTCGATGTCATTGCCCTTGAACGTGCTGCCATCACCCCAGATATTGACGCCATCATCCTTCATCGCGGCAACCAGCATGGTGCCGGTGACGGCACGGCCGATCGGGGTGGTGTTGAAGTAGGTGATGCCGGCGGTGGAAATGTGGAACGCACCGCACTGCAGGGCGGCGATGCCTTCGGCCACCAGTTGCGTGCGGCAGTCGACCAGGCGGGCTTCCTCGGCGCCGTAGGCCTTGGCGCGGCGCGGGATGTCATCGTAGTCGGGCTCGTCGGGCTGGCCCAGGTTGGCGGTGTAGGCGTAGGGGACGGCGCCCTTCTGGCGCATCCAGAGGAGTGCCGCGCTGGTGTCAAGGCCGCCGGAGAAGGCGATACCGACCCGTTGGCCGGTAGGAATGTGCTGCAGGATGGTAGTCATCGCCAGAAATCTAAGTGAATTTGTCGGCTCTTGGGCGGGCTTCCGCCGCGTTGCCCGGAAGGGCGCCAGCGCGCGCGGAAGCACGGCGACGCGGCCGGCCGAGTCACGGGCCGAGTCAGTGCCAAACGCGAATTGTGACACGGCAGCGCCCACGCGCCAAACGGCCGCCGCCGCGTGGCCGTGGGCGGCACCCCGGAGGAGCGTTGAAAAGCCGCGAACGCGCCCTTCAAAACTCTCGACTGGTTCGCCCCCGGGACCCCTCCCTATACTGCGCCGCATCGTTGTTTTGAGAGCGGAGTCGTCATGCTGCATCGCGCCCTGCAAGGGATCCGGGTCCTGGACCTGTCGCGCATCCTGGCCGGTCCCTGGTGTACCCAGAACCTGGCCGACCTGGGCGCCGAGGTGACCAAGGTCGAACACCCCCAGCGCGGCGACGACACGCGCGGCTGGGGGCCGCCCTACCTGGACGCACCCGCCGGCACCGAAGGCGATCCGCGCCTGTCGGGCTACTTCATTTGCTGCAACCGCGGCAAGCGTTCGGTGGCGATCGACTACGGCATGCCGGAAGGCGCGGCGCAAGTGCGCGAACTGGCGCGCGAGGCCGACGTGCTGGTCGAGAACTACAAGGTCGGCACGCTGCGCCGCTACGGGCTTGACTACGAATCCCTCAAGGCAATCAACCCGCGGCTGGTCTACCTGTCGATCACCGGCTTCGGCCAGGACGGGCCGATGGCTGACAAGCCCGGCTATGACTACGTGTTCCAGGGCATGGGCGGGTTGATGAGCTATACCGGCCAGCCCGACGGCGCACCGGGCGCGGGGCCCCTGCGTACCGGCGTGGCGGTGGTTGACCTGAGCACCGGCATGTATGCGACCTCGGCGGTGCTGGCCGCGCTGTACCAGCGGCAATCGACCGGCGTGGGCGCGCACCTCGATATCGCGCTGCTCGACGTGGCCGTGGCGATGAACGCCAACCAGGCAGCCAACTACCTGGTCTCGGGCCAGAACCCGCAGCGCAGCGGCAACGCGCATCCCAACTGCGCGCCGTATGAAGTGTTCCGCTGCGCCGATGGCCACCTGATCCTGGCGATCGGCAATGACGGACAGTTCGCGCGCTTCTGCGCGGTGGCAGGCATGCCCGGGTTGGCGCAGGACCCGCGCTATGCCACCAACTCGGCGCGCATCGAGCACCTGCCGGCGCTGCGCGCACTGCTGACCGAACGCTTCCCCACCCGCACGCGCGCGGCCTGGACCGATGCGTTCGACGCCAACGGCGTGCCATGGGGCCCGATCCACACCATGGATGAAGTCTTCGCCCACCCGCAGGTGCAGCACCGCGGCCTGATGCAGGTGGCGGAGCACCCCGTCATGGGACGCGTGCCGATGGTGCGCAACCCGATGCTGGCGGGCCACCACGCCCCGCTCGCGCCGCCGCCGCTGCTGGGCGAGCACTGCGCCGCCAACTGATGCCCGCCCCCCTGCAAGACCCCCACAAGACCGACAAACCCTGCTCCGGAGACACCCGATGAAGCCCGTCCTGACCACTGTTGCCCTGTTCGCCGCGCTCGCCTCGGCCGGCGCCGCGCAGGCCAGCCCCTACCCCGACCGCCCGATCAAGCTGATCGTGCCCTACGCCGCGGGCGGCACCACCGACATCATCGCCCGCATTGTCGGCACGCATCTGGGCCCGGTGCTGGGCCAGCCGGTGGTCGTGGAGAACCGCCCCGGCGCCGGCGGCGCGGTGGGCAGCGCCTATGCCGCCAAGCAACCTGCCGACGGCTACACGCTGGTGATGGAGGTGGAAAGCTCGCACGCGGTCAATCCCAACGTCTACGTCAAGACAGCGTATGACCCGGTGAAGGACTTCGCGCCGATCAGCAACCTTGCCGACGTCCCGAACGTGCTGGTGGTCAACCCGTCGTTCCCGGCCGCCGACCTGCAGGCGTTCATCAGGCTGCTGAAAGCCAATCCGGGCAAGTATTCGTTCGGCTCCTCGGGCAACGGCGGCCTGAGCCACATGAATGGCGAGCTGTTCATGAACGCCACCGGCACGCGCATGCTGCACGTGCCCTACAAGGGCCTGGGCCCGGCGCTCAACGATGCGGTCGCGGGCCAGATCCAGGTCGTGTTCGACAACATCCCCTCGTCGTCCGCGCTGATCCAGGGCGGACGCCTGAAGCCGCTGGCGGTCGCGGCGAAGCAGCGCCTGAAGGTGCTGCCCAACGTGCCGACCTATGCGGAAGCCGGCCTGCCGGCAATGAACAATCCGTCGTGGTTCGGCCTGGCCGCGCCGGCCGGAACGCCCGCGCCCGTCCTCGACAAGCTGAACCAGGCCGTGCGCAAGGTGCTGGCCGAGCCCGACGTGATCGCGGCGATCGAGAAGCAGGGGGCGATTCCCGCCCCCACCTCGCGCCAGGCCTTTTCCGAACTGGTGCGCGGGCAGAATGCGCACTGGAAGAAGGTCGTCGACGATATCCAGTTCACCAGGCTCCAGTAAGCAAGCCACCAGCAAGGAACGACATGAGCGAAACCATCCAGGAACAGTACGCAGGCGTGGACATCGACGCGCGCGGCATTGCCACCGTCACCATCCGCGACGCAGGTTCCCTCAACATCCTCGGCACGCCGGTGATCGCCTCGGTCACGCGCGCGATCGAAGCGCTGGCCGCCAACGACGCCGTGCGCGTGGTAGTGCTGCGCGGCACCGGCGACAAGGGCTTTATCGGCGGCGCCGACATCAAGGAAATGGCCGCGCTGGACCGCGCCAGCGCGCAGGCATTCATCAGCGGCCTGCGCCGCCTGTGCGACGCGGTGCGTCACTGCCCGGCGCCGGTGATCGCGCGCATGCCGGGCTGGTGCCTGGGGGGCGGGTTGGAACTGGCCCTGGCGTGCGATATCCGCATCGCCGCCGACAATGCGCAGCTCGGCATGCCCGAAGTGAAGGTCGGGATCCCGTCGGTGATCCACGCCGCGCTGATGCCGCGCCTGATCGGCAATGCACGCGCGTCATGGCTGCTGCTGACGGGCGAGATCGCCAACGCCGAAGACGCGCTGCAGTGGGGCCTGGTCAGCCGCGTGGTGCCGCTGGACGCGCTGGACCAGGAGGTGGAGCGCGTGGCCGCTTTGCTGGCGGGCTTCGGTCCCGTTGCCGTGCGCCAGCAAAAGCGCTTGCTGCGCGAGTGGGAAGACGCGCCGGTCGATGTGTCGATCAACAACAGCGTGGCGGAATTCGGCAGCGCGTTCGACACCGGCGAGCCGCAGCAGCATATGGCGACCTTCCTCAACCGCAAGCGCTGATTTGCACTATGGCGCCGTGCTGGCCACGGCGCCGCCCTCGCGCGTGGCCACCACGCGCGGATCGTTGAGCAGGAACTGCGCGAACGCCTCGGCAAATGCCGGCAGCTTGCCATCGGCGCGCACGATCAGGTTGAGTTCGCGCAGTGCCCAGGGCTCGGCCAGCCGCACGCCCACCACGCGCGCCTCGCGCAGCGCCAGCGCCGCCACGCTGCGCGGCACCAGCGCCACGCCCACCCCCGCCTCGGCCAGCGACAGCACCGCATCGAAGCTGTGCGCATGCAGCCGCACGTTTGGGCTCTTGCCCGCGCGCTGCGCCATCTCGCGCAGGAACAGGAAGTTGCTGCTGGTTCGGCTCATGCAGACAAAGTCAAAGGCCAATGCCGCACCGAAGCGGACCTCCGGCTCGCGCGCCAGCGGGTGCTCCGCCGCAACCGCCAGGATCAGCTCGTCGCGCGCATAGCGCACCGAGCGCACGCCGGTAGTCTCGAAATCGCCGGCAAGGATGCCGACATCGGCCTCGTGCGCCGCCACGGCCGTCAGGATCGACTGGCTGGCGCGTTCTTCCAGGTCAATGTTCACGTCCGGGTTAGCCAGCAGGAAGCGGCTCACGCTCGGGATGATGAAGCCGTTGAGCGAGCTGCTGTTGGCCAGCAGCCGGATATTGCCCTTCAATCCCGCCGAGAAACGGCCCACTTCGCCGTGCATGCGCTCCACGCCGAGCAGCAGTTCGCGCACGTGCACCAGCAGCGTCTCCCCTGCCGGGGTCAGCTCCATGCCGCGCGCAGTGCGCACGAACAGCGGCGTGCCCATCGCGTGTTCCAGGTTCTTCAGCCGGTAGCTCGCCGCCGACGCGGTGATATGCGTGGCCGAAGCGCCGCCGGAGAGACTTTGTGCGTCGGCAATCGCCTGGAACAGGCGCAGGTCGGTCAGTTCGTAACGCAAGGCAGCCCCAGGTGTCTAAAGTGGTCAGGCGCGAGCCGGATCGAGATGGTTCGCGGGCATTCTAGTGCAGCGCGGCACGCACGCCCCGCCCGCAACCTGGTCTCGCATTGATGTGGACACCGCCCACTTTGTTTGCTAAGGTATTGTGGACGACGTACACAAAAGCGTGCGCCCATTGCCGCGGTCCTCGCCGGCTCCCCGCCGGATACCCGCGGCTACCGTCTGTCTGTACGGCTACGTTCCTCATGGCTGCCCGCCCGGGCGGCCCACTTACAGGAGTTGTCATGCAAGTCCAGCCCTATCTCTTCCTTGAAGGTCGTTGCGATGAAGCTGTCGAGTTCTACAAGAAGACGCTTGGCGCCAAGGTCAACATGCGGATGACGTTCAAGGAGAACCCCGAGCCGGAAAAGGCCGATCCCGGCTGCCAGGCGCCGCCGGGAACGGAAGACAAGGTCATGCACATGGAATTCCAGATCGGCGACAGCGTGATCATGGCTTCGGACGGCCGCTGCTCGAACCAGCCCAAGTTCGAGGGCATCGGCCTGACGATCAGCTTTGCCGACAAGGCCGGGGTGGAAAAGGCCTTCAACGGCCTGAAGGAAGGCGGCCAGGTGGTGATGCCGCTGGACAAGACTTTCTTCGCCGAGCAGTTTGGCATGGTGACTGACCGCTTCGGCGTCATGTGGATGCTGATCACCGAGCAGAAGTAAGCGCGGCGCGTGCGGTTTCGCCGGCGGCGGGGGCATACGGGATTACAATGCGCGCCGCCAGCCGGAGAAACCGGCGAACCCACGACAGCCACGCACCATGGACGAACGCATCACGGAACTCGAAATCAAGCTCGCCTTCCAGGAAGACCTGCTCGACACGCTCAACACCACCGTGGCGCGCCAGCAGCAGCAGATCGACCTGCTGCAGGAGCAGTTCCGGGCGCTGTACCAGCAGTTGCGCAGCGCCACGTCCACGGCGGCCGAGTCCGATCCCCAGCAGGAAATCCCGCCGCACTACTGATGCCGCGCGCTTGCGCGCCTCTGCCATGTGACGGAACGCCATCCCGCCCGCGCGGTCTGACTGGCTGACTCCATTGATGGCGCGCCGGCAGGCGCGCCCCATCCGCCACATGCGCCTGCGCCCGTCCCAGTTTCTTGCCGCCACGGCCGTCTTTGTGTCCGTTTCTACTGCCGCCACCCCCGCGCTGGCCGGCTACAACGTCTGGACCGGCGAATACACGCTCACCCGCGAGGAACTGCAGGCCGCGCTGGAGCAGCGCTTTCCCGCCACGCTCCGCTATGCGGAAGTGGTGACGGTACAGCTGAGCCACCCCCGGCTGGTGCTCGACGAGGCCAGCAACCGGGTCACCACCCATGTCGACGCACGCCTGACCAATGCACTGCTGCCCTCGCCGCCGGTAGACGGCAAGCTGGCGCTTAACAGCGGCGTGCGCTACGACCCCGGCAAGCGCGCCGTGCTGCTCGACAACCCCACGGTGCAACAGGTGGAAGTCGCCGGCATGGCCCAGTACCGCGAGCAGCTCAATGCCATCGGCGCGGTCGTTGCGCAGCAGCTGCTGAAGGACTATCCGGTCTATACCTTCAAGCCCGAGGAACTGCGCTTCGGCGGCAAGGAGGTCGAGCCGGGGACGATCACGGTCGGCAAGGACGCAGTGCGGGTGGAAGTAAAGAACCGCTAGCGCCGCGCCGGATCGCGCGCGCCGCGGAACACCAGCGCCAGCCCCGCCAGCACCGCCGCCATCCCGGCAACCGCCAGCGGCGCCATCCAGTTGCCCAGCAGCAGGTAGTCCAGCACCGCGGTACCGGCCGGCACTAGGTAGAACAGGCTGGTCACATTCACCAGGTTGCCCGCGCGGATCAGACGGTAGAACAGCAGCGTGGCCCCGATCGAGATGCCCAGCGTCAGCCACAGCAGTGGCAGCGCGAAGGCCAGCGAAAACTCGAACGCGAAAGGCTGGAACGGCAGGCATAGCAGGCATGCCGCAAGGCTGACACCATACTGCAGCGGCAGCACCTGCGTGGGCTTGCGCGTGATGCGCTTCTGCAGGATGGCGCCGACCGTCATGCAAGCCAGCGATGCCAGCCCGCACGACACGCCCGCCAGCGACAGCCGTGCCACCAGCAGGCTGTCCGCGACCACCAGCGCCAGCCCGGCGAGCGCGAGCGCCAGGCCCGCCATGCGGATGGCGCTGTAGCGGCGCTCGGTCAGCAACAGGGTCAGCATCGGTTGCGCGCCCAGCACGGTGGCCAGCACGCCGGGCGTCATGCCATGGTCGAGTGCAAGGAAATAGAACACGGCGTAGCCGCCGATCAGCAGCAGGCCGGTCAGCGCCACATGCAGCCGTTCGCCCCGCGGGGGCAGCGCATGGCCGCGCGCCAGGCCGATGGCGCCAAGCACGGCCAGCGTCAGGGCGAAGCGCAGCGTCAGCAAGGCAAAGGGCGTGGCATGGTCCAGCCCAAGGCGCGCCGCGATGGCGCCGCTGCTCCATAGCAGCACGAACAGCGGTGTGGCCCAGAACGCGGCGGATACCGCATGCCGGGCGTCGGCTGCGGCGCCCAATTGCGCCGCGCAGTCTTTTTCGGTGGTCATGGAATGTCATCTGTCGAAGGCATGGCAGACCCCGGCACGCAGGTGTGCGCAACAACTGGCGGCGGCCGGCAGCGGCGCGCAGGCGCGCGGCTGCCGTGCCGTCAGGCACGCGCAGGCGTGAAAACCGGGGACGAGAGTGCTAGAGGCGGGCCGCGATGCGCGCCCGTCAGCCGCGTGGCGGCGGGGGCGGATGCGCGCCGCCGGAGAACGGCGGCGGCGGTGCGACAGAGACGAACGCAGGCTGGCGACGCACGCACGGCATCGCGTCGCACGGCGGCGCGGCGATGACGGGGCGTTGGCGGTCTGCGGTCATGGCGAAATCGGGAAATGGATCCGAAGGTCTGGCGATGCTATGCCTGTGCGGCGGCCGCGTCAACGGGCGGCGTGCATGACCCGGCCGCCGCTCAACATGCGGCGCCTGGATCGAGCTGCGCCACCAGCGCCTCCAGCGCGGGCGCGCAGCCGGCTTCGACCTTCAGCGCCAGCATGTCGTCCGCGCGCGTGGTGCCGAGGTTGAGCGCCGCCACCGGCTTGCCCATCTGCCCGGCCCAGACGCAGAAGCGGTAGCCCGAATAGACCATCAGCGACGAGCCCACCACCAGCACCGCATCGGCGGCCTCGAGCGCCGCACGCGCGGCATCGACGCGCACGCGCGGGACCGACTCGCCGAAGAAAACCACGTCGGGCTTGAGGATGCCGCCACAGCGCCCGCACTCGGGCACGCGGAACTGCGCGAACAGCGGCGATTCGAAATGCACGTCGCCATCGGCGGCCGGCTCGGCAATCACATCGCGCAGCGCGGCGTTCTGTGCCAGCAGCCAGTCCTGCAGGCCGGCGCGGTCATGGCGCGCGCCGCAATCCAGGCAAATGGCGCTGGCCAGGCTGCCGTGCAGCTCGATCACGTCACGGCTGCCGGCGCGCTGGTGCAGGCCGTCGACATTCTGCGTGACCAGCGCGCTCAGGCGGCCCTGCTCGCCCAGCCGCGTCAGCGCATGGTGCGCGCCGTTGGGCCGCGCCTGCCATGCCACCGGCCAGCCCAGCATGCTGCGCGCCCAGTAGCGCTGGCGCCCGGCGTGGGAGCCGAGGAAGGCCTGCAGCGTGATCGGCTGCGAACGCTGCCACTGGCCGCGTGCGTCGCGATAGCCGGGGATGCCGGAATCGGTGCTGATGCCGGCGCCGGTCAGCACGAAGAGGCGCGGATGGCGCCGCACGAAGTCGAGCAGCGCGTTCAACTGGCCGGATCCTCCGCGTGCCGCGCGGCCTGGCGCGCTTCCCACGCGCGCAGTGCCTCGCGGTAGCGGTCCAGTTCCTGGTAGTAGTAGTCGAAGATGCACGGATCGCAGCCGGAGCCGCAGCATTCGTTGTCGCCAGGCCGCTCTGGCGGTAGCGGGCGCGGGTCGTCCACAGGGTTGGCGGCAGGGTTTGCGGGAGATGCTTGGGACACGGACTGCGCGCCGCAACGGGCGCCATTGGCGGATCAGCCGCCAGTATATGCCGCCGGCGCCAACCACGCCGCCGCCCCGCAACGCTGAGGCCGTGGCGCTCAGTAGCTCGCCCAGTGGCTCAATCAGTGGGTCAGCAAGACACTGCCGACCGGGATCACCAGCGCCGTGCCGGACAGGCAGGCAATGTCATCGTCGGCAAGCCAGCGCGCCACCAGGTCGGCCAGCCGCGCGCCAATGCGGGCCAGCTCGGACGGGTCCGCCAGGTAGACGGCATCGATCACGTCCTGGTCGAACGCCAGCGACGCGCTGATGCGGCAACGGCCGGGCGAGCCGGGCGGCTCGGCCTGCCAGCTCACCTGCACCTCGCTGCCGCCGGCACGGTGGTATTCGGCCGACATCGGGAACAGCCGGCAGGTATGTTCGCGGGTCCACTCCACCAGTGCGGTCATGGCGATCCCCCTCTGTGCGATCCGTGCTGCTCGCCGGGTGCGCCGCCGGCTGGTCAGCGGCTCAGAACATGGTAGAGCCAGTCGTGCGCGCGCGGCGGCACGCCCAGCGCGCTGGCGTCGATGCGCCTGCCCCGCACGCAAATTGCGCCGTCGTACAGCGCATCCACCGCTGCCTGGGCATTCGGGTACCGCCCCATCACGCCATTGCCCAGCATCAGCATCCAGTCTTTGTCGCGGGGAATCAGCGTCAGTTGCCCCGCGGCAGTCTGGCAAAAGAAATAGCCGTACATGCAGCCCCCAACCCGCCTTGGCCTGTGTTCATCTTAGTCTCTGCACGCGGCCTGCGCAGTGCGCTTGCGGCTGGGAATGCCGATCTGCACGCTTCCGAGCGGCATGTTGAATTGTTTTTACGGCACGCGCGCCAGGCGGCCCGTGCGCCGCGTTTTGCCCGAAGATAGGCCGACGCCCACCGGCGCCGCCTATGCGGCTGCCTGCTGAACGGACGACGACATGAAGGCAGCCACATCCAGACGGTTGCGGATCCTGCGGCTGGCAGCGCTCGTGCTGGCGGCGTGCCTTGCCATGGCCGCCCGGGCCGCACCGGATGCGGCCGCCGTACCGGCGCCAGCGCTCGTGCCCGCAGCGCCTGCCGCGATCGACACGCCCGCCGCCACCGCGCCGGCCAACGGCACGCGTCCGCGCGTCTGCCTGGTATTGTCCGGTGGCGGTGCGCGCGGTGCCGCGCATATCGGCGTGCTCAAGGTGCTGGAGGAACTGCGCGTGCCGGTGGACTGCATCGCAGGCACCAGCATGGGCTCGCTGGTGGGCGGCGCCTATGCCACCGGCATGTCGCCCGCCGAGATGGAGCGGCTGGTCAGCGGCCTGAGCACCGAAAAGCTGTTCAAGGAACGCCCGCCGCGCCAGGACCTGACCATCCGCCGCAAGCAGGATGACTTCACCAACCTGTTCACGCCCGAGATCGGCGTGCAGGCACGCGGGCTGCTGCTGCCCAAGGGAGCGGTCTCGGGCGTGCAGCTGGAAACGGTGCTGCGCCAGCTGGCACGCACGCCCGGCTACCGCGACTTCGACAAGCTGCCGATCCCGTACCGTGCCGTCGCCACCGACCTGGTCGCCGGCACACCGGTAGTGTTCAGGGCCGGCGAGCTGGCCAACGTGATGCGCGCCAGCATGTCGGTGCCGGGCGCGGTGGCACCGGCGGAATACGCAGGAAAGCTGCTGGTCGATGGCGGGCTCACCGACAACCTGCCGGTCGGCGTGGCGCGCGCGATGGGCGCCGATGTCATCATCGCCGTGAACCTCGGCACGCCGCTGATGAAGCGCGAGGAACTGACCTCGGTCATCGGCGTGACGGGCCAGATGCTCAACATCCTGACCGAGCAGAACGTGCGCGCTTCGCTGACTTCGCTGGCTCCCGCCGACGTGCTGATCGAGCCCGCGCTCGGCGATTTTTCCGCGACTGACTTTGACCACCTGGCCGCCACCATCCCCATCGGCGAAGCGGCTGCGCGCCGGGTGGCCGACCGCCTCGCGCCGCTGGCGCTGCCGCCGGCGCAGTACGCGCAGCTGCGCGTGGTGCAGCAGGCGGTGCCGCCGCCGGACACGCGGCCGGTGGATGCGATCGAGATGGCGCCGCTGCACCGTGTCAATCCCGAGTTTGCGACGGCGGTGATGGAGACCAAGCCGGGCGAGCCGGTCGACCAGGCCACGCTCGACCAGGACATGCGCCGGCTGTTCGGCACCGGCGACTTCGAGCACGTCAACTACGGCATCATGGAAGAACCGGGCAAGCGCATCCTGGTGGTCAACGCGGTCGAGAAGTCGTACGGGCCAGACTACCTGCGCTTTGGCCTCGGGCTCAGCTCGGACTTCCGCGGCGATGCGTTCTTCAACCTGATCGGCAGCTACCGGCGCACCTGGCTGAACTCGCTTGGCGCCGAATGGCGCACCGATTTGCAGGTAGGCCAGACCACTTCGCTGACGAGCGAGTTCTACCAGCC
The DNA here is from genome assembly GCF_003402535.2 of Cupriavidus sp. P-10. NCBI lineage: Bacteria > Pseudomonadati > Pseudomonadota > Betaproteobacteria > Burkholderiales > Burkholderiaceae > Cupriavidus > Cupriavidus sp. P-10. The sequence continues at coordinate 2,885,309 of NZ_AP025171.1, forward strand.
GCTGAACACGCGCCAGTACTTCTTCATCGCCCCGCGCATCGAGCTGGAGCGCCGCCCGGTCAATGTGTTCCAGGGCAGCACCCGCCTGGCCACCTATGACCTGCGCCGCTTCGACGTGGCACTGGACGTGGGCAGCCAGTTCACCAAGTACGGCGAGCTGCGGCTGGGCGTGCAGACCGGCACGCTGGACGCCACGCTGAGCACCGGCCCGGAACAGCTGTCGCCGGGCCCCGGCAGGATCAAGCGCGGCGCCATTACCGGACGGCTCTTCTTCGACCAGCTCGACAGCGTCGACTTCCCGCGCTTCGGCTATGCTGGCTCGTTGCGGGTCTATGCCTCGCAACCGGGACTCGGTGCCGACGATGCCTATATCAAGGCGCAGGCCGACCTGGTGTATGCCCATTCGTTCGGCAACCATACCGTCTCGCTCGGCCTCAAGGCCGGCACCAATGTCGGCAACCCGCTGCCGCGCTATGACCTGTTCCAGTGGGGTGGATTCCTGCAGCAATCCGGCTATGCGACCGGCCAGCTGCTGGGCGGCAACCTGCAGTTTGCGCGGCTGGTCTACTACAACAAGCTGGCGCGGCAGACGCTGCTGCAGGGCATCTACGCCGGCTTCTCACTGGAGGCGGGCCGCATGGGCGCGCCGCTGGTGCCGGGCAGCCCGACCGGGCTGCTCAAGTCGGGATCGCTGTTCCTGGCACTGGACAGCCCGCTCGGGCCGCTCTATTTCGCCTATGGCCGGGCCGCGGCCGGGACATACAGCTTCTACCTCTTCCTCGGCAAGCCGTTCTGACACGTGGGTCCACCGCGGCGTGGGGCCCCGCATGTGATGCGTGCGCACCCCACCAAAGTTGTATGTAATGTCTTAATTCAAATGTCTATACTTTTCCCTGTCAGCAAGACCCCCTCTTGATTGACAGACCCTTCCCGGTCGCCGCTGCCCCAGCGGCGACTTTTTTCTGTTCGGTCGCCGCGTGCCCGACACCGGCCGCGAGTGCGTGATACCCGCTGCCTGCCGCCAGTTCTGGCCCCCTATAATCCCCGCCTCGGGCAGTGCTGCCGGCCCCATTCGCGGAGATTTCCATGCAGATTGACTTCACCCATTTCACGCCATGGCTGTCGCTGGCCGGTGGCCTCGTCATCGGGCTGGCCGCGGCGCTGATGATCCTGGGCCTGGGCCGGATTGCCGGCATCAGCGGCATCGTCGGCGGCATGCTGTCGCTGCCGCACGGCGACACCGCCTGGCGCGCCGCCTTCATCGCCGGGTTGCTGCTGGCACCGTGGCTGGCCGGCGCTTTCGGGGCCATGCCGCAGGCGCGCATCGACGCGGGCTGGGGCACCGTGCTGGCCGCGGGGCTGCTGGTGGGCATCGGCACGCGCTATGCGGGCGGCTGTACCAGCGGCCACGGCGTATGCGGCCTGTCGCGCGGGTCGGTGCGCTCGCTGGTGGCCACGCTGACCTTCATGGCGGCGGGCTTCCTGACAGTGCTGGTGCAGCGCCACCTGCTCGGAGGCTGACATGAGGGTCTGGTTCGCGCTGCTGGCCGGCCTGGTATTCGGCATTGGCCTGATCGTGTCCGGCATGGCCGACCCCGGCAAGGTGCTGGGCTTCCTGGACCTGGCTGGAGCCTGGGATCCTTCGCTGGCATTCGTGATGGCCGGCGCCGTGCTGGTGGGCACGCTGGCGTTTGCGCTGGCTCGCCGACGCTCGCGTGCGTGGCTGGGCCAGCCGATGCAGTGGCCCACTGCGTCAGCGATCACGCCGCGGCTGGTGCTGGGCAGCGCCGCCTTCGGCGTAGGCTGGGGGCTGGCCGGCTTCTGCCCGGGCCCGGCGCTGGTGGCGCTTGGCGCAGGCTACGCCAAGGCGTGGGGCTTTGTCGGCGCCATGCTGGCCGGCATGGCGTTGTTCGAGGTCGCGGAGCGAGTACGGGCGCGGCGCTGAGTCCGCAGCCTACGGGTAAAGTATCGATCACAAACAGCGCATCGTGCCCACCGGGACACACGTGGATGCACGCAGTGCTGGCCCCTTGCGCCAAGGCGGTTTAAGATTGCGCGATTATCGAACAACGAACCCGGACAGCACAGCCCAATGGAAGTCCTCCGCCCCATCGGTCTCGGTCATGCACAGGCCGACACCGTCCGCGTCGCCCGGCCGCACGCCGATTTGCTGAGCAGCTTTGCCGGCGATCCCAATTTCATGCTGTCGCTGGCGCGCGGGCTGACCGTGCTGGAGGCCTTCTCGGAACGCAAGCGTCCGCTGACCATTTCGCAGGTGGCGCAGCGCACGCAGCTGTCGCGCGCCTCGGTGCGGCGCTGCCTCTATACGCTGGAGCAGCTCGGCTACGTCAGCCAGCAGGACGGCCAGTTCGCGCTGCGCCCGCGCGTGCTGCACCTTGGGCATGCGTATTTCTCGTCGACCTCGCTGGTGTCGCTGGCGCAGCCGATCCTGGACAACCTGAGCGCGCGCATCCACGAGACCTGCGCGCTGGCCATCCTCGACGGCACCGACATCCTCTACCTGGTGCGCTCCGAAGTGCAGCGCGTGCTGAACTATTCGCTGGGCATGGGCAGCCGCCTGCCAGCTTACTGCACCTCCAACGGCCGGCTGCTGCTGGCGCACCAGCCGGCCACGGTGCTCGATGGCTTTTTCGAGCATGCCGAACTGCGCCCGCGCACGCTGCAGACCAAGGTGTCGCGGCAGGAGCTGGAAGCTTGCTTCGCGCGGGCGCGCGAAGTCGACTACGTGATCGTCGATGAGGAGCTGGAGCCGGGCCTGCGCGCGATCTCCGTCCCGGTACGCTCGGCCTCGGGCATCGTGCTGGCCGGCCTGAGCGTGAGCGTGCGTGCCGCGCGCGTGCCGGAAAGCGAGATGGTCACGCGGCTGCTGCCGCCGATGCGCGAAGCCGCCGCGGCGATCGGGCGGCTGATCGGCTCCTAGCCACGCAACCGCGCGGGGCCGAGCATGGCCGCGGTCATGCCATGGTCGGCGATATGCGCCAGCAGGCTCCGGCAGCGGCCGGCCCTGCGCCAGCTATCTGCAATCAGCCCCGGTGTGCCAGCTCCAGCGCGAACACCAGCCGCTGCAGGAAATTCTCCATGCGGCCGTCCGGACTGACAAAGGCGCAGCCAAAGTGGTGGATGGCGTTGTCATCGTGGCCGACCAGCCAGTGGCCAACCACCTGCAGGTCGAGTTCGAGCTTGCCCAGTTCGCGGAAGTCGAGCCGGCACTTGGCCACCGTGGTGCCGACCGGCAGTTGCTCCTCCGTGACGCTCTTCGAGCGCAGCCCGACGCCGGACAGGGACAGGTCGGCGATATCCAGGCACAGCAGGGCATTGTCGGCGCCGCGGATCTCGCAGCGGTAGCCCTTGGTCACCAGCGTGCGCGCGCGGAAATGGCGGCGGCGCTGGAAGTGATAGAGCTTCTCCGGAAACTCGACGACAAAGGCCGGGCCCTGCTCGAAGCGGGTCGCGGCGGGCTGCCCGACCAGGAAATTCACCGGCACGCCACGCAGCAGGCCGGAAAACGCATTCTCTTCCGAGGTCATCAACGACTGCCGCTCGGCATCGGCGTTGCACCAGTCGAACACAAAGGTCCGGTTGACCGGATCGACATGCAGGACCGAGGTGACGAACTGGTGGCCGGTGCGGGTGCGCACGCTCAGCATGCACTTCTGCCACGACAGGTCGCGCAGGACGGTGCCGATCTGGGAGTTGTGCGTGAGGCGGTAACGCTCATCCGCCAGCGGCATGGCGGCGACCGTGTCGATATCGGTATCGGTTCCGGTGCCGGCCCCGGAGGCTTCGTGCTGATTCATAAATTCACGCAACGTCTGGTATAGCGGGATGCCGCCGGGTAGTGGGGGGCGCGGCAGCTAGTCGGCCTGCCGGCCGCGCGCCGCATGTTAAGCGCGTGCCCCCACGTCCGGCAAGACTCATGGCGACACCTTCGGCAAATCTGTGGCAGAACTTGAGCACAGACTTACGGGGGGTAGCGCCTGCGCCGCTTTCAGGCGTCTGTCGGGGCCGGCGGTGGTGCCTCGGGGAGTGCGCCAGGCATGGCCAGCGTGGCCTGCGCCTCTTCGCGCAGCCACGCCAGCAGCAGCAGCCGGCGCGTGTCGTTCTCGAACGGCGCCGGCGACAACAGATGGTACGCCGATCCATCCGGCGTGAAGCCGAACGGAGCGGCCAGGCGCCCGTCGGCGATCTCGTCGGCGGCCATCAGCCGGGAAGCCATGGCCCAGCCGAGCCCTGCGGCAGCGGCCTGCAGGCTCAGGTAGAAGTGCTCGTACCAGGCATCGCCCTCGAACCTGGCGGCTTGCGCCGCGGGGCCGGCCGCCGCCAGCCAGCGTTGCCACGCATCGGGCCGGGTGCGCGTATGCAGCCGTGCCGGCACGGCTGCGGCGCCCTGGGCCAGCAGCGGGCGGCAGACCGGCCCGACCCATTCCTGCGCCACCTCGCGCGCATGCCAGCGCGCCTCAAAGGCGAAATCATTGCGCCGCAGCGCCAGGTCGGCGCCACTGCGCGCGAAATCGATCGGCCCGCCGGCCGCCATCAGGTGCAGCGGGATGTCGGGGTGGCGTGCGGCAAACCGCGGCAACCGCGGGATCAGCCAGCGCATCGCCACGGTCGGCTCGCACGACAGCACCAGCGCGCGGCCAGGCGGCTGGGTGCGGATGCGCGCGGCGGCGCCGGCCAGGATCTCCATCGACTGCGAGGCGGCGGCAAACAGCGTGCGCCCCGCCTCGGTAAGGAAGACGCCTCGGTTGCGCCGCTCGAACAGCGCCACGCCGAGCGTGTCCTCCAGCTGGCGGATCTGCCGGCTGACCGCGCCGTGGGTCAGGTGCAGCTCCTCGGCCGCGCGCACGAAGCTCTCGTGCCGTGCGGCAGCCTCGAAGAATCGGATCCAGCCCAGCCAGTGCATCGGGGTTTTCAGTCAGTTTTTCTCACGGATTTGCGCGAGTATATATCGGTTGTGGTGGCCCGTTGCCGCACGCAGAATTGGGTACGTTTTGGCCCGCCGGCCAAGAGCTAGTGCGGTAATCCTGCCTCAACCACAACGTAATTTCACAGAAAATGATTCCAGTCGCCGAATCGCTGGCGGTCGCCGCCGTGACCGTGCTCGCGGTGGTCAGCCCCGGCCCGGACTTCGCCATGGTGACCCGCAACAGCTACCTGTACGGCCGCCGCGCCGGGCTGCTCAGTGCCTCCGGGATCGCGCTGGGGGTTCAGGTCCATGTGCTGTACACGATGTTCGGCGTGGCGCTGCTGATGGCGCACGCGCACGGCGTGCTGACGGTTGTGAAGGCGCTGGGCGCGGCCTACCTGGTGTGGATCGGCGTGCAGACACTGCGCCGGCGCGCGCCGCTGGCGGTCGACCTGCACGGCGCGCCGGCACTGCGTCCGGCCGCGGCCTTGAGGATGGGCTTCCTCACCAATGCGCTGAACCCGAAATGCACCCTGTTCGTCGTCAGCACCTATACGCAGGTGGTGGATGCGCATACCCCGGTGCCGGTGCAGTTCGGCTATGGCGGGTTCATGTCGCTGGCGCATCTGGCGTGGTTCAGCCTGGTGGCCTGTGTGTTCACCGCGCCGGCGCTGCGGGCGGCGATGCTGCGCCGGCAGCGGCTGCTGGACGGCGCCATCGGCTCGGCACTGTGCGGGCTGGGGGTGGCGTTGGGGCTCAGCAACCTGGCGTAGCGGCGGGCCGGGCCAGGGGCCACGCCTGCCGCACGAGATGCTCCGCGCCCTGCGGTCCCAGTCGGCTCTCGAACAGCACCAGCCGCTGCACCGGCCAGGGGTCGCTGGCGAGCATGCGCTGTTGATCGAGCCAGGCGCGCAACACGGCCTCCGGCACCGTCGGGCGGCAGCGTGCCAGGGTCAGGTGTGGATGGTAGCGGCGGCGTTCCGGTTCGATCCCGGTGGCCTGCGCCAGCGCCTGCCCCACCGCGGCGTGCAGCGCACGCAGCGCGTCCAGCCCGGGACCCGGCGCGAGACCAGCCCACAGTACGGCCCCCTGGCCGCTGCGGAAGCGGCCAGTGCCCGCAGCCTGCAGCGTAAAGGCCGGCACCGCGAGTCCGTCGAGCGCCGCGTTCATCTGCGCCTCGGGTACGCCGCATTCGCCCAGGAATTGCAGCGTGAGATGGACCTGCTCGGCCGGCACCGGGCGCAGGCCGCTCGTCGACGGCAGGGTCGACAGTAGCCGCGCCGCCTGCGCGGGCGGGACTTCCACGGCAAAAAACAGGCGCGGCATGGCGTCGGCTCAGCCGCCCGCGGGGCCGGCGCCCTCGCGCCGCAGCAGCGCGCGCTTGCGCTCGATGCCGCCGGCGTAGCCGGTCAGCGCGCCGGCGGTGCCGAGCACGCGATGGCAGGGCACGACCACCGACAGCGGGTTGCGCCCCACCGCGCCGCCGACCGCGCGCGCGTGCGTCGGCGGCAGTCCCAGGGCGCGGGCGAGTTCGCCGTAGGACGCCGTCGCGCCACATGGGATGGCCTGCAGCGCCTGCCAGACGCGCTGCTGGAACGGGCTGCCCGCGAAGCGTACCGGCACCGTAAAGGCGTCGCGATTGCCGGCGAAGTATTCGGCCAGCTCCTGCGCGGCGCGCTCGAGCACCGCCGCTTCCTGCGGCGACGCGTCACCGGTGGCCCCGGCCATGTTGGCGGGGTAGTACTTCTGCCCCGCGAAAAAGACGCCGGTCAGGTACGTCCCTTCCGCGCGCAGCAGCATGGTGCCCAGGGGGCTGTCGATCTGGCGATAGCTGCTCATGTCATGGTCTCCGGTTCGCGCGCGACGGGCGCGGCGGGCGCGTCCTTCATGGTCTCATAGCGATGCCACAGGTGGACTGCCGCATAGGCGCGCCACGGCGCCCACTGCGCGGTGCGCACCTGCATCGCGCGGACGGTGTCGACGCCCAGCACCTTGCGCAGCGCGTAGTCGGTGCCGGGAAAGGCGTCGGGCCAGCCGAGCGCGCGCATGGCGACGTACTGCGCGGTCCAGTCGCCGATGCCGTCGATGGCGCGCAGCGCCGCGACGGTCGCTTCCGGCGGCGCATGCGCGTCAAGCGCGAGCGTGCCGTCGGCCACGCATTGCGCCAGCGCCTGCAGCGTGCGTGCCTTGCCCGCCGGCACGCCGGCGTCGCGCAGCTCCTGCAGCGGCATGGCGACGATGGCGGCGGCACTCGGGAACAGGAAGCGCAAACTGCCGGGCAGTGCCTCGGGCAGCGCTTCCGCCGACGCCACGCGCTGTGCCATTGCGGCCAGGATGCGGCGCGCATGCACGACCGGGATGACCTGCCCCACCACCGCACGCACGGCAATCTCAAACCCGTCGACACTGCCCGGCAGCCGCATGCCCGGCATGGCCTGCGCAAGCTCGCCGAGGTGCCGGTCGACCACATCGGGACGGCAGCCCAGGTCGCACAGCCTGCGCACCTTGCCCAGCGCCTGCGGGATCGCACGCGCCAGCGATGCCGACAGGGTCACGCGCAACACCATGCGGCGCGGCCCATGCTCGATGCGAACCCAGCCCGCATACACGGTGCCGCCCGCCTCCACGCGCAGCGTGCGCGCATAGGCGCCGTCGCGGATCTCTTCGATGCCATCCACCGCGCGCGTGGCCAGGAAGCCCAGCAGCGCCTCCCACGCCAGCGGCGGCCGGTAGCCCAGTTCGAACACCAGCCGGTCGCCCACGCCATCGGTGGCGCGCCGGCGCAGCGCGAGCGGGGTCAGGCCGTAGCGCGTCTTCAGCACATCGTTGAAGCGGCGCACGCTGCCGAAGCCCGCCGCCAGCGCCACCTCGGTCACCGGCAGCGCAGTGTCGGCCAGCAGGCGCTTGGCCAGCAGCAGCCGCTGCGTCTGCGCATATTCCAGCACCGAGACGCCGAACTGCGCATCGAACAGGCGCCGCAAATGCCGCTCGGTCACGCCGATGCGCGCGGCCAGCCCGGTGACGCTGCCTTCGGCCATGAAGCCTTCGTCGATCAGCGTGGCAGCGGCCTGCGCGAGCCGGCCCGAGATATCGGCCAGCCCGTGGCCCGGCGCAAGTTCGGGGCGGCAGCGCAGGCAGGGACGGAAGCCGTGCTTCTCGGCGGCGGCGGCACTTTCATAGAAGGTGCAGTTCTCGCGCCTGGGGGTGCGTACCGCGCACACCGGCCGGCAGTACACACCGGTCGAGGACACGCCTACGAAGAAGCGCCCGTCGAAGCGGCGGTCATGCGACGCCACGGCCTTGTAGCAGGTATCGGGATCGAGGTTCATGCTGGCATGCTACCGCTTCGGCAACCTGGGCACCGGCTGGATTCGGACATTTCCCTCTGGCGTGCAGAGGTGGGCTGCGGCACAGTTCCGGGTACGGGCGGCGGCTAGAATTGCGCTTTACGCCACTGCCCTGTATTCATCACCCGGCAGCCAGCCCACACCGGAGACGCCATGCGCCGTTTTGCCCTGCACCTGTCGATGCTTGCCTCGCTGGCCCCGCTGCCTGCGCCGGCGCAACCCGTGCAGCCGGTGCCTGCGGCATCGCCTTCGCTGGTGCGGCAGGTCGCCACCGTGGAGGGCATCACCGAATACCGCCTCCCCAACGGCCTGCGCATCGTACTGGCGCCGGACGCGGGCAAGCCCACCACCACGGTCAACATCACCTACCTCGTGGGCAGCCGCCACGAGAACTACGGCGAGACCGGCATGGCCCACCTGCTCGAGCACCTGCTGTTCAAGGGCACGCCGTCGCTGCCGGGCAAGGCCATCCCGACCGAATTCGCGCGGCGCGGCATGAGCGTCAACGGCACCACCGCGCAGGACCGTACCAACTACTTTGGCACCTTTGCCGCCAGCGACGAAAACCTCGACTGGGCGCTGCGCATGGAAGCGGACCGCATGGTCAACAGCGTGCTGTCCAAGGCCGATCTCGACAGCGAGATGACCGTGGTGCGCAACGAGATGGAAATGGGCGAAAACAGCCCGTCGCGCATGCTGATGCAGCAGACCATGTCCGCCGCGTACCGCTGGCACAACTATGGCAAGGCGCCGATCGGTGCGCGCAGCGATGTCGAGAACGTCAGCATCGACAACCTGCGCGCGTTCTACCGGCGCTACTACCAGCCCGACAACGCGGTGCTGGTGGTGGCGGGCAAGTTCGATCCCGCCGCCACGCTGGCGCGCATCGAGCGCTACTTCGGCCCGATTCCACGCCCCACGCGCGTGCTGCCGCCGGAGCACACCGTCGAACCGCCTCAGGAAGGCGCGCGCGAACTGGTCATCATGCGGCCTGGCGACAACAGCCTGGTGGCTGCGCAATACCATGTCAGCCCCGGCGCGCATCCGGACACTACCGCCTTGTCGATGCTGACCATCATCCTCGGCGACACGCCCGGCGGGCGCCTGTACAAGGCGCTGGTCGAGCGCGGCCAGGCCGCTTCGATCGGCACCGCGTTCTATTCGATGAAGGATCCCGGCACGCTGCTGGTCATGGCGGAAACCTCCAGGGACCAGTCGCTTGCGGCCGCGCGCGCAGGCCTGATCACACAGGTGGAAGGCTTTGCCGAGGCCCCCGTGACCGAAGCCGAACTGGAACGCGCGCGCGTGCGCATGCGCAATGCCTACGACCACTACATGAGCGATCCGGGCGCGCTTGGCATCGCCTTGTCCGAGGCCATCGCCAAGGGCGACTGGCGGCTGTTCTTCCTGAACCGCGACCGCATCGAGACCACCACGCTGGCGGACGTGCAGCGCGTGGCGCAGAACTACCTGCAGTCGTCGAATCGCACCGTGGGCCTGTTCGTGCCGTCCGCGCAGCCCAGCCGCGTGCAGGTACCCGCCAAGCCGGATGTCGCCGCGATGGTCAACGGCTACCAGGGCAAGCCCGCGCTGGCCGCGGTCGCGCCGTTCGACCCCAGCCCCGCCAATATCGAGGCGCACACCACGCGCCAGACGCTGGCCAACGGCATGCAGCTGGCCCTGCTGCCCAAGCCGGCGCGCGGAGAGGTGGTGCACGGCGTGCTGGTGCTGCGCATGGGCGACGTGCAGAGCCTGCAGGGACTGACTACGGTCGGGACGCTGACCGCGTCGATGCTGCGGCGCGGCGCCGGCGGCCTGGACCGCCAGCAGATCGCCGACCGCATCGAGTCGCTGCGCGCGCGCGCCAGCATCGGCGGCAGTTCCGAGCGCGTGACCATCAGCTTCGAGACGCGCCGGGCCCAGTTGCCCGAGCTGCTGGCACTGCTGCGCGAGATCCTGCGCGCGCCTGACTTCCCTGAAGCCGAATTCGAGACGCTGCGAAAGACCAGCATCGCTGATATCGAAAGCATCCAGAGCCAGCCGGGCGTGATGGCGTCGAATGCGCTCGGCCGCCACGGCGACCCCTATCCGGTGGGCGATCCGCGCCACGCGCGCAGCATTGCCGAGAATATCGCCGACCTGCGCGCGGCCACGCTGGCGCAGGTGCGGGATTTCCATGCGCGTTTCTATGGCGCGGGCCATGCGCAGCTGAGCCTGGTCGGCGACTTCGACGCGCCGGCCGCTGCGGCGCAGGCCGCGCAGCTGTTCGGCGACTGGACCGCGGCGCAGCCGTATGCACACGTCGACCGGCCATTCGTGCCGATTCCGCCGGCCGAGTTCATGCTGCCCGCGCCGGGCAAGGCCAATGCCGTCTACGTGGCCGCTGCGCCTATCGACCTGACCAGCGACTCGCCGGACTATGCGCTGATGATGATCGCCAACCGCGTGCTGGGCGGCGCCAGCCTGCGCAGCCGGCTGGCCGACCGCCTGCGCCAGCAGGAAGGGTTGAGCTACGGCGCCAGCAGCTGGGTACAGGTGGGCGCGCTCGACCGCGCCGGCCGTTTCGGGTTGCAGGCGCAATACGCACCGCAGAACCTCGCGCGCTTGCAGCACGCGGTCGCCGACGAGCTCGAGCGCTTTACGCGCGATGGCATCACCGCACCGGAACTGGCCGAAGCGGTCAGCGGCCTGCTGCAGCAGGGGACGGTCAGCCGCAGCAACGACGCGGCGCTGGCGGGTACGCTTGCCAACCAGCTCTACCTCGGCCGTACCATGGCCTTCACTGCGGAACTCGAAACGCGCTTGCGCGCGGCGACAAGGGAATCGGTCAATGCCGCCATCCGGCGCTATATGCAGGCGGGCGGCCTGTCCCGCGTCTATGCGGGCGACTTCAGTGGCGCGCCAGCCGCGCAGCCGACTCAAGCACGCGATGCGGCCCGAGGCAGCCAGGCAGGCGCCAGTGCGAACACCGAAGCCGCGGGCGCCACGCCGGCCGCGCAGCCCTGACATATCCGGGAAACAAAATTCGGCTGCACTGGCGGAATGCGCAAGACCGCTTTGGGCAGCGTTATGCTGCCCAAGCGGCCAGGCTAACGGCCGGGCGCGGCAAGACCAGCCGGGCAAGCCTGCCACGGTGCATGGCCCTTGCCGCGACCCCGGGTTGACTGTATATTCGTACAGTATAAGTCGATATAAGAGGTGTGGATGTCAATCGTGCGAGCTGGCAGCAAGGCAGAAGCGCTCCGGCTTCTGGCCTCGGAAGACGTGCTGGCGCTGGAGCTGGACTACGAGACGGGCTGGCAGGATGCGGTCGAACTCGGCAGGCTCGGAGAAAAGCGCGGTATCAAGGTGCAGTATCGCGGACAGGAAAGTATTGCCGTCCGCTCCCGCGAAGCCCTGATCGAAGGGCTCGCCAAACCCAAGGGCACGTTCCGCCAACGCAATCTCTATTGCCAGTTCGATCTTGGCACGCTGGCGGACCATGAACTGCTCGAACTCGAAGCCAAGGCCACGCGGCTCGGGGACTACATTCTCGCCGGCCACCTGCTGCGCGATGTCGACGGGGTGTGGCCGCAGCAATAAGCGACCAGATCAGCGCCGCAACCAAAAATAAAGGCCGCCATGCCGGCGGCCTTCGACCTTCACATCGCACGCGGTGCGATCAGTGCCAGACCCGCGTCGCGTTGGCCCATCGCGCGGCGCACGATTGCGTGGCGGCAGCAGCGGCCTCGGCCGCATCCTCGGCTTCGGTGAGCTGGCCGGCATCGGCCAACGACATCTGCGCAGCGTTGTCCAGTGCCGTGCGCCACATGACAGCCGACACCAGCGTCTTGCATTGCCGGCGTTCGCCATGCGCGAGGGCCAGCAAGCGCTCGTAGCCCTCCATCACGATCAGGCGGTCGCCGCGGCACGGCTGCAGTTGCAGCGTGTACAAGTGATCGCACTCGCATTGCAGGATGCCGCCGCTGACCGCCAGCACGATCGCGCCTGGCAGCGCGATACCGCTGGCCTGCACCTCGCCACGCAAGCGCGCCAGGTGCGCTTGCGCACGCGGGTCGCTGGCCTGCGTCCCCTGCGCCATATTGGCCGGCACCGCGCCCAACGCCATCAGCTCAGCGGGCGATACCGCCAGCGTATACGCCTGCAATGCAGGGCGATAGGTCGCCACCACCGCGCGCAGGCGGTGCGGGGTGTCAACGTCACGGCCTGCCGGACCGCGATCCTGCCAATCGTTCATGCCGACTCCTGCCACACCGGGCCGTTGCATGGTCAGTCGCGCAGCAGCTGCTTGGCGATGATGATCTGCTGGATCTGCGTGGTGCCTTCATACAGGCGCAGCAGGCGCACGTCGCGGTAGAAGCGCTCGGCCTTGTACTCGGCGATATAGCCGGCGCCACCGTGGATCTGCACCGCGCGATCGGCCACGCGGCCCACCATCTCGGTACAGAACATCTTGGTGCAGGAGGCCAGCATGCTGACTTCCGGATCGCTCTTGCCGGCGGGCTTGGCATCGTAGCGCTGCGCGCAGTCGCGCACCATCGACAGGCCGGCATAGAGCTCGGCCTGGCTGTCGGCCAGCATGGCCTGGATCAGCTGGAAGTCGCCGATGGGCTTGCCGAACTGCTTGCGCTCCTTGGCATAGGCCACCGCGTCGCTGATCAGGCGATGCGCCATGCCGCAGGCCAGCGCCGAGATATGCAGGCGGCCGCGGTCGAGCACCTTCATCGCGGTCTTGAAGCCCACGCCCGGCACGCCGCCGATGATGTTGGCCGCCGGCACGCGCACGTTTTCCAGCACCACGTCGCAGGTCTTGGTGCCTCGCTGGCCCATCTTCTTGTCCGGCTTGCCCAGCGAGATGCCCGGGGTGTCGGCCGGCACGATAAAGGACGAGATGCCCGAGGCGCCCGGACCGCCGGTACGCGCCATCAGCGTGAAGGCGCCGGCGCGCGGTGCGTTGGTGATAAAGCGCTTGGTGCCGTTGATGACGTAGTGGTCGCCGTCCAGCTCGGCCTTGGTCTGCAGCGAGGCGGCGTCGGAGCCGGCGTTCGGTTCGGTCAGCGCAAACGAGATGATCAGCTCGCCGCTGGCGATGCGCGGCAGGTAGCTTTGCTTCTGCTCCTCGGTGCCATCCATCAGGATGCCCTGCGAGCCGATGCCGACGTTGGTGCCGAACACCGAGCGGAAGGCAAAGGCGGTGTGGCCGAGGTCGTACACCACATCGCATTCCTGCGACATCGACAGGCCGATGCCGCCGTAGTTCTCGGGAATGGAGATGCCGAACAGGCCCATCTCCTTCATGTCCGCGACGATCTCGGCCGGGACGTCGTCGGTCTCTTCCAGCGTGTCCTCGGCGGGCTTCAGGCGTTCATCGATGAAGCGCTGCACCGAGGCGCGCAGCAGGGCAAAGGATTCTTGGTCAAGGGCCATGAGGATTCTCCGGGTCAGGCGGTACGTCTGTCTGGCCGACATGGTACGCCGGCCATGCGATTTGACAATCCACTGCGGATTGGACAGAAGCGTCAATATAATTTGACAATCTTCCGGTGTCAGTTCCACGTCACTGCCAGCAGCCCGGCCAGGCCGAAGGCCAGTGCAGCAAGTGCGTCGCCGGCGATCAGGCCCCCGCCCAGCAGCGACGCGGTGCTCATGTCCTCGGGCAGCGCCTGCTGCGCACGCCTGGCCCCGGGCCTGCGCCTCACCATGGCGCCGCCGATACTGGCCACCACGCCACCGGCGGCCATCCAGCCTGCCGCCGCCAGGTTAACAAAGCCGCCAAAGGACGATGCATAGGGCGACGGCAGCAGCACTGCATCGAGCACAAAATCCGCCACCCTGCCCCGCCGGCCCGATTGGGCGAAGCGCTGCCATGCCGGCCCGCCCAGGACCAGCTTGCGCAGCACTGCCGTGGCCAGCCCCAGCGCCAAGCCGAGCGCCACCGCGGCGTGCTGGGCGGCGCGTGGCTGCGCCAGCCCGTGCAGCACGCCGACGATCTTGTAGGTCATGGCCGAGGTCCAGCGCGCCGGCTGCTGGTCTGCCGGCAGCCGGGTCTGGTCCAGCGCCAGCACCGGGTACGCATGCATGAACAGCCGCGCCATCGCCACGGCCACCAGCGCCCCCACCACGATGCCAGCGACCTGGTAGCCGAACTGCACCATGCGGTCGCTGCCCAGCCGCCAGCCGGTGGAGCGGTCCTGCTGCATGTCGCTGGCTTCAGCGGTCGCCACCAGCAGCACGGTCGCCGCGATCAGGCCCACGTGCGGCGCGCGCAATCCGGCCGCGGCCATCAGGATCACCGTCAGCACGAAGGCGGACGAGATCGGGTTCTGGTCGACCATGCCGACCGAGATGCCGTTGACCAGCGCGAACACCAGCACCAGCAGCACCGCCATCAGCTGGAAGCCCAACGGCTGGCCGAACCACATCACGCCGGCGGCGACCGTGGCGGCTCCCCAGAGCAGCGCCCACGCGGCCACCCATGCCATGCCGGGCCCGCGCCGTGACGGCGCCGCCTGTCCCGACCGGCCGCGCCACTGGCGCCACGCCTGCCCCAGCAGCAGGGCGACATCGAGCGCCGCCGCGCCCATGATCATGCCGAGCGCCACCAGGAAGGTGGCCTTGCGGTACGGTTCGCCGGGCGCGAGCCACCCCACTGCGACGAACCACGGCGTCAGCGCCCAGCCGACCAGGCCGCCTACCAGCGCGGCAATGCCGATGCGCGCCCCGACGATCATGCCGGCGCCGAAAGTTGCCGCGGACAGATCCAGCGCAGCCAGCCACGGCACGCGCGCGGCGCCCAGGCCACTGGCCAGCCCCAGCGCCATGCCGCCGCCCAGCCGGGCCACCGAGCGACGCAGCAGCGCCGGGTCGGTCAGTGCGCGCAGGATATTGGCGACCGCCAGTCCCGACGGGAACGTCAGCTGCATCCGGTCTACCAGCAGCGGCGTGTACAACATGCCGATGCCTACGCCGTACATGCCGATGCACAGCATGTAGAGCACCAGCTGCCACAGCGGCGGCTGCGCCAAACCCAGCCATGCCATCGCCTGCAACACCACCGCCATCCCGCCCATGCCCGCTACCGACGCCGCCGCGGTCTGGATGTAGTTGGCACCGTGCCTGCCCGGCGCGCCATAGCCGGCGGTCACTACAGAACCAAGTATGCCCGCCAGCACCTGGCCACCGACAAAGAATCCCAGCGAGAAATTCATATAGGCCGCGGCAATGCCGCCGAGCGGCCCCAGCACCAGCATGCCGGCCGCGCCCAGCAGCGCGTGGTAGCGCCAGCTGCCGGCAGGGGGCAGCCAGCTGGCGCGGGGCACGGCATCAGTGGGCAGGATCGGCATGGCGAAGGCTAGGCAGTAGCGGGTGCGCTCTGCGAAGCATAGGCCACGGCATGGGGTGAGCGACGTGCGACTTGTCTCCTTTTCCGTAGGAAAGCCTCGGAGCCCGAGCAGCCAATCGGGTAAACACTAGTTTCGTGCGCAACCATCTGATATATAGTTGCGCACACAACCAATTACATCGAGCGAGACCCAGCCATGCCAGACTCCACCGCCCCGCACGCGGCCGTGCCGCCGGCACCGCCTCCTGTTACGCGGCGCCCCTGGCCGCACCACGTACCCGTGCTGATTGCCGGCGGCGGCCCGGTCGGGCTGGCGCTGGCGGCGCTGCTGGCGCGCTACGGCATCGCCACGCTGGTGGTCGAGGCCGACGCTGGCTACTGCGCCGGCAGCCGCGCCATCTGCATGTCGCGCCGCTCGCTCGAGATCCTGGGGTGGGTCGGCGCGGACCAGCAAACGGTCGAAACGGGCCTGCCCTGGGTGGGCGGACGCAGTTACTACCGCGACGCCGAGGTGCTGCACTTCCGCATGCCAAGCGAGCCGGATGAGCGCTTCGCGCCGATGGTCAACATCCAGCAGTACTACCTCGAAGCCTTCGCGCACGAAGCCTCGCTGCGGGGCGACACGCCGGCCGACGTGCGTTTCGGCGCGCGCGTGCGCACGGTGCGACCGCATGACGGCGGCGTGGTGGCGGAAATCGAGAGCGCCGGCGGCGTGGTGCAGGTCGACGCACAATGGCTGGTGGCCTGCGACGGCGGCCGCAGCACGGTGCGCGAGCAACTGGGCCTGCGCATGGAAGGCACGCAGTACGAGGGCCGCTACGTGATCGTCGACATCGTGCAGAAGACCCCGCGCGAGGTGGAGCGGCTGGCGTGGTTCGACCCGCCTTCGAACCCGGGCTCGACCATCCTGATGCACCGCCAGCCCGACGACGTCTGGCGCATCGACTACCAGATCCGCGACGACGAGGACCCTGAGGAAGCGGTCAAGCCGGAGAACGTGCTGCCGCGCGTGCAGAGCCACCTGGACATGATCGGCGAAACCGAGCCCTGGCAGCCGCTGTGGATCTCGATCTACAACGCCAAGTGCCTGACGCTGCAGGATTACCGCCACGGCCGCGTGCTGTTCGCCGGCGACGCCGCGCATCTGGTGCCGATCTTCGGCGTGCGCGGGCTTAATTCGGGGCTGGACGACGCCGGCAACCTGGCGTGGAAGCTGGCCGCGGTAGTGCGCGGTCAGGCCGCGGACAGCCTGCTCGACTCCTATTCGGTCGAGCGCGTCCACGCCACCCGGCAGAACATCGCCTACGGTGCCAAAAGCACCGAATTCATGGCGCCTCCCGACTTTGCCTTCCGCCTGATGCGCGAGGCCACGCTGCGGCTGGCGCAGGGCGACACCGCGGTGCGTTCGCTGATCAACCCGCGCCAGTCGGCTCCGATTGCCTATGCCGGTTCGCCGCTGAATGGTGCCAGCGACTTCGGCGCCGACTGCCCCGGCGCCGCGCCCGGGCTGCCGGCTCCGGAAGCGCGCGTCGCCAGCGCGGAGGGCATCGCCCACCTGACGCAATGCTTCGGGCAGCGCTTCACGTTGCTGTACTTCGGTGATTCGCCGACGCTGCCGGCAACGCTGGCCGCACTGGTGCAAGCCCATCCGCAAACGCTGCAGGCGCGCGTGGTCGTCAGCGGCACCGCCATCCCCGCGGACAACGCGCTCGCCGATGTCGCCGGCCAGGCGCAGGCGCGCTACGGCGCCTGCTCCGGCGCCCTCTACGCGATCCGCCCCGACGGCTACGTGCTGGCGCGCTGGCGCGATCCCGCGTGGGACGACGTCGCCGCGACCCTCGCCCCCCTGATGCAAACCCCGCAATCCCAACCGGCCGGAGCCCGCCATGCAAGCTGATGATCTCGACCTCGCCTATACGCGCCTGTGCGAGGCCATGGGCCGCACCGGCGAGGAACGTTCGCCGCTGCTGCTGGCGATGGTGTGCCTGGGGTTGATGAGCCGGCAGGAAACACTGGCACCGGTGCTCGCACTGATCGACGAGGCGGAGGCGCGCAGCCAGGCGTAGGCACTACAATGCCCACGCCCGACCGGACATCGCCATGAAACCACTGCCACGCCTGGAACAGTTCCTGACCTACCGCCTGCACCAGGTCAACAAGCTCAGCGACAAGGACAGCGCCGCCGCCTACCTGGAGCAATGCGGCCTGCTGCTGAGCGAGGGCCGCTGCCTGGCCGCGATCGGCGCGTTCGCGCCGCTGTCGGTCAACGCGCTGGCGCAGCGTGCCAACCTGACCAAGGGCCAGGCCAGCCGCTCGGCGCAGGCGCTGGTGGAACGGGGACTGGTCAGCAAGGAAGCCAGCGCCGCCGATGGCCGCGGCGTGGTGCTGGCCCTGACCGCGCAGGGCAAGCCGCTGTACCGGCAGGCGATCGCGATGATCGCGCGGCGCAATGACGAGATCTTCGGCTGCCTGAGCGAGGCGGAACAGGCGCTGCTGGGCAGCCTGCTCGACCGGCTGGTGGCGCACGCCGCCCAGCAGGACGGCGCGGCGGACAGCGACGAGGCCTAGCGACCCAAGCCTAGCGCCGCAGGCCGTCCACGTGCGTGCGCGCACCGTCGCGGCGCGCGGCTTCGGCGACCTCATTGCTGACCACGGTCTGGCCGATCGGCGCCAGCGCGATGCCGGCCAGCTTCAGGTGCTGGATCGCGAACGGGATGCCGATGATGGTGACGAAGTTCGCGACTGCCGCCATCACGTGGCCGATCGCCAGCCACACGCCGGCAAACACAAACCACAGCACATTGCCGACCAGCCCGAAGGCGCCGGTGCCGACATCGTCGCGCCCGGTCAGCTCGCGCCGGCTGATGGCCTGCTTGCCGAACGGGAAGAAGGTGAAGCTGCCGATCACGAAGCAGGCCTTGCCCCACGGAATGCCGACGATCGAGATAAAGCAGAGCAGCCCGGCCAGCCACCATGCCAGGCCCATTACCACGCCGCCGAGGATGAACCAGAGGAAGTTGCCGATTGCACGCATGCCAGCCTTTTGGGTGTGAGCAGGAGAGGACACCGATGATACGCGCGGCGCCGGAGCGTACCCGTTTCTGCGTGCCGCGCCAGGACGTGCGAAATGGCGGCGCGCGGGCCTCTGCATGCCCCGTGCGCGCCTCTCGAACGCGCGGCTTCCGCAAGGCAATCGCTGCTGCCAGCCGCTCCCGGCGCGGCTGGCAGCTGCAAAGCGTACCCGTTTCTGCGTGACTGGTTTTGGCCGGCGCCGGGCGTGGCAGCGTTCGGCAAGGTCGCGATGGCGGCGCTAGAATGTGACGCCCGCCGGCCATTTGCCCGGCATCCCGCGATCCGGGAATGCCGGGCGGCCCGGCGCGGCCATCCCCTTCGCAACCCTCACGCTTTTCGCACGCCACGCGGCGCGTCACACCGTTCTCTCCGCCATGAAACCCACGCTGCTGATCCTGACCCAGGTCGCTCCGCACCATCGCGACGCCATCGCCGAACAGTTCGAGATCGTCTACGCGCCCGATGCCGAAGGCCGCGCCGCGCAGATCGCCACCCAAGGCGCGCGCATCCGCGCGGTGCTGACGATCGGCTCCACCGGCCTGACCGCCGCAGAGATCGACGCCATGCCGGCGCTGGAACTGGTGTGCGCGCTCGGCGCCGGCTTCGAGAACATCGCCGTGGCCCACGCCCGCGCGCGCGGCATTGCCGTGGCCAATGGCGCCGGCACCAACGACAGCTGCGTCGCCGACCACGCGCTCGCGCTGCTGCTGGCGACGGTGCGCGGGCTGCCCCAGCTCGACGCTGCTACCCGCGCCGGCACCTGGCGCACGGCGCTGCCGCTGCGGCCCAATGTCTCGGGCAAGCGCATGGGGATCGTCGGGCTGGGCACCATTGGCCGGCGCATCGCCCGGCGCGGCGAGGGCTTCGACCTGGAGATCGGCTACCACAACCGCAAGCCGCGCGAGGATGTGGGCTACCGCTATTTCGACAGCATCGGGGCGCTGGCCGACTGGGCCGATTACCTGGTGATCGCCACGCCGGGCGGCGGCGCGACACGCCATCTGGTGGACGCCGCCGTGCTGGCGGCGCTGGGGCCGTCGGGCTTCCTGGTCAATATTGCGCGCGGCAGCGTGGTCGATACCCAGGCGCTGGCGGCGGCGCTGCGCGCCGGTACGCTCGGCGGCGCCGGGCTGGACGTCTATGAAAGCGAGCCGGCGCCGCCGGTGACGCTGTTCGACTGCCCCAACGTCGTGCTGACGCCGCACATGGCAGGCTGGTCGCCCGAGGCGATCACGGCGTCGGTGGTGCAGTTCCTGGAGAATGCGCGCCGGCATTTTGCCGGCGAGGCGCTGCTGACACCTGTGGCTTGACGCCGGTACGCTGACGGCTGGACCTCAGGCGGCCGGAAATGCGACCCTGACGCGCAGCCCCGGCCGCGCGTCTTCGAGCGCCACGCGCGCCCCATGCGACTGCGCGATCTCCGCCACGATCGCCAGGCCCAGCCCGCTGCCGCCGGTCGGCGCATCGGGCACGCGGTAGAAGCGGTCGAACACGCGTTCGCGTTCCTCAGCCGGAATGCCGGGGCCGTTGTCGCGGACCACCAGCTCGACCGAGCGTCCGTCGCCCGCGCGTGCCACCTGCACGTCGATGCGGCTGCCGGTCGGGACGTAAACCAACGCGTTGTCCAGCAGGTTGGTCAGCAGGATGCGCAAGGCATCGGCATCGCCACGCACGATGGCCGGCGCCACGTCGGCCTCGGCATCGGCGTCCGCGCCGGCGTCCACGCCCAGGTCGATATCGCTATCCAGCGCGGCCTGGGCCAGTTCCGCCACCACGCCGGTGGCCAGTGCGCGCAGGTCGACCGGCTCGCGCGGCGGCGCGGCCGCCCCGGGTTCCTGCCGCGCCAAAGTGAGAAGCTGCGTGACCAGGTGGGTCAGCCGCTCCAGCCCCTGGCGCAGCTTCGCCACTGCCTCGTCACGTGCCGCGCCGCTGTCGGCGCGCTCGACCAACTGGGCCTGCAGCTGCAGCGCGGCCAGCGGCGTGCGCAGCGCGTGCGCCGCGTCGGCCACGAAGGCGCGCTGCGTGTCGATGGCGTGCGAGAGCCGCGCCAGCAGCTGGTTCAGCGCGGCGCTGAGCGGCGCGATCTCGTCCGGCATCTGCCGCAACGCAAGCGGTTCCAGCGCGGTGGCGTCGCGCGCGCGCACTTCGGCGGCGATCTCGCGCAACGGCCGCAGGCCGCGCCCCACGGCCATCCAAACCAGCCAGCCCAGCAATGGCAGCAGCAACAGCAGCGGCGCCACGGTACGCAGCGCCATGCGCGCGGCCAGCGTGCGGCGCGCGCTCATCGGTTGCGCGATCTGCACCACGGTGGGCCCCAGCTGCATGCTGTACAGCCGCCATTCGCCCTGCTGCGTGGTCACGTTGGAGAAGCCCAGCTCGGCGCGCGACGGCAGCGCCGCGTGCGAATGCGACAGGTAAAGGCTGCGCCCCGAGCCGTCCCAGATATGGATGACGACGTCCTCGTCGGCATGCGAGAGGTCGCCGGGCGAGCCGATAAAGGGCGGCACCACCGGGTCGGCAAACTGGCTCGGCAGCGCCGCGGCCATCTGCTTCATCTGGTAATCGAACAGCGCATTGGCTTCCTGGCGTGCCTGGCCGTAGATGAGCGCGGTGGCGATGGCTATGCCGGCGAGCAAACCCGCGGCCAGCCACCACAGCAGCGTTCGCTGGATGGAGCGCATCAGCCGGGCTCTCCCTCGCCATCTAGGCGCGGCACCACGTAGCCCACGCCACGGATATTGCGGATCAGCGCGGCGCCGAACTTCTTGCGCAGCACGTGGATATAGACCTCGACGGTATTGCTGCCCACCTCGTCGTCCCAGCCGTACAGGCGCTCCTGCAACTGCGGCACCGACCACACCTTGCCCGGCCGCGACATCAGCGCCGAGAGCAGCGCGAACTCGCGCGCCGACAGCCGCACTGGCTCGCCGCGGTGCGTGACCTCGCGCGTGGACGGGTTGAGCACGATCTCGCCATAGGCCACCAGCGGCTCGGCCCGCCCCGCGGCGCGGCGCGCGAGCGCGTGCATGCGCGCGGCCAGCTCCTGCAGGTCGAAAGGCTTGACCAGGTAGTCGTCAGCGCCGGCATTGAGGCCCGCGACGCGGTCGGCTACCGCGTCGCGCGCGGTCAGGATCAGCACCGGCGTGGGCACGCCGCGTGCGCGCAGCGTGCGCAGCACGTCCAGCCCCGAGCGGCGCGGCAAACCCAGATCGAGCAGCACCAGGTCGTAGCACGCCTCGCCCTCCTGCGACGACGTGGCCGCGGCCAGGCCTGCATCACCGTCGCGCACCCAGTCGACGGTAAAGCCCTCCTGCCGCAGCGCCTGCCTGACGCTGTCGCCAATCATGGCGTCGTCTTCCACCAGCAGCACGCGCATGGCTAGGCGGTCCCCGCTTCGCGATCCAGGCGGTCGGCCAGCGCCCGCGCCAGCCCCGGCAGCGCCGGGTGGCGCGCGGTGATGACATGGACCGGCACGTCTTCGAGCCAGCCGCGCATGCGGCCCTTGGCGACGAAGCGCTCGGCGAAGGTGGAGGCCTGCAGCGCCGGCACGAAGCGCGGCAGGATGCCGCCGCCGAGATAGACGCCGCCGCGTGCGCCCAACACCAGCGCGATATCGGCCGCGACCGAGCCCAGCAGCCCGAAGAACGCCGTCATGGCCCGCTGGCACAGCGGGTCGTTGCGCTGGAAGGCGCCGTCGGTGACCTGCTCCGGCAGCAGCGGCGCGAGCAAAAGCGTACCCGTTTCTGCGGCCAGCGCGGCATGGATCTGCGACAGCCCCGCGCCCGACACCAGCCGTTCCGCGGATACGCGCCCGACCTGGCGATGGGCCGCGCGCCACGCCACCCATTCATCGTCGGTGGCCGGCATCAGCTCGATATGGCCGCCCTCGCCGGCCAGCGCCACCATCTGCCCGCCCGGCGCCGGCACCAGCCCCGACACGCCCAGCCCCGTGCCCGGTCCCACCAGCGCCAGCGGCGCGGTCGGGACCGCGGTGCCGGCGCGCACCTGCGCCAGGCCGTCCGCCGGCAGGTGCGGCAAGGCCAGCGCCAGCGCGGTGAAGTCGTTCAGCGCCAACAGCGTCTGCAGGCCGAGCGCGCGGCGCATGCCGTCGACCGAGAAGGTCCAGTTGTGGTTGGTCAGCCTGACCTGGTCGCCGGTAACCGGGTTGGCCAGCCCGATCGCCGCATGGCGCGGCATGGGCTTGCCGGTGCCGGCCAGACCATCCAGGAACTGGCGCAGCGCGGCTTCGAGCGAGGGGAAGTCGGCGACCTTGAGCGCGGTCACCGGGCCGATCTGCATCGGCGCGGTCTCTAGCGCGAAGCGCACGTTGGTGCCACCGATATCGCCAAGCAGGCGCGGGAAGGTGGCGGTCGCGGGTGTGGAGGCGGTGTCAGCCATGGCGTCGGTCTCGTCCCCTTCAGGAATTCAGGAATTCAGGAATTCAGAATCAGGCCTTGAACACGTCGAACCCGTGCCGGTGGCGCGACGCCACCAGGCTCACCGGCAGCGCCGGCGTCGGCCCCTGCAGCGCGCGCTCCAGCACCCTGGCCTTGGCTTCGCCAGTGACCGCCAGGAACGCGCGTTCGGCCGCCAGCAGCGCGGCCAGGTTCAGCGTGATGCGCGCATGCGGCGCGGCGCCCGGGTGCGCCAGCAGGTAGGCGGGCTGCGGGTCGCTCAGCGCGTCCTGCAGCTCGGGTGCGTCCGGGAACAGCGACGCGGTATGGCCATCCTCGCCCATGCCAAGCACCACCACGTCGGGCTGGCGGAACGCGCGATTCGCGCGCGCCACCGCCGCGGCCGGGTCGGCCACGTCCTGCCCATCGGCCACCAGCGGAATGAAGGCGGCACTGCCGGCGGCCTCGCGCAGCAGGTGCGCCCGCACCAGCGCGGCATTGCTGTCGGGGTGGTCAGGCGGCACCACGCGCTCGTCGACCAGCGTCACCGTCACCGCTTCCCATCGCAGCGGGCGGTAGCGCAGCCGCTCGAACATCGGCACCGGCGAGCGCCCGCCGGAGACCGCCAGCACCGCCCAGCCGTTGACGCGGATGGCGAGCTCGAGCGCATTGCTGATCGAGATGGCCAGGGCCTCGGCCTGGTCCATCGGGGTGGGATGTTCGAACAGGCGCATGTCGTTTCCTCTGGTTCAGGCTTCTTCGTGCCACAGCGCGCCGTCGCGCGACATCAGCGCCGACGATGCGGCCGGGCCCCAGGTGCCGGCGGTGTAAGGCTTGGGCGGGACCGTGCTCGCTTCCCAGGTATCGATGATGGGCTCGACCCAGCGCCACGCCTGCACCTGCTCGTCGCGGCGCACGAACAAACCCAGCCGGCCGCGGATCACGTCCAGCAACAGCCGCTCGTAGGCGCCGGCGCGGCGCACCTTGAACGAGTTGGCGAAGTCGAGGTCGAGCGAGGTCGGCGTCAGCTCGAGCGTGTCGCCGGGCTGCTTGACCAGGCAGTACAGCCGGATGCTTTCCTCGGGCTGCAGCTGGATCACCAGCCGGTTCTGCGGCGACAGCGTCAGCGGGCGCGGGAAGATCGCATGCGGCACGTCGCGGAAGTGGATCACGATCTCGGCCACGCGCGCCTGCATGCGCTTGCCGGTGCGCAGGTAGAACGGCACGCCTTCCCAGCGCCAGTTGGCGATCTCGGCCTTGATCGCGACAAAGGTTTCGGTACGGCTGTCGGGCGCGATGCCGGCCTCGTCCGTGTAGCCCGGCACCGGCTTGCCGCCGATGGCGCCGGCGCGGTACTGGCCGCGCACGGTTTTCTCGGCGACGTCCTGCGGCGTGATCGGCTTGAGCGCCTTCAGGATCTTGATCTTCTCGTCGCGGATGGCGTCTTCGGAGAGGCTGGCCGGCGGCTCCATCGCCACCATGCACAAGAGCTGCAGCAGGTGGTTCTGCACCATGTCGCGCAGCGCGCCGGTGTGGTCGTAGAAATCGCCGCGTGTTTCCACGCCGAGCTCTTCGGCGATCGTGATCTGCACGTCCTGCACCCACTCGCGCCGCCACAGCGGCTCGAACAGCGCATTGCCGAAGCGGATCGCCATCAGGTTCTGCACCGACTCCTTGCCGAGGTAATGGTCGATGCGATAGATCTGCTCCTCGGCAAAGTAGTTGGCCACCGCCGAGTTGATCGCCTCGTTCGATTCGAGGTCATGGCCCAGCGGCTTTTCCAGCACGATGCGTACGTTAGGCGCCGTGCGGGTGTTGAGGCCCGTACGCGCCAACTGCTCGCAGATCGACACGAACAGGTCCGGCGCGGTGGCGAGATAGCACACCACCACTTCGGGCTTGCGCGACAGCACCTTGTCGGCCAGCGCATCGAAATGCGCCGGCACGCGTGCATCGGCCTGCACGTAGATGATGCGCTGGCAGAACCTGTCCCATGACTCAGGCGGCGCATGCGCCAGTGCGGGACGCACGGTCTGTTCCAGGGACGCCAGGTAGTCAGCGGTCGACAGCGGCTGGCTGCCGGTGGCGAGAATGCGCGCCGCCGGATTCAGCAGGCCGGCGTGATGCGCATCGAACAGGGAAGGCAGCAGCTTGCGCCGCGCCAGGTCGCCGGTGCCGCCGAACAGCACCATGTCGAAATCAGGCATGCTCACCCTGCGCTCCTTGAGGATTCGAGTTGTCGCGGCCATCGCGCGATGGCGGGCCGTGTTGCGGCCAGTTTACGTGAGTCGCTACGGCTTGGCGAGGCAAGCGTACCCATTTCTGCGTGGATCGCCTGGGGGGGCGCGGGACGCCCTGCGGCGTGCAGCGACCCGCAAAGTGCGCTAGGCTGAAAGCTCCCCCGCAGGAGAACCCCATGCCACGTCATCCAGTGCTCGAGCGGGTCACCGCCCGCATCGTCTCCCGCAGTGCCGCCACGCGCCAGGCGTATCTGGACCGGACCCGCGCCATGGCCGGGCAGAAAGTGGAACGCGCCCAGCTTTCGTGTACCAACCTGGCCCACGCTGTGGCCGCGATGCCTGACGAAGCCAAGATCCGCCTGAAGGCCGACGAGCGCCCCAACCTGGCGATCGTCTCCGCCTACAACGACATGCTGTCGGCGCACCAGCCGCTGGCGGCCTATCCGCAGTGGATCAAGGAGGCTGCGCTGGAGGCCGGCGGCACCGCGCAGTTCGCGGGCGGCACGCCGGCGATGTGCGATGGCGTGACGCAGGGCCAGGACGGCATGGACCTGTCGCTGTTTTCGCGCGACGTGATTGCGCTGGCCGCGGCCGTGGCGCTGTCGCACCAGATGTTCGACGCCGCGCTGTACCTGGGCGTGTGCGACAAGATCGTGCCGGGACTCGTAATGGGCGCGCTGTCGTTCGGCCACCTGCCCGCGGTGTTCGTGCCGGGCGGGCCCATGACCACCGGCATCAGCAACGATGAAAAGGCGCGCACGCGCCAGCTTTACGCCGAGGGCAAGATCGGGAGGGAAGCACTGCTCGAAGCCGAGACCCACTCCTATCACGGCCCCGGCACCTGCACCTTCTACGGCACCGCCAATTCCAACCAGATGCTGATGGAAATGATGGGGCTGCACCTGCCGGGCACCGCCTTCGTCAACCCCGGCACGCCGCTGCGCGAGGCGCTGACGCGCGAGTCGGCGCGCCAGGCGCTCAAGCTGGTGCATGGCGGCGAGCGCTACACGCCGGTGGCCGAAGTGCTGGACGAACGCGCCTTCGTCAACGGCGTCGTCGGGCTGCTCGCCACCGGCGGCTCGACCAACCACACGCTGCACCTGATCGCGATGGCGCGCGTGGGCGGCATCGTGCTGGGGTGGGACGATTTCGATGAGCTGTCCGCGGTAGTGCCACTGCTGGCGCGCGTGTACCCCAACGGCAAGGCCGACGTGAACCAGTTCCAGGCCGCCGGCGGGCTGCCGGTGGTGATCCGCGGGCTGCTGTCGCTGGGACTGCTGCACGACGACGTGACCACTATCTTCGGCCGCGGGCTGGAGGACTACACACGCGAGCCCGTGCTGCGCGACGGCAAGCTCGGCTGGATCGACGGCCCGGCCGCGCCGCTTGACGACAGCATCGTGCGCGGCGCCGGCCAGCCGTTCTTGCCGGACGGCGGCATCAAGGTGCTCGACGGCAAGCTGGGCCGCGCGGTCATCAAGACCTCGGCGGTCAAGCCCGAGCACCAGGTGGTGCAGGCGCCAGCGATCGTGTTCGAACGTCAGGACGACGTGCTGCACGCGTTCAAGCGCGGCGAACTGGAGCGCGACTTCGTCGCGGTGCTGCCGTGGCAGGGCCCGGCCGCTTGCGGCATGCCCGAGCTGCACAAGCTGACGCCGACGCTGACGGTGCTGCAGGACCGCGGCTTCCATGTGGCACTGGTCACCGATGGGCGCATGTCGGGTGCATCGGGCAAGGTGCCGGCGGCGATCCATGTCTGTCCCGAAGCGCTGCGCGGCGGCGCGCTCGCGCGCGTGCGCACCGGCGACATGATGCGCGTGGACGCGCCCGCGGGCGTGCTCGACGTGCTGGTGCCGGAAGACGAATGGCGCGCGCGCGAGGCCGCCAACCCCGACCTCAGTGCCAACCGGCACGGCGTTGGCCGCGACCTGTTCGCGTCCTTCCGCTGCAACGTGAGCACCGCCGAAAGCGGCGCCTGCACGCTGTTTTCCGACGAAGGCAACGCCGCCTAGCCGAGCCGCTGCACCGGCTGGCGCGGCGCGGCGCCTGCGGTGCGCGCGTGCGCCGCGCCCGGCGCCGACGCGGACGCCGGTGCCGACGCCGGTGCCGGCGCGCCCTCGGACACCTTCACGGCGCCCGGCACTGAGCCCGTACCCGGCACGTGCAGCTCCTGGATCGGCACCGCCAGCTTGCTGCCCGCTTGCTCCAGCACCTGCTTGATGCGCTCGTAGAAGGCGAAGCGCACGTTCCAGTAGTCGTCATTCGAGGTCCAGTAGCGCACGTTCAGCGTGATGCCCTGCTGCGTGTAGTTGACCACCATGGCCTCGGGGCGCGGCTCGGACAACAGGCGCGGCTCGCGCGCCAGCATCCCGCGCAGTGCTTCGAGGCTGTGCTGCACATCGCTGTCGAACGTCACCGTGGCCTCGATATCGGCGCGGCGCGTGGCGTTTTCGCTGTAGTTGGTGATGGCGCTGCCCCACAGCTTGCCGTTGGGCACGCGCAGGCAGACGCCATCGAAAGTGGTCAACTCGGTCATGAACAGGCCCGTCTCGCGCACCGTGCCCGCCACGCCCTGCGCATCGATGTACTGGCCGACGCGGAACGGCCGCAGCAGCACCAGCATGATGCCCGCGGCAATGTTCTGCAGCGTGCCCTGCAACGCCAGGCCAATGGCGAGGCCGGCCGCGCCCAGCATGGCGATGATGCTGGCGGTCTGTACGCCGAACTGCGACAGCACCAGCACGATGGTCAGCACGCGCACCATCCACTGCAGTGCATTGGCCAGCAGCGGCCGCATGGTCTCGTCCACGTGCGTACCGCTCAGCGCGCGCCGGGACGCGTTGGCCACGCGTCCGGACAGCCACCAGCCGGCGAGCAGGATCAGGATCGCGGCCAGGCAGTTCATGCCCTGGTTGATGGCGAACTGGACCAGGTAGGCCCAGCCCGCCTCCAGTTTGTTGGCATCGATGAAGTTCAGGTCCATGAGGGCGACTCCGTTTGTGGTTTGTTGGTCTGCGGCGGCGAGCGTACCCGTTTCTGCGTGCTGCCCCCGGGAATGCGGTGTCTCATCGAGAGCCGATGACTATCAAAACCTCCCGGTAATTAGCGGATTTTTAGCACCCGATGTCAGACGATCGCCGACAAAGGCGTGGCACGCGCCACAGTGGAGGTGACAGCCCAAGCGACAATTGGTTTCCCACGCAATCTGGAACGAGTGCGCGCGCCGCCGCGCCAGCCCTTATCCGGCAAGGGCTCGCGGCGAATCACACGGAGGGCGACAATGCCGCGCGCCAGGTGCCGGGCGTGACCCCGAACGCGACACGGAAACGGTGGCTCAGGTGGCTGGTCGAGCCGAAGCCGGCGCCACTTCGTTCAATCCAAGGCGCGGTTCGTCCAGCAGGTGACGGGCGCGCTCTAGCCGCGCCCGCAGGATCCAGGTAGACCGACAGGGTGTGGTGGCCGGGATGGGCGTTGGCCGTGTCGTCGTCCCGGTTGCGCCACAGCGCCAGGCCCAGGCCGTCGCCCAGCACCGCGGCGCGCTCGAGCGAAGCGCGCGAGCCGGTGAGCGCGGCAAAGACGGCGTGGCGCTGGAGCGGGTCGGACGGGGCGGCCATCTGGCGGCGCGGATCGGCAGTGAGAGGTGTGTCGGGACGGAGCGTGGCGGCGACTTTCAGCGACGAAAGTTGGCGCGGAAGACCGCCGCACACCGCTGGACTATACCGCCGGCAGGGCGCCGCGGGTCACGCAGAAACGGGTACGCTTTGCAGGCTGCCCCGGCTTCAGAATGGCCGCAGCGGCGGATTTCAGGGCGGGCGGCTTGCCCGCCGACTTTCAGGCGACGTGTTCGTGCAGCCGGTCACGCGAGGCCAGCGCCGGGAAGAGCCGCATCCACACCGCCACCACCAGCAGCGTGCCGACCCCACCGAGGATCACGGCACCCACCGGGCCGAACAGCGCCGCGGTCACGCCGGATTCGAATTCGCCCAGCTGGTTGGAGGCGCCGATGAACACCGAGTTGACCGCCCCGACACGCCCGCGCATGTCGTCCGGCGTATCGAGCTGGACCAGCGTCGAGCGCACCACCACGCTGATCATGTCCGAGGCCCCCAGCACCACCAGCGCCACCATCGACAGCGGCAGCCATGTCGATACCCCGAACACCACGGTGGCGACGCCGAACAGCGCAACCGCGCCGAACATGATGCGCCCGGCGCGACGGTTCAGCGGGTGGCGCGCCAGCCACAGCGCCATCACCAGCGCGCCAACCGCCGGCGACGAGCGCAGCAGGCCCAGGCCCCACGGCCCGGTATGCAGGATATCGCGTGCATAGATCGGCAGCAGCGCCACCGCGCCGCCCAGCAGCACCGCGAACAGGTCGAGCGAGATCGCGCCCAGCAGCACCGGCCGGCGGCGGATATAGGCAAAGCCGGCAAACACCGTGCTCACGCTGACCGGTGCGGTCAGCCGCTGCGCGGCCTGGCGCAGCTTGATGCCGCTGACCAGCACCGCGGCGATGACGAAGAGCGTCGCGCTCAGCGCGTACACCACGCCGGGACCTGCCACGTAGGCAAAGCCGCCGATGGCCGGGCCGATGATGATCGCGGTCTGCCCTGCGGAACTGGCCAGCGCCACCGCGCGCGGCAGCTGGCGCGGCGTCACCACGCTGGGCAGCAGCGCCTGCAGCGTGGGGTTCTCGAACGCGCGCGTGGCGCCGATCAGCGCGACGAAGACAAAGATGTGATGGCTGTCGATCCAGCCGGTGAGGCTGGCCACGGCCATGCCGGCGGCCAGCAGCGCCTCGATCGACTGGCAGGAGCGCACGATGCGGCGCCGGTCAAAGCGGTCGGCAACGTGGCCGGACATCAGGATCAGCACCACCGACGGCAGGAACTGCACCAGCCCGACCATGCCCAGCATCAGCGGGTCGCGCGTCAGGTCGTACATCTGCCAGCCGACTGCCACGGTAAAGATCTGATAGCCGATGGTGGTGCACAAGCGGGCGAACCAGTAGCGGCGGAACGTGGCATCGCCGAAGACGCTATCCGGCTCGGCGGCCGGGACGGTGGCAGGGGAAGACATGAATTGCGGGAGGCGGGGTCAGACAGCGAGGGGGCGCCATGCAGGCGCCACAGCGATACCGAAGGCAAGCGCGGCCGCAATCGCGGCGGTGCAATCGCGACGGCAATCATGGCGGCAAGGCGACGGCATAAAGCCTCGATTTTACGGTGACCGCTGAATTAGTGCATACACATGCATGCGTCACGATCCAATAGCCGGTAGACGTGCTCTTTTTGCCACATTTTGTGCTGCAAATGTATCAATCGTGATGCATGGATGCGACAAACGCCCCGAGTTTGATCTGACTAATCGCATCTGAGAATCACTCGCACCTATAATCCGGCCCCATTCGGCGCATCCGTCCGGTGGAATGCGCTGCCTTTCCAGGACTCTCATCTTGCAGCCCGCATTCCGTCTCACCGCCGGTGCCTTCGGCGCCGCCCTGCTGTTCGCCCTCCCCGCCCACGCCCAGACTGCCGCCACGGCCACCACCGCTGGCAACGCCAATGCGGAAACCACCCTCAACGCCGTCACCGTGGTGGGCAACTGGCTCGACAACGCGGATGAAGCCAAGGTGCTGGAGCACCCCGGCGCCCGCACCATCGTCGACCGCGTGACCTTCCAGGAAGCCGGCGCCAACAACGTGCGCGAGGTGCTGCGCCGCGTCCCCGGCGTGCAGGTGCAGGAGAACAACGGCACCGGCGGCAGCGATGTGTCGCTGAACGTGGGCGTGCGCGGACTGACTTCGCGCCTGTCGCCGCGCTCGACCATCCTGATGGACAGCGTGCCGCTGGCGGTGGCGCCCTATGGCCAGCCGCAGCTGTCGATGGCACCGCTGTCGCTGGGCAACCTGGAAAGCATCGACGTGGTGCGCGGCGCGGGTTCGGTGCGCTACGGCCCGCAGAACGTGGGCGGCATCATCAACTTCGCGACGCGGTCGATCCCGAAGACCTTCGCGGCCGATGCCTCGGTGTCGACCGACATCTACAGCCACGGCGGCAACGTCAAGACCAATCCGACGGCGTTCATCGGCGGCACCAACGACAACGGGCTGGGCGGCGCGCTGCTGTACTCGGGCATCCATGGCAACGGTTATCGCGAGAGCAACGACCACGTCAATATCGACGACCTGATGCTCAAGGGCAACTACCGGATCTCGAAGACCGACGAACTGACCGCGGCCTTCCACTACTACGAGGGCAGGGCCGGCATGCCCGGCGGCCTGACGCCGGCGCAGTACGCGGCCGACCCGTTCCAGTCGGTGCGGCCCTACGACAATTTCGACGGCCGCCGCAACGACTTCAGCCTGAAGTACAGCCACAACGACAACAACCGCAAGTTCGAGGTGCTGACGTACTACACCGACAGCTTCCGTGGCAGCAATATCGAGCAGCAAGGCACCGGCGCGCAGGCCAACCTGCGCCGCCTGACCTCGGCGCCGCGCAACTACCACACGTTTGCGATCGAGCCTCGCTACTCACAGCTGTTCCGCGGCGAGAACATGAGCCATGAGGTCAGCGTCGGCTACCGCTTCCTGCGCGAAGCCAGCGACGAGAAGGCCTCGCGCACGGTGTTCTACACCCCGGGCACCATCGATCCGACCACGCTGCCGTCGCCGGTGTACCAGTCGCGCACCGGCGGCACCACCGCCAATGCCGTCTACATCGACGACACCATCAACGTCGGCAGCTGGACCATCACGCCTGGCCTGCGCTACGAGTTCATCCGTTCGTACGTGACCGACAACTTCACCGGCGCGCGCAACGATGTCTCGTCCAACGAGCCGCTGCCGTCGCTGGCGGTGATGTACCACGTCAGCGACCAGTGGAAGCTGTTCGCCAACGCGGGTGTCTCGTTCGGGCCGCTGCAGTACTTCCAGATCGCGCAGACCACCAACGGCCTGACGCCCGAAAAGGCGAAGACGTACGAAATCGGCACGCACTTCAACGCCAACGGCTGGGGCGGCGAGCTGACGCTGTTCAACATCGACTTCGACGACGAGCTGCAGCTGCGCGGCGGCACCGGCGGCGCGCCGGATGCGTGGACCAACCTCGGCGCCACCATCCACCGCGGCGTGGAATCGTCGCTGCGCTATGACTTCGGCGCGCTCGACAAGTCGCTGGCCGGCCTGTCGGCATACGCCACCTACACCTTCACCGAAGCGACCTACAACCAGGGCAACTTTGCCGGGCGCGACCTGCCGTTCTATTCGCGCCATGTGGCCACCGTGGGCATGCGCTATGCGCGCAACCGCTGGGCCTTCAATGTCGACGGCTATGCGCAGTCCAAGCAGCATTCGCCGGGCGACCCGAGCACGTCGACCACGTACCAGACCGCCGAGAGCGCCAATGGGGCGCTGGGCGATATCCCGGGCTACGCGCTGCTGAACATGCGGCTGGGCTACGACTTCGGCAAGTCGGCGCAGAACCTGAAGGTGGCCGTGGGGGTGAAGAACCTGTTCGACAAGCGCTATTTCACGCGCTCCACGGACAACAATGCGGGCAAGTACGTGGGGATGCCGCGCACGTTCTATATCCAGGCGTCGCTGGCGTATTGAGTCGACGCCTGGCTGAGGGGTGGCTCCCCTCGGAAAAGCAAAACGGCTCGCCATGGCGAGCCGTTTTGCTTTCTCCGGGATGGGATCGTCAGACGATCTCGCGCGTTTCCAGGAACTGCAGCTCCGGGAACCGCTCCTGCGTCAGCCGCAGGTTCACCATGCTCGGCGCCAGGTACACATGGTCGCCCGCGCCGTCCAGCGCAACGTTGTGTCCGGCCTTGGCGATCAGCTTCTCGATTTCCGCGGGAGTGCCCTTGAGCCAGCGCGCGGTGGCGCACTCGTGCGATTCGAAGATGGCATCGACGCCATACTCGTGCTCAAGCCGGTGCGCGACCACGTCGAACTGCAGGATGCCGACCGCACCCAGCACCAGGTCGTTGGAGACGAGCGGACGGAACATCTGCGTCGCGCCCTCTTCCGCCAGCTGCTGCAGGCCCTTCTGCAGCTGCTTGACCTTGAGCGGGTTGTTCAGGCGCGCGCGGCGGAAGAATTCCGGGGCGAACGACGGGATGCCGGTGAACTTGAGCGGCTCGCCCTCGGTGAAGACATCGCCCAGGCGGATGGTGCCGTGGTTGGGCACACCGATGATGTCGCCGGCGTAGGCCTCTTCGGTCGTGTTGCGGTCCTGCGCCATGAAGGTGATGGCGTTGTTGATCGCCACGGTCTTGCCGGCGGAAACGTGCAGCAGCTTCATGCCACGCTCGAAGCGGCCCGAGCACACGCGCACGAAGGCGATGCGGTCGCGGTGGCGCGGGTCCATGTTGGCCTGGATCTTGAAGACGAAGCCGGTGAACTTGCCTTCGTTCGGCTCGACCACGCGCGTGTCGGTATTGCGCGCCAGCGGCGGCGGCGACAGCTCGCACAGCGCGTCCAGCAGCGACTGCACGCCGAAGTTGTTGATCGCCGAGCCGAAGTAGACCGGGGTCTGCTTGCCGTTGAGGAAAGCTTCCTTGTCGAAGGTATGCGAGGCGCCGCGCACCAGCTCGATCTCGACGCGCAGCTCGTCAGCCTGGCTGCCCAGGATGCGGTCCAGCTCCGGGTTGTCCAGGCCGTCCAGGATCGCCGCGGTGCCCTTGTCGCCCTTCGGGTCGAACAGTTGAACCTTGTCGTCAATCAGGTGATACACGCCGCGGAACTGCTTGCCCATGCCGATCGGCCAGGTCATCGGCGCGCACTGGATCTGCAGCACCTCCTCGATCTCGTCGAGCAGTTCGATCGGCGAGCGGCCCTCGCGGTCGAGCTTGTTGATGAAGGTGAGGATGGGCGTGTCGCGCAGGCGGCAGACGTTAAGCAGCTTGATGGTCTGCGCTTCCACGCCGTTGACCGAGTCGATCACCATCACGGCCGAGTCGACCGCGGTCAGCGTGCGGTAGGTGTCTTCCGAGAAGTCCTCGTGGCCCGGCGTGTCGAGCAGGTTGACGATGCTCTCCTGCGCGCTGCCGTCGGCGCTGCTGCTGTCACCCCCGCGGCGGTACGGGAACTGCATCACCGACGAAGTTACCGAGATGCCGCGCTGCTTTTCCAGCTCCATCCAGTCGGACGTGGCATGGCGGTCGGCCTTGCGCGCGCGCACTTCGCCGGCGACCTGGATCGCGCCGCCGAACCACAGCAGCTTTTCGGTCAGGGTCGTCTTGCCCGCGTCGGGATGGGAGATGATGGCAAAGGTGCGACGACGCGCAATTTCGGATACGAGCGAGCTCACGGCAGCGGATTCTGGCTGGGAATAAGTGGAGGGTGCGGCATGAGCCGGCACCCGGACCGGCGCCGCCGCAGGCGGCACTTGCGCCGGGCCCTGCGGGACTTACGGAAGGAATGGGGCGCTATTTTACCGGTTCACGGGCCAGGCCGGGGGTTTGCCTTCACCCTTGCCGCCCGCCTCCCCCGCCATGCCTGGCACGCCGCGCAGGCTGCCGAACTGCAGCGCGTACTGGCGTGTCAGCTCGGCGCCGAAGAAGAAGATCTGCGCCGAGTAGTAGATCCACAACATCAGCGCCACCACCGAGCCCGCCGCGCCATACGAGGAGGCCACGGCACTATTGCCCAGGTAGAGGCCGATCAGCCGCTTGCCCACCGAGAACAGCAGCGCGGTAATGATGGCGCCCATGGTCACGTCCCGCCAGGCAATGCGCGCGTTGGGCAACATCTTGAATATCACCGCGAACAGCGCGGTCACGACCGCAAAGGAAAACGCCGTCGAGATCACGTCGGCCACCGGGGCGAACCAGGACTGCGTCCACAGCTCGCCCCAGATGCGCTCGACCACCGCCAGCGCGGCATTGACGATCAGCGACACCAGCAGCATGAAGGCCAGCACCAGCACCAGGCTGAACGACAGCAGCCTCGCCCGCAGCAGTGTCTGCCAGCCGGCGGTCTTGGGCACCGGCACATGCCAGATGTCATCGAGGCTGCTCTTGAGCTCGGCAAAGGCGCTGGTGGCGCCGACAAACAGGATGCCCATGGCGATCAGGGTGGCCATGCCGCTGCCGCCGGCGCGGTGTGTGGCTGCCAGGATCTGCTGGATCGCCACGGCGCCTTGTTCGCCGACCAGCCCTTCGATCTGGGTGAAGATCTCGCCGCGCGCCGCCTCGGCGCCGAAGAACAGACCGGCGATCGAGATCACCAGCACCAGGATCGGCGCCAGCGAGAACAGCATATAGAAGGACAGCGCCGCGCCCTTGCTGGCGGCGCGGTGGTCGAACCAGGAGGTGACCGCCGCGGTGACCACGCGCAGCGTGCGCGCGGCGGTGTGGCGGTCCGGCAGCCAGAGCGGGCGGTGGGGTCGCGGCTGCG
The DNA here is from genome assembly GCF_003402535.2 of Cupriavidus sp. P-10. Lineage (NCBI taxonomy): Bacteria > Pseudomonadati > Pseudomonadota > Betaproteobacteria > Burkholderiales > Burkholderiaceae > Cupriavidus > Cupriavidus sp. P-10. Next base: position 2,921,036 of record NZ_AP025171.1, read on the forward strand.
GAGTGCCGCTGCCAGAGGATGATGCGGGTTGGTGTTCGGTGTTGTCGTTCACGGCCTGGGTTTGCCCGGTTCGGAGCCCTGCTGCGCAGGGGCGGGTAGCCGGAACGCCTGGCGCGAGCGGCCACGGGACGCTCCGGCAGCGAGGGTGCTTGCGTTCATCATACTGCGCATTGCGCAGCTTGCCCAAGGCAGCGCCCCCAAGGCGACCTGCTACAGTAAGACCAGGCACACCTGCCGGCGCATCCCGTGCCGCGCGCCGGCGCAAGGAGGCATCCGTGACCCGTTTCCTCTCCGCACGACCGGTGGCCGCCATGCTCGTGGTCGGGATGCTCGGCGTTGCCGGCTGTGAGCGCAGCCAGCCCGGACCCAAACCCATCTCGGGCACTGCCACGACCTCGTCCTCCGCTGCCCCCACCCCGCCGGCGGCACCCAGCCCGCCGGGCCAGTCTCGCTGACGATCGCGGCAGCGGCTGCCACGAGGGACGCCTGCGGCGTACCCGTTTCTGCGTACCGCGCCGGGAATTGCCTCGCTAACGCGGGGCCGGCGCGGGGCAGTACGCTCGTCGCTGTTCCAGGCTGTTACGCCAATGCAAGACTGACGTAACGCCGGTTTCAAACATGCAACTCGGTGCAGTGCGGCGAATTCGCCCCTCCGTGGGCGTGTTATCCCGCACCCGGCGCGCGTGTCAGGCGACCGAGCCCGCACATGCGCGCGCCCGGCCAGCGGTGGCGCTCGGCGCACGCGTTGCAACGGCGAAACCGAATGGTTCCCTGACGCCGTCTCAGCCGTGCGTGGCGCCCGCAGGCAGGCCGCAAACCCGCATGGCACAAGCCTTTGCGGCCCTTGGCACACTTGTCGCTCAGCATCTGCAGGGACGCCGCACGCGTCATTACCATCAACCAGCCACTACTGCGGAGAGAGACCAGCCATGCGTCATCCGCCCTCACGCATGACGGCGCGCCGGCGCTCATACCGGTTGGCGGGCCCCCCGCCTTCGGTGACGGACCTGCTTTCGCCGCCACTTCTGCCCTACCCGCGCGAGCGGGTCGAGCCGGCGCAACTGGCCACGGCGAGCGCACCCTGCCCCGGGGGTGCGCGCCGGGCCAGGGATCCGGCCTGCACGCGCGCAGCCTGCGGACGCCCGGCCGGGAAGCGGCGCGCCTGAGCGGGAGTTGTTCCGGAATCATGCGGGCATGCCGACCGGTGTGTCCGCGCGGATTTGTGCTCCGTCCCCCGGCGGGCACTTTTTTCCACAAGGAGGAGATGCCATGAGAGCCGCAATTCCTGCCGCAAGCGCGCTGGCCGCCGGGGCCACCCTGGCTGCCCTGGCAGTCTTCTCGGCCCCTGCCGTGGCAGCCAGCTACGCCTGGTTCGACCGGCCTGACGACGCCAGCGCCAACAGCCACGCGGCGGTCAGCAACGATGTCTACGTGCGCGGCTTCGGCTGGGCCTGGGGCGAACTGCATATGCAGCAAGACACCACGCCAGGCGCGGCCGCGCCTGGGACTCCGCAAGGCGGCCGGCAGGCGCGCGACTACCCGGACCGGCGCGACGCGCCGCCGTGGTTGCAACGGGATGACAACAACCCGCCGCGCACGCCACGCGGCAAGATCAGCATGAACCTCGCGGCCGCCCCGGCGGATGGGGCCGGCGGCGGGAGCGGGGCCGGCCAGGCCCGCGCGGTTGTGCGCTGACGTGCCAGCGGGCACGAGGAAAGGCGGAACCGGCGAGCGGACGTCGGCGGTTCCCCTTTCCTGTGGCGCGCTGCCTGGCGCACCGCCGCCAAGGGCGGCGACGGGCCGCGAGCCTAGTCGCCAGCGGCCGGCTGGCTTTCCACGCGGATATTGTGCTTGTGCATCAGCCGGTACAAGGTCACGCGCGACACGTTGAGCTCGCGCGCGGCCGGCACCACGTGGAAGCCATGACTGGCCATCACGTTGCGGATCGCCTCGCGCTCGGCCTCCTCGCGGATCGCGTCGAGGGTCTTGCGCGGCAGCTCTGCGCCGCCATGCAGCTGCAGATCCTCGGCCGTGATCTTGCGGTTGTCGGTCATCACGATGGCCCGGCGCACGCGGTTGATCAGTTCGCGCACATTGCCCGGCCACGCGTACTGCATCATGGCCTGGGTCGCGCATGCCGAGAATCCGCGGATGCGCCGGTGCGCCTCGTGGCCGTGCTCGGTCAGCACGGCGTTGGCCAGCTGCAGGATGTCCTCGCCGCGCTCGCGCAGCGCCGGGATGCTCAGCGTCAGCACGCACAGCCGGTGGAACAGGTCAGAGCGGAAGCGTCCGTCGGCCTGCGCCGCCACCAGGTCCACGTGCGTGGCCGAGATGATGCGCAGGTTCAGCGGGATCGACTGGTGACCGCCCAGGCGCGTGATGGTGCCCTGCTGCAGGAAACGCAGCAGCGCCACCTGGCTTTCCAGCGGCAGGTCGCCAATCTCGTCGAGGAACAGCGTGCCGCCCTGCGCCTGCTCGATCCAGCCGACCTTGCGCTGGTTGGCACCGGTGAACGCGCCCTTCTCGTAGCCGAACAGTTCCGACTGCACCAGGTGCGAAGGGATGGCGCCGCAGTTGATGGCGATGAACGGCCCCTTGCGCCGGCTCGAGGCATCGTGGATCGCCTGCGCGGCCAGCTCCTTGCCGGTGCCCGATTCGCCGGAGATAAACACCGGCGCCTCGTTGTGCGCCACCTTGGCCAGTGAGCGGAACATGGCGCGCATGGTCGCGCACTCGCCGATCATGGTGCCGCGCGACGCAGTCTCCTGCACGCGTGCACCATGCAGCGATGCCATGCCGTGCGCGTGCTTGAGCGTGTAGATCAGCTCCTGCACCGAGAACGGCGTGCGCACGTAGTCCACGCAGTAATCGCGGATCAGCCGGCGCACGCGCTCGTCTGCAAGCATCGCGTCGCAAGTGATGGCCACCCAGGTGACATGCAGATGCTGCAGCGCGAGTTCGAGCTGGCCAAACTCGGCATCGCTGTATTCCGCCTGCAGGTCGATCACGGCAGCGGTGGGCGGGCTCGCGCGCACCACGCGTTCGACGTCGCGGACCTGCTGCACGCGGCGGAATTCCCATCCCGGGCCGAAGCTGGACGGGTCAAAACCAAAATCTTCATGACGCGACACGACCACGATCTGTGCAGTGCGTGACGCCTTGCACAGTCGGTCCATCACGATCTCCCGGACGTTTGGCTTGTTCTTTGTTCCGGCACCCGTGGACTGCGCCGGGGCCTGTGGCCGTGGCGCGGACTGGGGCTGGACTGGCTGCGGGTTGGCGCCCGCGAGCAACGTCGGTATCACGAGGTGGACAGACTGCGGGACTGCTCCTCGGGCGCGGCGAGATAGCCGGTGCCCCCCTGGAGCTGATCGCGGATGCGTCGCCGCACCGCTTCCTTTTCGCGCATCAGCTCTACGCGCGGCGCCTCGGGCGTCTGTCCCGAGTACTGGTAGTAGAGCGTCTTGTAGGTCAGCTGGCTGAGGATCCATTCCTGCAGCATGGCGCGCTGGCGTGCCAGCTCGCCCTCCAGCAGGCGATGGCGGCGCAGCAGGTTTTCCACCGCGGCGCGAGCGCTGTCGGTGAGCGCGCTGTCGTCCGCCAGCAGGGCCGCCACGTCGGCGGTAGCGCCGTCACGGCTGGCGTGGTTTGCGGGCGCTTCGCCTGCGGCTTCCCCCAGAGTAGCCCAGGCGTGGTGAATGGATCGGCTAGTGGATCGGCTTATGGACTCCCTGACGGGCCCGATGGCGGGTCGCCGGATCTCTCCTGCGGTCATGATTATCCCCGTTGAACAACATCCCCCGGCACTACACGTCTGCGGATACCACTTGTCAGTCTTGGAATATTTGTGTCTGCGTGGCGCACGTGTTTCCGCACGCTCCCTGGTCGTGGCCCTGCCGCCTTGCCTGGCGGTCTCATCCGAGCTGTCCCCGGACTGGCGGACGGCGCCAAAGGCGCGCTCGGTGTGCTCCGGCAATCCAGCCGCATGCACCGGAGTCAAGAAGGGGCGCCTTGCCGCGCCCCTCTTTGCCACGCCTATAGTTCAGTGCATTTGGGGCGGTTTGTCCAGCCCTGAGTGGGTGACCTACACCCAATCTCATACTTTCGTATGAGCCGGCCTGCACACCACCTATTTGTCCTGCGAAAAGCCGTTTACTGGTGTTATTCGTGCCGGATTTCGAGCCGGATTTCGGACTAAATTTCGGACTAAATTTCGAGTTGGCTTGCAACCCGTTTGCCCTGTTGCCGGACTACCGTACCCACGCTTGCATGCTACGCAGAAACGGGTACGCTTTCGCACCCCGAACGGGTGATGGCAGCAACCTCGGTAGCGCGCTCCAGCCGGTGCGCGAGACGGCAAGCGCAGGCGGCAGATGCAAGCGAACCGCGGCCCGCAGAAACAGGTACGCTGCGTGCTGCTCGTGCGATCCCGAGCAGCACGCAGAAACGGGTACGCCTTGCGCGCGTTCCGTCGAATCGGCAACGCGGGCACGCAAAAAAATGGGCGGCCTGGGCCGCCCACGTCTGGTCTTGCTGTACAGGACGCTTAGTGGCCCGGCAGGTAATAGAACTTGAAGACAAAGACCGCCGCGATGATCCACACCATCACCGGCACGCTGCGCGCGCGCCCGGTCAATAGCTTGAGCGCCGCGTAGCTGATGAAGCCGAATGCCACCCCGTTGGCGACCGAGTACGTAAACGGCATGCCCAGCGCAGTCATGACCGCCGGCACGACTTCGGTGACGTCGTTCCAGTCGATTTCCAGCAGTTCGCGCAACATCAGGCATGACACATACAGCAGCGCCGGCGCGGTGGCATAGGCCGGCACCGTGCCCGCCAGCGGCGCGATGAACAGCGCCGCCAGGAACAACACCGCCACCGTCACCGCGGTCAGCCCCGTGCGTCCGCCGGCCTGCACGCCGGAAGCGCTTTCGATATACGCAGTGGTCGATGACGTACCGAGGAACGAACCGGCCATGATGGCGGTGCTGTCGGCCATCAGCGCCTTGTTCAGCCGGTCCATGCGGCCAGCCTTGAGCAGGCCGGCGCGGTTGGCCACGCCCATCAGCGTGCCGGTGGCATCGAACAGTTCGACCAGGAAGAACACCAGGACGACATTGATGATCCCGATCGACAACGCCGCCGAGATATCGAGCTTCAGCAGCGTCGGGCTCAGCGAAGGCGGTGCGGAAAACACGCCGTGGAAGGTATTGCCGGCAAAGACGAAGCTCAACAGCGTGGTCAGCAGGATACCGATCAGGATCGCGCCCTTCACGCGCAGGTGGTCCAGCGCAACGATCACGAAGAAGCCGATGATTGCCAGCACCGCCGGGGGCTGGTGCAGGTCGCCGATGGTGACCAGCGTTGCCGGGCTGGCGGCCACGATGCCGGCATTCTTCAGCGCGACGATTGCCAGGAACAAGCCGATGCCCGCGGTGATCGCCACGCGGATGGAATGCGGGATGCCGTTGACGATCATCTCGCGCACGCGGAACAGCGTCACCAGCAGGAACAGGCAGCCCGAGATAAAGACCGCGCCCAGCGCCGCCTCCCACGGAAAGCCCATGCCCTTCACCACGGTGTAGGCAAAGTACGCATTCAGGCCCATGCCCGGCGCCATCGCGATGGGGTAGTTGGCATAGAAGCCCATGATCAGCGTACCGATCGCCGCGGCCACGCAGGTCGCGACGAACACCGCGTCCTTGGGCATGCCGGCATCGCCCAGGATCGACGGGTTCACGAAGATGATGTACGCCATCGTCAGGAACGTGGTGATGCCGGCGAGAACCTCGGTGCGGACATCGGTCTGGTGCTCGCGCAGCTTGAACAGGCGCTCGAGCAGCGACGGCTGGCCGCGCGAGGGGTTGACGGAAGGGGTACCCGGCTTGGAAGCGGGTTCCGGCATCGACATGACTGGTCTCCTGGTATCGTTATCGTGTCCGCGGCAGGCAGCGTCGCGGCGCGGCCGTGGCCGCGTGGCGCGCCACCAGGCGGCAAGCGTACTCTCGTCCAGCATGGGCCGGATACGTCACGGCGTACACGAATAAGCGATATGCAAAAGGCGTGATGATCCCACAGTGGATACACAGCGCACAGGGGCCACGCGGCGCCGCGGCCCCGGCCGGGGACAGGCGGCTCGGGGCTGGCCCCAGCTTGACGCTGGCCCCATTCCCCCGTATAAAGCCGGCTAGATTCAAGCGACGAGGCAACAGTTCATTCGTTAGCCACCGTCTGGTACTTCGGTTGTCCATGGTGTCCTTTCCTTGAGTTCCCCTGTCGGATGGCGCGTGCGTCATGCGACCTTTTACATCCTTTTTCTGGAAAGCAGATCATGCAAACCGGTATCGTCAAGTGGTTCAACGACGCCAAGGGTTTCGGCTTCATCAAGCCGGACGCAGGTGGTGACGACCTCTTCGCCCACTTCTCGGAAATCCGCGCCGACGGCTTCAAGTCGCTGCAGGAAAACCAGCGCGTGCAGTTCGAAGTCAAGAACGGCCCGAAGGGCCTGCAGGCAGCGAACATCACCCCGCTGTAAGCGTTGCCAGATGGCGCGCCACGTGCGCGCCACGCAACGGAAAAACCCCGCCTCGGCGGGGTTTTTTGTTTTTCGGCCGCTCGCGCCGGCATGCGGCACCGGGTTCGCCAGACGCGCAGGCCTGCCGCTCATCCCTTTCCCCCGTTCCATGCGCTAGTCCTGGCGCACGCCCACCTGTCTCAAAACGGCCGGCCCGCAGAAACAGGTACGCCTTGCCGCGCCGCAAGCCCGGACCGCCGGCGCTTCCCTTACGCAGAAATGGGTACGCGCACCGCGGAGATGGCGCTCCACTCACGTCGGCGACCACGCAGAAATGGGTACGCCTGGCGCAGATCTGCCTCCTCCGCGTCACCACAACGTCCGCAGAAATAGGTACGCCCTTGATCTGGCGGCGCGCGGCGATCCGCCGGCGCCGCCAGATCAAGGGCGCGTCAACGTGCAGCCTGGCGCTGAGATATCCACACAGCATGGCGCGAGCGCCACGCAGAAACGGGTACGCCTCGTGCTGCAACGCGCAAATTCCTGATGCTGTCTTGCCTTGAAGGAAGCCACGCAGAAACAGGTACGCCTCGACGTCTTTTCCATGCTGACTGCTCCCGCAGAAACGGGTACACCACCCGGAATCCCCTACGAAGGGGGCCTGCTGGGAGGGGAGCGCTACCCACATTGGCTCGCAGAAACGGGTACGGCCGTCCAGATGGCGGCGCATTGACGTATACGTTGAGTGTAAGCGCTAGCTTCTTCTGCATGACCATGTATAATGGAAACTTGGCGAGGCGTCTATTCATAGGGCACCGTCCATTGACGCAGAAACAGGTACGGGCGCGGCCAGGGACTGCGCGGCGCGGGTGCGCAGAAATGGGTACGCTTGCCACGGGCCAGGCGAACTCAGGTGCCGGCGCAGAATTGGGTACGCCGCAGAAATGGGTACGCAACGGCGAATACATGGCGGTTTTTCTTCGCCGCGCAGAATCGGGTACGACTTCGGCGGGTCTGCCGCAGAAACGGGTACGCTTTTGCCCCTGAGCGGCTGACGGCGATCCCGGCTTCGAACCCTTTTCTGCGGGGATAACCCCCGCCGCGGGCCCGCCAGCGGCGTACTTCGGTGGTAAGCGGGGCGTAAACCGCGTATACCGCCCCGCCTGGCGCAGAAACAGGTACGCTTTGCGCGATCGCCGTTGTGGAAAAGCTTGTGGAAACACGGAGTTATCCCCGCAGAAACCAGTACGCGCACTCCGCAGATACAGGTTCGGTCTTTCGCAGATACGGGTTCGGCCCTTCGCAGAATCGAGTACGTTTGTCCGCAGATTCGGGTTCGCTGGGGTTGTTTTTTCCCTTACGAATCAAGGCGCTGAACTTCACGTATACGGTTTACAAGTAGTTAACCCGTATCGGTATCGTTTACTGGTAGTCACAGGGTTGCGCACCGTGGACAACCCTGCCGGGTTGCCCACCGTCCGCACCCCAGCTGCCAGTCGGGAGAGTCCCGACACGGCAAAACCCCGGCAAGCAAGGCTAAGCTTCAGCGTACCTGTTTCTGCGTGACAACCTTTGCGGCTTCGAGTACAAAGGCGGGTATTCCGAAGCACGCCAAT